>CAZJZG010000020.1:0-56666 GCA_964550455.1 uncultured Bacteroidales bacterium | reverse complement strand
AAATTTGTCAAACCATAAACGATTATGAAGCAATTTTTCCAGGTACAAAACTCAAGCTGGTCTACAAAACTGCGACATTGCCGCCTGCGTGAGATCAGGAGTTCTGAAGTTACACATTACCTTAATTCTTCCCATACAAATTTTTCTTTTACTTAATCCAATTTTTGAAGATATGGAAAAAATTCAATCAACTGTTTCGCTGTGAACTCAGTAACTATGGATTGTTATTTTTCGGTTCAGAATCTGTCCTTCGTTGTTGATAATTTGAAGCAAATAAATTCCCGCAGGGTATTGACTTACCTTGATCTGTGCCGAAGTATTATCAATTGCACGGGAATCAAACATCAACTGCCCATTGAAATTGAATAGTTTAACACGTTCCATTGGCTTTTCCGACATTATATTCAGAGTATGTGTTGCAGGATTCGGAAAAACCCGTACTGTTTCATTTTCTGGCTCTGGAATCCCTGTTGGTATCAGAAGTGTAACTATGCCATCAACTACATCTGTTAAAATATTCGTTCCTTCAATTGTACCAAAAATGGCATCCCCAATTTTAAGAATATAAATATCCGGTACCTTCGGAGTAGAAAGAATAAAACTAAAAACAACTCCGGAGTGACCTATAAAACCCGTATTTGTTATAAAAAATGCAACAAAGCGTAATGTGTTGGTGCCAGGCAACGTACTGGCCATGATCTGTAAATCAGGAATCCGTTCAGGGTTTATCACAATTGAGCCGGGTACATATTCGAAACCATCAGGTAAATTAACATCAAACAGAAAAGCCACAAATGTTGTATCCTCATTAATAAATTCTACATCAATTAAGATATTTTGCCCTGCTTCACCTATAACAGGATGAAGAACAATAACATTGCCACCTGATTCAAGTGTAACGCTTATGGTAAGATCTGAGTCAATCAATTCTACAATTCCTGAAACTGAAATATAGCTGTCTTTTTCAATAAAATAGGAATAATTTCCCGGCAAAATATCTGTAAATACATAGTCGCCGGGTAAATTGCCAATATTTCCAAGAATTACAACAGCGTCATCAATTGGTTGCTGATCAATATCCTGAATAACAAAAGTAACAGTGTAGGCATCGGGTGCAATAAGAGTAACAATTCCGTTTTGTCCTCCGTTTATCAGAACAAGCTCGTATATTCCCGGAGTTGTTGGGCTGGTCAGCATAAAAGAAGCAATAACACCGGAATTTCCAATAAAACTATCATTAGTAAGCGTGAAAGCTAAACAACGCAATATATTGGTTTCGGGTAAAACATGGGCAATAATTGATTGGTCGGTCATTCGTTCAGGATTCAATTGCGCTGAGCCTTCAATATATCCAAAACCATCGGGTAGCAAAATATCAGCCTGAAATGTAATAAAAGAATCTTCATTATTTATTTCGAGTTCAACAAGAATATCGTCACCGGCAATAGCAGTAACATCGCGAATAATCATTGCAAAGCCGGAATTTTCGAGTGTTACCGTAATGGTTTCATTTTGATCAGTAACATTTATTACTCCCGTATAAGTAATAAATCCATATTTCTCGATAGTATAATTATAAACACCCGGAGTAATATTGTGAAATACATAATTTCCTACCGGATTAGTAATTGTTCCCAAGGTCACAACTGCAAAATCTATTGGCTGCTGGTTCTGATCTTTTATAACAAAAGTAACAGTGTAGGCATCGGGTGCAATAAGAGTAACAATTCCGTTTTGTCCTCCGTTTATCAGAACAAGCTCGTATATTCCCGGAGTTGTTGGGCTGGTCAGCATAAAAGAAGCAATAACACCGGAATTTCCAATAAAACTATCATTAGTAAGCGTGAAAGCTAAACAACGCAATATATTGGTTTCGGGTAAAACATGGGCAGTGATTGAATGGTCGGTTATTCGTTCAGGATTTAATTGCGCTGAGCCTTCAATAAATCCAAAACCATCGGGTAACAAAATATCAGCCTGAAATGTAATAAAAGAATCTTCATTATTTATTTCGAGCTCAACAAGAATATCATCACCGGCAATAGCAGTAACATCGCGAATAATCATTGCAAAGCCGGAATTCTCGAGTGTTACCGTAATGGTTTCATTTTGATCTGTAATATTTACTACTCCCGTATAAGTATTAAATCCATATTTCTCAATAGTATAATTATGAATGCCTTGAGTAACATCATGAAATGTATAATCTCCTGCTGGATTGGTTATATCATCCAAAGTAATTAAAGCACCTGCAACAGGAACATTGTTTATATCTTGTACTATAAAGTTTACTGTTACGCCGCTGATAAAATCGGAATCTGTAAAAGAGAAGTCGTTAATGTATTTATACTCAACGGGGCTTAAAGGATCGAAATCAGTAATTGTTTGATATACAAATGGTATGGTATAACTGTTTTGATTGCTGAAAACATAATGAGATGCAGTGCCATTAAAAGCTTCGAACCCGGCTTCAGAAGATTGGGTAACATTGGCAACATGAGTGAAGCTCTGGTTCATGGCATCAAAACCCCAGCAATAAATATCGGGCATGGTATTATCATATATTCCTTCAAAATCGGTATCAAGCCATGAAACGAATATTTTGCTGCCATCCTGTGTTGATGAAACCTGAGTGCGGTTGTCTTCTGTCAGTTGAAAGTCAGGACCAAAATACCCCCTGAAGGTTTTGTTACGACATACTAAATTGGCTTTATAAGCCTGTGTTACAGCGGATTTATGAAAATGGAAAGTGGCAGCATATCCGCTATTTCCACCGTAAATTGAATAAGGTTCTGTTTCTATAAGTCCGACTGTAACTCCTATATGAGGGTTGCCATTTACATCCACTGCTAATCCATGATCATAAGCAGTTGTAAAAATCAAAGAGTTACGATCCGGTATAGGTAATCCAAAAATATCTTCCAGTTCATAATCGCTTAAGTAGTTTTTTACTGCTGAAAAACCTTCTGAACCACCTATAATTATAGCTTCCGGTGAATCCCAGGTATTTCCTCCATCGGTAGTTTTAAAAAGAATAGGATAATAACCTTGTCCACCGGCATGGGTGTCAAGCATGTTATCCCAAAGTGCTGAAATATAGCCGACAAGCCCGTCAGGAGCAAAAGCAATTCTGATATCTACCGGCGCCTCCAGGTTGCCCTGGGGATGTGCAGGCAGCGGAATTAGCGTTTGGCTGTAATCAAAATCGTTGATAGCAATGTTGAATACTCCTTTTGTGAGCACGAGATCACCTGAATAAACAAACTCGTCAGTACCTGCAGCAACTGAAAATGTATGTCCGCTAACCGGATTGATAATGAAATTAACAATTGCATCAGTAATTTCTCCTTCCCACAAGTTATGAGTAGGATTTAAAGGCACATTAAGATTACACGTTCCTGATACATAATTGCCACCCGGTATTGAAGGCGAAAAATAAGTAAAACTGGCGATTTCGGGTAAAGCATTGCCAGTGGGATTATAAATTACACCTTGAGGCCAGCGGGCATTATATTGCGAACTCAGGATCTGATTATTTATATTCCATGTCAAACCACCATCTACCGAATAGCTAAATGCAATATTTCCGCTTCCCGGAGGATTATTCATGCGATGAATAAAAGTGATGGTGTTCAACTGATTATCAGCCCATAAAATATTGCGTGCTGCGCCCGAAAGTCCAAAAGCATTTGCTGAACTTCCAATGGCAACCACGTTTACTGTTTTATTGTTTCCAGAACTTTGTTCAGGATTAATGAAATCATTGACAACCTGATTGGAGGATTGTGTTTTCTGTGTGATCAGGTTAAGTTCTTTCTTGTTTTGGCTAAAAGCCTGAACTGGCAAGCTATTTACAGCCATAAAAGCAAAAACTGCTACTGCTAAAAGTACATTTTTTTTCATGATGACGGGTTTTTGGATTAATAACCCGCAAATATATAAAAAATAATGCGATTGTCCAAATTTTCAGAAATTTTTAATTAGCAATCGTGGCTCCATCATATCGAGGATGGCATATTTTACACCTTCTCTTCCAAAACCGGAATCTTTTACTCCTCCATAGGGCATATTATCAACTCTGAAAGTAGGAACATCATTTATTATCACTCCGCCAACTTCAAGATGTTCAAAGGCATAATTCATTTCATCAATTCTGTTTGTAAAAACTCCTGCCTGTAGTCCATAGCGTCCGTTGTTGATTTGCTTTACCGCTTCATGAAAGTTATTATATGACTCAATAACTACAACCGGACCAAAAACTTCCATCTCACATACTTTCATTGAAGGTTCTGTATTTGTAAGTACAGTAGGTTCATAAAACGAACCATTCCTTTTACCACCTGATAAAATTTGTGCGCCTTCAATTACAGCTTCATTTACCCATGTTTCTACTCTTATTGCGTTTGTTTCATCAATCATAGAGCTTATATCTGTTGAAGGGTCAATAGGGTCTCCAAATTTAAGCTTGTTTGCTTTTTCGACATAAAGTTTTGCGAATGGGTTAAATATGCTTTCATGAACATAAATTCTTTGTGTGTGAATGCATACCTGTCCGGCGTATGAGAAACCACCTCCTAAGCAACGGCGCATAGCCCAGTCAAAATCACAAGTTTCAGTAATTATAGCGCCGGCATTACCTCCAAGCTCAAGCACTACTTTTTTCTTTCCTGCCTGCTGTTTCATTTTCCATCCTACTTCTGGCGAACCGGTGAAAGACAATAGTTTGAACCTCTCATCAGTTACAAGCTGATTTCCTGTTTGCCGATCCATTGGTAAAATTGAAACAGCACCTTTAGGCAAATCGCTGTTGTCAATTATTTTGGCAAGCTCCAACATCGAAAGAGGTGTAGAAGTAGAAGGTTTAAGAATAATTGGGCAACCGGCAGCTATTGCAGGAGCTATTTTATGAACTGCAAGATTTATTGGGAAATTAAAAGGTGCAATTCCGGCAACAAGTCCTACCGGAAAATACTTAACAAGCCCTTCCTTATTTAACCCCGCTGATGTCCAGTCAAGGCTGATATATTCCCTTGGCAGCCGTTTACTTTCTTCGGCAGCTATCCTGAAAGTCTCAACAGCCCTGTCAATTTCAGCCACAGCAAGCCTGATAGGTTTGGCAGCTTCGGCAGCAAGGATTTTTGAAAGGCGCTCTTTCTCATTATCAAGCTCATTACATATTTGCATTAGTATCTTATAACGCTGATATGATGGCAGTTTGCGAAATTCTGAAAATACTGCTTCAGCAACAACAATGGCATCTTCAAGATCATTTTTCGAAGCAATGGAAACCAGACCAATTACTTCATTGTTAAAAGGATTCCTGACTTCTGTTGAGTTCCTGGTTTCACGAAATTCACCGGCAAGGTAGAGTTTATATTGTTTCATAAGAAGGGAAGATGAAAGTTAAGAGTGAAAAGTTAAAAGTGAAAAATGAAAAGTTAAATGGAGTGGGGGGTTGGGCTGATTAATAAAATTAGGTTAAGTGTTTGATATTTAATTTAGTGAGATATCAGGTTTAAGTATTCTTCAGGTTTTCGTAATACCATTTTACAGCAATTTCTAAACCTTCTTTTAAATTAAACTGAGGATTATAACCAAGCAGCCTTTTTGCTTTATCAATTGAAGCAAGTGAATGAGGTATGTCACTCTGACGTTCAGGACCATAAACAGGTTCAATTTTTGCTATATCTTTATCATAGAGATTCAGATATTCCTTTATATAATTAAATAACTGGTTCAGATCATTACGTTCGCCGGTTGCAGTATTAAAAACCTGCCCCAGCGCTTCTTTGTTTTGAGTAGTAGCTGCCAGATGGTTCATTTGCAATACATTATCAATATAAGTGAAATCGCGGGAATTAGAACCGTCGCCATTTATTACGGGGCTTTTATGAGCCATCAGCAGCATGGTGAATTTGGGAATTACAGCAGCATAGGGTCCGTTCGGGTCCTGTCGTTTTCCAAATACATTAAAATACCTCAGTCCTATAATTTCCATACCATAATTGAGTGCGAAAACGTGGGCGTAAAGCTCGTTTGCATATTTTGTTACTGCATAGGGTGATAAAGGGTTGCCGATGTTTTCCTCTATTTTGGGTAAATTAGCCAAATCTCCATAAACAGATGAACTTACAGCATACACAAAACGCTTGATTTTAGCATCGCGGGCAGCAATCAAAACATTTAAGAATCCATTAATATTTATATCGTTGGTTGTCAGAGGGTCATTTATTGAGCGAGGTACTGAGCCTAATGCTGCCTGATGCAGAACAAGTTCAGCTCCCTCACAAGCCCTCCGGCAATCTTCAATATTTCGGATATCACCTTCAATCAACTGAAAATTTCGATTAGTGAGAAAAGGTTCAATATTTTTTCGAAAACCAGTTAGAAAATTATCGAAACAAACAACCTGATTGTTAAATCTTAGAAGATCTTCACAAATATTTGAACCTATGAAACCGGCACCGCCAGTAACAAGTACTTTCTTGTTCCTGATAACGGGATAAGGTTTTGAAGGCTGAGGTTCTGAAGTTTGCCTTATATCCATAATGGTTTGTAATTATTTATTTTCGTAAACAAAGTTTTGGAACCAATGGTTTCGTCCTTAAAAAACACATGCAAATATATGATAGTTACATTAATTTCTGCATCTGAATTATAAATTGCTCAAACCAATTAAGTCCGGATTATAGTTTGATCATTACACATTTACTTTTAGAACAGGTGTGAAACGTTTGACTTTTTGTTCAGCAATTTCAATACTTTTGCAGTTTTAATCGTTATAAACCTTTTTACTTTTACTTTTTAGCACAAGCAAAATTTATTGTCATGGATCAAAAACCATTATCGTTTGCCTTGATAGGATCGGCAGGTTATATAGCGCCTCGTCATATGAGGGCTGTGAAAGAAACCGGAAATCGTATAGTATGCGCTCTCGACAGGTTTGATGTAATGGGAACTATTGATCAGTATTTTCCTGAAGCAGATTTTTTTACAGAACCCGAACGTTTTGATCGTCATCTTGACAAGCAGCGCAGGCTTGGAGATAATAAAATAGATTATGTAAGTATCTGTTCGCCAAATTATTTACATGATGCTCATATAAGGCTGGCTCTACGAAATCAGGCACATGCAATCTGTGAGAAACCTTTGGTGCTTAATCCCTGGAATGTTGATGCTTTACAGGTAATTGAAAAAGAAAGTGATTGTAAAATTTACAATATACTTCAATTGCGCCTGCACCCTGCAATTATAGCCCTGAAACAAAAAATTGATTCAGCTTCAAAGGATAAAACATACGATATTGATCTGACATATATTACAAGCCGGGGACGCTGGTATTTTATTTCCTGGAAAGGGCAAATCGAGAAATCAGGAGGTGTGGCTACAAATATTGGAATCCATTTTTTTGATATGTTGCTGTGGATCTTTGGCGGTGTGAAAGAAAACATTGTGCATTACAGCAGTGAAAATAAAGCAGCAGGTTTGCTGATCCTTGAAAAGACGAGGGTTAGATGGTTTCTAAGTCTTGATTACAATGATATTCCTGAAAAGGTAAAACAAAGAGGATTGCGTACTTATCGCTCCCTTCAGCTCGAAGGAGAAGAAATTGATTTCAGTGAGGGTTTTACCGAATTACATACCGAAGCTTATAAGGAAATTCTGGCTGGTCGTGGTTTTGGACTTGACGATGCGCGCCCAAGCATCAATGTTGCCTATCAAATAAGAAATGCAGCTCCGGTTGGAAAAAAAGGAGACTACCATCCATTGTTAAAATGATCAGAAAGTTAAAAAAAAGAAGAAATAATTAAGCACAACTTTAATCTTAACCATTTATCATTGACATATATATGATTGAAAAATTAATTAAAAAAGAAGCAAAACTAAGCGTGATCGGTCTGGGTTATGTGGGTTTGCCGATAGCTTTGGAATTTGCAAAAAAAATATCGGTAATAGGATTTGATATTCGTGAAGACAGGGTTGAAATGATGAAAAATCATATAGATCCGAGTAATGAACTGGAAAGTTCATCTTTTGACAACACTGAAATTCTGTTTACTGCAAATCCCGATGACCTTCGTAATGCCGATTTTCACATTATTGCGGTTCCTACACCCATTGATAAACACAATATGCCTGATCTCAGACCTTTGTTTGCCGCCACACGAACTATTGGCAATGTTTTGAAAAAAGGTGACTACGTGGTGTATGAATCAACTGTATATCCGGGTTGCACCGAAGACGATTGTGTTCCTATCCTTGAAGAACTTTCAGGTTTGAAATATATTGAGGATTTTAAAGTGGGATTTTCGCCTGAACGCATAAATCCGGGCGATAAACTACATACACTATCCACGATCATAAAAGTGGTTTCAGGTTGCGATAATGAATCACTTGAGGTTATTGCAAAACTCTATGAAATGGTGGTTAAAGCCGGTATTCACCACGCTTCGTCAATAAAAGTGGCTGAAGCTGCAAAAATTATTGAGAATACCCAGCGCGATGTCAATATTGCGTTCATGAATGAATTATCAATCATTTTTAGCCGCATGGGTATAAATACCTATGAGGTGCTTGAAGCTGCCGGTACAAAATGGAATTTCCTGAAATTTTATCCGGGTTTGGTCGGCGGGCATTGCATTGGTGTTGATCCTTATTATCTTACGTATAAAGCCAAGGAACTTCGTTATCATCCGCAGATCATTAATGCCGGACGTTTTATAAATGACAGTATGGGTTTTTATGTGGCAAAACAACTTGTTAAAAAACTCATAGCCGCTGATAAGCAGATCACCGACTCTAAAGTTTTGGTCATGGGAACCACGTTTAAGGAAAATGTCAGTGATATCCGTAATTCGAGGGTTCCTGATATAATCCGGGAGCTTGTTAGTTATGGTGTAAATGTTGATGCGGTTGATCCTTATGCAAGTACTGATGAATTTTATCATGAATACGGCATTGAACTGATTGCTCCTGACAGATTGCATTCAAAAAAACAGTATGATGCTGTAATTGTGGCAGTTAGTCATGAACCATATACACAGCTAAGTAAAGATTTCTTTAAGAAACTGCTTACAGAAAAAGGGATCCTTGTTGATTTGAAAGGACTTTACAGGGGTTTTGCAAAGGACTTCTTGTATTGGAGTTTGTAATAAAAAATAAGTTCATGTATTATGGCTGATTGGTTTGCACTTTATACCCGTTCGCGTAATGAGAAAAAAGTCCATGCTGAACTGACAGCCAGAGGAATTGAATCATTCCTGCCTTTGCAAAAAACACTAAAGCAATGGAGTGACAGGAAGAAATGGGTTGAAGAGCCGTTGATCCGCTCATATGTTTTTGTAAGAATAACTGAAAAGGAATATTTTGATGTTTTAAATACTCCCGGGGCTGTACGTTTTGTTTTTTTTGAAGGCAAAGCTGCACGGATTCCTGATTGGCAGATCAATGCCTTGCGCTATATAATTGATACAGGTATGGAGGTGGAAATAACTGATCAGGGGCTTGAAACCGGTGATAAAGTGCTAATAACCCGTGGTCCGTTCCGGGACATGCCTGCCGAATTGATTGAAATAAGAGGAAAACGCAAGGTAGTACTTAAAATTGATCATACTGGACACTCAATTTTGCTAACTATTTCGCCGGGTAGCCTTAAAAGACTTTGATTTTTATGTGTTACAGTTACTGTTAAAGGGCAGGAATTAATCAATCTTAAGCTTCTTTTCTATACATTGGCGAAAGATTGAACTTTTCAGGATATAGAGCAGTAAAATCCTTATAGAAATCATATATTTTAGCCAAATCGCTTTTATAATCATCAGTCGGATAAAGCATTGCTGCAATTCCGGCGACTTTCTTTGCATAATCAAGATAACCCAGAAGTATTGGTACTTCAGCAATTGAAGCTATATAGTAGAACCCTTTTTTCCATTCTTTACGCAAACTGCGTGTTCCCTCAGGAGTTATCACTATAGCCATTTGCTTAGCATTATTAAGCTTCAAAGCAATATCCCAGACTACATTTTTGCTCTGAGACCTGTCAACCGGAATGCCTCCCATTGCTTGGAGCAGTGGACCAAGAGGAAAGAAAAAAGCTTCTTTTTTTATCAGAAAATTTGCTTTCAAACCTATTGACCATAATGCCAGCCTGCCTACCACAAAATCCCAGTTGCTTGTGTGAGGGGCCATAAGTAATACACAACGCTGATATTCCAGATGAGGCTCCATGTTAGTTGTCCAGCCGCTTATCTTCAATATAAAACTACTGATCTTTCGTAGCATGGTGTTGTTTTTAAACTTAGAAATCGAGTTCGAGACTTAATTTATTTTTCAGATTGCTGAGATTTGGATTCTTCTCGTTCATTTTCTGATATTTCTCTATAGGCGTGTAAGGAATTGCTTCTTTAACCGCTTCAACCATCTCGGTTTGAATGCTTATTTGGGAATTTTTCAGATTATCTTTCAAAAATGCAATAAGTTCAGGTCTGGCATTTGAGATTTCCTGTTGCTGAAGCTGACTATGAATGGCAAAAAGTATAATGCTGTTTGATTCATCAGCAATCCTTGGTGTGGATTGGGTCAGAGTAGCATGAAGATTGGGCGAATCTGCAGCTACACTTCGGGCAAAAACTTCCCATGTTTTTTCAAGTTCTTCAGCGGTGAAAGGATGGTCTTCACTCATTTTGGTATCACTCAGGTCTTTTGCTTCGTCTTTTTCTGTTTCTGCCTGATCTTCTGTGGGCTTTTTTATTGAAACACCTGAAGTAGGGATAAAGGTACGCTCAACAACAGACTTTTCAGGTGTCTTTTTTGTTTCAGCTTCCGGTTCAGCAAGTGCAGCGGAAGCTTGTGTGTCAGTTTTATATGCCTGTGAACCAGATATCTCTTCTTTTTTAGAATTAGCCGGCGTTGTTGCAACCGGAACAGGAGTTGTTTCTGAAATGCCGGGAGCGTCAAGCTGAAGTTTGGAATGAAGATTATTGCCTATTTGCAGAACAGTAAGTTCAACAAGCATTCTTTTATTATTGCTCATACGGTAATCAATGTCGCAACGGTTAATAAGCTCCAGAGCTTTTAATAACCATCTTGTATCGCAGGCAGCAGATTGTCGGTGATAACGTTCTTTCAACCCCGCACTTACTTCAAGCAACCTTACAGTAACACTGTCTTTACAAACCAGAAGATTACGAAGATGTTCTCCCAGTCCAATTATAAAATGTTGTCCGTCAAAACCATTATTGATTATCTCATCAATAAGCAGCATAGTTTGTGGAATATTGTTGCTGAGCAGATTATCAGTGATTTGAAAATAATAGTCATAATCAAGCACATTAAGATTCTCAATCACATGCTTATATTCCAGAACATTACCTGAAAAGCTAACAAGCTGATCAAAAATTGAAAGTGCGTCGCGCATTGCACCATCCGACTTTTGAGCTATTATGTGCAGAGCATCGGGATCGGCAGTTACATTCTCGCTTTTTGCAACAAATTCAAGCTGACGAACTATGTCTTCCACTGATATCCGTTTGAAATCATATATCTGACAACGTGATAAAATGGTAGGAATAATTTTGTGCTTTTCAGTAGTAGCAAGAATGAATTTAGCGTACGGGGGAGGTTCTTCCAGAGTTTTTAAAAACGCATTGAAAGCCGCTGACGATAGCATATGCACCTCGTCAATTATATAAACCTTGTAGCGTCCGACCTGTGGTGGTATTCTAACCTGATCAATAAGGCTCCGGATGTCAGCTACTGAATTGTTTGAAGCACCGTCAAGTTCATGGATGTTGAACGATGCTGATGTATTGAATGACAGACATGAATTACACTTATTACATGCTTCATCATCCTCAGTACGCTGTTCACAGTTTATGGTTTTTGCAAAAATGCGTGCACAGGTGGTTTTTCCAACACCCCGGGGACCGCAGAACAGAAAAGCTTGTGCCAGTTGGTTTTTACGGATTGCACTTTTCAGGGTATTGGTAATGGAATCCTGCCCTATTACTGACGAAAACGTGCCAGGTCTGTATTTTCGGGCTGATACAACAAAATTATCCATATAGAAAAAATAGAAAAATTTAAAGTCCAAACTTACAAGTTTATTGGGTTTCCACAATCATTATTTCCAACAAACCTGTTTAAAAAACGATTATAATTACATTTCTTGTACTTTTGCAGCTATAATAAATCGAAAATGATTATGGAAGAAAAAACAACTGATTTAAGTAAAATATTATCAATTGTAGGAAAGCCCGGATTATACAAAACAATTGCGCAGGCAAAAAATGGAGTGATAGTTGAATCATTGTCAGATGGCAAACGATTTCAGGTTTTCTCGCATGACAAAGTCAGTTCTCTCACTGAAATAAGTGTGTTCACACAAAATGAGGACATGCCTTTGCTGGATATATTGAAATCAATCAAGGAAAAAACCAATAATGGTCTTGCACCCGATCCTAAATCTGATAACCAAAAGCTTAAAGATTTTTTTGAAAGTGTCATTCCTGAATACGATCGCGACAGGGTTTATGTATCTCACATGAAAAAGATTTGTGCCTGGTATAACCTTTTACATGAGAAAGACATGCTTGAATTCCCTGAAGAAGAAGATAAGGACGAGCAGCAAGCCGATAGCAGTGAAAACAAAGAGGAGGAAAAGGACAATACCGGGGAAGCTGTACCTCATACCTAAAACAAGCCAAACCATAAATATAACAACTGCCCATGAAAAAGTTCATTCATGATTTCAAAGTCATAAAGAAATGGCTGCCGGGCAGCAATCATGTTATTCTTCATTTATTATGCCCTGAACCGCTTCCGCCAATTAAGGCAGGACAGTTTGCCGAAATATTGATTCCGGATGAGCCCGAGGTTTTCCTGCGGCGCCCTATTTCCATACATGATGTTGATACAAAGAATAATACCATTAGTTTGTTTGTTAAAATTGTTGGAAAAGGAACACAAAAGCTGTCAGAACTCAGGGTAGATGATACTTTGAATTTACTGTATCCTCTCGGGCAGGGCTTTGAATTTCCTGAACATGACAAAATCCTCCTGGTAGGCGGAGGATGCGGGGTTGCACCATTGCTGTTTCTGGCTCATAGCTTATCACAGCATAATTATCACCCTGATATTCTTATTGGAAGTCGTAATGCAGATGAAATACATGAAACCGGAGAATATGAAAAATATGGCAATCTCTATTTAATTACTGAAGATGGTTCTTTGGGAGAAAAAGGACTTGTAACTCATCATATTATATTCAAAATAGATGAATTTAAGTATAAAACAGTTTATGCCTGTGGTCCTGAAGGAATGTTGAGAGCTGTTAATCAGAAATTAAAAGGTTTTGACATTGAGGTTTTTGTTTCTCTTGAAAACACTATGGCTTGTGGAATAGGTGCCTGCCTTAGCTGTGTGGTAAAAACTACAACAGGAAATCGTTGCGTATGTACTGAAGGCCCTGTTTTCAACACCAAAGAACTTGCAGGCTGGTGATACAAAATAAAATGCTAAACTTCTGTATACTTTGCCGGTGAAGAATACAGAAAACAAATAAGGCATAATGAAAACTATAGTCATAATCTTGTTTATCGCAATTATTTCATTATTAGTGCTTTATTTTATATTTATAGGCAATCCGGATAAATATGAACCAGAGATCGTAAAATTAAACGAACCAATTAAACTTATTGGGATAGAAGTTCAGACAGATGATAAAAGCATATACAAGGATGCCGGGCGTATAACAAAAAGATTTAATGAAATAAAGAGTAGAAATCCTGTACCGGATCTAAAACAACCATGGGCGAGATTATATGTCAGTAAAGATTATAATGCCGAAGCCAGAACATTTAAATATATTGTAGGTGATGTTGTTACACAAATTGATTCAATTCCTGAAGGATTGAATTATTACGAAGTGCCTGCTTCAGTTTATGCCGTTTTTACAATTAAACCCAAAAGTAGATTAGCATGGGGAATAACAATGGGAAGAATGAAAAGATATATTTTTACCGAATGGCTGCCGGTATCAGGATATGAAGCTTCAGGGATTATTGATGATTTTGAATTACATGACGAAAGAAGCCTTGGAAAAAGCCCTCAGATTGATTTATATGTTGCCTTGAAGGAAACCGGCGAATAAATTTTTAAAGAAAAGTAATATCGAAAGAAATAATGAAAGATTTGTCAGTTAAGCTCCATTCTCTTGAATTGCGAAACCCTGTAATGACTGCTTCCGGAACTTTTGGGTATGGCTGGGAGTATGAGGATTTTGTTGATCTGTCAAAATTGGGAGGCATAGTTGTAAAAGCCACTACCGGAAGTCATAGAGAAGGGAATCCATATCCACGTATGGCTGAAACCCCTCATGGAATGCTTAACGCAATAGGTTTGCAAAACAAAGGAGTTGATTATTTCATAAAGGCGATATATCCTGCAATTTCGGATTTTCCAACCAATGTCATTGTTAATGTCAGCGGTTCAACTGTTGAGGAATATGAGTCAGTTGCTGAAAAAATCAATGAGCTGGAAAAAATACCGGCAATTGAACTAAATATTTCCTGCCCCAATGTAAAAGAAGGAGGAATGGCTTTTGGAACCTCATGTGCTTCAGCACAAGCAGTAACCAGAGCAGTGCGTAAAGTGTACAAAAAAACACTAATTGTTAAACTTTCGCCTAATGTAACCAGTATTGTTGAAATAGCCAAAGGAGTTGAGGACGAAGGAGCTGATAGCATTTCGCTGATTAACACCTTGTTGGGTATGGCTATTGATGTTGAAAAACGAAAGCCGGTATTGAGCACTATTACTGGTGGGCTATCAGGACCGGCAATTAAACCGGTGGCTTTGCGTATGGTTTGGCAGGTAAGTCAGGAAGTTAAGATCCCTTTGGTAGGAATTGGAGGCATAAGTAATGCCAGCGATGCAATTAGTTTTTTACTTGCAGGTGCTTCAGCTATTCAGGTAGGAACCGCTAATTTTATTGATCCTTCGGTAACTATGAAAATTGTGGCTGGTATTGAAGATTACCTGGAACGTCACCAGATTGACTCAGTTAAGGATCTTGTAGGAGCTCTTGATGTAAGCTGATTTAAGTTCTGATTTTTGTCAGATCTTTTATAAACAGCCTGGAATCTCACTGAATAATTTTACAAAAATCAGCTTTGAAATTAATTAATGGTGCGCAACCTTTCATTTTCTTTATTAAGTGAAATAACAAGCTCTCTCAGGTCCTGGTTTTCTTCTGAAATGGATTTAAGCTCCTTTATGAGTTGCTCAATGTTATTCTCAAGTTGTTTGTTCTGCTGCACCAGAATCTGACATTTTTGTCTGTGCTCCAGTTGTTGCGCAAGATTGATCGTGATTTTCCGCGCCAGATTTTGATAGATATTTGTTTTGTGTTTCATAAAACCCTGATTTCTTATTCAGTTACAGGTGCTATGATTTTGAGTTTTTGCCCTATTGTTATTGAATTCGCATTTTTAATATTATTGTCTTTCATAATCCGTTGATATTCATCTGAATTGCCATAATATTTTTTTGCAATTCTTTGTAAACTTTCACCACGCTTAACTACATGAATAATCTCTTTGGGTGTTGGTTTGGGTTTTGATGGTTCAGCAACAACTTTTTGACTTTCAGCTTTTTTAAGTTTTTCGGTAAGAACCTGAACTTCGTTTCGTAATTCAACCAAACTTGAAGTAAGCAATTGTTTTTCATTGTTCAGGTACTCGATCTCAATATGCTGTTTACTTATGGTAGTAGCGTCATCCTTGCCTTTTGAGAGATTGAAATTCAGGAAAAAATAATAAAATACAGCCGCAGCAACCACAAGAAAAATGAGTGAGAAAGCCAGAAGTGAAATTCTTTTATTTTGCTTGTGTGCTCTCTTTTCAAGAGTTTCTATTATCCGGAAAATCTCAAGATCAGTAGAACATTCTGCACATTTCTTCTGCTCGGAATCAGTTGTTATGCTTTTACATACCGGACATTCCATAAAGGCTGAAAGCTTTTGTCTTTAATAATTTTAATAACTCGTTAAACAGCAGGTCAGCAAAGATACAATTTTACTTATGTTTGCATCAGTTTTATTTCAAGTCATTATGAATATTTTATTGCTTGGGTCAGGTGGGCGTGAGTGTGCTTTAGCCTGGAAATTATCACAAAGCAGCCATTTGCACAATCTCTGGATCGCTCCAGGTAATGCCGGTACCGCCCAATACGGCATTAATGTGGCAATTCCGGAAAATGATTTTGAAGCTATCCGACAGCTTGTTATTGACAATGATATTAATATGATTGTTGTGGGACCTGAGGCTCCACTTGCTGCCGGGATTGTTGATTTTTTTAAAAAAGAACCTGCCATAAGTCATATAGGAATAATCGGACCTTCAGAACAAGGCGCAATGCTTGAGTCGAGCAAAGATTTTGCCAAAGGATTCATGCTGCGGAACAATATACCTACAGCCGGATATAAAACCTTTACAATTGCCGATATTTCTGCTGCCCATGATTTTATTGATTCTATGCATCCTCCTTATGTGCTCAAAGCTGACGGGCTTGCTCAGGGTAAAGGCGTGATAATTTGCGATAATGCAGATGAAGCAAAACAAACTTTGGCTGAAATGCTTGAAAACAAGAAATTTGGCAAAGCCTCCGAGCGTGTTGTCATTGAGGAATTCCTGCGTGGAATTGAGCTTTCAGTTTTTGTTCTTACTGATGGTGTGAATTATTTGTTGCTGCCTGCCGCCAAGGATTATAAACGCATTGGCGATGGTGATACAGGCCCGAACACAGGAGGCATGGGTGCTGTTTCTCCTGTGAATTTCGCTGATGAGGTTTTTATGAAAAAAGTTGAGGAACGAATTTTAAAACCTACCATCCTAGGAATACAAAAAGAAAATATTGATTACAAAGGTTTTATTTTCTTTGGGCTTATGAATTGTAACGGCGATCCTTATGTGATTGAATACAACGTCAGGCTTGGTGATCCTGAAACTGAGGCAATAATTCCAAGGATTGAGAATGATTTTGTGGAAATGTTTCAAAAAACTCTTTCAGGTAAATTACATGAGGTTCGGATTGAAATCTCAGAAAAATATGCTGTGACAGTGATTCTTGCCTCCGGAGGTTACCCGGGTGATTATGAAAAAGGATTTGAGATCAATGGGTTTGACAAGGCGAAGGAAGCTTTGATATTTCATGCCGGAACCAAAAAATCTGATACAGGAAGTATTCTTACCAATGGTGGCAGGGTGATGGCTGTTACAGCTTTGGGTGAGACTTTGGAATTGTGCCGGGAATACGTTTATAATGAAATTGAAAAAATACATTTTCAGGGTGTTTATTACAGAAAGGATATTGGAAAGGATCTTCTGCAATTTCAGCCACTTGAATAATTTGTTTAGACTTTGTTTTTGACAATAGTATGTTTTTAAGAATTTTCCGATCGGGTTATTATACAGGTGTCTTTATGTTTTTGCTTATTTCCGCACTTTTGTGGATACCGGCATTCCTTCAGCCACCTGATGTTTGTTTTCCTTCCGGCTTAGGTTTGGGTTCTGAATTTATCAGGGATAATCTACAGCTTCCGGCTATAATTGCTGTTATTATAGCTTTTGTTGTTTTAATTGTTCAGGCTGTCGTTTTGAATTTTGTACTTGAAGGTAATCCTGCCTTTTCCAAATCTCTGTTTCTACCTGCAGTGATATATATGATTTCTATGAGCCATAACCCTGAACTGCTTACTCTTCACCCTTTACTGATCGCTAACTTTTTTCTGATTTTTTCTTTTAAAAACCTTTTTAATGCCTATGAAAAACCTCAGGCATTCAGAGAAGCATTTAATGCCAGTTTCTGGATCTCAGTGGCTTCCTTTTTCTATTATCCCGCAGCTTTTTATATTGTTTTCATCTGGGTTTCATTTTTTATTTTTCGGATAAATACATGGCGCGAATGGCTGATATCAATTATAGGTTTTTGCGCTCCCTATTTTTTCCTGATTTTATTCCTGTTTCTCAGCGATCAGCTAAATATTTTTGAATCGTATTACATACAGGGTATTTCATGGTCGGGGCTGACTTTTAATTTTGGCTTTCATGATTATGTGCTTTGGCCTGTGTTTTTGCTGGTTTTGATGGTGTCACTTTTTAAATTCGTCCATGAGCGAGTTGACAAGGTTATTAATATTCGTAAAAGTTTTTCGGTAGCTATAGCTTTTTTGATCATTAGTGGCATTATGTTGCTTTTCAATGGATTTAATGCCACCTTACAGGAGTTTTTGATTTTCCCGGCTGCTGCTATAATTATTGGATTTTATTTTATTGAATCAGAAAAGAAATTTATATCCGAACTGTTTTTCATCCTTTTGATCGTTGCCGTTGCTGTTATTAAATTTTTATGAAACCAATAAAAAAGCCGCCACAACTATTAATATCCTATACTGAGCATTTGCTTGAAGCAGGCTGTGATGAAGCCGGGCGCGGTTGCCTGGCAGGACCGGTTTTTGCAGCGGCTGTGATAATTGGTTCAAATTTCCGGTGTTCAGGTTTGAATGATTCCAAGCAGCTTACACCTGAACAACGTAATGTAATGAGGAAATATATTGAAGAGAATGCTCTTGCCTGGGCAGTTGCAAGTGTTGATAACCAAACAATTGACAGGATCAATATTCTGCAGGCTTCGTATCTTGCCATGCATGAAGCTGTAAAGAAGCTTAAAATTAAGCCGGAATTATTATTGATTGATGGAAATCGCTTTCTACCCTTTCCCGGCATACCCCATCAATGTTTTGTAAAAGGAGATGCAAAATTTGTTTCGATAGCTGCTGCTTCAATTCTGGCAAAAACACATAGAGATGAGTTTATGGAACAAATCCACAATGAGTTGCCGCAGTATGGCTGGAACAAGAATAAAGCTTATCCCACTGCTGCACATATCAAAGCAATTGAAGAGTATGGTTTCTCAAAATATCACAGAAAAAGTTTTGCAATAAAAAAATTGAAGGATGGAACAGGCAGGCATCAATCAGGTGATGCCAGGCAAACTGTCCTGATTCAGGGGTTGCAATGAAGTTGTTAATAAAATATCTTTAATTGCCTGATGAACTGTGTTTTAATGCCTAACTGAGTGTTGGCATTTTTGCAATCTATTTTAGGAACTATTCACATTTCAATACCCCGCTAATATTTATTGTATTTTTGGCCGGTATTAAATAAACTGATATTAAGGCTGATCATGATTGACAGAAAGAAATATTTTAAACCTACAAAATATACATTAAGATCGGTGGCAACGGGCAATGAATTTGCTGATACAGGCTGGATGCTGACTGCACCTGATGAAGAACATCCTACACTCATAAGAGCTGAATATGAAAGCAAGAAATTAGAGCTTTTTGATAAAGATTTGGGTTTTTATAAATTTGTTTCATGGTTGCCGGTAAAGCGTTTGCTTCATGGCTCTTCGGCGCCGGTAACCTATAAAAGCGAAGGCTTGGCAAAGGTTCTGGGTTTAAGTAATTTGTACATAACTTTCAGTGGTTACTGGCCTCAGCGCAATGCCAAGATGACTACCTGTTCTTTTAAGGAGACTGAAGCTTATGCTGTATGCGGACGAATGGATCCTGACAATGGAAAGGTATTGGTAGTAGCTTCTGCCGGCAATACTGCCCGCTCGTTTGCCCGTGTTTGTTCTGATAATAATATTCCTCTGCTTCTTTGTATGCCCGAAGATAATATTGGTAGTTTGTGGTTTGATACTCCTGTATATGATTGTGTAAAACTGATTGTAACCTGCAGTGGTAGTGATTATTATGATGCCATTCATTTATCTGATTTTGCAAGCAGTAACCCTCATTTTATTGCCGAAGGAGGTGCAAAAAATGTTGCAAGGCGTGATGGAATGGGTACTACTGTATTATCAGCAGTTACTGCTATTGGTGAAATACCCGAATATTATTTTCAGGCTATTGGTAGTGGAACCGGTGCAATTGCAGCATGGGAAGCCAATTTGCGTTTGATAGGGGATGGAGGTTACGGAGATCGCAAAATGAAACTTATGGTTTCGCAAAATGAGCCTTTTATTCCAATTTATGATGCATGGAAAGCAGGCTCAAGGCAACTATTTCCGATGGACGATAATATTGCAAGACAACAGGCTGCTAAAATCAGTGCAAAAGTTTTAAGTAATCGCAAACCTCCGTATAGTATTACGGGAGGTTTATTTGATGCCCTTGTTGACAGTGGTGGCGAAGTGCTTAAAGCATCGAATCAGGAAGCTGAATATGCTGCTGATCTTTTTTTAAAAACCGAAGGTATTGACATTCATCCTGCTGCTGCTGTTGCCACAGCAACCCTTATCAAACAGGTTCAGGATAAAACAATTCCTGCTAATGCACTTATCATGTTAAATATCACGGGAGGAGGGGAGGAGTTATTCAAAAAGGATAAGGAATTATTTTACCTGAAACCTTCCATAGTTTTCGACCTTGATTTCAATAAGGAAGAAATCCATGCCAGTATCAATGAACTGTTTGGATTCTGATCCTCCTGACTTTATCACTTATTTTCCATGCTATTTGTAAATGACTGAATATTAGTATTTTGTCATTTTTTTGCAACATCTTTTTGGGTGTCACAAATAAAAGACATCTAAATTTGCAACATGTATGTACGCAAAAACCAAATAGATCAGGTAGCACAAGCGTTGTTGTGGTCGAAAAACGCAACGGCAAGATTCATTATCTCAAAACCATTGGTGTGAGTTTGACCCTATTGAAAATTGTGATGGTCTAACCACTTTGGACAACTTTTTTCACAAATATAATTATTATTGGTTAGACGAGTGGGCTGGGAGGAGGCTAATAACTTCCCTGAATTATTGATAACTCATGCAGCCCTCCTGTATGCCTTATCTGGCGGGACATCCCCGATAGATGAATAATCCCGTTTTTCGTTATAATAGTGAATAAATTGTTTGCAAACTGAATGAAATTCGTTTCCGTTTGTTGGGCGCTTCAGGTATATTTTGTCATATTTGATTGTGCGGAAGAATCGCTAAATGTAAACATTGTTTATTGCTCTTCCTTTTCTAGCTTTCTGATTTGTCCGGTCTATTCTTAGCCACTGTCAAAAACCCTGGTAGCATTCAATAGAAACTCTTTCTTCCAGGGTCATATAAGATTTGGGTGAATCTGGTAAATCTCTGCCAGCTCTGATGTGGTTTTTACTTCTTTGATTGCTTCAATGGCTACCTTAGCCTTGAATTCTGCGCTAAATGTTCTTCTTGATCTTTTCATCTTAACAGAATTTAAGATAATAAAACTAATCATTTTTCTGTACAGTTTTTTTAGACCACTTCAGTCTATTATTAATATCATCTTGAATTTCATTTATTTTTTTAATCGCATTATCATTTGCTCTATTAAGTTGCATGTCTATCCTTTGAGTAATTAGATGAGTATTTTTAACCAGTGTTAAGGCGATTTCGTGTCCTTCTTTAATAAATTCTTTTGTTGCCTTAAGTGGTGCGATTTTGTGATATTTTGTCGGGTGCTTTAATTCTTGTAAAAGTACATATTTGAATCTTTTTCCTTGTGCTTGATAATATAGGTTTATGTACATTTCAACCCCAAATCTGATGTCTCTTATATCATTTAGAATAGGTACTATATCTTTTTTCAATAAAGCCCTTTGTCCGGAAAATGACTTAAATGGATTTATTTGATAATTAATTAAAGTGTCAGTTGGTTGACCTAATACAATATCGGCTTCATTCTTTCTAAGAGGTTTCAATAAGACATCAAAATGTTCTTTTTTAATATTTGATAGATCCGCATCAAAAAAGAGAATTATATCACCAGTAGAAACCTCAACACCATGTACCATTGCCCAACTTTTACCATGATTCTGTTTTAATTTCTCATACCTGAAGTCGTAATTCTTTGACAATGCAGTTAATTTCTTCTCTGTATTATCTACAGAACCATCATCCACTACTATTATTTCAGAATCGGGATTATGCATACAGCATGAAATTATAACATCAGAAATTGTTTTTTCTTCATTATAGGTACTGATAATAATGCTAGTTTTCATATTCTTTTATTTAAGTTCTCATTTTTTAAAAAATTTACTACAACGATTTGGATGTGTGTTTTTGTTGACGATTTCGAAGTAACATACTTTGCACACTATTTGATAAAGCTTTGCTTAAAGCTGTGATTTGTGGGACTTTGGCTAATTAGTTTGATACCTATGCCTGTAAGATCTACTTTGAAAGTTGCTGGTAATGCATAAACAACCTATCTGTTCTTTTAAATAAATATTCATTCAATATTGAATATTCTTTTTCTCCTAAATACTCATCTTTTATTTGATCAATAGTTTCTTTGACATTAATTATTTTATTTGCTAAATATGCGCTTTCTCCTGCAAAAGAGAAACCCTGGTCTAAATTACCTTTAGCAGCATTTAGTAAAGCGTCTGCAATACAATATTGAACATTTCTGTAATCGCAAGTTTTTAGACATTTCCAACGGCAATTTACAGGTTTATGAACGCCCTGTTGAATTTCTCTTACAAAATCATTTGTAATAACCCGACCAGGCAGACCGACCGGACTATCAATAATTGTTATATCATTTTTAGAACAGGATAAGTAATTTTGTTTAAATTCCTTGGAGACATCACATTCTTTTGTTGTAACAAACCGTGTCCCCATTTTGACTCCTTTCGCTCCAATATTCATTATATTAAACATATCATTTCCGGAATAAATTCCTCCTGCAGCTATTACAGGTATCTCTTTTCCTGTTTTTTGTTCATAAGTATCCATTACATTGATCGTTTCTTTGACAAGTGAGGCAAGAGTTATTTTGGTATTATTTAAGTCATTTTTCTTGAATCCCAGATGTCCTCCTGCCAGATGCCCTTCTACAACAACAGCATCTGGTATCCTATTGTATTTTCCCATCCAGTGATGAAAAATGATTTTTGCAGCTCTTGCTGATGAAACCTTAGGAATAAATTTAGTTGATGTTTCCTTCAATAATGCAGCGTTGAGCCTTAAAGGCAGGCCTGCACTTAAAAAAACAATATCTATGCCTTCTTCAAGAGAAGTTTTTAACAAGTCGTCGAAATCTGTAGCAGCCAACATAATATTGACGCCTATTATTCCTTTTGATTTTTGTCGGGTTTTTTGGATCTCTTTTTTTAAAGCTCTTTTGTTTGCCTCACTCAATTTTTTGTACTTGTTACGATAAGGTTCTATCATACCTATTCCAGTTGCAGAAATAACACCAACGCCACCCTGGTTTGCTACTGCTGAAGCTAAACCTGATAACGACACACCAACACCCATCCCTCCTTGAATAATTGGTAAAGCGATTCTTAAATCACCAATTTTTAATGCTTTCATATTTTAATTATTTTAAAATGTACGAAAGCAAAAGTAATGTGAATGGAATTTTTGTTTAAAAATTAGTTGTAGATGACCATATGATAGGGATAATTACCGTTTTTAGGGGTGATTGGTGAGTTTTAGGGGCGAATTGACTGGATTCTTTTTTTAAATTCCTTGATAAAACTTTGAGAAACATAGGCGGTGATATCAATATTTGCGAAACTTAAAGTATATCCCTGAGAGTTCCCGCGTACTTCTTCGATATGATTAATATTTACAATAAATGAACGATGGCACCTTAGAATATAGTAGTATTCAGTAATTGATTTTTCAGCTTTGGTTAATGAACTTCTGATCATTTGATTTTTTACTTTTCCTTTATTCTCATAATAAACCTCAATATAATTATCGGCAGCCATGATCATTATCAATGAGCTTGGCTTAATAATAAGTTCATCATTTTTATAATCTGATTCAAAATGGATAACCTTTTCCTGTTTAATTTCGATTAATTTTTTATTTAATAGTTCGGCAGAATTTAAGTTTAAACGTAATAATCGTTTCTGATTGATAGAAATAATTATGCCAATTGGAATTAATCCAAGTAGAACAATTCTACCAATGTCAATTAAGGTAATGTTTATAATATTGAGAAACAAGGAGTAGAATAAAAAGTAACTACCTAATATCGTGAATAATATCCATGTATCCCATATTATTTCTTTTCCTATATTCCATTTTGAGTTGAGGAATATCTTAGGGAAGAAGCTGGGAAAAACGATAAGATTTAACGAGAGAACTAAGAAGGTAGAGGCAGCTAAACTTGTACCTAAAAGAAAAAATTCTTTAGTCGAAAGATCTTTGATTTCAATGGGTTGAAAAATTATTAAAAATACAAGTAACCCCATGCTTATAAAGAATATGGTTTTGGCGTTATGATTCAAATTATCATTAAATGGATAAGGTTTCTTAAAAAAATTAAACATATGTATTTCAGGTTTTTATTTGATGCAACTTGATTAAATATAACTTTTTGACTTATTAACTTTGTGCTTATTACTTGCAAAATGGTAATATAATGATTTTTGCGCTTTTCGGACAATTTTGTCCATTATGGTCTTATGTGAACACATACGACCAAAAAGACTATTGACAACGATTACTATTACTTCTTTAGTGATATCTATACTGTTGTTCATTGTGTACTATATTAGTTATATACTGCAATATAACAGAGAATGATTTTAACTGTAAGATATTTTGACTTTTTTTCATTCAAAAACACAGAGCAATATAATAACTTTAAATGTTTGCACTCTTTAACTGTTTATTCCGGCGATACTGCCTCTCTGTTCCGGTGATGCTGACTCCCTTCATTCGATATCAGTTTTTTGGGGCTAAGCTAAGCCTATAGCAAAGAACAACAAAAGAACAAATTTATTTCTTTCTTTTTAAAGATTCTCCTTTGAGATCAGCTTTTATATCATGATGAAGTATTCTATCCATTAAAGCATCAGCAATCGCACTGTCTTCAAAGAGCTCATGCCATTTTACTACAGGTAACTATGAAGTGATGATCGTAGATTTTTTTTCCATGACGTTCTTCAATGATTTCCAGAAGTTCAAACCGGGTATTTGCATCCCTAAGGTATATTCCAAAATCATCAAGTATCAGCAGATCCTATTTCCCGATCCTGCCGGATTCTTTAATGAACCCCTCTTCCGCTTTAGCCACGAGTAAGCGCAACAAAAAGTTTTGCTAGTAGCTTCCTGGTTTATTAGTAAAGGATATCTGGTTATGAGCCTCCAGCAATTCTGCAATATCGTTGTTGATCTCATTCAAACTGTAAAATATCCTATTGCTCAAATATTTTATCAGTCTTTTAAGAATTCCAAAAACATTGACACTCTTACTTCTTCGAGCAGGTTTAAGTATAAATGCTATCAATTTCCCCGACAAACTTTCATAAATATGCAAGGGCATAAAACAACATTCGTCGTAATAATTATTAAAAAGGCTCAGTTGCTTCTCGCCATATAGCCGTGCTGCTGTATCGTCACAATCCAAAATGATTACTTTGGGCTCTTTTACATAACTTGCAATAAACTGGTCTGCAAAAGCCTGAGAGATTTTGTATTATTCTTTGTTGGAAATGCTGTTTTCAAATCTGCTCATGGTAGGTTGAGCAGATAAGCTCTTTTCTATCTGGCAGCACACTTTCAAAATCCCGTCATTATGCAGGGTATTACAATCATTAGCATCTTCACAACCTGCTGCTATCTGCATAATGCGCTGATTAAGAAGACTATTGATGCCATGCTTTAAGTAGCTTGCATGTCTATAACCTTCCAGGCAATTGGCTATTCTCTTAATAAGCCCTATATTTTTATCCACTTCTTTAAGAAAAAGAAGTCCCATTTCACTTAAAATCTTTTGGTTTGTAAATTACACTTCTACTTTTTTATTACCAAAGGCTGAGAAGTATGGGTTGAAAATTTTTTTCTCAAAATTATTAGGGATGCTTTTTTTATTTTATCTTTATCCATAATGCGGAATGTTGCAATGTCAATATACTGATATTCAATGGAATAGCAGTGTATTGGCCCGCATTACTTTTTATTTGTGAAAAATCAAAAAACACAACAAGAGAATCTGTTATGTCAATTTGTGGATATGATTATATTTTTTATCGAGTATTTGGTCTCACAGATAAATCATTTTGGTGTTAAATATCACGGGAGGAGGAGAGGAGTTATTCAAAAAGGATAAGGAATTATTTTACCTGAAACCTTCCAAAGTTTTCGACCTTGATTTCAATAAGGAAGAGATCCATGCCAGTATCAATGAACTGTTTGGGTTCTGATCCTCCAGCAAATTATTTTTATTCTTCTTTGTATAGATGCTGAACAATATTATTGACAGCGGCGCAGTCTTTCATACATGCCAGGCCGCCCAAGCGCATAAGCTTTTTTAAAATCTTCGCAGGCACCATCTTCATCAGACCATACAAGCTTTATTCTGCCCCTGAAATCATAAGGTTCAGCATAGGTAGGATCAATCTCTATGGCTTTAGTATAATCATCGTGAGCACCTGTAAGATCACCTATATCAAATTTTGCACTTCCACGGTATGTATATGCTTGTGCAAATTCAGGCAATAATTTAATGGCGCGGGTAAACAAATCAATTGCTTCACCATGCCTGTCCTGTGCTACCATAATTGTGCCCTCATTGAGTAATTCCTGTGCCTTCTGTTCACGAGGTTTGCATGAAGTAAAAAAACCGGCAGTGATCAGAAAAAATAATAGTATAATGTTTTTGTTCATTCTATAAAAGTTTTAAATCATTGATAATTAAATAAATGTAACTACTTTGATAATAAAGTCGTTTTGGTTTGACTATATGCTTCTTCTGATAGTTTTAATCATTGATATCAGGTATTATTAAAAATATAACGGGTGGAATTTGAAATTCTTATTACTGTCGAATTCTAATGTTGGAAATGGTATTTTTATGAATCCTAAAAGCTCGAAAACAGAATTTATTGCAGATGAACGTGTTTTTATTCGGGTCAGATCAATGTCAAGTGATAATAAAAACTGTCTTCTCCGGTTAAAATCAGGGATGGGATTACCCTGTTTGTCATTACTGATATTTCCCAAAGCTCCTGTCATTCCGTCAGCACTATATCCCAGAGCTATATTTAACCATTTGGGTATCTGTTTCCATCCAAATGAATTGGGATTGATTGATAACCAGTAACTTATTCCATTATAATCCTTTATCATTTTTTCAGCTAGGTTCGAACCCAAAACCTCAGGTCTGTAAGCAGGATATTTGGTATTATGATAGGAATATTTTAACAATATACGCTGTTCCTGCCAGGCAGCCTGCTGCGAGATAAAAATGGATGAACCCAGTAGATTAGCCAAAAAATCACTGACTGAAGCTCCGTATTCGGGAGAAAATCCATCAAAAATCTCAACAGTAAAAAGAAAAACTGAGCCTGTAAATCCCCCGAACCACGTAGAACGTTTTTCGTCAACTCCAGAAAAGCGTAAAGCTTCATACCCAAGTTTTCCAATGTAATATGAGCTTACTATATGCCCGCCTTTATCCATCTGAAGCCATTGCCTGGCATCGTTATGAAGATGAAACGAAGTCATGGGTTTATCTCTATACCATGCATAGTATAACCCTCCCATTGATCCTGCATAAACAGAAGAAGCGCCAAGGATGGTATAGGTGAGTCTGGTTCGGTTAATTTCCTGCGGTATTGAGTTTGTTTGATAATCAGGTTCAGATTCCTGTGCATAAATATGCAGGTTATTTATGCTTAAATGAATAACAATGAGTATGCTGATATAAAACTTGAACCTTGTTGTCATAGAAAACTATTTACCATTCATCAGTGCTCAAAATATTTAATAATAGTTTGAACCTGCTCCAGGTTTTTATTCAATATATCCTGAGTTTCAGCTTCGGCAAGAAATCTGAGATAAGGTTCGGTATTGCTGGGTCTTACATTAAACCACCATTTTTCGAACTCAATACGGTATCCGTCAAAATCGTGAAACGCAAGTGGTTTCTCAATAGAAGTAAAATGTTTTTTTAAAGCTTCCATAGCTTCTGCTTTTTGTTCAATCCTGAAATTTATCTCACCTGAATTCGCCCAACTGCCATTTATCTCGTCCACCCATTCTGAGAGTTTTATTCCCTGCCTGTGCTTTTTGCTTACTACATTAAGAATTAACATTACAGCCAGAAATGCAGAATCGCTGAAATAAAAATCTTTGAAATAATAATGTCCTGCAAGTTCACCTCCAAAAACTGCATCTAATTCTCTTAGCTTCAAAGCTGCAAAAGCCCTTCCCACTTTCCATAAATGGGTTTCAAAACCGGATTTTTCAAGGTAAGCTGCAACAAGTTTTGATGAACGTATGTCAATTACTACTTTTGCTTTAGTATAATGCTGTTTAAAATAATCGCCCAGCAATGCGATCATAATATCAGGCCGTACAAAACGCCCGCAGTCGTCAACGAACATAACCCTGTCAGCATCCCCATCGAAAATAATCCCGATATCACAATGTTTCTCAAGTACCAGCTTTTTTAGGTCTTCTACATTTTTTTCTTCCAGCGGATTGGGTTCATGGTTGGGAAAATTACCATCCGGCTGATCGTAAAGATAATGTATCTGTTCTCCCATCAGCTTTTTGATGAACAATGATGCCATTCCGTTTGAGCAATCAACAGCAATATTCAGATCATTGAATTCAGTTTTGTACTTAAATATGAAAGCCAGATATTCGTCAACGAAATTAAAGGGTATGACTTTACCGGTTTGGGGTTTTACTATTACCTGTTCAGATTCTATCAGTTTTTCAAGCTGGTTCAGCCCGGTATCGTAACCCACCGGTAATGCTTCAGATCGTGATATTTTCAGTCCATTATATTCCTTGGAATTATGAGATGCCGTTATTTGAACCGAAGCTTCAAAACCATATTTTGCAGTTGCCCAGTAAACCATTGGCGTTGTGGTTAATCCGGCATTATATACATCAGCACCGGCATCGTTGATACCTTTTGCCAGAGCAGTGAAAATATCATCGGATGATAATCTTACGTCACGACCAACAAGTACTTTACTGCTTTTTAACAATTGCGGAAGGAAATAACCTATTTTGTAAACATCATCCAGGTTAAAATCACGATTGAAAATCCCGCGTATATCGTATGCTTTAAAGGCTTTTTTCATTTTCAGATAATTGTTAAGGATTATTTAGTTAAATTGGTTTTTGTGGAAGTTGTCTGATTAGAATAAACCAATAAGATGAAATTATCGGTATTGATTGATTGTTAGCGTATATTGTTGTTATTAAGTGCTTTATGAAATCTTCTTGCATTCTCAAGATGTTGCTGGTAGGTTCTGGAAAAATTATGATATCCTGAAAAATCCTCTTTAGCGGCAAAATATAAATAATCATGATTTTCGTAATTCAGAACCGCATCAACTGAAGCAATTGAAGGAAAAGAAATAGGCCCCGGTGGCAAACCGGCATACATATATGTATTGTACGGGCTGTCAATCAATTTATGTTTATTAAGCACTCTCCGAAGTGAAAAGTCGCCATGAGCAAACACCAGGGTTGGATCGGCCTGCAAGCGCATTCCAATACGAAGCCGGTTCATATAAACACCAGCAATCCTTGCTTTTTCATCATTCTTGCGTGTTTCCATTTCAATGATTGATGCAAGCGTAACAGTTTCAGCCTGAGTTAATTTAATTTGACTTAATTTCTCCTGCCTTTGAGAGTTCCAGAAAGCCAGATATTCGCGGTACATTCTTTCAATAAACCCATCAGCGCTGGTATTCCAGAAAAACTCGTAAGTGTTTGGAATGAACATCACAGCTATTTGATGCAAAGGAATATTGAATTTTTGGTGATAAGTGCTGTCAAGGATAGCATTTAAAATTGAAAGCGAATCGGCTTCAATCTGGTGGGCAATGCGTCCGGCAAGCTGTTGTGGTGTTCTGATATTATTGAATACCACGTTCACAGGGTCTTGCCTCCCACTCTGAAGCATGTTCAGCATATCAAGATTGCTCATCCCGGATGTTATTTTGTATCTTCCGGGTTTTACCCGTTCCGGATATTTTTTATATACTGCTGTTTTTTCGAAAACCCGGGGGTACTTCAGAATATTTTGATCTTTGAGCATTTGTATTACATCTTCAAAATCCCATCCTGTATGAATGTAGATATGGCTCGTTTCTTCATCAGGTGGAAGATTTAAAGCCTGCCTGTACAAGAGCTTATGCCCGGTAATTACTGCAGCGAGTACAATAAGAATAATAACAAGGGCTGTTATGCTGAAAGCTATTTGTTTTCCGGAAAATTTCATTTGCAAAAAAGCTATTAGTTTGAAACAAACTGAATCAGTCTTTTGGATTAATCAATTGAAGAAAATATTCATCAGCCCATGTGCCATGCTTCTTAGTCCACTGTTCTTTTTGACCTGTAATTTTGAAACCATGTTTTTGAAATAATTTCAAACTTGGCTCATTATAAACTCCTATACTGCAATAAAGCTGATGAAGGTTCAGAGTATTAAATCCATATTCAATGAGCAGCACAAGTGCTTCAGAAGCATAACCCTTGTTTTGCCATTTTTTGTCAACAAGAATACCTATTCCTGCTCTCATATTAACGGGATCGAACTCAAAAAGATCAATCATTCCGACAGTTTCAACCTTTTTCCCAACATTTGCTGTGATCATAAGCCGCAATTGCTTAGCCGAATAAATATCAAGATGTGCATGCTTGAAATATTGCTCAAGCACAAAACGTGAAAACGGCGCAACAGTATTACTCAGATGCCACCATGAGGTATCGTTTTCCAGATCATACATCAGATCAATATCCGAAGGCTCAATAGCTCTAAGGCTTACTCTTTTTCCAATCATGAACTTATTTTTATTTTTCCTGAAAAAACAAACTGTGCAGGTCCCTGTAATATTATATTTGTGAATAATTCGCCGTTAAAATCAGCTTCCACTGATAAACTTCCTCCTTTAGTCCTGATCAAATGTTTTTTATTTTTCGAACCGGTTTTAAGCATGTAAACAAGAGCAGCGGCAGTTACGCCGGTGCCACAGGATAAAGTTTCGTTTTCAACTCCCTTTTCATAGGTTCGAACCTGTATTTCATCATTGCTTAAGGAAATGAAATTTACATTAACACCATCAGGCTTGAAACGATCATCGTATCTTATCCTGCTGCCATCAACATTGATGTCAGAAGAATCAGGGTAATGTCTGAATTGTACAAAATGAGGAGTTCCGGTATGAATATAATATCCGTCAGCGAGCTTTTTATATTCCTTTACATCGTTCATTGTAAGCGAAACGTAAAATAGCCCGTTTTCCAGAACTTGTATCTTTGAATGGTGCCAGCCATCGCCGGCAAGAAAATCAAAACTGTTCTCGGTAATACCTGACATTACGGCAAATGAGGCAATACATCGTCCGCCATTTCCGCACATTGTTGCTATCTTTCCATCTGAATTGTAATAGCGCATGAAATAATTACCCTGGTCAGTTAATTCCAGCATAATCAAACCATCAGCACCAATTCCGGTATGACGATTGCAAAGATTTTCAATCGTTTCGGAGCTTAAGCTGTATTGTCCATTTCGATTGTCAATAATTATGAAATCGTTTCCCGTACCGTGAAATTTGCTGAAAGGAATTATCATAATGCTTAAGAATTCATGACATGAAGTCGTATTTTGAACAAAAGTAGGAAAAAAGGTCAAATTACACTGAGTAGCTCTGGAGTTAACCTTTTTTAACACACCTGAATGTAACTTTATATAATTAGTTTGCGTTCAGTATTCATGAATGAGAAAATTAAAAACCATAACTGACACATCATATAAAAGGAATGGTTTTTGCGCTTTAGGTAATTTGGGTTCATAAATTGATTATTAGATAGTTATACTGCTTTGAAAACAATATAGGCAAACAAAAATCCAATAAAAATGTTATAATTAATAATTAGGAGATATAGATATGAAAAAGTTTTTTAGTCTATTGCTGGTTGGAATAACAGGTGGCCTGATTGGAGCTGCTGTTTTATATTATTCAGGCGACCGTGGACATCAGAAAATTGAGACCCTGCCTGTTTCTACTGAGAGATCATCTGGTTTACCATCGCATTATGCAAGTTATACATCTTCGGCTGCTTCATCGGAGCTGATTCCCAATTTCACTGTAGCTGCTGAACTAACTATTAATGCTGTAGTACACATTCGCACTGAATATGTTCGTAAAAGCAGTGTTTACGATCACTTTTTCTTTGAGTTCTATGATTTTTTTGGTGATCGTGGCAGACGTTCCGATCCAAGGAATACCCCTATTGAAGCTACCGGAAGCGGTGTTATAATTTCATCTGACGGATATATTGTTACTAACAACCATGTAGTTCAGGATGCTGATAAAGTGGAAGTAACATTAAACGATCGCCGGGTTTTTGAGGCTCGTATTATTGGCACTGATCCTACAACCGACCTGGCGGTTATTAAAATTGAATCAAAAGATCTTCCCTATATTATATATGGCAATTCCGATGAGCTGAAGGTAGGTGAGTGGGTACTAGCGGTTGGAAATCCTTTTAATCTCACATCAACAGTTACAGCCGGAATTGTAAGTGCAAAAGCTCGTAACATAAATATACTGGTAAATCCTGAAGGTACCGCCATTGAATCATTTATTCAGACTGATGCTGCTGTAAATCGTGGAAATTCGGGTGGTGCTCTTGTGAACCTCAAAGGTGAGCTTGTAGGGATTAATGCTGCAATAGCCAGTAATACAGGGTCATACACAGGATATTCATTTGCTATTCCAGTTAATATTGTGAATAAAGTAGTAGAAGACTTTTTGCTTTATGGTACTATTCAGCGTGCTTTTATCGGAGTATCAGTCAGAGAAATTGATGGTAGTTTTGCCAGGGAAAAGGGAATTGAAGATGTCAGAGGGGTTTATGTAGCCGGTGTCTCTGACAATGGAGCTGCTAAAGATGCCGGTATAACCGAAGGCGATGTTATTTTAAGTGTGAATGGCATGAGCGTTAACAGCACCAGTGAATTGCTTGAAAATATTGGTGTTCACCGTCCGGGCGATGTGGTTCAGATCACTATAAGACGGAGTAATAAGGAAAAAACTCTTCCGGTAACATTAAAAAACAGGGAAGGAAGTACTACTCTGGTTCAGAAAGAAGAACAAGAAGTTATGAAAGTTCTTGGCGCAGTTCTCGAAACTCCGTCATCTAAGTTAATGCTTGATTTGGGAATATCCAAAGGAGTTCAGGTGAAATCGCTGAGTAAGGGTATCTTAAGCGAAGCCGGGGTTCGTGAAGGTTTTATTATCACTAAAATTGATAATAAAGAGGTAAACTCTCCTCAGGATGTGCAGAAAATGCTGAAAAGCAAGAAAGGTGGCGTTCTGGTCGAAGGGATTTATCCAAACCGCATGAAAGCATATTATGGCTTTGGAATGTAATTTATTGACAATAAATATAATATTTGTTTTAGAGTTTGAGTTAATAATAATTAGTGTTTTGATCAGAAGGTTGTAATTAAAACATTACTACCTGTTTGATTGTTATAGAATATGTTACAAAAAATATAGAAAAATGAGGCAGTTAAAAATTACGAAATCTATTACAAACCGGGAAACAGCCTCGCTTGATAAATATTTGCAGGAAATAGGCCGCGAAGAGCTTATTACTGCTGATCAGGAAGTGTTGCTTGCACAACGTATTAAGGTTGGCGATCAGGAAGCTTTGGAGAAGCTTGTCAAAGCTAATCTTAGGTTCGTTGTGTCCGTTGCTAAACAGTATCAAAATCAGGGTCTTAGCCTCCCCGATTTAATTAATGAAGGTAATTTAGGACTTATTAAGGCTGCCCAAAGATTTGATGAAACACGCGGTTTTAAATTTATTTCCTATGCCGTATGGTGGATACGTCAGTCAATACTTCAGGCTCTTGCCGAGCAATCCAGGATTGTAAGACTTCCGCTTAATCAGGTAGGGTCATTAAGTAAAATTAAAAAAGAATCAAACCGCCTGGAACAGCAATTTGAACGTCCGCCTTCAGCTGAAGAAATTGCTGAAGCAATGGAAGTTCCGCAACAAAAAATTGATGCTGCTTTAAAGATTACTACCCGCTATATTTCGATGGATGCACCTCTTGCTGAAGATGAAGACACGAAATATATTGATGTATTTGTTAATGAAGATGCTGAAGGAACTGATAATAACCTTATAAAGGAATCTTTACTGAAAGAAATACATCGTTCTTTATCCACTCTTTCAGAAAAGGAAAGACAGGTTTTGTATCTTTATTTTGGAATAGGTATGAACCATGGTCTTACCCTCGAAGAAATCGGACTTAAATTTGATCTGACCCGCGAAAGAGTTAGACAGATCAAGGAAAGAGCTATCAGGAGATTAAAGCAATCATCAAGGAGTAAACTTCTAAAATATTATCTCGGTTAATGAGTTTTATGTTTTTAGGTTTTAAGACCGTTTCATTGCGAAACGGTCTTTTTTGTATGTCGGGCATGATATTAAGCTGGTAGGATAAAAGTTCCTGCATGTGCTGAGTTGATTGGAAACATTAGCGATTGATAAGGGTGTCGTGGATGACCCCGAATCTGAAATAAATCCTTAGCAAATCTGAAGTTCTTGCTCACAGAAATCTAATATAAGGCTCATTTGAGGGGCAACCAAGCAATGTATTGGGAACGCCAAAAATTCAACTGAAACTCAAATTGAGTAAATCAGGCAGAACGCAGAGAAATTTTAATATCTTATCACGAGAGGTCTTTGATGCAGCACCAACAGTGCGAGAAGTATAGTGATGAACTTTATATTCATCAGGAAGTCAGCGGAAGACGTAGAATTCTGTGCATTAATATAACAGAAGAAGGTCTGAGTCTTTTAGCTTAAGGAGCAGTTAGTTCAAAATTTGTTTTATGGCGCAACAGCAAGATATACCTTACCAAGCTGCCCTGTTTAGTCAGATATGCAAGGAGATTATTCGCACTTTTGTTCAGAGTGAAGCCGTAAGCGGAGTTCACTCAATAAAGGCGTTGCAGCTAAAAGAAGAATGTGAACAAGAACAAACCTTAACTCATGATTTGATGGGAGTGATATTGTGTCACAGCAATATCACACAAGCCTATGGACAGATAAAGCGGAACAAAGTCGTGACTGGCTTAACTATTTTCACCATGCATGGTGGTGTGAGAGGTCGGGGAGTAATCCCCCTACCTAACCGATTTTTAAAACCCCTGTTCATAATAAATTGCAAATATCAAAGAATTTCATTGTGAAGATAAATATTTTTATAACTTTGAAGCCACTTTAAACTCGCGTTCTGAAAATTAAAAACAACTATAAACTCTAACAAAAAGTGGTCATGAAACAAGCACGTGAAAACAACGAAAATTATCAGTCAACACTTGAAAACTGGATTGTTGATCAAAAGACTGCCAATGAATTCATTGATGTTATAGGGCAGTTATGGTATGATAAAGAAGTGGAACTTATTTTCCTCAGACGGCAATTGCTCGACAGAGGTTCAAACTCAATTTTGCATAAACACTCCTATGCAGAGAATATTATTAATAAACCGCTGACAATTCAGGATTCCCTGAAGATTGCAAAAGCCATGCTTGAACTGAACCTGGCACCTGCACGTATTGATATTGGACGCTTAAACCGGGAATGGACTGAAGAAAAAGAAAATTTTGACAATAATATGAAAGCATTTTTGCGTAGCAAGCTTTCCTATATTATTGATGTCGCACCACGCAGCCATATAACAAAAGATGTTGTTCTTTATGGTTTTGGCAGAATTGGCCGTCTGCTGACAAGAGAAATAATCCAGGGCTCTGGCAAAGGAAATCAACTGAGATTAAGAGCAATAGTTACCCGTGGGAATACACCTGAAGAAATAAAAAAGCGTGCTTCCTTGTTGCGTAAAGATTCGGTTCATGGCGTTATGCACGGCGTTGTGGTTGAGGATGTTGACAATCAGGTGATATATATTAACGGGCACATGGTTAAAATGCTTGCAGCCTCACAGCCTGATGAACTTAATTATGAAGAGCATGGTATAAAAGATGCATTGATAATTGATAATACCGGTATTTACCGCGACAGGGCTAATCTCAGTCGCCATCTCAAATGCCCCGGAGCCGGTATGGTATTACTGACAGCACCAGGAAAAGGTGATATACCAAATATTGTATATGGAGTAAACCAGGAAGTATGTAACCTGGGTTCTGACTGCGAAAAGATTTTTTCGGCAGCATCATGTACAACCAATGCAGTAGTGCCGGTTCTGAAAGTTATAGAAGATAATATCGGTATTGTGAAAGGACATCTTGAAACAGTACATTCATATACTAACGACCAGAATTTATTGGATAATTTCCATAAAAAGACACGGCGCGGTCGTTCTGCTCCGCTTAATATGGTTATTACCGAAACCGGTGCTGCTTCTGCCGCTGTTAAAGCTATTCCAAGCCTTGCCAATAAATTGACGGCTAATGCAGTACGTGTGCCTACTCCAAATATTTCATTGGCAATTCTTATGCTTGATGTTGCAAGAGATACCAGTCTTGAAGAAGTAAATGAAATAATGCGCAGTGCATCATTGAAAGGTCGTCTTATTGAGCAGATCAGATTTTCAACTTCAAGCGAACTTGTGTCATCCGATTGTATTGGCGATTCATGCGCTTGTGTCTACGATAGTATTGCAACACAGGTTTCAAAGGATAAGCGGAGTGTAGTAATTTATGCCTGGTATGATAATGAATATGGATATACCTGCCAGGTGACAAGACTTGCCAAACATATTTCGCAGGTTAAAAGCTACAGATATTATTAGTATTTGGTTTTTTATTGGAATAACCGCTTAATGAAGGCGTAAATATCAAAGACTGTTTTCTGCAGTTTAAGATAATCTTTTGGATTATCTGATAAACCAATGTTTTGTACCGGCTTGGTTTGTGTATGATGCTAATGGTAGTTTTAGATGGTTTTATTGCTCTGAGTGTTTGTAGTTGTTTGTTTTTCGGAATTAATCAATATCTTTTATGCGAAATTTTTTATTTCACAGAAAAAAATATTTTAAAAAAGTGATTTCCTTTGTAGCTGTGTTTTAAAGCGATTATAATAGTGTATGTTTTTGATTATTAACAAAATACCTGAATTTTAAAAGTGATTAGATTATGAATCGGGCTAAATATATTTTTGTAACCGGAGGAGTTGCTTCCTCATTAGGTAAAGGGATTATTTCGGCTTCTCTTGCCAAACTGCTTCAATCGAGGGGATTTAGTGTTACTATTCAGAAACTTGACCCATACATTAACGTTGATCCAGGCACTTTGAATCCATATGAGCATGGTGAATGTTACGTAACTGACGATGGTGCTGAAACTGATCTTGACCTGGGGCATTATGAGCGCTTTCTTAATGTTTCGACTTCGCAGGCTAATAGTGTTACTACCGGCAGTATATACCAGGCAGTTATAAGTAAGGAACGTCGCGGAGATTATCTTGGTGAAACTGTTCAGGTAATTCCTCATATTACTGATGAGATCAAAAGCAGAATTGTCTTTCTGGGAAATACCGGTCAATACGATTTTGTAATTGTTGAAATAGGTGGCACTGTAGGCGATATTGAATCATTGCCATACATTGAATCAGTGAGACAGATGCGCTGGGAGATGGGAAATAATTGTCTGGTGATACATCTTACGCTTATTCCTTATCTTACCACTACAGGAGAGCTTAAAACAAAGCCAACACAACATTCAGTAAAAACATTGCTCGAATATGGGGTTCAACCCGATATAATTGTTTGCCGTACAGAACGACCATTGAATCAGGCAGTTAAAAACAAAATAGCTTTGTTCTGCAATGTTCTTCCAAATGCTGTAATTGAATCTATTGATGCAGTAACTATTTATGATGTTCCTCTGCTGATGCGCAATGAAAAGCTTGATCAGGTGGTGCTTGATAAAATGCAGATAGGAGCAGGCAGTACTTTAAACCTTGAAAAATGGGAAGAATTTGTTTTTAAACTTAAGAACCCTGAAAATGAGGTGAATATTGGGCTGGTTGGAAAATATATTGAACTGAAGGATTCTTATAAAAGTATAATTGAGTCGTTTATTCATGCCGGTGCAACCACAAAGACCAAAGTCAATTTAAGAATGATCAATGCAGAGACTTTGAACGAAACTACTGTGGTAGATGAATTGAAAGGGTTAAAAGGCATTCTTGTAGCATCGGGTTTTGGTGAGCGTGGCTTTGAGGGCAAGGTGAAAGCAATTAATTATGCACGTGAGAATAAAATCCCGTTCCTTGGCATTTGCCTGGGCATGCAATGTGCAATTGTTGAATTTGCACGTAATGTGCTTGGATTTAAAGATGCTAACTCTACTGAGGTGGACCCTAAAACACCTTTTCCGGTTATTGATTTAATGAAGGATCAAAAAAAAATCCGTGCTAAAGGCGGTACTATGCGGCTTGGAGCATATACTTGTCGGTTGACTGAAGGTTCTAAGGTAAGAACCATTTACAATACTGAATTTATATTAGAAAGGCACAGACATAGAAATGAATTTAATAATGCTTATCTATCTGATTTTGAAAAGGCCGGAATGATTTTCGGGGGTATAAACCCAAATGAAAATTTTGTGGAAATTATTGAGTTGCAGGATCATCCCTGGTTTATTGGAGTACAGTTCCATCCGGAATTTAGAAGTACTGTAGCAAGTCCTCATCCTTTATTTGTAAGCTTTGTGCAAGCCTGCCTTAAATATTCAGGAAAATAATCCGGTCTTGTTTTTTCAAAATTCATCAATAGCCTGATGATTTGTTCAATTGTCCTATCTTTGCGCCCTTAAAACAGATCATTTAAAAATTAAATATCGCCAATGTCAAGAGATAATTTAATTGGTTTGGTGCTTATAATGGCTCTGCTGCTTGCTTATTCAATATGGATGGCACCTTCAAAGGAAGAACTTGAAGAAAGAAAGCGGGTACAGGATTCGTTGGCGCTGGTACATCAGCAGAAACTGGATGAAATGCGTCTTAAAGAGGCTGAGCAAAAGGCTCAAAGTCAGAAACCTGCTGATGATATTGAAATAACAGAAGATGATACCGATATTGAAAAGCTGAAATTACTTGAGCGTTTTGGAAGCTTTGCAGGTGCAGCAAGTGGGGAGGAGCTTATCTATATTATTGAAAGTGATTTGCTTCGTCTTGGTATTTCTTCAAAAGGCGGACGAATAGTCTCTGCCGAACTGAAGGATTTTAAGTCGTGGGATACTCTTCCACTACAGTTGATTTATAAAGATGCCTCAGACTTTAGTCTGGCTTTTTTTGCCAATAACCGTACTATTCAAACCAATTCTCTGTATTTTAAGCCTTTTTGGTATGACCGTGCCTTTACAGGTGAGCATAAAATGATGGTTAAAGGCAGCGATGTTCTTGAGTTTGGAATGCGTGCCTATGCTAATGCTGGTGATTTTCAGGAGGAAACCGAAAATTATATTGAGTTTAAATATACTGTAACAGGTAATGATTACATGACCGGATTGGATCTGAACTTTTCGGGCATGCAGAAAGTAATTGACGATAATACAAATTATCTGGAACTTGACTGGCATAATCAATTATCACAGCAGGAGAAAAATATTAAAACTGAACGAAATGCAAGTACCATACATTATCGTTACATGAGTGAGGATATGGGAGAATTATCAGCAGCTAAAGATGATTCAAAATCGCTGAAAACCAGAGTCAGATGGATTGCTTTCAAACAACAGTTCTTTACTACAACCTTAATTGCAAAAGATAATTTCCTTAGTGCCGATATTAAATCGTTTGTGCAAACTGATATCACTGACAGTCGTTATCTAAAAACCATGAAAGCCGATATAAGCATTCCTTATACTGCTGCTCAGTCATATTCAGTACCCCTTAATATCTATTTCGGACCAACAAAATACAGTATTCTTAGACATTACAAGTTAAGGCTGGAGCGTCAGATTCCTTTGGGCTGGGGTTTCTTCCTTTTACAGGGTCTAAACCGATATGCAGTAATTCCTGTATTCAATTTCCTTGAAGGGTTTAACTTAAATTATGGAGTTATAATCCTCATACTAACTATTCTGCTAAAAACAATTTTATCTCCGCTTACCTATAAAACTCACATTTCGCAGGCAAGAATGCGTGTGTTAAAACCTGAAATTGAAGAGATAAATAATAAATATCCTAAAAAGGATGATGCCATGAAAAAGCAGCAGGCTACTATGGCATTGTATAAAAAAGCTGGTGTGAATCCTATGTCGGGTTGTGTTCCTACTCTGATTCAACTTCCGATACTTATTGCGTTTTTTAGGTTTTTCCCGTCATCTATCGAGCTGCGACAACAGCCTTTCCTGTGGGCACATGATTTATCAACTTATGACTCAGTTCTTGACCTCCCTTTTAATATTCCTTTTTATGGTGATCATGTAAGCCTTTTTACACTCTTAATGGCTATTACAACATTGATATACACATATGTAAACAATAAATTGATGGATACCGGCTCAGCTCAGATGCCGGGAATGAAAATGATGACTTACATGATGCCCATAATGTTTCTTGGGTTTTTTAACAGTTATTCATCCGGTTTAAGCTACTATTATATGCTTACTAATCTGATCACTTTTGCACAGATGTTCCTGATGCGTCAAGTGATTGATGAAGATAAGATCCGTAAGAAAATAATGGAGAATAAAAAGAAACCTATAAAAACCTCCAACTTCCAGAAGCGAGTTAATGAAATGGCTAAACAACGCGGTTATAAACCATAAAAAGCTTATTAACAACATGTTATTGACTAAATTCTATGTATTAAGAGTTAAATCCGTAGAATAGCATCAGTATAAATATGTGTGGCTTTTTATTTTATTATAATTTTTGCCGGGTATTCTAATTTAGATCCGGAAAATATCTCTAACTTTGCACCCATTTTTACAAAAAGCATTATTGTTATATAATGAGCTGTAAAACAGATAATTAAATTAGTATTAACCCGGTTGCAATTGCAACCACAAAGTATTATTGAATGACTGAAGAAAAACAATTCGATGAATTGGAACAAAACCCATCAGAAGAACAAAAGGTAACAGACGAAAATCCCGCACCTGCTGAAGATCAGCTTAGCGAAGAACCCGTTGATGTTGCCGAAACCCATGAAGAACCACAGGAAATTACAGCTCAGGAAGTTGTACCTGAAAAAACTGAAAGCCCTGTAGCCGAAGAACCCTTCATTGAAGAGCCGGTTTCTGAAGAACCCGTTGATGTTGCCGAAATCCATGAAGAACCACAGGAAATTATAGATCAGGAAGTTGTTCCTGAAAAAACTGAAAGCCCTGTAGCTGACGAACCCGTCATTGAAGAGTCGGTTTCTGAAGAACCCATTTTGGCTGAAGAATCAGCGCCGGTTTCAGAAACTGAAAAAACCCCGGAACCACCCGAATTTGATTGGGAACTCAGCAGCAAAAAACATGAATCATACTCAAAAGCTGAACGCGAACGCCTTGAAGATATTTATGGAAAGACCCTCAGTTCCATCAATGAGCATGAAGTAATCTTAGGAACTGTTGTTGCCATAAGTAGTCGTGAAGTAGTTGTTAATATTGGTTTTAAGAGCGATGGCGTTATCCCTTTGAATGAAGTTCGTTATAATCCTAATCTTAAAATTGGTGATGAAATAGAAGTATACGTTGAAAGTCAGGAAGATACCACAGGACAGTTAATGCTTTCACATCGCAAGGCACGTATTCTGCGTTCATGGGAGCGTGTTAATAACGCTTTCGAAACCGATGAAATAATCAAAGGTTATGTGAAAAGCAGAACCAAAGGTGGTTTGATAGTTGATGTTTTTGGTATCGAAGCTTTCTTACCCGGTTCACAGATTGATGTTAAGCCTATTCGTGATTATGACATTTATGTTGATAAAGTCATGGAATTCAAGGTTGTAAAGATCAATCATGAGTATAAGAACGTTGTTGTTTCACACAAAGCCCTTATTGAGGACGAACTTGAACAACAAAGATCTGAAATCATTGCTAAGCTTGAAAAAGGCCAGGTACTCGAAGGTCTGGTGAAGAATATCACTTCGTACGGAGTATTTGTTGATATGGGCGGGGTTGATGGTCTTATTCATATAACTGACCTTTCATGGGGTCGTATAAATCATCCGAATGAAGTGGTAGAACTCGATCAGAAGATCAAAGTAGCTATCCTTGATTTTGATGAAAGCAAGAAACGTATTGCATTGGGTCTTAAACAGCTTACACCACATCCTTGGGATTCGCTTGATCCTGACCTGAAGATTGGCGATAAGGTTGAAGGAAGAGTTGTGGTACTGGCTGATTATGGTGCATTTGTTGAAATTGCCCCTGGTGTTGAAGGTCTGATCCATGTTTCTGAAATGTCATGGTCGCAGCATTTGCGCACAGCTCAGGATTTCATGAAAGTTGACGATAAAGTTGAAGCTGTTATCCTCACCCTGAGCCGCGAAGAGCGTAAAATGTCATTAGGTATTAAACAATTGATACCTGACCCATGGGAAAATATTCTTGCTAAATATCCTATTAATTCAAAACATAAGGCTTTGGTTCGCAACTTTACCAATTTTGGAATTTTTGTTGAACTCGAAGAAGGTGTTGATGGTTTGATCCATATTAGCGACCTTTCGTGGTCAAAGAAAATTAAACACCCGGCTGAGTTTACCAAAGTAGGTGAAGAAATGGAAGTCATTGTTCTTGATGTTGACGTTGAAAACCGCCGCTTGAGCCTTGGTCACAAACAACTTGAAGAAAATCCGTGGGATGTTTTCGAAACAGTATTTACTCCGGGTTCTATACATAAAGGAACTATTCAGGGACAAGCCGATAAAGGTATGATCGTAACATTGCCTTATGGTGTTGAAGGATTTGCTCCGCTACGCCATTTGGTGAAAGAAGATAATACTACTGCAAAGGTTGACGAAACCATGGATTTCAAGGTTATCGAGTTTTCAAAAGAAAACAAAAAGATCATTCTTTCACACAGCAAGGTTTATCAGGATGCTCAGGTAGCAGAACGTACCAAGGAAAAGGCTGAAGTTTTGACTCAGGAAGAAGCAACACGTCGTACTGTTCGTCGCATGCAGGATAATCTTGAAAAAACCACCCTTGGTGATATCACAGCTTTGGCTAAAATGAAGTTGGATCTTGAAAAATCTGAAAAAGCAGAACGTAAGTCAAAAGCTGCAAGTAAGAGCAAAAAAGATGAGGAAGAAGCTGAAAGCCAGGTAGAAGAAGGAACTGAAGAATAAACAGTTTGATTTTCAGGTATTGGTTTACCAATAATAATTTTGTAGAGCCGCTTTTAATGACCAAAGCGGCTTTTTTTTTATTTGCTTTCTGTTCCCGGTTCCATGGAAGACTATTTACCTGATGATATGACAAAACTAGCTTAGTTTTCATTTTTAATAAAGACATTACAGTAAAATCGTTTTTAAAAATAATCTGGTGTTATTCGTGAATTACTGATTAAGCCAATTTTTAGCCTAAATTTGTGAGTTCATTAATATTTGCAATATCATAAATGACTTTTTCAGTAACTATCCTTGGAAGTAACTCAGCCACACCTGTAACGGGACGATTTCCTACTGCTCAGGTTATTAATCATTTAGATCGTATTTTCCTTGCTGATTGTGGAGAAGGAACACAAATTCAGCTAAATAAATATAATATACGCTTGGGAAAGATCAATCATATTTTTATCAGTCACCTTCATGGTGATCATTTTTATGGATTGATAGGACTGGTTACTACTTTTCATCTTTTTAGAAGGGAGCAACCATTGTTTATATACGGACCGGCAGGGATCCGCGAAATAATTGAAGTACAGTTACAGGCATCGCAAACCACACTGGTTTATCCTTTGCATATTCATGTTGTGGATACTGAGAATGTTTCCAGTGTATATGAAGATGAGCGTCTTACTGTTTCAACCATCCCTATGAAGCACCGTATTCCTACCTGTGGTTATTTATTCAGGGAGAAACCCAGACCCAGAAAAATGAAACCGGAAATCATAGACAAGCTTAATATTCCCCTGGCATTGATCCCTAAGCTAAAAAGCGGACGGGATTTTACAGATGAGAACGGGGTTCTGTATAAGAATGAGCAGATTACAATTGATCCTGCTCCCCCGCGTACTTATGCTTTCTGCTCTGACACTGCATATCAGGTATCAACTGCTGATATTGTTGCTAATGCCGACCTGCTATATCATGAAGCTACTTTTATGAATGATCGTATTGATATGGCACATGAAAAATTTCATTCCACTACTGTTGAAGCTGCTACATTAGCAAAAGCAGCCAGAGTAAGAAAGCTGATTATTGGTCATTATTCAGCACGTTATGATGACCTTCAGCCTTTACTTGAAGAAGCAAAAACCGTTTTTCAGGAAACGTATCTTGCTGTTGAAGGCGCTGTTTTTAATGTTTGAGGCGGTATAAAGGATTTGTAAAATGCCGGAAAATATTTTTTTGAATTTACAGATCAGTCTCCGGAGTAGATTTGCTGTCAGGCAATATTGCTTTAAGCTCTTTCACCATTTTCTTTAAGTCTGATGCAGTAAAGGTTATTTCTTTAAATGTGCTTTTCGATATCTTTTTAAACCAATAAGCCTGATATATAAACACTGATAAATGTGACAGGGTGGTTGCAAGCCCTGCTCCAATTATACCTAATCCAGGTATTAAAATGAACCCCGAAATAATTACCACTGCAAATCCTATGGCTGATGATATTGTATTAAACCCCGGGCGTCCTGTTCCACTGAAATAATGGCTTAAAATATTACAGGCAGCCAATGCAAGTATACCCGGGCTAAGAATTAGGATTACTGATCTGATGTTTATAAAATCTGCACCAAATATCCAGGTAAATACTGATTGAGGCAGAGCTAATAAAACAGCAAGCATAATAAGAGTTCCTGATACAGTGAGTTTCAGGAATATAAGAGTTGTGTTTTTTGCATATTCAGGATTATCAGGTTCGTTTGATAGTCTGGCATATTGCACAAGCGCCACACTTTTTGCAAGTATCCAGATACCCTCAGCAAGCTGTACACCGATAGCAAATTTCCCAAGCTCGGATTTACCGGAAAACTTTTCAAGAAAGTAATAACTCAACCGGTAATTGAAAAACTGGAATATATTAGCTAGCTGAATTAATCCGCCGTATTGCAGAATTGGTTTTATGGAATTTCCTATAGTGCTGATATCATTTATAATGAGGTCGGTTCTTATAGAAATAAGACTTATTAAAAAAGTTGATAAATAGGCAATATAAAGCGCATAAATGTAGTAATCAATGGAGTTGCGTTTCAGGATAAATACAAAAAACAGAATGCTACAGAAAATCAACAGGGTTTGTAATACACTTAATATATTGTAAAGTTTTATTCTTTCCCGTCCCAGTATAATCATCATATTTATTGATGCCCAGCTTGATATTAACGAAAGAAGCATGGTTTCGTGCCGGAATTCAGGAGGAATGAGTTTGAACAGAAACAAAAGATTAGCGCCAATAACTGCAACGATCAAAGCCCATGCATACGAAAGCAGAAAAAGATGTCCAACTCTTTCACGCGGCACAAGGTAAATCAGTGCCGAACCTCCTACGAAATTATTAACAAGCTGTATGAATGTAATACCCAGGATGAGCAAAACAATAGTTCCATATCCTTCAGCTCCGAAAATCCTTGCTGCTATTGCTACTATTGCAAAGCTCAGCAAAGCGTTAAAAAATCTGGATACAGCCGTAATAGCAATTTTGTTCAGCAATGACGCGCGTTTTAGTATATAAAGGTATGGAAGACAGAATCTGATATTTTATCACAGCAAAAATACTCGATTTTTACACCATACCCCTAATCCGAATATTATTTTAATTATTCAGGTTGAAAATTGTATTTACTGAATTCTGTAAGGCCGGGGATTAGTTTCTACATTTGAATTATTCAGAGATTGCTTGTTAGCATTAGCTTGCTCACTACCCTGAATTTGCCAGTTACCTCATGCATATCAAGGGATAACCATGCTTTTTGAAACTTGCGATTATTTTAAGAATGAGTTGTGATAATCTTGGTATAAACAAGCGAGCCTGTTATTAAGTCACAGATTTAAGGAAATGTAAGGCTATTGGGAACTTTCCTGGCTTTCTATACTGCCACCAGTACTATAGAACAAAGGTTCATAACTTTGTTGTTTAATAAACCTGCCCAAATCAGGAAGAGGTTATACCTCAGAATTGGGAATCAGTAGAGAAAGTACTCAACCTAAATTTTTGCAGAAACTATACAAAGAAGCTGCCTCTGGAACAAAACAGAGGCAGCTTCTTCATGAATTTCAGGATATTTATTTATAATTTCAGGACTTTAATTTTAATTGGATAATTCTCTGTAGTTGTTCAATCTCCACCCTGTCCTGTTTCATACTGTCGCGTTCGCGGATGGTTACTGTATTATCTTCAAGAGTCTGATGGTCAACAGTAATACAATAAGGCGTACCAATTGCATCCTGTCGGCGATAACGACGTCCTATCGAGTCTTTTTCTTCATAATAACAACGATATTCAAACTTGAGCTTATCCATTATTTCACGGGCTTTTTCCGGTAAGCCATCTTTTGCTGTCAAAGGTAAAACAGCAGCCTTTACAGGTGCTAATGCCGGCTTAATATGAAGTACCACTCTTTCAGAACCGTCAGGAAGTTTTTCTTCGGTATAGGCATTGCTGAATACAGCAAAGAATGTGCGATCGAGCCCTATAGAGGTTTCTACCACATATGGCACATAGCTTTCATTGAGTTCGGGATCAAAATACTGTATCTTCTTGCCCGAGAATTTCTGATGAGCGCCAAGGTCAAAATCAGTACGGGAATGTATGCCTTCAAGTTCTTTAAAACCTATTGGGAAATTAAACTCAATATCGGTGGCAGCATTAGCGTAATGTGCTAATTTAATATGGTCGTGGAAACGGAATTTATTTTCCGGTAACCCAAGAGAAATATGCCATTTCATTCGCGCTTCCTTCCAGAAATTATACCATTCCATTTCAGTGCCGGGTTTCACAAAATATTGCATTTCCATTTGTTCAAACTCACGCATACGGAAAACAAACTGCCTGGCGACAATTTCGTTACGAAATGCTTTGCCGATTTGTGCAATCCCAAATGGGATTTTCATTCGAGCTGATTTTTGTACATTCAGATAGTTTACAAAAATTCCCTGAGCTGTTTCCGGTCTGAGATAAATAGTATTAGCACCTTCGCTGAGCGAGCCTATCTGAGTGGCAAACATCAGGTTGAACTGACGGACATCAGTCCAGTTACGGCTTCCTGATACCGGACAAACAATTTCAAGATCTTCAATTAGTTTTTTAATCCCTTCCATATCTTCCTTATCCATGGAAGTATACAGTCGTTTTTTGATCTCTTCAATTTTGTTCCTGTACTCAGTTACACGCGGATTTGTTTCAATAAAAAGATCGCGGTTAAAGCTTTCGCCAAATCTTTTGGCTGCCTTTTCAACCTCTTTATCAATTTTTTCTTCGATTTTTGCCATATGCTCTTCTACAAGCACATCAGCACGATATCGTTTTTTCGAATCTTTATTGTCAAGCATGGGGTCATTAAAAGCATCCACATGTCCGCTGGCTTTCCATATTGTCGGATGCATGAATATTGAAGAATCCAGTCCTACAATATTTTCGTGATGCTGAACCATGGATTTCCACCAATGATCGGCAATATTATTTTTCAATTCTACCCCAAAAGGGCCATAGTCATACACAGCGCTAAGGCCGTCGTATATTTCACTTGATTGAAAAACAAACCCATACTCCTTGGCATGGGCTATTATCTTTTTTAATGCGTCTTCGTTTTTTGTCATGCGGCAAAATTAGAAAAAATCCTTAATTCAAAGTAAGTTACGATTGATTAACAAGAATAGTGTTATAAAGTTTGTACTCCGATTTGAAGTCGGTTTTAATTTAACAAACGAGCTAAAGCCCGTTCCTATTCATTATTCATTTGTTATTAAATCCCGTAAGTGTTTACGACCCTACGGGATTTGGGGATGGAATTGGCTTAATTTTCTATAAATATACCATCCCGTAAGGGTTCCTACGGGATTATAAACCCCGGGTGCTGATGCTCTGGAAGCGCTCTTTCAATTATTCCGCCCCTACGGGGCTTAGAGATTGAATTTTTACGATTTTCTACCAATATATAGCCCCTACGGGGCTGTTAATCCGGGGCGCTGAGACTTTCTCAGTGTCCGGTTTTTGCGTTCCCAGTCATAATAATGTGTTCATGAATTGCCACCGGCTTAAGCCGGTGGGATATAAATATGTGGGCAACAAACTGGCTTTAGCCAAAAAGGTTAAAATAGTTAGTGATATTTGGATGTTTTCTATTAAGTTAATTCATTGAAAAAGCCCGTTCCAATTCATAATGCTGGAAATAATCAATTGCCGCCGGATTCAGATTTGGGCTAAAGCCCGTTCCTATTCATTATTCATTTGTTATTAAATCCCGTAAGTGTCCCTACGGGGTTTGGGGATGGAATTGGCTTAATTTTCTATAAATATACCATCCCGTAAGGGTTCCTACGGGATTATAAACCCCGGGTGCTGATGCTCTGGAAGCGCTCTTTCAATTATTCCGCCCCTACGGGGCTTAGAGATTGAATTTTTACGATTTTCTACCAATATATAGCCCCTACGGGGCTGTTAATCCGGGGCGCTGAGACTTTCTCAGTGTCCGGTTTTTGCGTTCCCAGTCATAATAATGTGTTCATGAATTGCCACCGGCTTAAGCCGGTGGGATATAAAAGTGGGGTCAACAAACTGGCTTTAGCCAAAAAGGTTAAAAGAGATTGTGGGTTGTCATTTTTTAATTTTGGGTAATACATAAAAAAAGTGTGTTGCAAAATCACATTAATCTCGGATCTTTTTTTATTGGTAGTTTTTCCATTTGCTCAATTTCAAGACTTGCAAAACCAAAATCTTCCGTCACTTTGCCGATAAGTCTGTAAGTGCCGTAACCGCGAAAAGGATATTTTTTTACAACAGGCGGAAAATGTACAGTATCAAAAAAATTGCCTGTGCAATCGAAAAAAGTACCGAAATGCATTATTTCTTTATGAACCGTACTTACATATTTGATGCAAACAAGGCTGCCGAGCATCTGAACACGCTTACCTGTACAGGATAACATTTCGGAAGCAAGGATCTGAGAGATTTTAGGTTTAGTATCTGACGTGGAAAGTCTTGGATTTCCGGCAGGCAGGGTGGGGGGCTGCTCCGTAGCGTTCCGGTCGAGCATGTCAAAATAACTTAGAGTAAGAGGGAAGCCAAGAAGTTCAATTTCGTCATAGGCATCTTCAAGTTTGCTGTGCTCCAGCTCAGGAAGGATAAAGTCTTTGCCGGGTTCATCAAAAAGAGTGAAGTTATTGGATTTGGGAGTTGTGCCGGCACCTGCCATAAAAGATTCCCACAACAATTCCTGTTTTCTTTTTCCTGTGAACCGGAAAGCCCCACATCGTATCAACAGTTGTAGTTGCTCTTTACCCACAGGAATGCGGTTCACAAAGTCCTGCAGGTTTTTAAACAACCCGTTTCTGTTGCGCTCTGCTTCAATTTCCTGTGCAATTTCGGTTTCCATGTTCTGGATATGAATGAACCCGGTGTAAATAGTCTGCCCTGACAGCGATGTTTTATACCTGCTATGGTTTACACACGGAAGCTCAATGCTGGCACCACATCGTCTGGCTTCATTAAAATACACCCAGGTTTGGTAAAACCCTCCAAAATTATTGATCACTGCCACATGGAATTCGTTCGGGAAATGAGCCTTAAGGTACAGGCTCTGAAAACTTTCTACAGCATAGCTTGCTGAATGTGCTTTTGAGAACGAATAACCGGCAAAAGATTCTATCTGCCTCCATACTTCACTGGTAATAGCTTCGGTATGTCCAAGTTCACGGCAATTGTTAAAGAAACGATCACGGATATGTTCAAATTCTTGTTTTGAGCGGTATTTCCCACTCATGGCACGCCGAAGGATATCGGCATCGGCAAGGTCGAGGGCTGCAAAATGATGACAAACTTTGAGCACATCCTCCTGATACACCATTACCCCGAAAGTTTCCTTTAACTGCTGTTGCATCACGGGGTGTATATATTTGAACCCATTGGGATTGTGAAAACGATATATATATTCTTTCATCATACCCGAACGCGCCACTCCTGGTCTTATGATGGAACTTGCAGCAACCAGAACAGGGTAGGTGTCGCAGTGAAGTTTTTTCAGAAGTCCGCGCATGGCAGGGCTTTCAATATAAAAACAGCCTATGGTCTCGCCATTGCGCAGTTGCTTTTTTACTTTCGGATCTTTCATAAAATCGTCCACTTTATGCACATCAAGGGTAATTCCTCTGTTTTCCCTGACAATTTTTGCACATTCGTCAATATGTCCCAAACCCCGCTGGCTCAGAATATCCAGTTTTTCAAATCCTATGGCTTCTGCTACATACATATCCCATTGGGTAGTGGGGAAAGCTTTGGGAGGCATGTCGAGGGCTGTATAACAAGTTACAGGCTCTTCCGAGATCAGTACCCCTCCGGCATGAATACTCCGGATATTCGGGAAATCAACCATCATTGTACCTATTTTCATTATTTTACTCATTAGTTCCCCCTCGCTTTTGGGATTCCGGCGATTCTCTACCATATCGTCAATCTCGTTTTTAGGCAAACCATACACCTTGCCCAGTTCACGAAGGATTGACCTGCCTTTGAAAGTGGACATGGCGCCAAGTAAAGCTGTGTGTTTATGCCCGTAGCGTTTGAAAATATAATCCAGCACCTCATCGCGTTCTTTCCAGGAATAATCAATGTCGAAATCGGGCGGCGAAGTACGCAGAGGGTTTATAAATCGCTCAAAATACAGGTCGAGGGTGATAGGGTCCACGTCGGTGATACGCAGGCAGTAAGCTACAATGCTGTTTGCCCCGCTGCCGCGGCCTACGTGATAAAATCCACGCGACACAGAATAACGGATAATATCCCATGTGATCAGGAAATAAGCTGAAAAGCCCAGCTTGTCAATGATCTCAAGTTCATGTTTTATCCGGCGCAAAGCTTCTTTGTGTTCCGAACCATAACGATAAGCAAGCCCATCAAGTGCAAGCTTCTCGAGCAGGATACGATCGTCGTAACGGCTGCCGGTAAAGGTTTTTTTGTTTTTGATACTTTTAAAATCGAAATCAAGTTCGCATTGCCCGGTCAGTTTCTTTGCATTATTCACTAATTGCGGATATTGCCCAAACTGTTGCTGTGCTTCAGCTTCGGTGATAAATATCTCGTTTGGATTTGCCAGTTGTGCAGGTGATAGTTTGCTGAGCAGACAATTATTGTCAATAGCTCTTAAATGGCGGTGCAGTTCATAGTCTTTTGCATCGGCAAAGGTAGCATTATGCCATGCCAGAAGTTTTTGGGGGTAATGGCGAAGAGGAGAGGTGAGCAGTTTGTTGAGCTCATGATAACGAACGGCAATGAATTCATTGGATCTGAGCTGTGATAACATTGATGGTTTTTTGAACTGCCCTGTATTCAAAGCTGATTGCTGACTCTGCCCGGGTTTGACCAAACGGTTTTGTGTTTCTTCTGAATCCCGGATTTTTTTCGGATTTGGTATTTGATAGTTTTTATCTGTGATGTGAAAGATATCCATAGGATAAATTACAAATACTGCTTCAAATTCCGGCGCTCTCTCCGGCAATGTCAGTCCTTTTATATTGATTTCACTCAAAAAATCATTGATTTCCCGGAAACCATCATTATTTCCGGCTAACAACAGATATTTCAGCTTTTCGTCATCATAACAGGCAACTCCTGCCAAAGGCTTGATATTATGCGCCTTACATTCACGGATAAAATCAGTAATTGCTGAAGTATTGTTAATGTCTGCCAGTACAAGTGTTTGCAAACCGCAGGCTTTGGCCTGAGTTACTATCTTTTCTACTGACATGCTGCCATAGCGCAGGCTGTAATAACTATGTGCAGTGAAAATCATATCCAAATGATTAAATTATAATCAAAAATAAGATTACAATATAAACAATTTTTTAAAAAAACAATTGGAGCTTAATTATTTTTTTCTGAAACGAAAGGGCAGGAGAATCAATGATCAGTTTTTAATGCCATATATAAAACTTCCACAGGATGATAAGCAGTGCGCCCGGTTCCGTCCTTTATCTGGTGGCGGCAGCTTGTCCCGGGCGCTGCTATAATGGTATCGTCCTTAGCTTTTCTGACTTCAGGAAACAATACCAGTTCGCCAACCTTCATTGAAAGCTCGTAATGTTCTTGTTCGTAACCAAATGAACCAGCCATACCGCAGCAGCCGGTTTTTAATTCTCTGACTTTGTAATTTACCGGCAGCGAAAGCATTGCCTTTGTTGGTCCGGTGCTTGCCAAAGCCTTTTGATGACAATGACCGTGGAGGACAATATGTTTTTCAGAATCAGTGAAAACAGAGGAAGTTATTTTTCCTTTTTCTGCCTCCCGCATGATAAATTCATCAAACATGAGCGCATGCTTTGCTATGGCAATGGCATTATCTTTTTCTTCGCCACGAAGTAGGTCCGGATATTCATCGCGGAAAGTCAATATCGCTGAAGGTTCAATACCTATGAGCGGAGTAGATTCTGAGATCAGATGTTTTAGCAGCGCAACATTTTTTGCAGCTTTGCTGCGTGCTTTTCTCAGCATTCCTTTACTCAGGAATGAGCGTCCGCTATCAGTATGTTTTGGGATCACAACTTCATAGCCCAGAAAAGCAAGCAGGCGAATTGCAGCCTTTCCGGCTTCAACATCGTTATAGTTGGTGAATTCATCGGCAAAAAGAAAAACTTTTCCAAGCGGATTTTCTGATTTTGGCGTGTTACGCTTAGCCCAGCGGCGAAGTGAAGTTTTTGCAAGTAGCGGCAAATTCCGTTCAGAAGCAAATTTAAGCCTTGCTTTCAGGAATTTGGAAAACAATTTATTCTTCATCAGCGAATTATAAACATCCGGCAGGATCATGCCCAGCTTGTTCAGACTTGCTATATGTGCAATTGCTCGTGTTCGCAATGGAATTCCATTTGCAACGTGATAATGTTGTAAGAACTCGGCTTTATATTTCGCAATATCCACATTTGAGGGGCATTCGGCTTTACAGCCCTTGCATGACAGGCAGAGATCCATTATTTCATAAATCTCTTTATGGTCAAAAGGGTTGGATTTTGATGAATGAGTAAGGAATTCCCTAAGAATATTGGCACGGGCGCGGGTGCTGTTGTTTTCATCGCGGGTAGCCATATAACTGGGGCACATTGTTCCTCCTGCCAGTTCTGTTTTGCGGCAATCGCCTGAGCCATTGCATTGTTCGGCAGCGCGCAGAATACCTTGGGTCTCAGAAAAATCGAATATGGTTACAGGTTCCTTTACAGCCTGCCCCGGCTCATATCTGAGCGAGGTGTTCATAGGAGGAGTATTGACAATTTTCCCGGTATTGAAAATATTGTACGGATCCCATATTTCTTTTATTGATTGAATCAATTTGTAATTATGCTCCCCAACCATCAAACGTATGAATTCACCGCGTAATCTGCCATCGCCGTGTTCGCCGCTTAACGAACCTTTGTATTTCTTTACCAATAAGGCAGTTTCGTAGGCTACTTTACGAAAAAGCTCTACATCTGCCGGGTCTTTAAGGTTCAAAACAGGACGAAGGTGTAATTCGCCGGTAGCAATATGAGCATAGTACACGCAGCTAAGATCCAGCCTTTGGAGCATCTGCTGAAATTCATTCATATAATCCGGCAGCAGGGCAGGATTAACGGCAGTATCCTCAATAACGGCAACAGGTTTTGCATCGCCGGGAATATTTGATAATAACCCGAGACCGGCTTTTCGCAATGCCCATACCCTGGAAATATCTTTTCCGCGAATAACCGGGAATTGATAGCCATAATTCTCAGAACGCATTGCATGTTCCAGCTCCCTGATCCTGTCGTTTAATTCCTCAATTGTATGACAGGCAAATTCAATGATAAGGATGGCAGCGGGATTGCCCTGAATAAAGAACCTGTTCTTTCGCTGTTCAATATTATTTTCGGTTTGCTCAATTATTACCTTGTCCATTAGTTCCACAGCTACCGGCTTATGCTTAAGTGCCACCAGATTGGCTTTGAAGGCTTCATCAAGGGTGTTGCAATGCATGCATACCAAGGCTTTTTCTTTAGGAGGCAGATCAACAAGGTTGAGTTTTATTTCGGTAAAAAAAGCAAGAGTTCCTTCTGAACCAGCTAACAGACGGCTGAAATTGAAATCTGGTCCGGTTGGGGTAAAAGGTTTGCAGTCCAGTAACAAATCAATGGCATAACCTGTATTACGGCGTTTAATTGCAGGATCCGGATATTCTTTTCTGATTTCCTGTTGGTTTACAGGGTCATGAAGCATACCGAGTATATGGCGGTATAATTCACTTTCCAGATTTGTGCCGCTTGCTTTTTCGTTTAATTCCTTTTCGTTAAGTGGCTTGAATTCTGCTTCTGAACCATCACAGAGCAGAGCCTTTACTGATATTGTATGATCCCGGGTGCTGCCATAAACAAGTGAATGAGCACCACATGAATTATTACCGACCATGCCCCCGATCATACATCGGTTTGAAGTGGACGTTTCAGGACCGAAAAACAAGCCGTAAGGTTCAAGTATAAGGTTGAGTTCATCAAGAATTACACCCGGTTCAACTCTTACCCATTTTTCATCCTGGTTTATTTCCAGTACTTTGGTCATATATCTGGAAATGTCAACTACAATCCCGCCCCCAACTACCTGCCCGGCAAGTGAAGTGCCGGCAGTACGCGGTATTAATGAAACACGGAAGGTCCTTGCAAATTTTATAAGAGCAAGAATATCGTCCTTTGATCCCGGGCGCACTACAGCAAGTGGTACTTCACGGTAAACGCTGGCATCCGTAGCGTAAAGCAACCGGGTTGGATAATCGGTAAACAGATCACCACTGAGCTTTGAACCAAGCTCTGTAAGTTTATTATGTGGAACCATAAGGTATTGATGCAATAAAAAATTAAAGCATCAAAAATAATGTATTTTGTCTTTAAGCCTATTGTACAAGTCCTTGTCGTGTGCTTAAAAACCTGTTGAAGCAAACTCTAAAAGGTTCTTATTTCTTGTAGAAATAAATTCCACCCTATCCATCTTAGTGCAACAGACTTAAATACTTTCCCCTGACAACTAATTGAGTACCAATGTAATATGTTTTACACCTCCATGAGGTGGATAAGTCAGGGAGATTGGAAAAGTTGATTATAAACAGCCTTTCTATCTCCTGTTCATAATAATATTTACCGTGCTAACTGCATCAGTAATGTCTATATTTCCATCTTGGTTTATATCAGCGTTAATAAAGCAAAATGGTATAGGATTATCACCCATAATTAGGTTTATAAAGGTCACAACATCAAAGGTGTTTATTTCGCCATCGCAGTTTGCGTCTCCAGGTAAAGTAGGTCCATCATGATTAATAATAATAATACCATTTATGACTTCAAGACCGTTTGAAACGCTTTTATTATTAACAAATAATGGAAAATAAATTCCTGGTTCTGATGGAGTATTCAAAGTATGAGTAATTGTAAAATCTGAAGGTAAGTATTGATTTTGTAGTGAGAATATAGCCACAATCAATGTTGAGTTCCAGGGTTTAAACTCTGTAATTACATTATAAACTGCAGGATCAAATGGCGGATCTACAACTGTTGAATTTTGCATAAAGTTAAAACCCTGAGGAAGAAGAAGATGGTAACCCATGCTAACAATAGAAACTTCTATATTGATTTCTATATCAATATCCACTGTTGAATTTATAATCCCAACAGCATTATGTAATTGAATTTTACCAACATAATCCTTATTGATTATTGAAATATTTCCATTAATAACATCATCTATAATGTTTTTATTTTCGATATTTGAAAATATCACATTTCTTAACTTAAGTGGATATGTGCATGACTCGGAAGGAGTGTTCAATGCAAAAGAGTAAGAAATCCAATCTGTAATCGGATTATTTAACGAACTACCTGTTACTTTTATAGCTTGATTATCTGATATATAGAATACATTAAAATGAATATTGCTATTAGGTGTATTAATAACAACAGAATTATCATCATAGTAAAAATCATCTGGTAATTCTATTTCAAAAGTAAATGTTGAATAAGGCTCTTCGTTTTGAATATTTACACTTATTATTACAGTAGAATCAGCAAATCCAACAGCATTATTTATAAGAATAATATTTTGTGCTTTTGTATTAATACTTATAATGCATAAAATAACTAACATGATAAACATGTTTATCTTAAGGAAAATAAAATATTTTTTCATAACATTTAGTTTTTAGATTTATAATAATTTTGAACTAATTCAAATAAATCGCTGGCAAGCACTGCACTGTTAGCTATTGTTTTATTTTGGCTTTCT
>CAZJZG010000019.1:0-58393 GCA_964550455.1 uncultured Bacteroidales bacterium | reverse complement strand
ACAACTTAATTATTTATAAATCAAATATTTAAGCCTTTTCTGAAAGTGCCGAATTAATTTTTAATTCAAAGCCAAAAGAAATACTATTTATAAACTGTACAACAGGCTATTATCTAAGCCTTAGCCTTTGTCCTGCTTCAGGTTCTTCACCCTGGATCATACTGTTCATCCGGTAAAGGCTTTTAAGTCTTACTCCATAGTTTTGTGCAATATCATGCATAGTTTCTCCGGCTTGAACAAAATGAACATCAGTTTTTGAACGTCTTCTTTTTGCTTCAATAAAAACAGGCTTCCTCTGAGTTAATTCCGAACCCGGTTCTACATCATTAAAATAACAGAGCCTGGTCATAGGAATGTTAAAATCATTGGCTATTTTAAAATATGTATCATCAGCACGGGCAAATATGAACAAACGCCGATTCATTAACAACAATGTTCGCTGTGCAGGTCCGGGTCCAACTTCTGTATAAACTACAGGCTCATTTCCTGGAACTTCAGTTGTACCTTCCAATGCTTGTGCCACAACAGCTCTGTGCAAAACTTCCGTATCAATTTCATATAAACGATTTTCTTCAATCATTTTAATCAACAACTGAGGATATTGAGGATTGGTGGCATAGCCGGCTTTTTGAAGCCCAAAAGCCCAGGCTTTGTAGTCTGTAATCTCGAGTTCAAATAATGAAGAATATCTGGGTCGGCTTGTCAGGAATAAAGAATGATCGTAAAATGATTCATCAACTGACGAGTACTTGCGGAAACATTCCTGTTTTTTATCGTCATCCCAATTAAATGTTTCACCTGTCCATTCATGGCATTTAATACCAAAATGGTTATTTGAATTTCTGGCTAACTCACTGTTTCCATTGCCCGATTCTATCATTGCCTGCGCCATTGCAATACTGGCGGGAATTCTAAATTCACGCATCTTCTCCATTACCAGGGGTTTATACATTTTAATATATTCCTCTCTCGAGATATTTTTATAATTATCCTGAGAGTATAGGGTATTGAAAACAAGTATTAATAAAATACTCAAGGAGCTTTTAAATACTTTGAGCATCAGAATTCTTAATAATAAAAGGATATTGATAATTTTAACATCATTGAAACGGAGAAGATAATGCAAATAGTATAATACAAACTGTGGGAGCAGAAAATGTAAAATAAATTCACTTTTATTGCTCATTTGAATATTTGTGTACTTTTGTTACTCAAAAATAACCAAGCGGTGCTTCAAACGCTAATTAAATCGAAAACACGAATTAACCTATTGCTGAAGTTTTTTCTGAATAGCAACAATCGTTCCTGGCTTCGGGATATGGAAACGGAGTTTGGAGAATCAACAAATGCTATTCGTCAGGAATTGATACATCTTGAAAAAGCCGGCATGCTTAAATCCGAAATGCATGGTAATAAAAAAATGTACCGTGCCAATACAAATCATCCGCTTTTTGAAGAGATACACAAACTTTTGCTAAAGCATACAGGAATTGACCATGTTGTAGAACGCATTGTAAATCAGATAGGTGGATTGCAAAGCGCATATCTTACAGGAGCTTTTGCAAAAGGCAACGATAGTCCGCTAATTGATATATTATTGATTGGTGATGGTATTGAACGCACTTATCTTGCTCAGCTTATTGACAAAGTAGAGGGTCTTATAAATCGTAAAATAAGATATATAATTGCTAAACCTGAAGAAGAAAATATTTATTTAATGAATAGCCCGGAAGCATTCTTGCTATGGGAAATAGCTGCCGGATAAGTCCGGATAACATATTGGTTTACACATACTTCTTGCTCATTTAATGTGAGCGAGAAGGCGAAGCTGTAAGAAACATTCAGACTGGCAACAGAGTAGTTTTGCAAAATATAAATAAATAAAAACTTCAGGATCTAACATTATAAGCACAAAAATCTAAAGTCTCTAACCTTTATATCATATTTTAAACATCAAATAAATGTCAGCAAAAAAAACACTTCTCATTACCGGAGGAACAGGTTCATTTGGAAATGCTGTATTACAGCGCTTTATAAATGATGAACGTTTCAGTGAAATAAGAATTTTCTCGCGTGACGAAAAGAAACAGGATGATATGCGTAAGCGCATTAATAATCAGAAAGTTAAATTCTACATTGGTGATGTTAGAAATCAAAGCTCAGTGGATACAGTTGTTAAGGGAGTTGACTTTATTTTTCATGCTGCAGCCTTAAAGCAAGTACCTTCCTGTGAGTTTTTTCCGGTTGAAGCTGTAAAAACCAATATTCTTGGAACTGACAATGTTTTAGCCGCTGCTGAACGGCATGAGGTCAAAAAAGCAGTGGTGCTGAGTACCGACAAAGCTGCCTATCCTATTAATGCAATGGGAATGTCAAAAGCATTAATGGAAAAAGTTATGATAGCCAGATCAAGGAATCTTGATGAAAAAATAACCGTTTTTTGTGGAACCCGCTATGGAAATGTAATGGCATCAAGAGGTTCGGTAATACCTCTTTTTATTGAACAAATCAAGGCAAATAAGCCTATTACCATTACTGATCCGAATATGACCCGTTTCATGATGACCCTTGAAGATGCTGTTGACCTGGTGTTATATGCTTTTGAACACGGACATAATGGTGATATATTCGTTCAAAAGGCACCGGCAGTTACTATAGAAACACTGGCAAATGCACTTCAACAGCTCTATAAAACGAATCTGCCGGTTCGTATTATTGGCACCAGGCATGGCGAAAAATTGTACGAAACACTGGTTAATCGTGAAGACATGGTAAAAGCTGAGGATCTTGGTAATTATTACAGAATTCCTGCCGATAACCGGGATCTTAACTACGAAAGATATTTCAGTGAAGGCATTAAGGATGTTATAAAATATAGTGAATATCATTCTCACAACACACATCAGCTTGATATTGAAGAGATGAAGCAATTATTACTAAAACTTCCGATTATACGCCATGATATTCTTGGAGACATGAATGCCATTCAGTATCCTGATTAACAATTATTCATAATTTAAGGCAATATCCCAGGATGCCAAATGATCAAAAAAACATCTGTAATCATTCTTATAAATGACTATGATGGAAAACGATAATATAATTAAAGGCAATTCTTACACTGACCATCGCGGAAGCCTTCGTTTTGTCAACGATTTTAAATTTGAAGGCATCAAACGATTTTATTCAATAAAACATGCTGACACTAGTATTATCCGAGCCTGGCAGGGGCATAAAATTGAAACAAAATATTTTTATGTTTCAAAAGGAAGTTTCCTTATTAACTGGATCAAAATAGATGATTGGGATAATCCCTCGAAAGATTTAAAGAAAAACAAGCATATTCTATCAGACCAAAAAAATGAAATCCTAATTATCCCGCCTGGTCATGCAAACGGGCTTAAAGCACTTGAGCCGGATTCAATATTGATAAGTTTTTCAAATATGAGCCTGGAAGAGTCAAAAAATGATGATTATCGCTTTCCGCAAGACTACTGGTTATTAGAGCAATAGCCAATTTTCTGTGAACATTTAGTAAAGCCTTATCTTACATAAACAAACAAAATAAATGATAAAAGTAGGAATCACCGGTCAAGCCGGCTTTATAGGCACCCATTTATATAATACTTTAGGATTATTTCCTGAGGAATTCAAGCGCATTCCTTTTGAGGATAATTTCTTTGACGATGAGAATAAACTGAATGAATTTGTAAAAAGCTGCGATTCAATTGTCCATCTTGCAGCGATGAACAGGCATGAGAATCCCGACATTATCTATGAAACCAATATCATGCTTGTTAAGCAACTAATTGCAGCCTGTGAAAACACAAAAGCCAGACCTCATATTCTTTTCTCATCTTCAACACAGGAAGAACGCGATAATTTATACGGAAAGTCAAAAAGAGAAGGTCGTATACTATTAAGTGACTGGGCTTTAGAGAATAATGGATGTTTTACCGGACTCATAATTCCGAACGTATTCGGACCTTTTGGCTTGCCATTTTACAATTCAGTAGTTGCTACTTTCTGCCATCAGCTCAGTCATAATGAAATACCAAAAATTAATGTTGATGGGACTCTGAAATTGATATACGTAGGTGAACTTATTAATGAAATAATTGAACATATCATAGCAATGTCAAATAGAGATGATTATTTCGGCATTGCTGATGAAGTATATGTTAATCACACCGCTGAAATAAGTGTATCAAAACTGTTAAAGCAATTAACTGAGTACAAGGAGCTGTATTTTGAAAACGGTATTATGCCTGATTTGACAAATCCATTCAATCGCAATCTTTTTAACACTTTTGTATGTTATATTGATCATGCTTCATTTTTCCCGTTTAATCTGAAGTTCCACACCGATGATCGTGGTGTTTTTGTAGAAACTATCAAATTAAACAGCGGAGGTCAGGTATCTTTTTCAACCACCAAACCGGGCATTACCCGAGGTAATCACTTTCATACCCGAAAAGCCGAAAGATTTGCAGTAATCAAGGGTAAAGCAAGAATTGAACTTCGGCATATAGGAACTAATAAAATTCTAAGTTTTGAACTTGATGGCAGCCAACCTTCATTTGTTGATATGCCTATATGGTTTACCCATAATATAACAAATATCGGAGATGAGGATGTTTATACCATATTCTGGATAAATGAGCATTATGATGCAATGGATGCAGATACCTTTTTTGAGGTTGTTTAGTTATGAACCCGAAAATTATTCTGATTTATTCCATAAAAACCCTAAGCGCATATCAGAGTCTTGCCTCTCCCTTGCTATAATTATGAATACCACTTTTTTAAACCGGTTTAAATCAATAAGCTTATTAACATTGTAACTGAAGTTGATCTCAAAACAAAAAAACAAATCAGCATAATGAAAAAACTGAAACTTATAACCGTTGTGGGCACACGCCCGGAAATAATACGACTTTCGAGGGTGATGGCTAAACTTGATGAGTCTGAAGCCATTCATCATATTACAGTTCACACCGGTCAGAACTATGATTATGAATTAAACCAGGTTTTTTATGAAGACCTTGGGATCCGCAAACCTTACTATTTTCTTGATGCCGCTGGAGTAAATGCCTCTGAAACTATCGGACAGGTAATAATAAAAATAGATCCGATACTGGAGAAAGAAAAACCAGATGCTTTTCTGGTTCTCGGCGATACAAACAGTTGTCTTTGTGCAATACCGGCAAAAAAACGTCATATACCCATTTTCCATATGGAAGCCGGGAACCGTTGTTTTGACCAGCGTGTGCCTGAAGAAACCAACCGTAAAATAGTAGATCATATTGCTGATATAAATTTAACATATAGCAGTATAGCCAGAGAATATCTTCTGCAGGAAGGATTACCGCCGGATCGTATCATTAAAACAGGTAGCCCTATGTTTGAGGTTTTAAACCATTATATGCCAAAAATTAAATCTTCAGATATACTCTCACGACTTAATCTTCAAAAAGACAAGTATTTCGTTGTATCAGCCCATCGCGAGGAGAATATCAATAACGATAAAAACTTTTTTGGCTTAATAAACTCTTTGAACCTTATTGCCGATAAGTATGGATATCCCATCATAGTAAGTACTCATCCACGAACCCGTAAAAGGTTGGACAAATTCACCCATCCGGAGACAGGAAATGGAAACCAATCGTCAATTACCATTCATCCACTTATAAAATGGATGAAGCCCCTTGGGTTCAGTGATTACAACGCCCTTCAGATCAATGCTTTTGCTGTACTTTCCGATAGCGGGACAATAAGTGAAGAATCTTCTATCATGAATTTCAAAGCATTGAATATACGCGAAGCACACGAAAGACCGGAGGCAATGGAAGAAGCATCAGTTATGATGACAGGGCTTAACCCTGAACGCATAATGCAGGGGTTAGTGCAGTTGCAATATCAGCATGCCGGCATGGCTAATCAAAAACGAAATTTCAGATTGGCTAAAGATTACAATGTCCCAAATGTCAGTGACAAAGTGGTTAGAATTATTTTAAGCTATACAGATTATATTAAACGAACAGTTTGGAATGAATTTTAGTTTAACAACTGGAGCATACATCTGTTATTCAAGCTGTTGCGACAAATATAAATTGTGGTTAAATGCAAAATAAAACTACTCGTGATAATAAAAGGAGCAAAAAATCCGGAAAAAGCAGGCTTTTAATCTAGGAGAATAAATGTTGCACTGAAGTACCCGGAGTTATTGTCAGAAGTTGATAAAAATCAAAATGCAGGAAAAAGAGCTTAAAAAAGATATTGCTTTCATAACAGGCCAGATGAATCAGGGAGGTCCGTCAAAGGATTTTTTAAATCTTTACTCATTAATTGATCATAATAAATTCAATATCACCCTGATACAAATTCATAAGGGCGGTCAATTGGAAAAAGAAGTTCCCGCTGACGTTAAAATAAAATATGCTCAACCCGAATCATTGTTTAATAATGAGTTAGATAAAAACAGCCTAAACACATTTTTTTGGAGAGCAATTAAACTGTTAATCAGAATTTTCTCAAAGATCATAAAGACTATTACTGGTAAAAAAGATGAGGTGAACTGGGCTTTGACTGAATTATTCATTAAAAAAGATACTGAAAGTTATGATCTGGCAATGTCCCTGATTGAAAGCACTTCAAATTATTATTTGGCAAAATTTGTAAACGCCAGAATAAAAATCGGAAGGATCCCTACAGATTACAGGGTTTTAATTGACAGAGCCGTATTTGACAGAAATTATTTCAAATTATTAGACTATATAGTAACAAACTCATTGATAAATCATAATTATCTATGCGAAGTATTTCCGGATTTTAAGAACAGATTCCTTTATGTTGACACTATAGTTATTCCGGAACAACTGCATAAATTAGCAGACCAGCATGATGGATTTCAGGATGATTTTAAAGGTAAAAGGCTTACAACATTAGCAAGACTTGATGACACAAAAGGGGTTGATCTGATAATTGAATCAGTCAATATTCTGAGAAACAAAGGAAAATCAAATTTTAGGTGGTATATCTTCGGCAGAGGAGATAAAACGAAATACCTGAAGATGATTGACGAATACAAAATAGATGAATTTATATGTTTCATGGATCCGGTTCCTAATCCCTACCCTTTTTTAAAACAAAGCGATATTTATGTTCAGCCATCAAGATACGAAGGCAAGTCAAACGCAGTGAAGGAAGCAAAGGCACTTCATAAACCGGTTGTTTTAACAAATTTCAATACAGCGAAAGAGCATATTGAGCATTTAATTGATGGAATTATTGCTGAGGATATTAGTGCTTTTTCATTAGCCAACTCTATTCAAGAATTACTTTCAAATCAGAAACTTTGCAATGAAATTGAAAGCAATTTGAAAAAATCAATGAAAGGCAACATGGAAGAACTTAATAAAATTCTTAATTTGTTAGATTAATAAATAATGCTCTTCAACTCCATTGACTTTGCTGTTTTCCTGCCAATAGTTTTTCTCCTCTATTGGTTTGTAATTCAGCGTAATTTACGATTACAAAACCTGCTTATTGTAATAGCAAGTTTCGTTTTCTATGGTTGGTGGGATTGGCGGTTTTTATCCCTAATTATTTTTAGCACGCTGGTTGATTACACGGTTGGATTAAGACTAAAAAATCAAGAAAACCTGGTAAAGAGGAAGACACTGCTATTGACAAGCATTCTCATCAACTTATGTTTTCTGGGTTTCTTTAAGTACTTCAATTTCTTTCAGGAAAATTTCATCGAAGCTTTTTCTTTCTTTGGTTATCAACTGAAAGGCTATTCTTTAAACATCATTTTACCTGTTGGTATTAGTTTTTATACTTTTCAAACCCTCAGTTATACTATCGATGTTTATAGAAGAAAGTTGGAACCAACCAGTGATTTCATTGCTTTTTCCGCTTTTGTCAGTTTTTTCCCACAATTAGTAGCAGGACCTATCGAAAGAGCAACTAATCTTTTACCTCAATTTTACACCAAGCGTGAGTTTGATTATTCAAAGGCTGTTGATGGTATGCGCCAAATATTGTGGGGTTTATTTAAAAAAATTGTGATAGCTGATAACTGTGCCATTTTTGCCAATCAAATATTTAATAACTCCACAGACTACAACGGGAGTACTTTAGTATTAGGTGCGTGGTTTTTTGCTTTCCAGATTTATGGCGACTTTTCCGGTTACTCTGACATCGCTATAGGTACATCTCGTTTATTTGGATTCAATTTGATGCGTAACTTTAATTTTCCATACTTTTCCAGAGATATTGCAGAATTTTGGAGACGATGGCATATTTCCTTGTCCACATGGTTCAGAGACTATCTATACATACCTCTTGGTGGAAGCCGTGGTGGAACGTGGATGAAGGTAAGAAATACGTTTATTATTTTTATTGTTAGTGGTTTTTGGCATGGAGCAAATTGGACATTTATTATTTGGGGAGCATTAAATGCTATATATTTCATGCCACTTTTATTGTCAAATAATAATAGAAAAAACCTTGAAATAGTGGCACAGGGCAAAATCTTACCAAATCTTAAGGAAATACTTTTTATGCTTTTGACATTTAGTTTAACGGTATTTGCCTGGATTTTCTTTAGAGCAGAAAGCATGGGGCATGCGTGGCAAATCATTGGCCAGGTATTTTCCAAAACACTTTTTGCTACTCCTTATTTTGAAAATGGTACAAGGGCAATTCCAGTTCTTATTGTTTTGGCTATCTTTCTGCTGATAGAGTGGATAGGTCGTGAGAGTCAATACGCCATTGCAGGAATTGACAGTTTACTCCCAAAACCATTAAAATGGGTTTTTTATTACAGCACAATTATTGTCACGATTTATTTCACAGGTAGTGGTCAACAATTTATTTATTTTCAGTTCTAGGCTCTATGAGGTATTTTCTCAAATCTCTTTTATTATTTTCAATACCATTTTTCTTATGGGTACTCGCCGTATTACTGATTGATCCCTTTAATTTTTATGGACAGAAGGATGCAGGTTTTAAAGATAAAGTTCAATTCGAAATTGGAAACCAAATTAATACCAGGCTATATAAACTCATTCAATTTTCCAAGCAGCCAAATAGAATTGTAGTAATAGGAGATTCGCGCGCTCACGCACTCAAAAAAGAGGAAATTAAAAAGATAACAGGACTTGAAATAACAAATATGTCTTTCGGAGGCAGTCATTTTGGGGAAATGCGCGAAACATTCTGGCATCTTGTGACAAAATATCAAATTGACGAGGTTTATTGGGGTTTGTCTTTCTTTAATTTAAGCAAAGATGGATTGAGTGGCGAACGTATTCAGGAAGCTGAAAGGTTAATGGCAAATCCTATTACCTATTCTTTTAATATTCATTCGTATCGCGCAATCATAGCTTATGCTAAATATTTGCTCACAGGAGAAGTAATTCAGCTGGGCAAGTTTAAAGAAACCAAGGAAGAGGTTTGGAAAAGGCAGTTAAATTTTGCTCAGGAAGTTTACGGACGCTATGTCTATTATGCTGATTTTGCATCCGATCTGAGCAAGATAGTAACATACTGTACTTCCAATAATATCAAAATTCATTTTTTTGTTCCTCCAACCCATGTGGATCTTCAAAATAGAATTTATAAGGCAGACTTGGGAAATGAATATGAGGATTTTAAACATGTGATGATGAAATATCCCAGTTTTAATTTCGATATTCCAAATACATTAACAGAAAACATGGATAACTTTAAAGATCCATTTCATTTTACTGAAGAGGTTAGCCGAGGAGTAATCGAAAAATTATTTAATTTCGAAACAAATAATTAACCTCAAAAAATGTAAACACGACCATGTTAGTTGAAAAGTGTCTATACTTCAATAATCATCAAACCACTTGCTCATTAATGATTGATGATCTGGTTCCTGTGGCAATAAGCGAAGATGGTACAATCGGACCACACAATGATTGGGGATACATGATTGATAAAGAAGGTTCTTTGCATAACTATTTTGATCGCTATTTTCTGCAAAAATACCCTGAAATTCGTGGCACAATATTCTTACCTATAGATTCGCACAATCACCTGCCTTTAAATGTTGGCTACGTAATTAAAAACAGAGGTTTTGATGATAGTTTTTTAAGTTTTCTGAATCGTATAAGCGAGCACTTTGAATTCGCTTTTCATGGTATCAAACACGCATGGGAAGATGAAAGCGGCAGAATTGTACACGAATTTCGGAACATAGAGGCAAATCAACTGGAAGAAAAACACCAGGCGCTAAAAGTTTTTGAAGATTCAACCGGTATTCGGTTTAATGGTGGTAAATTCCCTGGTTATGGTTACAACGGGAACGCTCTGGATTTTCTAAAACATGGAAATTTTAACTGGTGGGCACTTGATGCGGTTATGCTAAATAAGGTTTCAAAAAAAAACAATCTTGTCTGGAATGAAGATTTAAAAATTGTATTAGTCCCGACAAACGTTACAGGGGATATATTTAAAAACTATTACTGGCGAAACTCTGCAAGGCGTACCTTGGTCAATATTTTAAAGTATCCGACAATTTCTCATCCGGTGGATTATCTTCGCTACCTCTACGAAAACGGCATACCAATTACCATTCAGGAGCATTTTCAGAATCAGACTACAAAAGGCACACGGCAACCAATTAATATCTACGACGATATTTGGTCGTTGGATCAAATATTTGGCTTATTAAGGGGACTAGATATCTGGTACACAACCTGCGGTGAGATTGCTAATTATTATTTTAATTACATAAACACCAGCATTAAGAAAACGGGTAATGATTCATTTGATATAATTTCCAACAAGCCATTCAAGTCAATAAATATTACGATCAGAACACCATCAGCCCGTTTACATTTTTTAGATGAAAATATTTTCATACAAGGCATTAGAAAGAAAGACTGGTGGGTGTTTAACAATCTAAAATCAGGAAGTTACCGCGCATTATAAATGGAATATAAAATCATTACAACTCTTGAGGATTTCGCTGCTTTAAAAACTGACTGGCAACGCATGGAAAAACAATCACCTGATGTTACTATGTTTTCAACATTTGATTATTGCTTTAGCTGGTGGAATATTTATCAGGATCATAAAAACCTAAGTTTATGGATATTATGCATAGTCCATAATAACAAAATTGCAGGGATAGCCCCATTCATAATTGAAAGACGTAATTACAGGTTAGGTTTGAAAATTGATGTTCTTCGTTTTATTGCCGACGGTGATTATCATGACATCCTGATAAACAGAGATTTAAACATTAACCCCGATTCAATTTTCAAGGATATTTTTTCTATCATCGCAGAAAATGGCTCATCCTGGGATTACTTGCATCTATCTCATATTAATTACAAATCACCCTTTTCCAATTTCCTTTTCAAATCGAAATACAATAAGCATTTCACTTATCTCATTGAAAACCCTTATATAAACCTTAGTATATATGATTCATTTGATTCATTTAGTGAAATAAATGCGCCGTCAAAGGCTAAACAATATGTTAGCAGATTAAGGAATAAAATCAACTATGAATTAGAGATGAATAGCACTGATATTGAGTTATTTAGCCAAATTCATAAAAAAGAGAGAGATTTTTTACAAAATAAAGGAAATTTATATCGTCATTCACTATATGAGGATAAGAACAAAGTTGCGTTTATAAATAAATTAGCATCGCTAAATAAAATTACTTCTTTCTCTTTAATCTCAAAAGAGGATAACAAACTCTTAATATACAACTGGGGTTTCATAAAAGACAATATTTACTATTCTGTTAATACTGCTTTTGATCCTTCATATTCTGAATTTGCTTTAGGAAGAGTGATGTATTATGAAATGCTGAAACTGGCAAAAGAAGAAAATTTATTCAGTATTATGGATACAGGCACAGGTCGTTATCCATGGAAACTTGAATGGACTTCTGATTTTAACATACTTTATCAGCTACAAATAAAAAAGCCACGTTCATTCATTCATAAGTCAATCTTAAATTTAAAATCGCTTTTCTTTAACCGATGAAAACATTATTCATTAAATTTTACAATAAATATTTCAGGTCTGTTTTTGATTGTAGTCGTTTGTACAAATTAGATCTTCAAAAAGCAAAAATAGAAAGCTATGAAGCCGATCCGGAAATATTTGAGTTTATGATTGCTGATGCCGGCACAATGGACTTACACGAAATGCTTTATGAAAATAATACAGAAAAGGTCAATATTATAAGAAATCGCTATACTGAAGGTAACTATCAATGTTTCGCCTATTTCGACAAACTAAACGGAAGATTTGCCTATACACGCTGGGTTTGTAAAAACCAATTTTACAGCGAGGCAATGAAACAACAAATCCTACTAAAACCGGATGAATTACTGACCCTAGATAGTTATACTTCTCCGCAATACAGAAAGCAGGGACTGCACAAGACTATGAATTTTCAGATGCTTGATTGGTTAAAACAAAATACGGACTACTGCTACGTATATATGATAATAATGTGTTTTATGCCTCATCTTGAAAAGATAGTACGTAAAATTGGTTACAAGCCTGTAAAAACTGTTTTCTCAAAAAAATAAACCAACCAAATAATCAGCATTGCTAAAATTATTTAAAGATATTTCAGTATATACTATTGGTAGTATTTTAACCACTAGTGTATCCTTCTTACTACTTCCGATTTATACCAGAGTTTTACAACCCGCTGATTATGGCCAGCTTGAGTTGGTTTATCTGGTAGCAGCAATACTTAGCATATTATACGGTTTAAAAGTTGAACTCGGTTATACAAGAATTTATTTTTTAAAAGATGACAAAGAATTCAGGAAGACCTTATTTTTTACCGGGCAAGGGTTCAATTTTTTGTGTTCAATAATTTTCATAGCTCTTATATTCAGCAATATTGATAGAGTTTCAGGTTTAATTCTAAATTTTGAAAATGGCAGTTACTTTCTGAAGCTTATCTGCATTTCAACAATGATCGAAGTGCTTACATATATTCCTTACAATAATTTAAGGTTACGTTTCAAGTCTGTTCAATATGTCGGTGTTAGTTTATTAAATCTTCTGGCAACGGTAAGCAGCACTATTATATTTGTGGTGCTCCTAAGATATGGAGTAGCCGGCGTTCTTTACGGTAAAATCATAGGAAGCTCTGTCATGTTATTACACCTATACTTCCTAACATGGAATGAATTTCATTTGCGCTTTTCATTGAAACAACTTTGGCCAATGCTTGCATTCTCTGTGTTTCTAATACCTTCAAATCTATCGTCGCTTATATTAAATATGAGTAATCGTTATTTTCTTAGTGAGTATCAGAACCTGTCAGACGTAGGATTGTTCTCCCTGGGAGCGAAAATAGCGGCTGTAATCCCATTATTAATAACTGAACCTGTTAAGAAAGCTTTCTCACCTTATATTTTTAATTTGTCAAATGAGCCAGATAAATGTAAATCAGTCCTTTCTGATTTCATCCGGTATTTTTTTTTAGGTCTTTCGTTTTTCGTTCTTGCAATTTCAGTTTTTGCTAACGATCTGATCTATATTATGGCAGATAAAAGCTATCATGGTAGTGGTAATATAGTTTTTGTACTGGGTATTTCAAACTTATTACTTGGATTGGCATCAATTATAGTTTTAGCTATCCACATTACCCGTAAAACGTGGATAATCACCTTAACCTGGGTAATATCTTCCATAGCAAATATTTTTTTAAATATCTGGCTGATACCATTATATGGAAGAATTGGTGCTGCTTATGCAACAATGTTTTCTGTAGGGTTCATTCTTATATTGTACATAGTAGCAGCTATTAAAACATTTCCCTTCAAACTACCTTATTTTAGTTTTATCAAAGTTTTCATATTACTTATCTTATTTAATCAGATTGCTTTAAGTATTAATTATAGTCTAATTCTAAGTATTACTATAAAATTGGGCTTACTACTTGTTTATCTGGTTATTCTCTATTTTCTGCCAGGTATTATATCCGCGCAAGATAAAGCCAGAATTACTGAAGCCTTGAGGAAATATTTTTCTAAATAATTATCAAAATATATAAATGATAAATTATATTGTTTTCGGTTTTGGGTTAATATTTTTAGTATTTCCCTACCTATCAAATGATAAGAGTATTGGATTTGTTGATTACTATTTACTTTTCTGCCTGTACTTTGACATCACGGACGTGTTAATTGACAGTGAAAAGACAAGCTTCATTTTTTCACAATATATTATAATATTTGGGTTTGGAGCAGGATATATACTAAATAATTATAGCTCCATCAAAAAAGCTCAGGGTTGGTTGTTTAATTATTTCCTATTATTTCTTTTTATATCTTTCTCTTTTCCAATATTTCATGGTACAGAACTAAAAGCTTCTATTGTTGAAACTACCAGAATATTTGCATCATTTTCAATTTTACCAATTGCATTTCATCATTATTCAACACGCGGGAATATTAGGAATTTATTTATTAATGCATTAAGGTTCACATATATTTTTGTATTGGCAATTATTGTTTTTACAATCTATAAAATAGATTCAAACTATGAACTTTCCACTGGTGAACTATGGATGAGTTCCAAAGCAATGGGAGGATTTTTATACTTTGGAAATCTTGGGGGGAGAGGTGGATTTACCTACATTGGATACCTGGTACTGCTATTTCCCTTATTCTTTTTACTTAAATTGCAATTAAGACATTTTCTTCTCATTGTATTAGGATTTGTTATAATTATCATGGTTCTTTCATTTAAGCGATTTGCTTTTGTTATAGTACTATTAGGTTTAATCGTCTATCTATTCAGTACGTTATCAAGCTTTTCAACAAAAATTAAAATTGCTCTCAGCTCAGCTTTAGTACTGTTTATTCTGGTACTTATTACCAATCTGGGAGGCCTTGCCATTGAACGTTATATTGCTCGCGGAGGTGCAAAGGGGGTTGGGCTTGAATCAGTTGAAAGTGATATACGACTTTTTGAAATAGGTTATGCATTTAATGAAATAAAAAACTCCCCTCAGGATTTATTAATAGGTAATAAATCAGAAAGCACATTAAGTGTTAGCAGTCTGAGACATTCTATTGATAAATGGAGGGTTCACAACCAATATGCTCACTATCTTTTAACACTTGGATTTTTAGGACTTTCTGTATATCTGTTATACCTTATTAATATTTATCGTGTGAGCAAGCGCCGATTTTCAATAATTAACAAATCGCAGTTTGGAAGCAACATAAACAAATATTACTGGCTATTATTCAGTTCATATATTTTTATATTTATAATCGCCGGTTTCATTGGAGGGCTGGATAAAATAACTATTCGTGGAATGGTTTTTATCTTTATCGGCGGAATAGCAGGTCATTTTTATAAAGCACATATATCGCTCAGAACTCTAAATGCTAAAAAGAACAATTAAAATTATTATCTCGAAGAATCCCTTTGCTCATTCATCTGCTACTTCAAATCGGTGGCGAACACTTATTGAGAGAATAAGCGAAATGGGACTGAAGTTAGAAATATATTTTGTTTCAGGATTTAACTCATTGGAAGAAAAGGAAACGTTTAATACTTCAGGGTCATATAAAAACATCGAATATCATTACTTAAGTAATATAGTTTTAAGTGGTTATTTTTATCCAAGATATTACAATTATTTAGGACATCATCTTTATTATAAAAATCTCAAATCCAAAATATTAGCAATCAATGGACTGAATCAATCCATTATTTGGACTGATAGCACTATGACTGGTTTTAAAATTGCAACTGAAATAAGAAAAAAGATCCCCAATGCTAAACTCTTTCTTGAAATGAGTGAGTTTTTGGATATTCATAAATATAATAGAGGGAATTTCTTGCAAAAATGGCAGGGTAATTCCCGGCAAAAATATTTTGAAAGGAAAGCATTCCATATTTATGATGGACTTGCTTTAATGACTAGAACATTAATAAGACATTATAAAAGTTTTCCTGAACCGTCACCAAAACTACTTCATCTGCCAATGACTGTTGATTTGGATCGTTTTAAAAGCAGTGAAGTTTCATTGCCAGATTTTCAGCAGCCTTATATTGCATTTATCGGTGTAATGAACGACAACAAGGATGGAGTAAACATATTAATTAATGCATTCTCTCTTATTGCCGGAGATTTTCCTAAGTATAAATTATATCTTGTTGGCGGGTGGAATTATGACACTCCTGGGCATCTCAAATTAATTAAAAGCTTGAAGTTGGAAGACAGAATTTTCTGGAAAGGTGCATACAATAGGGATCAAATTCCTGCTATTATAAAAAATGCATCATTATTATCTCTCCCACGCCCTGATTCCAAACAGGCTAAGGGTGGTTTTCCCACTAAGCTTGGTGAATATCTGGCAACAGGAAAACCTGTTTGTGTTACAACTGTTGGCGAGATACCTGATTACCTGACAGATGGAAAATCAGCTTATTTTGCTAAACCCGGTTCAGTTGATTCCTTTGCCAATGCAATGAGACGTGCATTGAATAATCCAGAAGAAGCAAAAGAAATCGGTACTAATGGGCTTAAAGTTGCTGAAACTCATTTCAATAAACAAATTCAGGCAAAAACCCTATACAATTTTTTATTGAGTTTGTAAAGCCCAAATTCCCTGGCTATCTACTCCTTTCCATACAATATAGGAAACTTACCTATAAAAACAAAACATTCAGTTTGTTAAATAACATTAAACACATAATTAATACTCATTATAACAATTTTCGTGGATGGCGTACAAATCGGAAGCTTATCGTAATCGAAAGCGATGACTGGGGAAGCATACGAATGCCATCACGAGAAGTATTTGAAAAATATTCAAATTTAGGTTATGATATAAAGTCCGATCCATATAATCGTTTTGACACCTTAGCAAACTCAACTGACTTAAATGCTTTATATGAAGTATTAAAGAAATATAAAGACCGGTCAGGAAATCATCCGGTAATAACTTTTAATACAGTGGTGGCAAATCCTGATTTTAGTCGTATAAAGGCAACCGATTATACTGAATATTATTATGAACCTTTTACTGAAACTTTAAAACGTTATTATCCTGATGAAAATGTGTTTGCTCTCTGGCAGCAAGGAATGAACGAAAGTTTGATATGTCCGCAGTTTCACGGCCGTGAACATGTAAATGTGCCTGTATGGTTAGAATTGCTCCGTAACGGAAACAAACCATTGTTAGATTCTTTTGAACTTGGCTTTTGGGGGATCCCTCAAACACTCTATTCGCCAACAAAATCAATTCAGGCATCTTACAACTCAGCAAAACCCGAGCATCTGGCAGAATATAAAACCACTATAAAAGAGGGATTAAGATTGTTTGAACAACTGTTTGGTTATAAATCCCAAACATTTATTGCCAATAACTTTATCTGGGCAATAGAACTGAATGAAATCCTTTCTGAAATGAAAGTTAAAGGACTTCAGGGTATGCATTACCATATTTTTCCAAAAAATAACAGAGAAATCGGCTTAAACAGGGTTTTTACCGGGAAACGAAATGCATATAAGCAAATTTATACGATCAGGAACTGTCATTTCGAACCCTCGCAGACCAGTAGTAAATATGATGACATAAACAACTGTTTGAGGGATATTCAAAGAGCTTTTTTTTGGGAAAAACCAGCAATAATTTCATCTCACAGAATAAATTTCATAGGCTCCCTAAGCGAAAACAACAGAAAACACAATCTATTGGGATTGAATACTTTACTGAAAGAGATTTTAAGAAAGTGGCCTGATGTTGAATTTGTGAACAGTGCCGATTTATTAAGAATTATTAATTATTAATGAGGATGATTATTAGGTTTTTATAGTAACAACATTTAACTCAACAAATTCTTAGCTCAATTTTCTCAGCTATAAAAAGACCTTATTAAACAGGTAAGTGATGGTAAAAAAAGAAAAAAGACTGGTTCTACAAAATAATTTTGTGGAAAACATATCGAAATGACAGAAAGTAGAGTAAAAAAAATTTGTTTTATAAGTCATGGGCTTGAAGGAGGAGGTATGGAGCGTGCTTTGGTTTCACTTGCCAACTATTTTGCTGAAAAAAACCATCAGATAGCTATAATTAATATTTACCGCACAGGTGTATTTTTTGATCTAAATCCCTCAATAAAACTGATATGGCCACAATTTGATAGAAACAATAAACTATTTTATGTTATCAGACTGATTCCCTATTTAAGAAGAGAGATAATTAATTTCAAACCGGATTCGATCCTGAGCTTTGGTGAGACTTTCAACGCTTATTCCGTTTTAGCAACCCGGTTTTTAAAGACCAGAGTGATTCTAACAAACAGAATGTGGCCAACATTAAGGCTAAGAATTCCTCAAACCGTTGCTAATTGGATACTTTATAGATTTGCTGATGGAGTTATTGCACAAACGCAGGCAGCAAAAGAAATAATTAAGACAAAAAGCCCTAATAAATATATCACTGTAATACCAAATGCTGTTCAACCTATTAATACCAAACTAAAACCATCAAAAAATCAAATAGTGAGTGTTGGGCGGCTATCGGAAGCAAAAGGGCATATCATTCTGATCAAATCATTTGCACTTCTAAAAAATAATGACTGGACCCTTCACCTTGTTGGTGATGGACCTCAAAAACAAAACCTGCATGAAGAAACTGTAAAATCAGGTCTTTCGGGTAAGGTGGTTTTCCATGGTCATTTAAAAGATTTCAGCAATATTTTATCCGAATCCGATGTTTTCGTTCTCCCTTCCTTTAATGAAGGTTTCCCCAATGCTTTACTCGAAGCAATGTCAGTACCACTTACCTGCGTGAGCAGCAATTGTATTGCAGGTCCTTCTGATATAATAGAACATGGCAGAAATGGTTTCTTGTTCGAACCGGGTAATGTAAACAAACTAGCTTGTATTCTGGAGCAACTGATAAATGACAGTAACCTCAGAAAAGAAATGGCTGCAGAAGCTTTCAAAGTGAGGGACACCTTTAATTTTAACAAGATTGCAGAAAAATATCTTGATTTCATCCTTGGAGACCAGATAAACAATGAAACTTCTTCAAATTAACTCGGTAATAAATACTGGCTCAACCGGCAGAATAGCTGAAGAAATAGGTCAAACAGCACTGGCTTTGGGATGGGAGAGTTACATAGCCTATGGTCGTGAAAACAACAGACCAAGTGATTCTAAAAAAATCAGGATTGGAAATGACCTGGTTATAAAACTTCATGGTCTGCGTACCCGCATTTTTGATAATCACTCACTTGGTCAGTCATCACGGCTTGCCACCAAAAAACTGGTTAGTGAAATTGAAAAGATTAGTCCGGACATTATTCATCTGCATAATTTACACGGCTATTATCTTAATATTGAAGTTTTGTTTAACTATTTAAGAACAAGCTCTACACCGGTAGTCTGGACATTGCATGATTGCTGGGCTTTCACAGGGCATTGCACATATTTTGAATTAGCTAATTGTAACAAATGGCAAACACATTGTCGCCACTGCCCGATTAGCAACAAATATCCGGCAAGTTATCTGCTCGATCGTTCAAAAAAGAATTTTTCTGAAAAAAAAGAGCTTTTTACTTCTTTAAAAAACCTAACTTTAATCCCTGTATCTCATTGGCTTAAGAATTTAATTCAAAAGTCCTTTCTGAAATCAATTCCCACCAGTGTTATTTACAATGGAATTGACACCCAAATATTCAAACCTTATTTTGAACAGGTTTTACAAAAAAAATATAATTTAAACGATAAGTTCATTCTTTTGGGTGTTGCCAGCGAATGGTCGGTTCGCAAAGGATTAGAGGATTATATAAAATTAAGCAAAGAACTCGACAACGACCACCAAATCGTATTGATTGGATTAAGTCAGAAGCAAATAAGGGAGTTGCCTGACAATATTATCGGCATAGAGAAAACAGAAAATGTCGTTGAATTGGCTCAATATTATAGTGACGCAGATTTGATACTAAATATTTCATATGTGGAATCATTTGGTTTAACCACTGTTGAGGGTTTTGCATGCGGTACTCCGGGTATTGTTTACAACGCCACTGCAAGTCCGGAATTAATTGATAAATCCACAGGAATGATCGTTGAAAAAGGCAATATAGCAGAATTGGTTTCAGCAATCAATCAAATGAGAGAGACTGGTAAATCGTATTTTAGTGAAGCCTGTATTAATCGCGTTAAAAATCATTTTGACAAGGAAAAACAATATCAGGATTATTTTGATTTATATAATCGTCTGATTAATAACCGTAATTAAAGTCCCAAACAAACCATCCCACTGAAAATGAGAGTTTTATTTCTCATGTTTGTATTTCCTGACATGAATAAATCATTCAACATGTACACTACGCTTGTTGAAGAATTTGTGAACCACGGGCATGATGTAGTGGTGCTTGCCCCGGGGAATACAAAAACCCTTGTTAGTGTTGAGAAAAGCATAGAAGTATTAAGAGTGCAAACTCTGCCTATAAAAAATGTTCCTAACTATTTAAAAGGGATTTCAAACCTGTTATTGCCTTATCAGTACGCTGCAGCGCTAAATAAATTTTATAAAGAAAAAAACTTTGATCTTATCATAATCCCCACGCCACCAATTACTTTAGTAGACCTTGCTGCTAAATTAAAAAAGAAATTCAATGCAAGTTTATATCTGGTTTTAAGAGACATATTCCCTCAAAACGCTGTTGATCTGGGGTTTATGAAAAAAGGTGGCATTTTGTATAATTTTTTCAGAAGTAAAGAAAAAAAGCTTTACAAAGAAGCTGATTTCATAGGTTGTATGTCGGAAGGGAATATTGATTATGTGCTTAAGCACAACAACTTCGTTAATCCAAGCAAGCTGCATGAATTAAAAAATTTTCAGAAACCTTATAAAAGCACCGACAATTCCCGGCAATTCCTGAAGGAGAAATACAAGCTTAACAATAAATTTGTTGTTGTTTTCGGTGGAAATATGGGTAAACCCCAGCAATTGGAAAATGTTTTAACTTTAGCTCAAGCTGCAATGGCATATCCTGATATTGTTTTTCTTCTGCTGGGTGAAGGAGTACAGATGAACCGGATTTCAGGTTTAATAGAAAAACAAAACATCTCCAATATATATCTGAACAGCACCATTCCAAAACAGGAATATCAGGATTTAATAAGTATTTGTGACATAGGGCTGATAAGTCTTCATCAGGATTTCACAATTCCAAATATTCCAAGCAAAGCACTTGATTATCTCAATGTAGGGCTACCAATACTGGCGAGCCTTGACAAAGCAACAGATTTTGGAAGTATCCTGGACAGGTATAATCTTGGATTATGGGTACACGCAACTCAACCAGAGGAATTAATTGAGAAATTGCTGAACTTATACCACAATAAAGAATTAAGGGAAACAATGGAAAAAAATGGCAAAGCGTATTTTAATAAATATTTGTTGCCCGACATTGCATATAACACTATAATACAACAAGTAAGCAAAAAATGAACTGGAGATATACTCTTGTTTCCCACCTAAAAAATATTCCGGGTTGGAAAACCGGAAGAAAGCTTGTTGTATTCTCGGTTGATGATTACGGAAATGTTCGTATTGCATCCCGCAAGGCATCAGATGAACTTATAAAAGCAGGAATAAAACCAGCTTCTCATTTCGACCGTTTCGACTCACTGGAAACCCATGAAGACCTGGAAGCATTATTTGAAGTATTAAGCTCAGTGAAAGATAAGCATGGTAATCCGGCTGTTTTCACGCCATACGCAATACCATGCAACATCAGCTTTGAAGCAATGGCTGATATGGGAAACAGCATGTATATCAATGAATTACTTCCCGTAACTTTTAATAAATTAGCTGCTGAAGATCCTGGTGCTTATGAAGGAACATGGGAATTATGGAAGGAGGGGATTGAAAAAGGATTGATGCGCCCGCAGTTTCACGGACGGGAGCATTTCAACCTGTATGTTTTTAATGATTTGCTTGGTAAGCAAAACAAAAATCTGCTGACTGCTCTACAGCATCACTCGCATGTTTCACTACCGGAACATAAAAACTATCGTCAGGGATGGACTTCAGCTTTTGATTTTGAAACTATTGACGAAATAGAGCCAATGGCTGATATAATCCGGGATGGACTAAGTAAGTTTGAACAGGTATATGGTTATATGCCTAACAGTTTTACACCACCCGCACGAAATTTTCCTGTAAGTATAGAACAGAAACTGAGCTCATTTGGACTGGATTATTTTGATATGCCGGTATATCAGAACCGAATGCTGGAGAATGGAAAATACCGGAGAGAGATACATAAATTAGGTGACAGAAAACCACTGCCTATCATTATCAGGAATATCCCTTTTGAACCAACGACCAAAAATTTAACATCAGATTGGGTTAATTTCACTTTAAAACAAATCAGAACTGCATTTTTTTGGGGCAAACCGGCACATATCAGTTCACACCGGGTTAACTTTAGCGGGCATATTGATCCCAACAACCGAAAAGAAGGTTTGAACACTCTGAAAATTTTATTGCAAAAAATAGCCAGAACCTGGCCGGATGTAGAATTTATATCTGTTGAACAACTGGGCAGGATCGTATACGAATAATTAACCGCAGGAATGAATTTTCGGGATTTGTTATTTATCGGGAAAGATGCTTTGAATGGGTTTAAAATTCACAGGCATATAAAAGAGATTGGAAAATCACTTAAAACCGGTGAGAACGCTCATAAAGTCAAACAAATACTCGAATATTCAACTGAAAACGTTCCGTTCTATAAAAAACTGAACATTAAAAAATTTCGAGATCTTCCAGTTGTAGATAAAATGATGATTAAATCGAACATAAATGATTTTATATCATATAAATACAAAGGGAAAAAGCTGATAAGAATAACAACAAGTGGTTCTACGGGGACTCCATTTACCGTTTATCAGAATAAAAATAAAAAATTACGAAACCTTGCTGATACTCTGGTATTTGAAAGAAATGCAGGCTACCGGTTAGGGGACCGAATGCTGTATGTTAAAATATGGGCAAAAGAAAAAATGTCTCACCCCCTGATTTATTGGGTTCAGAATATGATCCCGATTGATGCTATTAAGCTTGACGATAATCAGATTTCCAACATTCTTAACGACATAAAAAGGAACAAAAACAAAACACATTGCGTAATTGGTTATGTTTCAGCATTAGAGCAGGTTATAAGGTTTTGTGATAAAAATAATATCGCTGATCTCGAAGCAAAATTTTCTACAGTAATCACAATGTCTGAATCTTTAGATACAGGAACAAAGGACAAACTAGGAGAACTTTTTAAATGTCCAGTAGTTGCCAGATATAGTAATCTTGAAAATGGAATTTTAGCCCAGCAACTTCCTGATGGCGGCAATTCTTTTGTTTTTAATTCTGCAAGCTATTTTATTGAAATACTTGATCTTAACAATAATACCCCATTAAAGGAAGGAGAAAAAGGCAGGATAGTAATTACTGACTTATATAACTATGCAATGCCAATGCTAAGGTATGACACCGGTGATATCGGGAGTATTGAACATGGCAGTAATGGTGTTTTTTTACTAAAAACCGTAGAAGGCAGAAAACTTGATGTGCTTTTTGACAGTAAGGGCAATATTGTGTCGTCATATATTATGTACAAGAATATGTGGAAGTATCCTGAGATCATGCAGTATCAATTAATTCAGACCGGGCAAAAGGATTACTTATTTAAAATTAATTGCAACCGTCCTTTTGAAAAAGAAGAACAGCTCACGTCAGAATTCAAGGAGTATCTGGGTTCAGACAGTAATTTCAAGATTGAATATGTTGATGAAATAGTGCTCCTGGATTCGGGGAAAAGAAGGAAAACAGTGAACTTATATAAAAACACCATTTAGAAGCTTTTTCAATGGATTTTCAAACGGTTCATAAGGAATAATTGACCAGAATAATTTAGCACAGTTCAATCCAATTCCGATTAACAAAAAATCAAAGAGTTTTTTTAATATTTTCTTTAATAATGTACAAAAGCTGTATAAAGCGTTTTCTCGGTATAATTGTAGCATTGTCGGGTCTGTTAGCATTATCGCCGCTATTTATATTGATTACCATTATACTGTATTTCAACAATAAAGGCAATCCGTTTTTTATTCAGGAAAGACCGGGCAAAAATGAAAATCTGTTCAGAATCATCAAATTTAAAACCATGAATGATAAAACAGATAAAAACGGCAAATTACTTCCTGATGCTGAACGCCTGACAAGCTTTGGAAAGTTTGTCCGCAAGGCATCGCTGGATGAAATACCACAACTAATCAATGTGCTAAAAGGCGACATGAGTATAGTGGGACCAAGACCTCTGAGAACATATTATTTGCCTCTTTATAATGAAACACAAAAGCGTCGTCACGAAATACGACCCGGTATTACCGGCTGGGCTCAGGTAAACGGGCGTAATGCTATTTCGTGGGCAAAAAAATTTGAATATGATGTGTGGTACGTTGATAATGCATCCTTTATGCTGGATACTAAAATAATAGTAATGACTGTTCAAAAGGTTTTTAAACGTGAAGGTATTTCAAAAGAGGGACACGCAACTACTGAAGCTTTTAATGGCAATAATTAACTTTATATTATGGACTTATATATAATAGGTGCAGGGAATGTAGGCGGTTTTCTGGCTTACCATGCAAACCAGTTTGGCAAATATATTCTGAAGGGATTTATTGATGACGATGAAAGTAAACAAGGAAAGTATATTTACGACTTACCTGTCATAGGCAAGGTGGATATTCTTTTAAACATTGACAAACCATTTGCTGTTGCTGTTGCAATAGGAAATCCGATCAATAAAAAAAGAATAGTGGAGCTGCTTAAGCAAAACAAGCAGGTGGTTTTTCCTAGTTTCATTCATCCTTCTGTATGGATCGGACAAAAAGTAATAATTAAAAAAGGCTGTATAATTTATCCGGGTGTAACTATAAATTATGAAACCGAGATTGATGATTTCGTAACTATCAACATGAATGCATCAGTAGGACATAACTGTAGATTAAACAATTTTTCAACACTTTCGCCGGGAGTCAATTGTGGAGGTTTTACAGTTATCGGAGAAGAAAGTTTTCTCGGAATAGGTTCTTGTACGATCCAGTCAATAAAAATTGGCAATAAATCAATTGTCGGAGCTGGTGCAATAGTGATACGGGATATTCCGGATAATGTGGTTGTAGCCGGAGTTCCTGCAAAAATCATCAAATCAGGTTTAAATGATTAAAAAAAGGAGCAGGCGTTGGTTCATTGCGGGTTTGTTACTCGCAATTTTCATTTTAATGTTCATTTCATTCCGACAGGCAGGAAGCTACCTGGTCAAAACCGACCATTTGCAAAGTTCTGACGCCATTGTCATTTTAATGGGAAGTACTGTGGACAGGGTACTTGAAGCTAATGATGTATATAAAGCCGGTATGGCTGAAAAAATTTTAATTATAAACAACATACAGGTTGGAAGAGAGGAACTTGAAGCTAAAGGCATTTTTGTTCCCACTCAGGCACAACTGGCTATAAATGCATTATCAAAAATGCATATTCCTGATAGCCTGATGTTTATTCTTCCGGGAAGCGCAGTCAGAACACGCGACGAAGCAGATACGCTTGCTAAAGCTATTGCACGGAACGAATTTGACATAAAATCTGTGATACTTGTATCTTCTCCGGCACATATGCGCCGAAGTTCAATGATTTTTAAAAATTCTTTCAAAAAACACAATCTGGATATAAAAGTACTAAGCGCACCAAGCAAATATTCTGATTTTCACCCCGAACAATGGTGGAAACACAGAGAAAATGCTAAATATGTATTCCTTGAGTACGTAAAGATCATATTCTATCTGCTTTTTGAACAATGGTGACATACACTATCAGACATGATCATAAAACGAATCTTTGATATAATCTTTTCTTTGGCAGGTTTAATTCTGCTTTTGCCGGTTTTTATATTGGTTACTCTGATAATAAAAATAACTATGCCGGGACCGGTATTTTTTCGTCAGACCCGTATTGGTTATAATGCACAGCCATTTACCATATATAAATTTCGTTCAATGCGTGTGAACACTTCAAATGTTTCAATAACACTTAGCAATGATGAACGCATTACGCCATTTGGCAGATTTTTAAGGCAAACAAAAGTGGATGAACTGCCTCAGTTATTCAATATTATAAAGGGAGATATGAGTGTTGTTGGTCCCCGTCCTGATGTTCCGGGATACTCTGATAAACTAAGTGGAGAAGATCAGTTAATATGGACGGTAAAACCAGGGCTTACAGGGCTCGACTCCCTCACCTACCCCGATGAACAAATCATCCTCGATAAACAGGAAGATCCTCAGCAATATTACGACGAAGTATTGTGGCCTGCAAAAGTTGCGATAAATGTTGAATATGTTAAAAATCATACAATGATGCTTGATTTTAAGATAATCTTCCGAACCATTTTCAGAAAATGGGAAAATCCATGATCATCCGTAAATACTTTTCAAAGCCTTACTTGTTTCTGAACAGCAATAAAGTAGTTTAACTTAAAATTTTTAAAATGCTGAAAAAATTCTGGCTGCAATTTAAGACGTTCTATTCAGGCAGATATGGATTTGTAATTGACATTCTGTTATTTTCAGTAATAACCATTTTTTTTCACAATATATGGTGGAGCTTTGAATCTTTCATCAAATCATTTTCAGCAGTAAACCAAACTGCCGACTGGCTTGCCAAACAGGTGTTCTTGTCCAGTTTGTGGATCAACCGGAATTTACTAGGACTGCAAATCTCCATTGAGGAGGTTAATATCATGTGGTTCCGTAATGGAGGCTTTGTTCAGGTGGTAGAAAGCTGCTCAGGACTTAAACAATTTTATCAGATCCTTGTATTGTTCATTTTATTCCCGGGTCCATGGAAGCATAAGCTATGGTTTATTCCTGTGAGTATTATAATTATGCATGGCGTCAATATTTTGCGCATAGTTATCCTGTCGGTTTTAGTAGTATGGAAACCTCAATATTGGGATTTGGTTCATGAATGGGTTTTGCGTCCCTTCTTTTATGTTGTAATATTTATGCTTTGGGTTTGGTGGGTTGAAAAATTCAAAAACCGAAAAACAAGTAAAGCCGCAGCTACAACAACTTAGCCTAATTTAATTATAGAAAGTTCTTCGGATTTTTCAAGATAATATCCGGCTGCTTCTCCAACAGGAATGAATCTCTGACTGGCCATAAGATTTGATAGCTTAGGAATTGTAGTACTATTGCCAAGCCTTCCCATAATATTCCGGTAAAATGGCAGCTTTGAAGTCATAGGTACGGCAGTATCAAAATCGCGGGGATGGAAATAAGCCATATTATACTCATGCTTTTTGTAAAGATGATCTATTAATCTGAAAGGTAGCACGCGGAAATACCCGCTTCCGGTGTACACCCAGTTTAGTCCGAAACTATGTGCCTGGTTCAGAGGAAGTTCCAGGATTTTTTTTGCCTTGTACTCAAAATAAAATGGTGTCTGAGGTATTTTTCCCAAACCTATTTTACGTAATGATTTTGATGAGCTACTTATTGTAATACCATGCTTTAACAAGATTGGAATACACCAGCCATTATTCTGGTTAAATGAGAATCGCGGCGCACGGTATTGCACAATTTCTTTTCCGGTAATTTTTTGCAATAATTCCAGACCCTTTGCCAGATCTTTTTCAAACTCAAGCGGACCCTGCATTTCAGGCAACTGGTGGTAATAGGAATGATAGCCAATTTCATGACCCTCATCGGCAATACGTTTGATTACTTCCGGATATTGCTCAGCTATCCATCCCAAAACATAAAATGTACCGATCGTATTGTTCGTGGCAAGAAACCTCAGGATAATATCAAGATTGTTCTCAATCCGGCTTTCCATCTGAGACCATTGTGAAATATCAATCTGAGAGGATTCATAACTCAAAAACCAACTCTCAATATCAAAACTTAATATATTAACTCTCGTCATTCAAATATTCTATCTTAATAAACCCATTTAGCAATATAATTCCCAAATTTATTTCCTAAAGGATAAGGTAAATATTTCCATATTTTTCGTATCCAATCATATCTTCTAAGACTAACCTTTGGCTGGGGATGAATTATCCAGCGTAAAGCAACATCATAAGTTTTCCATTGTTGTTTAAACCTGTGTACTCCGCTTCCGCTCGTACTTTGGCCAAAACTGTAGGTATGGCAACCAAGTTCAATGGCATGAGCAATCATTTCACTATGCAGCAGATATGATGGATATAAACGCTGCCAAGGCTTAAGTGTTGCAAACCACCCATTTTCATAAAAACCCTGATAGGCATTGTTAAAAGCACCGCCTATAACCTCTCCCTTATACTTCACAAGAAATATTCCTACCCAGGCATTATCGTATTCTGCAAGCATTATTTCAAAGAAACGCCGTGGCAATGCTCCTGAGCCAATACTCCTGATATGACGGGAATATACTTTATAAAAATCATCCAGCAAGTCCACTCCTCCCCTTTCCACTGTTAATCCGTTACGTCCGGCTTTATTGATTTTATGACGAAGATTTGCCGAAAAGATCTGCAATTGTTCTGTCGGATTTGATCTCAATTTCAGCCAGGAAACCACCTTTAATGCCTTCTCATCCTGATTCAATAACGGATAGCGGTACTCAAAACCATTAAATCTTTTTTCAAGATGTAGTTTGTGTAAACAGGAAACAATATTCCGGTTCGGATCTTCATCTCCATTACGCACAAATAAAGCACCATAGCTGAAATGAGGCAGGGAAACAAGGCTATTTCCTGTGCAAACCAGCGCCAGTTGTAAATCGTTATCCGGTTTTATAAATATCGCTTCCCAGTCAAAAGCTTTTGAAATAATTTCAGGTATACGCGGATGATGTGTTATAAGTGCAGGAACACCGGGTATTCCTGTGAAAGGCTTGAAATTATCAGATAAACCACTGTTCTTCAATGAGTTAATATAAAGATTACAATTACATTTCAGACCGGAATATTTAAGACTTATCAGTATGCCTGCAAAGCCACCGGCGCCGGCACAAATAACTATCCAGTAATGAACTTTGGCAGAAACAATAAAAAAGTTTATCAGAAACTCCATCAAATACGCATGAGTAAGCAATACTATCAAAGTCCACAATAAAAGTTTACGCTTTTGCAGCGGACAATTACCGGTAATTCGGACAATAAAAAATGCAACAAAAAAATAAACTACAATGACTAAAAAACCGGAAAGCCCTAAACGATCCTCAAAAAACCCAGCCGAGCTAATGAAAAAGCGAATAAAGCCAGCAATAACAAGCATAGCTGTGATCCAGACAAAATCCTTGATTATAATTCGCTGAGTATTCAAGAAATCCAATTTTTATGCAAAATTAATGAAAAGACACTATAAATTGTCAAATAGCTATTTCGATACACTACAGCAAACATCAGGTACATTTCGGATTTTGAATAAACATGTTTTCTGTTATCAGTGTATTGTTTGATAAATGAATTATCAGGTTATAAACCCATGTTTACAAACCGTATCCTTAATAAAGTATTTCGCCAGATTAATAGTACATTATTGTTTACCTTAAAGCTTTTCATAACTTTGCATGCTTAAAAGAGAACAATATGTCAATAACTGAAACCTATCAATCTCTGCCGAAATTTTCGGATTTAATAAATGCTCAGTCCTTACTTAGCAAAATTGTAAAGCGCACACCGCTGGAACGAAGCAAATCATTTTCGGTAATGTCTGGTGCTGATGTTCACCTTAAACTTGAGAATTTTCAAACTACCGGTTCGTTTAAAGTTAGAGGTGCATATTATAAAATCGCAAATCTCACTCCGGAAGAATCGTCAAAAGGTGTTCTGTGCGCCTCGGCAGGTAATCATGCTCAGGGTGTTGCGTATGCCGCCACCAGTCTTGGTGTAAAAAGTACAGTTTTCATGCCTGTATTTGCTCCGCCTCTAAAAGTTATTGCTACCCGCTCATACGGAGCAGAAGTAATACTTACCGGCGAAACTTTCGACGATGCCTTTAAAGCGGCTTTGGAATTCCAGAAGCAAACAGGTGCAACTTTTGTTCATCCGTTTAATGACCCTCATATTATTGCCGGACAAGGAACTGTTGGTCTTGAGATTTTTGAACAATTACGTGAAGTTGATGAAGTTTTGGTTCCTATTGGAGGCGGTGGTCTGATTTCAGGTATTGCCATTGCACTTAAGCAGCTTAATCCGGCAATTCGTATCATTGGCGTTGAAGCCGATGGTGCGCAATCAATGAAAACATCAATTGAAAACGGGAAACATTCTACTTTAAATTCTGTGAATACAATAGCTGACGGAATAGCTGTCAAATCACCTGGTAATCTCACTTTTGAAGCTGCCAGGAAACTTGTTGATGAATTTGTAGTAGTTAATGATACCGAAATGGCTCATACCGCTTATCTGCTTATGCAGCGCTCAAAAATTCTGGCTGAACCATCAGGTGTTGCTGCTATGGCTGCAGTTCTTTATCAAAAGACTAATATAAAAGGACGAAAAGTGGTTCCAATAGTCAGCGGTGGTAATGTAAACATGAGCATTCTGGAACAGATACTTGAGAAAGGAGTTATGGAAGAAGGCCTTAGAGCCAGAATACAAGTGCTTATTCCCGATCAGGCTGGTATGTTGAAATCCATTCTTTCAATTCTTGAAAAAATGAAAGCCAATATACATGATATTGAGCATGAACGTTCAGCCGCAAGTGTTCCGGTCGGACATGTTCAGGTTACTTTAACCTTTAACTTACAGGATACAACCCAGTTACCTGCAATAACAAATGAACTTGAAATGAAAGGAATGAAGTATCAGGTACTTAATTAGGTTAATGGGATAGTGTCAGGATCAGCAACCATAATTACCGTGTCGGTATGTGAAAACATGTCTTGTTAATTCAAAATCATGCTAACCTTGAACGATAGAACTTTAAATCGTTGTCTTTTACACCATATTACAATAAACAAGCCCGTTTTTATGTTATAAATAATTATAATGTTTGGTAGTTATTAGCCGTTTAAATCAGTTAATCACCTTTCAATGAATTTGTTGAGGTTTCTTTTCAGTAAAGCATTTTTAAAACATCTTGGCATAGCCATTGGTATTGCGTTGATATTAATATTGTTAGTATATAAAGGGCTTGCAATTTATACCCGTCATGGTAATAACTATATTGTTCCTGAGTACATGGGAATAACCCTAAATGACATTAAACTATATAATTTAACCAGTGATTTTGAATTTGTTGTGCTTGATTCGGTTTACGACAACAATCTGGAACCCGGTACTATTGTAATGCAGGATCCTTTGCCAAACTCACTTGTGAAAAAAAACCGAAAGATTTATTTTACCATTGTTTCAACATTACCTGAAAGTGTCAGCATGCCCGATCTTGTAGATCTTACATACAGACAGGCTTTATCAACTCTTGAAACGTACGGTCTTGGCATAGGAAAGATTGATTATGTACCAGACATTGCTAAAAATGCTGTGCTTAAGCAGAATTTTGAAGGAGAAGAGATATTACCTGGCACTCAAATAATCAAAGGTTCAACAATTGATCTGGTTCTGGGGCAAGGTCTGGGAAGCACAAAAATCCCTATTCCTTTGCTGCTTGGATTGACACAGGAAGAAGCCCATCAACTTATAAGGGACCATCTGCTTAATATAGGAGCCAATATCATTGAAGATGAAACTGACCCTGACCAAAGAGTTTACAGGCAACATCCGGCATATAGTCCTGAAACATATATAAACCCCGGACAACAAATTGACCTTTGGTATCGCTCAGCAAAAACATTTAATTTTGATTCGTTGCTTAACATAAATAAACCAGACACACTGTTTTTTGACGATAATTTTGATTTTGAACAGAATTTCTAATTATGATCCGATATATCACCATTCTCATTATAATATTGTCAAGCATGGTCTTACATGCTCAGGAGGTATTAACAGGCCTCGGGTCGAATCCACAAATCATAAAGGCTATTAAAGAAGGTCGAAAAACAGATGTAAAAAACTCTCAGATTCTCACACTGCCATTTTTTGATGATTTTTCAGGTTCTGATATTTTCCCTGATAGCAAAAACTGGGCTAACAATGATGTATTCATTAATAATGACTACTCTGTCTTTCCAGTAACAGCCGGTGTTGCTACTTTTGATGCTCTTGATGAAAATGGAAAACTACATTCTGATGCAGGCACAAACATTTTTATTGCTGATTATCTGACCTCTCATACCATACGCCTCGATTCAGTTTTTTCTCCTGAACCCAAAGCACTCACTCCAAAAGATTCAATATATTTAAGTTTTTACTATCAACCTGAAGGACTGGGGTTTGCACCTTCAGAAGGCGATTCATTAGTACTTGAGTTCTTTTACAATCATCTTGTTGACTCATTAAAGACCTGGGTTAAAGTATGGTCTGCAGCAGGCATGACTCTCAATGAGTTTTTGGCTTTACACAAGACATATTTTAAAAGAGTGATGATACCCATTACTGATGAAAAATTCCTGAATGACGGGTTCAAATTCAGATTTTACAATATTGCAAGTATTCGCTACCCTAATGCACCAAGCCATCAGAGCAACCGCGACCAGTGGAATATTGATTATGTTTATCTGAATTATAATCGTACTATTAATGATATCTATTATAATGATCTGGCTTTTGTAAATAAACCCGGAAGCTTTCTAAAAAACTTTAATTCAATGCCTTACAAACAATATAAACAGAATTTCGTTAATGAAATGGCTGAATATCTTAATGTTATGGTGAGCAACTTAAATAACACTGAAGCATCTGGTTCTTATAAATATATAGTAAGCCGTCCGAATGGTACTGAACTAAAAAGATATGAGAGTGCTCCATATTTAATCAAGCCTTTCTCACAATCGGGGTATGTAAGTGAATCAGCAATAGCAAAACCACCTGTTGAATTTGCTTTTCCAATTGATCTGCAGGAAAACTCTGCTTCTTTTCTGATCACCCATATTTTAACAGGAAACTCATTTATACCCGGAACAAATGACACTTTGAAATATGCTCAGTCATTTTCTGATTATTATGCCTACGACGATGGCACAGCCGAAGCCGGTTACGGACTTACAAATGCCGGTGGCAAAATGGCATATCGCTTCCGGTTGAACACCCCTGACACTTTAACAGCAGTTGATATATTTTTCAACCGGGCACTTAACAATGAGAATCAAAAATTTTTCCATATCCAGTTGTGGAATGATTATAATGGCAAACCAAAAAATCTGATTCATGAAGAAAAGGATTTCAGGGTTGAATATGGCACTGACGGACTGAATAATTTTCACCGTTATTTCCTTGATGAACCTCAGGTAATTTCAACTTCCAGATTCGGGGAATTAAGATATTATGTTGGGCTTGAACAAACTACCAGCTCTTTGCTGAATGTAGGTTTCGACCGCAATAACAATAAAAAACAAAATACTTTCTATTATTTCTATTCCGATACAGCCAATATGTGGAGAAACACAATGTATGACGGTGCTTTAATGATAAGACCAGTATTTGGCAATGCAAAAAACATACAGCCGAAAGATGAAAAAAGCGTGCGCCTGAATGTTTTTCCAAATCCGGTTAATGGTAATGTTATCAGCCTGCAGGCTGATGAGGATATGATGAACGACAGCCATTTTCAGATTTTCAATGTATCAGGAATTATTGTTCAAGAGGGAAAAACCATCCATCATATTAATATATCACAATTGCCATCAGGAGTTTACGTATTACGGCTCACCGGCAAAAACAAAACCGAATATACCCGGTTTATAGTGTACCGGTAAAATCAAGTTTTTCAATGATTGATTTTCCAGAACCTTTACAAGAAGAAACTGATCTTTATGAGCATCACCGGGTGGTTGTTGACAAAGGTCAGAGTTTGCTTCGTATTGATAAATTCCTGATCGGGCGGCTTGAGAATGTTACGCGTAATCGTGTACAAATTGCTCTTCGTGCCGGCAATATTCTTGTAAACGGTAAAAATGCAAAACCTAACTATAAGGTTAAGCCCAATGATATTATCACTATTGTTCTGGCACAGCCACCACGTGAATTTGAGCTCATACCCGAAAACATACCTTTTAATCTGGTTTACGAAGATGATGATGTAATTATCATTAATAAAAATGCCGGCATGGTAGTTCATCCGGGGTATGGAAATTTCACGGGGACTCTTGTTAATGCGCTTCTTTACTATTTTCAGAAAAAAAACTCAAAGGATTACCCCTATCTTGTCCATCGTATTGACAAGGACACTTCCGGACTCTTAATTGTAGCCAAGAATGAATTTGCTCAAACCAGCCTGGCAAATGCATTTTTCAAACGCGATGTTGATCGTCTCTATATTGCGCTGGTATGGGGTGATTTGGCTGATAATGAAGGAACCATTGAAGGAAATATAGGGCGCAGTGCAAACGACAGGCGCGTAATGTATGTATATCAGGATGGTGAATATGGAAAGCCCGCCATTACACATTACAAAGTCATTAAACGCTTTGGTTATGTTACTTTGATAGAATGCAAGCTTGAAACAGGCAGAACCCACCAGATAAGGGCACATCTACGTTTTATAGGGCATCCGCTTTTTAACGACGAAAAATATGGAGGGGATCAGATACTGAAAGGAACCACCTTTTCAAAATACAAACAATTTATTCAAAACTGCTTCTCGCTAATCAGCCGACAGGCATTACATGCTAAATCCATTGGGTTCAACCATCCTGTAACAAAAGAATATATGTTTTTTGAATCCCCCCTGCCTGATGATATGGCTGCAGTACTTGATAAGTGGGAACGCTATACTGACACTGAAAGAACGATCAATCAAGTTTGAGTACGGCAAGAAATGCAGTTTGCGGAACTTCCACATTTCCAACCTGACGCATACGTTTTTTACCTTTTTTCTGTTTTTCAAGAAGTTTGCGTTTACGGCTTATATCCCCGCCGTAACACTTGGCAGTAACGTCTTTGCGCAATGGTCTTATAGTTTCGCGGGCAATGATTTTAGCTCCTATGGCTGCCTGTATGGCAATTTCAAATTGCTGACGAGGTATCAGCTCCTTAAGTTTTTCACACATACGGCGGCCAAAATTGTAAGCATTATCACGATGAATTAAAGTTGACAATGCATCCACCATTTCACCATTCAGCAAAATGTCAAGCCTTACCAGATCAGCTTTTCTATAGCCGGTTATATGATAATCAAATGAAGCATAACCTTTTGAGATACTTTTCAGCTTATCATAAAAATCAAAAACAATTTCAGCAAGAGGCATTTCAAATGTAACCTCTACCCTGTCGCTGGTAAGATAAACCTGATTTTTAAGAATACCTCGCTTGTCAATGCAGAGTTTCATGATAGTACCAACAAATTCAGTCTTTGATATAACCTGAGCAGTAATTATTGGTTCTTCAATATAATCTATATAGTTAACCGGAGGCAATCCGCTTGGATTATGTACCTCAACGATCTCGTTTTTAGTAGTATAAACTTTATAGGAAACGTTTGGAACCGTTGTGATCACATCCATATCGAATTCTCTGTCGAGGCGCTCCTGAATAATTTCCATATGGAGCAACCCAAGAAACCCACAACGAAATCCAAATCCAAGTGCCATTGATGACTCGGGTTCGAAAGTTAAAGACGCATCATTCAGCTGCAGTTTCTCAATTGAAACACGTAATTCCTCATAATCATCAGCATCAACCGGATAAATACCTGCAAAAACCATAGGTTTCACATGTTTAAAACCTTCAATAGGCGTGTTGCAAGGGTTCTCAACATGAGTAATCGTGTCACCCACCTTTACTTCTGACGAGCTTTTAATACCGGAGATAATATATCCAACATCTCCTGCTTTTAACTCCTTTCTCGGATGCCTTTCCAGACGAAGGATCCCGATTTCATCAGCATGGTAATCATGATCAGTTGAAAAAAACTTAACATGATCCTGATGTCGCAATGTGCCGTTCATTATTCGAAAAGTGGCAATAATTCCGCGGTAGGAATTAAACATTGAATCGAAGATCAATGCCTGTAATGGTGCATTGGGATCACCTTTTGGAGGCGGAATGCGATGTATTATAGCTTCCAGAATTTCATCAATTCCCAATCCGGTACGTCCGCTTGCGCGGATAATATCTTCCTTGCCGCAACCGATCAAATCAATGATTTGATCTTCAACTTCATCGGGCATGGCGCTTTCCATGTCCATTTTGTTCATCACCGGAATTATTTCCAGATTATGCTCTATAGCCTGATAAAGAACTGAAATAGTCTGTGCCTGAATTCCCTGTGTAGCATCAATCATAAGCAGCGCGCCTTCGCAGGCTGCTATAGAACGTGATACCTCATACGAAAAATCAACGTGTCCGGGAGTATCAATAAGGTTAAGAAGATATTTCCCGTCTTCCCTTTCATATTCCATCTGTATTACATGGCTTTTAATGGTAATGCCACGTTCACGTTCAAGGTCCATACTATCCAGAGTCTGCTCCTGCAATTCCTTTTCCGAAACAGTTTCTGTAATCTGAAGCAGGCGATCGGCAAGAGTACTCTTTCCATGATCAATATGGGCTATAATGCAAAAATTTCTGATATATTTCATTCGACAAAACTCCGGTTTTCTGGTTCTTAAGGCATTTTTAAATTATTACTTTGTTTTACGTCCCGTTAACAAATTTTGTTTTCAAACAATCATAACAGTTTAAAAATGCGGGTGCAAAATTAAATAAATTATCCGCTGTTTTATCAAATTGTTGGTTGATAGGTAGTAGTTTCAATGGGATAATGACCAAGATAAACATTGCCAAAATGACCATCTATTGCAATTTTATCCCCCGGTTTTAACGTAACTCCATTAATAACACATTCTTTTAGTGAATCATAAACCAGCAGATCGCTGCAGTTTACTATGCAGGTTTTTCCAAGCCGCACAGCCGTAACTGCCGCGTGAGATGTTGCTCCTCCTTTTGCAGTAAGCAGGCCATGACACTCAAAAATTATGGCTATATCATCAGGAACTGTATCAGGGCGGGCAAGAATGATGGGATGGCCGGGGAATTTCTGTTGCAAATAATTCAGATCATCCATATCAATAGCAAGAATACCATTCATCGCTCCTCCACCTATACCAATCCCTCGTCCGAGAAGTTTCATTTGCTCCGGCGAACTTCTGAACATATTAACCTTTGCAGGCTGCTGCATATCCTGGTCACGGGTTTGAAGGATATACAGATCATCAGGATCTTCTGATTCAAAGGTAAATTCAATTTCCTGAGGGGCATAACCCAGCTCTTCAGTTAATTGGGTGGCAATCTGATGAATACGCTTATAAATTTCAGGATGACTGGTCTGAAGTGAACCTCCCTCAAGATCAAGCTGTTTGCGCTGAGTTTCGCCAACGGGCAAAGGTTTGACCAGCCCGCCCACTATATCCTCACCCTGGCTGCACAAAGTAAAATCACCGTAAAGATGTACACCGGGGCGATTGCTCAGTGGATTTTGAGTAAATACGACTCCGGTGCCTGAAGTATAATTAAGATTGCCAAGTATCATTTTCTGAACAATAACCGCTGTTCCCCATTCATCGGCAATCTGCATATGCTTGCGATAAACTTTTGCACGTTCTGAATCCCAGGAATCGAAAACATAATTTATTGTGATATTAAGTTGCTTGAACAAATCCTGTTCAAAATACACGTTGTGATCTGCTATAGCCTGCCTGTAGGATTTTGCAACCTGTTTCATATGATCTGGCAGGAAATACATTTTCAGATCTATTTCATAGCGGTTCTTATAATCCTGGATTATTCCATCAAAGACATCGCGATGAATGCCATGCGCCATACCCCAGCTTTGAAGAAAACGCCTGTAGCAATCCCATGAAGTCCATGCATAATTTGGCTGTTTGCTCAAACCTTCCACCAACTGATCATTCATACCAACATTAAGAAAAGTATCCATAGCGCCAGGCATGGAAATGGCTGTTCCTGAACGAACTGACAACAGTAACGGGTTGGATGGATTTCCAAATTGCCTTCCGGTTACCTTTTCAAGCTTTCTAAGATTACGTTTGATAAGATTATCAAATTCCTTTTTTATTTCATGATGGTTTGAAATGGCATAGCGCCTGCGGAACACCTCAGTAGTAAGCACAAAACCGGGTGGAACAGCAATATGAGCCAAACTGAGCTTTTTAAGGAAAAATGCTTTGGAGCCAAGAAAAATCTGATTATCAACATGCAGTGTTGCTTTATACAAAGGGCTTATAACAAGGTCGGAATTATACGACATTACATCGCTTATAAGTTCAGCAGGATATTTATCAACCATATTGCGCAAAGAATTTAAAATACGCGACACGAGATTGTCAAGTGGTTGTATTAAGAATGCTGCACTGATTATATCACGGAAAAACTCTTCGGACTTGCGTGTGATAAGCTGATCTTTTTCTTTTTCAGTACCTCTGATATCGCGCTCATAAAGCTGTGGAATAACAATTTTTAGCGGATATTCGTAAGAAAGCAGAAAATAATTGTCAATGGTTATTTTAACGTTTTCGGCAATAAACTGAAATATATTAATATGCTGATGCAGTGAAAAGCTTCGCGATGCCAATGAATAGCGAAGCATATCCAGGTTTGAATTAAAGCCCTGATTTGAAACACCATCGAGTTCAAGACCATAACGAAAAAACTCCAGAACCTGATAAACCCTGTTCAGGGTTTTTGCCGATATATAATCTAAATTGATATTATCAACTATTTTTTCCATTAAACGGGTAGCAATTTTCTCCAGCCTGAAAGTAAGTCCCAGCGCCTCGAATTTTGATTCCCTGTAAGTCCCGTACATCGAAGGTATGCCAATGGCAATATGTCGTTTATGATAGATATTTTCCCAACTCTGGCTATATTCAGGATTGAAAATGATTTTTTTCAATCGTTCCATGAAACTATATATCAGTTTTAATGCCTCATCGAAGTCTTCTTTTTGCATAGCTTCTTCAAAGCGGTCAATTTCAGTGGCTTCAATAAAAGCATAGCGCCTAAGGATTGAAACTATATTCAAAGTCTCAAACGAATATTTTTCTTTTAGCAAAGCATAAAGTGCATGAATACAGGTGAGCCGGTGTATATCTTTTTCATGCTCGCCGGGTAGCTTCTTAAGTAAACTCTCAAAATGATCATTATCCAGCTCAAGCAACTGGTCAAAACTAAGCTCTGAATCCTTAATCAACTGATTAACAAGTGAATGCACCACTGTAAAATATTCACTTTCAAGGTCAATTGATTTGAACACGTCATGCGGCAATATAGGTTCAAGTGCATCAACATTGCCGTTATACCAGAATTTAAAAATTCGGTAAGTCAAGTCAATGAGTGTGTTATTACTCTCAGTATGAACCTGTTTACGAAGGAAATGAACCAAACGGTCCTGTCTTCCGTTAACCTCGTCCATATTGGTGGTTACATTCCGTATTTCTCCTTCAGCACCTATTTCATGAAAATAAACCGGGAAAATGCGGGTAAGCTGTTTTACCTTTTTATAATATGGTGCAATATTTGAATTTAAAATCTTTGTGATCTCACGCTGAAAGAGATCGGTATCGCTGATAAATATTCCACCAAGTCTGAGATTAACAATAAGCGCTGACAGCAGCTTTTCCATGCCTGAATGCGAATACTCGATCAATTCAAACCATACCCTGATATTTTTAATGTGGTTTGGATTAACATTAACCTGCCAGTCCTTATTCACATATACTATTCCCGGGGTTTCGAACCCAAAATCAATCAGTGTTCTTTCAAAATAATTGACATATTGCTGTTCCTCAGTGTCATCACGGTCAACTATCTTTTTTCCAAGGGTAAGAATACAATCAAGGACAGCCGACATATGCTCCTTGCGCAATTCTTCGCAGAGTTCAAAAATATTATCAATAAACCCTCCAAGATTCTCGGTTTTAAGTTCATCAACGGCATTTCGCAACACTTTATTAACACTCCATACCAGCCGGTCTTTTTTACTTTGCATGCCCGGAAGATGAAGCAGATAAAAGATATAAAAGAACTTATCAACAAAACTCGGCAACTCATCAGTAATTGAACTGAAACGTTCAGCAATATCATCAAAAACAGGAATATTGGTACTAAGCATTTCCCAGTTTGTAACATTCTCAGTCTGCACTTTTATTTTTTTGAACCAGGGGCTGCCTACCTTATTAAATATTCCGGACAGATCGTCGCTTAAGAATTCTTTTTTCTCTTCAAACCAATTTTCAATATCAGTAGTTTCTTCCCAGAAATCAATATTACGGAGTAAAACATTTTTAAACAATAAAACGATTTTATCGCTGAATTCCGGCATTTTCGATATCCCTTCAAGCCGCCTGACAAAAAATTTTGAACTATTAATAAAAGCTCTGATATTTTTATCCAGATTATCTGCCAATACATTTAAGCACAGATCAATCACAGGGAAGAGAGCTTCATTATTGTATTTTTTTATTTGCTCAATAAGCTCAAGCAATGTTTTTACTATTTGCTCTCCAAGTTCATCTTTTATACCTTCTTCAAGCAATTTTCCGTAAAGCATGACCGGTTCGCGAAAAGCATCAACAGCATTTGGGGTTGAAGCATAAAACCAGAAATCCGACAGTAATATCTCTCTTGTTTCTTCCACTACAAAAAGCCGGTTACTGAAAGGATGTAAGTACTCAATAATACATTCCTGCGCCCTTTTGTTAATTCCGTAATACTCTTTTGACAGGTCAATGAACGCCTGCAAATGTTCAGGAATAACAATGTTTTTATATCGTGTTTCAGCTAAGTTGGCTTCCAGTGCTTTAGAATAAAATTTCTCGGTCATGATCTAACTCAGATTTTTTACAAAATTAAGAATTATCCGGTCATTTCTTTATCCGGTCATACGGTTGCGTTCAAATAATCTGTTTGTTTAATATTAAATGAACAAAACAAGGATTCTAACGTTTGGAAATTGGGGTAAATTACAATAGTTTTAAATTAACAAAATATGTCATTACAACAATCTTATAGTCTGCTTACCACTGATAAGGAAACTTTGAAGAAATGGTACAGTCTTATGGCTTTAGGCCGCAAAATTGATGACCGCGCACCAAATTATCTTCGCCAGGCTCTTGGATGGTCGTATCACGCTCCCTATGCAGGTCACGACGGGATTCAACTGGCAATAGGTCAGGTGTTTGACCGCAAAACTGATCATCTTTTTCCTTATTATCGCGATATGCTCACTGTAATATCAGCTGGGCTAAATACCGAAGAAATATTACTCAACGGGCTGTCAAAAAAGGATGATCTTGCGAGTGGAGGCCGCCACATGAGTAATCATTTTGCAAAACCTGAATGGAATATTCATAATGTTTCGTCAGTAACAGGCAATCATACTTTGCATGCTGTGGGAGTTGCCAGAGCTATGAAAAGATATAATCATAAAGGTGTGGCTATCAGTTCTCAGGGCGAATCATCAGTATCCGAAGGCTTTGTTTATGAAGCCATTAATGGCGCAAGCAGAGAAAAATTACCTGTGATCTTTGTTTTTCAGGATAACAAATATGGGATTTCTGTTCCAAAAAGAGATCAGACAGCCAATTATATGGTTGCCGAGAATTTCTCAGGATTGATGAACCTTCGCATAATTTATTGTGATGGAAAAAGTGTATTCGACTCGATGAATGCTATGGTTGAAGCCAAGCGCCATGCACTTGAAAAGCAGGAACCAGTGATCGTACACGCAAGTACAGTTCGCATACACAGCCACTCCAACTCTGATCGCCATGAGTTGTATCGTGACGAAACTGAAAGACATTGTGTAAAGATATCTGATCCTTTTGATCGTTTGCGTACTGTTTTAATCCGCTCAGGAAGGTTTTCAGAAGCCGAACTGCTTGAAATTGAAGAAGAAGCCCAGAAAGAAGTGATGGCGGCTCATAAAAAAGTTATCAGAGCTGCTGATCCTTCACCGGATTCAATATTCAATTTTGTTAGTCCGGAACCTTATAAATCAGAGAAATATCCTGATGGAATCCATGATGAGAAAAGTGGTGAGAAAATGAAACTCATCATTGCCCTTAACGAAACTCTCAAAGCTGAATTCCGCCATAATCCTGATACTTTTATCTGGGGACAGGATATTGCTTATCGTGATAAAGGAGGAATATTCAATGTTACAAAAGGTATGCAGCAGGAATTTGGTATCGAAAGAGTTTTCAACGCACCTATCGCTGAAGATTTTATAATGGGAACCGCCAATGGTATGAGCCGTTTCAATCCTAAGATACGTATTGTCATTGAAGGAGCTGAATTTGCTGACTATTTCTGGCCTGCAATGGAACAGGCAGTTGAAATGAGCCACGATTATTGGCGCAGCAATGGCGCTTTCTCTCCTAATGTTACAATAAGGCTTGCTTCGGGCGGATATATTGGCGGAGGACTGTATCACTCCCAAACTATTGAAGGTGCCCTTGCAACATTACCTGGATTCAGGATCGTATATCCATCTTTTGCCGATGACGCTGCAGGATTGTTAAGAACCTCAATGCGTTCAGAAGGACCTACCATATTTATGGAACCCAAGGCATTATACAACGATCCTATAGCCGAAACCATAGTACCTGACGATTTTGAAGTTCCCTTTGGGAAAGCCAGAATAAGAAGAAAAGGCAGCGATATGAGTATTATTACTTATGGTAATACTACACATATGAGCCTTCAGGTAGCAGAAAGAATACAGAAAGAGAAAGGCAAAAGCATTGAGGTAGTAGATATCCGTTCGTTGATTCCTCTTGATAAAGAAAGTATTATTGAATCAGTGAAGAAAACCGGTAAAGTACTTGTTGTGCATGAAGATAAAGTATTCGCCGGATTTGGTGCTGAGCTTGCTGCTACCATTGCTGCAGAAGCTTTTGAATATCTCGATGCACCTATAAAACGAGTAGGTTCTACATTTACTCCGGTTGGTTTTAACAGAATACTTGAAAAGGCAATACTGCCCAATACTGATAAAATCTATGAAGCAGCAATTGAATTGCTTGAGTTCTGATTCAAATCCCGGAATGATCTGATATGTATTTTAAACCGTCATATCGCCGGTAACAGTAATACCGATTGGAAAAATATAATAGACCAATTTTCGCTCTGCTCGATTGTTCTATATATTTAAACCATCGGCATTTACGTTTGTAGATTTACAAAACAGTTTGGACTATTTTGTAAATACAAATTGTATAACATCAGATAAAAGACAAATTTGTATAAATTAAAAACGCCCGTAAGCCGGGCGTTTTTAATTTATGAGTAACAAAATTTATCTCACTATGGAAACAATTATTTCTTTACAGGTTCTTTTGGTGCTTTTTTAAGCATTATCATATCATAGGCTATTGGAGTAGCAATAAACCATGATGAATAGGTTCCAACCATAATACCAACGAGCAGTGCAAAAGAGAAACCACGTATAACTTCACCTCCGAAAATAAATATGGCTAACATTATCGCTATTGTTGTACCTGCAGTATTAATGGTACGACCCAGAGTATTGCTTACCGCATCATTTATAGTCAGTTTCATATCCCACTTTGGATGCAGTGTCATATTTTCACGGATACGGTCAAAAATTACCACCGTATTGTTTACCGAATATCCGATTATAGTAAGGATAGCCGCTATAAATGATTGATCCACCTCGAGGCTGAATGGCAATATACCATAAAAGATTGAATAGAGTGATATTATGATCATTGAGTCATGGAACAAGCCTGAAACAGCACCCAGACCAAATTGCCAGCGTTTGAAACGGAAAGCTATATAAGCAAAAATTGCGATCAACGCAAATATAACAGCTACAATTGCAGCCTGTTTAATATCGCGGGCAATGGTAGGACCAACTTTTTGAGAGCTAAGACGCCCTATTATCTTATTGTCATCATCAGAAATAAATTCTTCAAATGATATAGATTTGTCGAAAAACTGCTTTACTCCTGCATAAATTTTTTCTTCAATGATAATATCGGTCTCTTGAGTATCCTGATCAATCAGGTATTTTGTTGTGATCTTCACCTGATTATTTGGCCCGAAAGTCTTTACTTCAGGAGCTTCACCAAATTCATTTGTTAATGCACTGCGAACATCAGTGGTTTTAACATCCTGATCAAAGCGAATCACATAAGTACGACCTCCTGAAAAATCAACGCCATAATTTAATCCTCTGACAACAAGAGAAATAATACCCAAAGCAATTACAATACCTGATACCACATATGATATTCTCTTGAAATTAATGAAATCATACTTGCTTCCTACAAATAAATCGCGGGTATATTTATTGTCGAATGAAAGCTGACGATTACGATTAAGCTGCCAGTTAAAGATCAGGCGTGAAATAAATATTGCAGTGAAAAGCGAAGAAACAATACCTATGATAAGGGTAGTTGCAAATCCCTGAACAGGTCCGGTTCCAAAGATGAAAAGAATAATACCGGTAAGAAGTGTTGTAACGTTACCGTCAATAATTGCAGAATATGAGTTCTTATAACCATCGGCAAGGGCAAGTTTCATGCCTTTACCATTTCGCAATTCTTCACGAATTCTTTCATAAATAATAACGTTAGCGTCAACCGCCATACCTATGGTAAGCAGAATACCAGCTATACCCGGCAGGGTAAGAATTGCGCCAAGAGATGCAAGTACCCCGAAAATGAAGAAAATATTGGCAACAAGAGCCAGACCTGCAACACGGCCTGCTTTGCTGTAATATACATTCATATATATAATAACCAGTAAAAATGCTATCACAAATGAGATCAGTCCTGCTCTTATAGCTTCACTTCCCAGCGAAGGACCAACTATTTCTTCCTGAATAATACGTGCAGGTGCCGGCATTTTACCTGACTTAAGGATATTGGCAAGGTCCTGACCTTCCTGAATGGAGAAATTACCGGTAATTGAAGAACGTCCGCTGGGGATTTCATCATTAACACGTGGTGCTGAATAAACATAATCGTCAAGTACAATAGCTATCTGTCTGCCAATATTATCACCTGTAAGCCTTTTCCATATCCTTGCACCTTCGGCATTCATGGACATGCTTACTTCTACCTGATTCATTTGACTATAATCCTGACGGGCATCAATAATAACTTCTCCGGTAAGAGGGGCGTCACCTTCTCGGGTAGTGATTTTCAAAGCAACCAGTTCCAACACATTAGGTGCATAACTCTCAGGCTTAACAGTCCAGGCAAGTTTTAAATTTTTTGGAAACGATTCGCTGACAAGTCTTAACATACGATTCACCCTTGAAGTATCTTTAATTGCTGCATAACCAACTGTAGCACCTTCGCGCGGGTATATATTTCCATCGTCAGCCTGATAGAATGCAGGTTGTAAGTATACAAACAAAGGATTTTGTTTTGCCCATTCACTACGAGAAATATCATCATCTTGTGAAACGCCGGTAGTATCAGTAGCAACAATATCTTCCAGAGTTTTCAGGGTATCAGCGGTGTCAGTTTCAACTGTTTCCAGTATTTCCTTTATTTCTTCCTGATCCTGTTCAAGAATAGTTTCAGCTTGTTTCTCTGAAATTGTATCAAACAAAAATGATTCACGCTCCTGTAAAACACGAAGTTTGTTGTTTGCTTCAGTGAAATATTGTGCTATTTCGTTAAACTGATATGTTTCCCAAAACTCAAGCTGAGCGGTTCCCTGTAAAAGTTTTCTTACTCGTTCGGGTTCTTTGATACCTGGTAATTCTACAAGAATCCTGCCCGATGCAGGTAATTTCTGGATATTGGGCTGAGCTACACCAAAACGGTCAATACGGGTTCGCAAAATATTAAACGAACGATCAATGGAACCATCAACCTCAGTACGTATCAGATTGACAACTTCTGAATTTGTTGAATTATAACGTATCCTATCCTTAAATTCGGGTGCATTAATAAAAATAGCAGCAAGGCTTGCATTGGGATCAATTTCATTAAAGGATTCAGCAAAAAGGGTCAGAAAATCAGTCTGACTTGTTCTTTCTTTTTCTGCAGCTTTTTCAAGTGCCTGAACAAAAACAGGATTACGGCTATTACCGGATAAGGCTTTGATAATATCAGCACTTGAAATCTCAAGCGTTACGTTCATCCCGCCTTTGAGGTCAAGCCCAAGATTAAGCTCACGTTCTTTTGTTTCACGGTAAGTATATTTTCTGACCAGGATATTATAAACATTCTGATTTGACATTGAATCAAGGAAATATCTTTCGCGTGACTTTGAAATAGAATCAAACAGATATGTTTCCATCAGGGCATCTCCTGCCGAGAGTCTTTGCGCCTGTGCGTGGGCTTCTTCATTATTAGCATAATTGCGCGCTTTGCTCTCAACCCTCTTGGTTACAAATGTGAAAGATAATTGGTAAAGACAAACCAGCGCAAAAGCGATGGCAAAAAATTTAATAGCTCCTTTACTTTGCATTTGAAATTTGATTTAAAATATCTAAAATAACTACTTTTGTTTTTTTGAGGGTGCAAAGATAGAATTATAGCCGTTAATAACACACTTATTACTATCTAAAATTTTTCAATTTCTTTTAATCACTATTCTTTAAACCCTTTTACTATTAGCTTTTACAACAGTGATACGATTTACCAATGCATTGAAAAAAATTGCTGCAATCTTACAAAAAAGATTTTATTTTATCATTTTTACAACTTCCCTGATTTTCGGATCACCTTTAAGAAGTCAGACATACCACGATTTTGGCTTTGTACTGAAACACGACATTCCGGTTTTTAACACGAGCAATAAATTAATGGAACTTGCCTGGATTGGCGGTTTAAATACCTGTCAGATCCACAGATTCGATCTGAATTCTGATCAGATTGAAGATCTTATAATCTTTGACAGACATGGAAACAGGCTGTTGACTTTCGTTAATGATGGTTCTGACAGCGAATATGCATACAGTTTTGAACCTGAATATATTGACAAATTTCCTAAAACAGAGCAATGGATACAATTTGTTGATTATGATAATGATGGGAAAAAAGATATTTTTACCTATGTAACCGGAGGTGTAAAAGTTTATAAAAACATATCGGATACAAGCATCAGGTTCAAAAAAATAACCGATCCTTACCTTTACACACAGTTAAGCAATAATCAGTTAATCAATCTCTTTGTTACAAGTGTTGATTATCCGGCAATTGTAGATATTGACAACGACAGCGATGTTGACATACTTACTTTCTGGGGGCTGGGAACCTTTCTTGAGAAACACAGCAACCAGTCGGTAGAGTTGTATGGGCATAGCGATTCGCTAATTTTTAAAAAAACAGAATATTGCTGGGGCTATTTTGCCGAAAGTGAAGAGTCAAATATAATAACTCTTGACACCTGCATAGATGTAAAAAACATGAGTTTTTTGCCAGAAGTGCTGAAGAACAGGGAAGAAAGACATACCGGCTCTACCTTGCTTATGCTTGATATGACAGGAAATGGTCTTTATGATCTCATTCTGGGAGATATTGACTTTCCGGGACTATATCTGCTAAAGAACGGAGGCACGGCTGATTCGGCTTATATTGTAGCTTGCGATACACTTTTCCCTTCAAATACACGCCCGGTCAATCTTTTTTCTTTTCCGCTGCCTTGTTTTATTGATATTGACAACGATGGAATTAACGATCTGGTAGTTTCACCGTTTGAACCGGGTATGAAACGGGCAAAACATCATAATTGCGTTTGGTATTATAAAAATACCGGTACTAATAGTCATCCGGTTTTTGAATTTGAAAGAGAAGATCTGTTTCAGCACAGAATGGTTGATGTTGGTGCCAATGCTATGCCTGTTCTTTATGATATTGACGGAGACGGGCTTCCTGATCTTTTTGTTGGCAACTATGGATATAACGACACCTGTTATTATGATCAGTTTTATATTATGAGATGTAAATACAGTTCAAAACTGGCTTATTTCAAAAACACAGGAACTCCGGGCAATCCTTCTTTTCAACTGATTACTGACGATTTTGCAGATCTTTCTGCTTATAATCTACGGGGGCTCTATCCTGCTTTTGGTGATATTGATAATGATGGCAAAATTGAAATGTTAATTGGGAATGAAGATGGGAACCTTTTACTTTTTAAGAATACAGCAGCACATAATGAACCTTTTGAGTTCGAACTCATTGATGACAATTATCAGCAAATAAAGATAAATGCTTTTAGCACACCTCAACTTATTGACCTGAATAGCAATGGATTACCCGATCTTGTATTAGGTCAGCAAAATGGAAGGATCAGTTACTATGAAAATCAGGGAGATGCCTATAATCCTTTATTTGTGAAGATAACTGATACCCTCGGCGGGATAAATGTTACTGATGAGCAGATGTCGTACACAGGGCATAGCATACCTTGTTTTTTCCGGGATTCAAAACAAGAACTAAAACTATTTATTGGTTCGGAATCAGGAAAGCTATTTTATTTCAAGGATATTGAGAATAATCTGACGGGTATTTTCACTCTTGTTGACGAAAGGCTCACTTCGCTTAATGAGGGAATAAGAACAGCTCCGGCTGTAGCATATTTAACTGACAGCATATACCCTGATATGATCATTGGCAATTATGGAGGTGGCTTAACCTACCACAAAGGCGTAACGCCTGAAGCTCATGGCATTTATGACCCACATAAAAACAATCACTACGGATTTGATCTTTATCCAAACCCATCATCAGATTATTTAATATTGTTGTTCGACAATGAAATAAACATACATAAAGCACAGGTTCAAATCCTTGATATTTTAGGCAGAACTGTTTATAGTTCAAATAATTTAACAAAACCTTACAATCACATTTCTGTGTCCAACTGGAATAATGGAACATATATAGTTTCAGTAAAATTTGAAGACAGCTATGGCAATATATGGTGGAGCCGAAAAAAAACAATGGTTCTGCGTTGATTCGCTGGCAGCAGTTGATTGTCAAATTATCATAAATAGAACCGGTTTTAGCCCGTTTAGTGAATATTAAATCCCCTGCCCCGCCGGCTTAAACTGCAATATATTGGATATAAATTTTTAATTGCACTTTTTCGGCCGGCTATTTCATTTTTACCACATTCATTTTTGCAACACCTTTTTAATAACTGTTTGAAATATAAACTTTAAATTTGCGCTAACAACAACAATTATTTCTAACCATTAAAAACCTACCACAATGAAAGATTTTTTTTATCAAGATCCTTATCCGGTACAAAAAGACACGACAAAGTACCGCCTGCTTACCAAAGATCACATTACCGTAACAGAAGCCAACGGGCGCAGGATTGTCAGGGTAGCCCCTGAAGCTCTTGAATTACTTGCCCGTACAGTATTTACTGATGTTTCATTCTTTTTACGAGCATCGCATCTTAACCAGTTGACCCAAATTTTAAACGACCCTGAAGCCAGTGATAATGAACGATTTGTGGCTCATACCATGCTTATGAACCAGGTAGTTGCCGCTGACGGCGAATTACCCACCTGTCAGGATACAGGTACTGCTATTCTAATAGGATGGAAAGGAGAAGATATCTATACCGGCGTAAATGATGCCGAATTTTTAACAAAAGGAATTTTCGATACCTGGCAGCAAAACAACCTTCGTTATTCTATTATTGCTCCCCTGAGCATGACCGAAGAAAAAAATACAGGTACAAACCTGCCTGCTCAGATTGATATTTTTGCCGTTCCGGGAAACTCTTACGAATTTCTTATTATCACTAAAGGAGGCGGTTCGGCAAATAAAAGCCTGCTGTTTCAGCAAACCAAATCATTGCTTACCGAAGAAAATCTCACAAAGTTCTTCAGGGAAAAAGTAAAAGAACTCGGCGCAGCAGCGTGCCCGCCTTATCACCTTGCAGTGGTCATTGGAGGTAGCAGTGCCGAAGCCAACCTCACAGCCGTGAAAAAAGCTTCTGCCGGTTATTATGACCATCTGCCAACTGAGGGAAATGAATTCGGACAAGCTTTCCGCGACCTGGAATGGGAGAAACGTATTTTTGAGATCTGTAAAGACAGTGGTATTGGCGCTCAGTTTGGCGGAAAACATTTTGTGCATGATGTGCGCGTAATCCGTTTACCACGCCATGCTGCTTCCTGTCCGGTAGGTATGGGAGTAAGTTGTAGTGCCGACCGCAATATCAGGGCTAAGATCACCGAAGAAGGCATTTTTATTGAAGAACTTGAGAAAAACCCCTCGCGTTTTCTGCCTAAAGCCGCTCCTGAAATGGCACCTGCTGTAAACATCAACCTCGACCGCCCGATTAAGGAAGTACTTGCCGAACTTAGCAAATATCCGGTAAAAACCAGGCTTAATCTTAACGGAACACTTATAGTTGCCCGCGATGCTGCCCATGCACGTATCAGTAAAATGATCGAGGAAGGGAAACCCATGCCTGAATATTTCAAAAACCATCCAATTTATTATGCCGGACCTGCCAAAACCCCAAAAGGATTGGCATCAGGAAGCTTCGGACCTACTACTGCCGGACGCATGGATGTGTATGTTGACAAATTCCAGAGCCTTGGAGGATCAATGATAATGCTTGCAAAAGGTAACCGCAGTCAGCAGGTGACTGATGCATGTAAAAAATACGGAGGGTTTTATCTGGGTTCAATAGGTGGTCCTGCTGCCATTCTTGCCAAAGACAGTATCAGATCCGTTGAAATTGTTGATTTTGAAGAATTGGGTATGGAAGCGGTTCGGAAAATAAAGGTCAAAAACTTCCCCGCTTTCATTATTGTTGACGACAAAGGTAACGATCTGTATCAGCAATTATAAAAAACAGATTACAGTTCAGGATTATTACATATAAGCCGGAATAGAACAATACGGGTTAATACTGAAAAACACAGGATACAATGGATAAAACCACAGTTAGGGCAAGGGTCAGTGAGCTGATCAGCGAAATCAATGAACATAATTACAGGTATTATATATTGAATTCGCCTGTTATTGACGATGTCCGCTACGACATGCTTGTAAAGGAACTCGAAGCGCTTGAAACTCAATATCCCGATCTGGTTCAGCCCGATTCACCCACACAAAGGGTAGGCAGCGATCTGACAAAGGAGTTTGTCAGCGTTATTCACAAACACCCAATGCTCTCATTGTCAAACACCTATTCAAAAGAGGAGTTATTTGATTTTCATAACCGGGTTCAAAAAGCAATTTCCGGAAACGTAGAATTTGTATCGGAGCTTAAATTCGACGGAGTAGCCATTGGCCTTACCTATACGAATGGCAGGCTGGTAAGGGCTGTAACCCGCGGCGATGGAATACAGGGTGATGATGTTACTGCGAACGCAAAAACAATCCGCAGCATTCCGCTTCAATTGCGCGGGAACAACTATCCGGCAGAGTTCGAAATAAGAGGAGAGGTTTTTTTAACCCGAAATCAGTTTGAGATACTTAATAAACTTCGGGAAGAAGAAGGAGATCAGCCTTTTGCAAACCCACGTAACGCAGCAGCAGGCAGTCTTAAAATGCAGGACCCGGCAGCAGTGGACAAACGGGGACTCGATTGCTATTTTTACGACATCCTTGGCTACAATCTGCCATATAATACTCATTATGAGAACCTTCAGGCAGCAAAAGAATGGGGATTACATATCCCTGAATATATGGTACGTTGTAAAACCATTGAAGATGTCTGGGGTTACATTGCTGAATGGGAAACTCAACGCACCTTGTTGCCTTTTGATATTGATGGTGTGGTAGTAAAGGTCAATTCGTATGAACAACGGCAGGCACTTGGGTTTACAGCCAAATCTCCCCGCTGGGCTATTGCGTATAAATATCAGGCTCAGCAGGCAGCAACGATTTTGCAAACTGTTGATTTTCAGGTAGGGCGATCAGGGATTATAACCCCGGTCGCCAATCTTAAACCTGTATTACTTGCCGGCACTGTTGTAAAAAGAGCCTCGCTCCATAATGCTGATATTATTTCAAAGCTCGATGTAAGGATTAGCGATACCGTTTTTGTAGAAAAAGGCGGCGAAATTATCCCCAAAATAACCGGCGTGGATCATTCGCTCCGCCCCGCTCATTCTGAACCTCTTGAATTTATCAGTCATTGTCCTGAATGTGGAACTGCTCTAATAAGAAATGCAGGAGAAGCCGGGCATTTTTGTCCAAATGAAGACGGCTGTCCTCCTCAGATAAAAGGAAGGCTGGAACATTTCATCAGCAGACGTGCCTTGAACATTGAAAGTCTTGGCGAAGGTAAGATCGAACTTCTGTACGAAAAAAGACTGGTTAAAAATGCTGCCGATTTGTATGACCTTAAATATGATGATCTTTTAGGGCTGGAAAAAACCATTATCCCGGAAGAAGGTGGAAAAGAAAGGAAAGTCAGCTTCAGGGAAAAAACTGTTGAAAACATTCTTGATGCTCTTGCAGCTTCCCGTTCCGTTCCTTTTCACAGTGTACTATATGCCTTGGGTATCAGACATGTAGGCGAAACAATTGCTAAAAAACTAAGTATCAGTTTTGGTAATCTTGATGCACTCATAGCAGCCGGGACTGAGCAATTAACTCAAATTCCCGATATTGGAGACCGCATTGCTAACTCGATCAAGGATTATTTTTCAAAACCTGAACATCTGCAAATGATATCGAGATTAAAGGAGCATGGTTTGCAATTTACAACCAATATAGAGCAGGAAGCTGTTTCAACACTTCTTGATGGGAGGACCTTTGTTGTTAGCGGAGTTTTTTCAGGTTATTCCCGAGATGGTATAAAACAGGCTATTGTAAAAAATGGCGGAAGGGTCGTTAGTTCTATTTCTTCGAAAACCAATTTTGTAATTGCCGGTGAAAACATGGGGCCTGAGAAAAGGATAAAAGCCGAAAAACTTGGAATACCAATAATTAATGAAGCTCAGTTCAATGCAATGATAAATGCATAGGTCTGCTTCATCCAGAAAATAGAAACTGTTGATTAATTATTTGAAACTAAGGCTGTGATTCTTAGCCCTCAGGAACGCAGAAGGCTCTGTATTTCCCCCACCTCATTATAAAAACTTATTAACAATGCCTCCCCGATACGTTGTGAATGCCTATTTTTACAAAGCATATTAACTCTGTTCAAAACACACTGATCATGCCTGAATTTGCTCATTTACACGTACATACACAGTATTCAATATTAGATGGGGCTGCAATGATCCCCGAACTGCTAAAACGTACAGCGGAACTGGGTATTAATGCATTAGCTATCACCGATCATGGAAATATGTTTGGTGCAATTGATTTTTTTGCTTCTGCCCGGAAACAAAAAATAAAACCAATTATCGGCTGTGAGGTTTACGTTTCAAGAACAAAACATACTGATAAAAGAGGACGACAGGACCGCAGTGGTCATCACCTTATTTTACTAGCCAAAAACACCGAAGGCTATCATAATCTTTCAAAGCTTTCCTCAATAGCTTATCTTGAGGGTTTCTACTACACGCCACGTGTTGATAAAAGCTTACTTCGCCGCTATTCAAAAGGACTGATTGCCAGTACAGCCTGTCTGGGTGGAGAGATCCCTCAGGCAATTCTCAGAAACGATCTTTCAACAGCTCTTGAACTGATCAATGAATTCAGGGATATTTTTGGTGAAGATTTTTATCTTGAACTCATGGATCACGGGCTGGAAGAACAAAAAGTTGTTAACCGCGAACTCATAAGACTTTCAAAAGAAACCGGCATAAAGCTGATCGCTACCAATGATGTTCATTTTATTAATGCAGATGAATACGAAGCTCATAAAATACTTATAAGGATAAATACCGGAAAAGATGGCGACGATGATCATGGATTGCATTATACGGGACAGGAATTTTTAAAATCTCCTGAGCAAATGGCTGAATTGTTTGCCGATGTTCCCGAAGCCCTTGCCAATACAATGGAAATTGTGAATAAGATCGAAGATTATGAGCTTGAAAGGAGCACACCGTTAATGCCTCATTATGCTTTACCCGAAGGGTTCAGCGATGAAGATGAGTATCTCACACATCTTACAAATACCAATGCAGAAAAACTATATAGTGAGATCACTCCTGAACATAGGGAACGTATTGATTATGAACTTTCTGTAATAAAAAAGATGGGTTTTAGCGGTTATTTTCTGATTGTACAGGATGTTATCGCAAAAGCCCGTGAAATGGATGTAATAATTGGGCCGGGGCGTGGTTCGGCTGCCGGTTCCATAGTATCTTACTGTCTTGGTATAACCCGCATTGACCCCATACATTACAAACTGCTTTTTGAGCGTTTCCTGAACCCTGACCGTGTAAGTATGCCGGATATTGACATAGACTTCGACGATGAAGGGCGTGATAAAGTAATTAATTATGTAGCGGAAAAATATGGCGCTTCAAAAGTAGCTCAAATCATTACCTTTGGAACTATAGGAGCAAAACTTGCTGTACGCGATGTTGGCAGAGTATTAAAACTTTCCCAGGATGAAGCTAACAGGATTGCAAAATTGATCCCTGAAAAATCGGGAATTACTCTTAAAGAAGCTATAAATGCGGTTCCGGAATTAAAGGATTTGACAATAAGCGGAAGTGAAGTGATTAAGAAAACCTTTGAAAACGCTCTTGTTCTTGAAGGTTTGATGCGGCATACCAGCAAACATGCATGCGGTATGATAATTGGTACTGACGACCTGATAAATCTTCTGCCACTATGTACGGCAAAAGACAGTAAGCTGCCGTTAACACAGTACGAGGGAAATATGATCCAAAGGATAGGTCTTCTGAAAATTGATTTTCTGGGACTTAAGACCCTTACAATAATGAAAGATGCCATTGACACGATTTATAAAAGGCATAATGTAAAAATCAATGTTGATTCCATCCCTTTTACCGACAAAAAAACCTTTGAACTTTTTCAACAGGGGGAAACCATTGGAACATTTCAGTTTGAATCGGAAGGTATGCGCATGTACCTGAAAGAGTTAAAACCTACTGAAATTGAAGATCTGATAGCAATGAATGCCCTGTATCGTCCGGGACCAATGGAATCAATAAATAATTACATCAGACGCAAACATGGCACGGAAGAAATTTCATATCCGCTCCCGGTATTAGAGCAAATCCTGAATTACACATACGGTATCATGGTTTATCAGGAGCAAATAATGCAGATTGCACAAAAAGTCGGAAGGTTTAAACTATCAGATGCCGACCATCTGCGTAAAGTTATATCCAAGAAGGTTGTAAGCGAGATGCCAAAAGTTCGTGAAGAATTTATTAGCGGCGCAATTGAAAATGGATATCAAAAAGAAGATGCAGAAAAGGTTTTTGATGTCATGGAAGATTTTGCCAAATACGGTTTCAACCGTTCTCATGCGGCTGCTTACTCATTTATTGCTTTTCAGACTGCCTATCTTAAAGCACATTATCCTGCCGAATATATGGCAGCAGTGCTTACCCATAATCTTTCCGACATTAAAAAGATCACATTTTATATTGATGAATGCAGGCGTCAGCAGATACCCGTCCTACGACCGGATATTAACGAAAGTGAAGCTAATTTCACTGTTACCGACCAGGGAGCAATACGTTTTGGGCTGGCTGCTATCAAGGGCGTAGGTGAAAATGCAGTTGCATCCATAATTAAAGAACGAAACAAAGGGGGTTTATTTAATGATATTTTTGACTTCACACGAAGAATAAATCTGCGCGCTATAAATCGCCGTACCCTTGAGGCACTGGCTCAGGCGGGTGCCTTCGATAGTTTTGAAAATATACATCGTGCCCAGTATTTTTATTGCGAACCGGGAGAAGACATTAACTTCATGGAAAAAATAAGCCGTTACGCAGCTAATTACCAGCAAAGTCAATCGGCTGCGCAACAAAGCCTTTTTGGTGATGATATTACCACTATGCTGCCCGAAATAAAAACACCGGTTTGCGAGCCATGGACCAAAATGGAGCAACTTAGGCAGGAAAAGGAAGTAACTGGTTTTTATATGTCGGGGCATCCTCTGGATGATTATAAAGAAGAAATATCATCATTTTGCAATGTAAAACTCAGTGATTTAAGTAATAATGTTCACTACCTGAAAAACCTGGATCTGACCTTTTCAGGGATCGTCACCTCGGTTCAGAGTAAAATAACAAAGAACGGAAAGCCTTATGGTACATTCGTACTCGAAGATTTTGAGGAACAATACAGCATAATGCTATTTTCAGAAGACTTTTTGAAATACAAACATTTTCTTATTGAAGACACTGCATTGCTAATAAAAGGAAAGTTTATGCAGAATTACAGGGATCAGTATCGTTTTGAACTAAAAATCAGTTTTATGTGCCTGCTTGCTGAAGCTATGGACAAACTGGTAAAGCAAATAACAATTGAAATGCCACTCAACACCATTGATAATGCAAGAATTAATAAGCTTTACAAACTCATGAGGTCTCATAAAGGTACCTGTCCTGTTAAATTCAGGATTTTTGACCCTGACGAAAATATTTACATTGAAATGAACACTCCGAAATATAGTGTTGAATGCAGTGAATTCACGAAATCTTTGAAAAGCTTTGGTGATATAAGCTATAAATTTAACGAACAACAGGATTAATTTTTTCTTACCTGAACAATAAATCAATATTTTTGCACTTTATTCAATAATTAATCATAAAAATCATAAATAATGGCTTTAGAATTTAACGACTCTAACTTTGAGGAACTTGTACTCAAATCTGACAAACCAGTAGTAATTGACCTTTGGGCAGTATGGTGCGGCCCCTGCCGTCTGATTGCACCACATATTGAAGAAATGTCAAAAGAATATGACGGAAGAGCTTTAATAGGTAAACTTGACGTAGACAACAATCCAAAAACCACAGCACGTTTTGGAGTTCGCAATATCCCAACTGTACTCTTTCTGAAAAATGGTGAAATTGTTGACAAACAGGTGGGTGCAGTACCAAAATCAGCGCTGGTGGCAAAACTTGAGAAATTATTATAATTAAAATCCAAACCCTTAAAACAGTAGGCAGATTTTTTAATCTGCCTGCTGTTTTATTATTAAAAACTTGTTTTGGAAAACACAATTAACAGTGCTCATTTGCAGGAATATACAAACCTTGAACTTATTGCAAGGCAGGTAGTTGAAGGCTTTATCATTGGTTTGCACAAAAGTCCTTTCCATGGTTTTTCAGTAGAGTTTGCCGAACACAGACTTTACAACAGTGGGGAGTCAACAAGGCATATTGACTGGAAACTGTTTGGGCGCACTGATCGCATGTATGTAAAACGGTTTGAAGAGGAAACTAATCTTCGCTGTCAGATTATAATTGACCACTCATCGTCAATGTATTATCCGTTGATTGAAAAACCCAAACCGGAAAATCCCAATAAAATCACTTTTTCTGTATATGCAGCCGCTGCCTTACTTTATATGCTAAAAAAACAACGCGATGCGTTTGGTTTAAGCATTTTTTCTGATAAAATAGAAAACCATATCCAGCCAAGGTCAAGTTCAGTACATCATAAATACCTTATGACCCTGCTTGGCGGGTTGCTGAAAGAAAATGCAGTAAAAGAGAAGCGCACAACATCAGCCGCTGAAATACTGCATCAGCTTGCTGAGAGTATGCATAAACGCTCACTGGTGGTTATTTTCAGCGATATGATGGAAAGCCAGGGCAATCCTGATGTTGTATTTTCAGCATTACAGCACTTAAAGCATAACAAACATGAAGTCATACTCTTCCACACCGTGGACCGGAGTACTGAAATAGATTTTTCGTTCAGCAATCGTCCTTACCGCTTTGTTGATCTTGAAACCGGAGACGATATTAAACTACTTCCAAGCGAAGTAAGAAATGAATATCTGAAAACCATGCAGCAGTTCAGCCATGAGCTTAAAATGCGCTGCGGACAATACGGGATTGATTTTGTTGAAGCTGATGTTAAACAGGGCTTTCGTCAGATATTATTGCCCTATCTGCTTAAAAGAGAAAAGATGTTTTAGCACATCTTGGATTCTTGCGTCAATATCCTCAAACCTTTGAACCAAGGTTGAACAATAGTAGGTTCAAGCCTTTATCTGTCCTAAACCATTTAAAAAGCAGTTTGGGCTATTTTGTAAATACAAATCGTATAAATAGGCACTTTCAGAAAAGGCTTAAATATTTGATTTATAAATTATTAAGTTGTATCTT
>CAZJZG010000018.1:0-61355 GCA_964550455.1 uncultured Bacteroidales bacterium | reverse complement strand
CCACTGCCGACCGGGAAATTGAGTTGTGCTGTAGCTCGTCGCAAATTATTAGTGTATAGATATTCGTTAGCAAAAGAACAATTAGCATCCTCATAGCAAGACCTTGTAAATTCTTCAGGTATGTAAATATTGTCAACATGAATTACTTTTGTTATTGAAAAATGAAGATCTTCTTCAAAACATTCTTTTGGAATAACCACCTGAACAATAACATAATCAGCAAAAACTGTTCTTGTATAAAAACCATACTCATCAAGTTCACCTGTCAACTCAAACTGCTGAAAAGCAAAATCATCCTTACTGAATAAATTTACTTTAACTCCGTGAGGAAAGTTCCCTTCTGAGAAAAATATCCTGATCTCATCAGCCTTTTCTGACTTAATATAGGTTGAAAACACCAGGATTTCATCATTTATTCTTGAAAGCCTTCCTCCTGAAGTGCTTATCTCTCCATTTAACGGGATTTCCACATTTCTTAAATTGAAAACAACAGATTGTTTTAAATCGCGAATAACCCCTATAGCCGGTGGGTTAACTTCTGATTCAATAAAAACTCTTTCATCGTTTGATAAAATATCAAGCAAATGCATCTCATTTTTATCAAATCCTCTTTGCAAAGTAAAGAGTTCAGGTGTTTCTCTGACAACCTCACCAAAAGCAGAAAAGTAACGTTCACCATCAATAGAAACGGGGGCATTATCCTGACAAAATGCTGTTTTAATGTTAAAAAACAAAGCAGCAATAACACCAATAAAAAGCAAAATAAAATTGGTAAATCTTTTCGTCATAGTTTTTAATTTTAAATTTTATTATACCGGCAAAGATAGCACTATAACGTCTTACAGGTATATTTACATCTTAATTATTTTTATTTTTAATTGAAATTCTTCTTGCAAAACAAGAATCAATGGCGGCAAATTAGAAAGACCTAATAAACACAACTACAATCGTTTTGTCAAACCAAAAACGAGCTTTGGTTTTATATATTGATAAACAGAGGATTGTAATAAATATAAGAGAAAAAAGGGATTACTCCAGAATTATAAACCTTTCATCTGAAGAAGGCTTTAGAGAACGGTTAAGAAGATCATATCTGAAATATAAAATCCTGTCGTCAGCGTTGGGAATATTCCGTTCAATATAACGGTTCATAAAATAATCGAAAATATAACCAGAATAACGATTTCCTGCGGCAGCTGCCATTGTGTAAATATCGTTAATATCAATTGAATCAATATTGTATGTATAAGCCATTCTACCGGTAAAAGGGAAATAGCGTACTCTTCCTTCAAAATAATCATTCATGTATAAATCACTATAAACCAGTGACTTGTCAGGCTTACTCTCTGTAACTGCAGAAATTTCAAGCCAGGAACTAAGTACGATCTTATTTAAGTAAATATCGCCAATATAGTCATACTCAGGATCGTACTCAGGATCGAACACACGTTCAACTGTTTCTTCCATCATCAGTTGAGCTACGTTTACTATATATTTATCACCCGTTGCATTAAAAAAAACATCGGTATCCGGTTCAAGATAAACATTAAGTTTTCTTTTCCTTAACCCGTTTATCAGTTCATTCATATAGGTTTCAAGGAAAACTGAATCAGAAACATACTGCACAAACAAGCTCCGATAATACAAAACGGAATCAAGTGTAGCCTCATCCATCCAGCTTTCTCCCGCAACTTCATATGTTTTGAGGTTATATTTATAAACAAAATTGGCAGGTATTAAAAGAACAGAAGTATTTTGCCTGTTTTCAACAAACTGTTTGGCAAGCTTCCTTTCTACAGTACATCCAGACAGAAAAAAGAGACCGGAGAACGAAAACAAAAATATTTTTAATATAATTTTAGTTATTCTCTTCATTCTCAATTTGTTTAAGCAAATGCTCTCCAAAACTTCTGCCGTAGGCAAAGGCTTTTTCTAATTCCTGCTGTTGAGGTGTAAATTTATTAAAAAATGATTCTCCTATATATTTTAATTTCAGATTTTCGATTGCAGTGGTGATGATCTTTTCTCCTTCCCCACTCCATCCATATGAACCAAAAGCTCCTGCAAGTTTTCCCTTATCCCTCAAAGGATTAATCAATGCAAAAACCTGATATATCTGAAGTAAAATATTCTGGTTAATAACCGGACTACCCAGCAACAAACCGTTACTTCGTTCAATCTGTGCTCCTATTTCATCAAGCGGTTTCATTTCTATATCGCAAACTTCCACTTCAATATCCCCGACAGAACGAATTCCTTTAGCAATTTCTGCAGCAAGTATTCCTGTATTCTGATAAGCTGAAACATAGGCTATAAAAACACGGTTTTTCTGAGGCAGGGCAAGATATTCGCTTGCATATTTTTCTGACAGATCAACGTATTTTTTCCAGTTACTGCGCAAAACAGGTCCATGCCCCGGACAAATAACACTAACTGGCAAAGGACGAATCTTTTCAATGGCTTTCAACATAAACTTGCTGAAAGGCTTCAGTATCACATCAAAATAGTATTTAAAGGCATCATCCCAGTTGCCGACCAAATCGTCGAACACACCTTCATGTGCATAATGAGCGCCAAATGAATCGCAGCTAAATAAAACCCTTTCCTGTTCAAGCCATGTATACATTGAATCAGGCCAATGAAGATTAGGAGCCCCAATAAATCTAAAAGTATTTTTCCCTGTATTCAAAGTATCGCCATCTTTTACAATTCTGTGTGGAAACGGTGTTCCAAGAAACTCATTCAGATAACGAATAGCATTACCAGTGCCAATGACTGTTGCTTCTGGTGCAATAGCCAAAAGATTTTTAAGACTTCCTGAATGGTCAGGTTCCGTATGGTTCAAAATTATATATTTAATTTTTGACGGATCAACAAGGCTGCGGATTTTGGCTTCGTATAGAGCCCAGAAATTTTCCTTAACAGTCTCTATAATAGTGATTTCCGAATCGTTTACCAGATATGAATTATAAGTTGTACCATATTTGGTTTCCATAACAACATCAAAAGTTTCAAGATCGGGATCAAGCACACCAATCCATTTTACACTATCAGTAATATCAAGAATCTTTGTATTATCCATGTTATTTTTTTTTGTTAATTAAAAATCCATCGTCATCTGCCGGTTATCACCTTTAGGTCTGGGCGGAGTCAGTGATACATTGTCATCAATTTTCTTTTTTACTTTCTCCTGCTTAGCCTCGGTTTCTTCTTTAATTTCGCCTATTTTCGCTTTCGCTTTTTTTCTTTGCTTTGGTTTTGCTTTAATATCAGGGACTTCTTCTGCGTCGTCCGGTTTTATTTCGTCAACCTTTGCTCCGGAATCTTGCTTGACTTCATCCCTAATTTCTTCTTTTACATCAATATCAGGCTGCTCATGTTTTTCTGAAGCCAAAATTTCATCGGGTTCTTTTTCAAGAACTCCGTGTTCTTCATTTTCAGCAATCTTAGGTTTTACCAGGGGTTGTTTTGCTTCATCACGCCCTGCAACAAAACCAAGCTTTTTTATTTTAAATCTCGATATCCTTTTCCCTATAGCCTTCACACTCATAACCTCAACAAAATCAGCAGCATTAATTGTTTCAGCTTCCAGCGGTTTTTTATTTTGTTTGGGGTCATATTCTACCTTAATAAGCGGATTACTTTCAAAACTAAAGGCTACAAGATGGGAATCTTCTTCAGGAATAAGCCATATTTTTCTATCAGAAAGTTCAGGAATAAAACGTTTCAGATAATAATCCTGTTTATTCCCATTAAAATAAATCACAGTCAGTATTTTTTCAGGATCATATTTCTCAATATGAACCAGATCTTCCTCCACATGAAGTGAAAGATCGTAGCCGGTATTAAAATAAACTCCTGATGAGAGGATATGTATTAATTTATCATCGCCTGAGAATTCACCAAGATATTTGCCCCTGTCGTCGCTGTTCAAACGCCTTACAATATCGTCAAACCAAATGGAACGTGCAGCCAGAGTAGAAACTCCTTCTTCAGATTTCAGAATCTTACTTACCGGTTGCCGGCTGATAATATTTCCTTTTGAATTACGCCCTTTTATAGCAAGTGTACTGAAATCAAATTCAAAATTTAGTTTTCTCAGCTTTTTATGCGGTTTCAGGAATATCTTTACAATTTCCGCTTCACCATTAGGATTTGCAGAAAAATACAACACTTTTGAACCCGGTTTTTCCATAGTAAGGTCATATTCTTTATCGCGCGTAACACCCATTACAGCATAACGCTTGACAAAAGCCTTACCGTTCTTACCATCCCTATAGATCATGTTGTAAATTGTCCGTTCGTCGTTGCGCTTAAATACATCAATATGTATAATGCCTTTTCCAATAAAACTCTTCTCAGTAACTCTGGTTACCAGAAAAGTTCCATCGTCCCTAAACACAATGATATCATCAATATCAGAGCAATCGCAAACGTATTCATCTTTTTTCAGACCGGTGCCGGCAAACCCTTCTTCACGGTTTACATACAGCTTTTGAGTAGCAGCAGCCACAGCAGCAGCTTCAATAACATCAAAGTTTCTTATTTCAGTCCTGCGCTCCTTCCCTTTGCTATATTTTTTCAATATCCTCCTGAAATACTCAATTGCATACTCTATAAGATTATCAAGGTTTTTCTGGATCTCAGCAAGCTCATCCTGCAACTTTTTAATTTCCTCATCAGCTTTAAATGAATTGTACTTCGAAATCCTTTTGATTTTAATTTCAGTGAGCCTAACTATGTCATCAGTAGTAATTGCCCTGATAAAATTGCTCACAAAAGGCTGTAATCCGTTTTTGATTGTAGTAATAACCTCCTGCCAGGTTTCGCATTCTTCTATTTCACGATAAATACGATTTTCAATAAATATCTTTTCAAGTGAAGCAAAATGCAACTGTTCAAGCAACTCATCCTTACGGATTTGTAATTCAGCACGCAGGAGTTCAAGAGTATTTTGAGTTGAGATTTTAAGCAACTCATCAACTGATAAAAACTGAGGTTTGCCTTCATGAATTACACAGATATTTGATGAAATAGAAACCTCACATCCGGTAAAAGCATACAAAGCATCAATGGTCAGATCAGGAGAAATGCCCGGCTGAAGATGAATCAGAATTTCAACATTCTCAGCAGTATTATCGTCAATTTTACGTATCTTAATCTTTCCCTTGTCGTTGGCAGCAATTATACTGTCAATCAATGCTTCGGTAGTGGTTCCAAAAGGTATTTCAGTAATTACAAGGGTTTTCTTGTCAATTTTATTTATTCTGGCACGAACTCTTACTCTGCCTCCCCGAAGTCCTTTATTGTATTTTGAAAAATCAGCAAGTCCACCTGTAGGAAAATCGGGAAGGATCTCAAATTCCTTGTTTTGAAGTATCTTTATTGAAGCCTCAATTAATTCAATGAAATTATTAGGTAGTATCTTTGATGCAAGTCCGACAGCTATTCCTTCCACACCACTTGTCAGCAACAATGGAAATTTAACCGGTAACACCACAGGTTCCTGATTTCTGCCATCATACGAAGGTTTCCATTTGGTATTTTTAGGATTAAAAACAACATCGAGCGCAAATTTTGAAAGCCTTGCCTCAATATATCGCGCAGCAGCAGCCCTATCCCCTGTAAGTACATTACCCCAGTTTCCCTGAGTATCAATAAGCAAATCCTTTTGCCCCATCTGAACCAAAGCATCACCTATTGAAGCATCGCCATGGGGATGATACTTCATAGTATGCCCGATAATATTGGCTACCTTGTTATATCGCCCGTCCTCAAGTTCGTACATTGCATGTAAAAGACGGCGTTGCACAGGTTTCAATCCATCAAGCAATTCAGGAACAGCACGTTCAAGTATGACGTAGGTGGCATAATCTAGGAACCAATTCTCATACATACCCGTTAAAGGAGTAATCCGATGCAACTCGTGATGCTGATCCGCAAACTGATCAGGTGCATTAACATCTTCAGGTATGTTTGACAAGTTATCTTCCATTATTTAATTCGTCAGGGCAAAAATCTGAGAACTACTATCTCGGCAAGGATAAAAGCAAGAGAAGCAATTATAAAATATTTCCATAGTTGCTTACCTCTGCTCAATTCACTAATAACCTGCCCAATAGGTCTTTCGCTTTCGCTAACGACCGCAAAATTAGTGATTCCAGAGCTTTTAGCCAAATTTTCAAGTTCATCTTCACTTAAATAATCAGGAAGCGATTCACGTCTGTCATAATTAAACGAAAGTACGAGTAATGTATCAGAGTCGCTGGTAAGAGTATAATTGCCGGCTTTATTAATGGCATTAAGTGCAAAAAGATGAGTATTGTAGTTCACTGTTCTATGACCCGGAATGAACCTAAACTGACCTCCGGCATCTGATAACTGAAATACCTGACTATTGCCAGGGTTAATATTACCAATATTAACTGATTCTCCGACACCAATTACTGAATACAAATCCTGATGAGATGTACTTAACAAAGCCATTCTGTATAGTACTGGAACAAATATAGCATGAACCGGAAAAGTAGTTGCTTGAATATCAAGTGGTGAAGATAAAACATATATCATTCCTTCGCCATGACGGTCGGCAATAAGAAACGGAGCTGAATTTTTAAGACTCATCAGGGTTTGAATATCCTTACGAGCCGGAAAACTTAATCCATACCTTAAGTTCACCCAGGGAAGGTCAGTTTCGGCACTTACAGGAGAACGACCTGCTGACTGATTCTCAAAAACATCTTTGAACAGCGGATGCAAAAGATTGAGGTCAGATACCCTGAGCCTTGCAGTGTCAGTTTCAGCAAAGCTAACTGTATTGAGTGAACGCATCCAATTTGAATAGGATTCATTATCAATTTTTTCAGCAGGAATAACAAAAACACTTCCACCATTTTCAATAAAACGGTTCAATTCAGTAGCCAAGCCACTTGATATGTCGTTCAACCCGTTCAATACGATCAATTCCTGGCGTTGCAGATCTGCAAAATTCAATTGTTTCAAATTAATCTCAGTATATCTGAACAATGTGTCAGAACCAAATAACGCCTGCAAATAAGGTCCGGGTTTTTGATCAAATATTCCAAGAATATTTATCTTTTCCAATACCCTGAAGGAAATATACAAACGATCGTCGAAAGTAACAGGATAATCATTTATTTCAAAAAATCCTTCATGAATGCCGGTTTCACGAATAGTAAAAGACACCATCGTTGTTGTACTGCCGCCGGGTTCAAGGTCAATAGAGGTAAGTGCCCTCTGTGAGCCATTTATAACAAGTTTAAGCGGTATTTTCTCTCTGGCCACATCACTATGATTAGTTACCTTTACATAAATCTGGGCTATCTGTCCCGGTTGCTGAGCTGGTATTTCAAACCAGCATGAATCAATACTCAGATTTGAATAATGGGCTGGCTCAAGCCTCACAAAAAAATGCCGGATATTGGTATCAGGAGCAAAACCATCGAGCGTCGAGATACTGTGCTGAAAATCAGAAATAAGATAAACTGTTTTATTTGGTAAGTGGTCGCGATTTAAAATATCATATTGTCTTGATAAAACCTCAGCGATATTTTTAACTGAAGGACTGATCTCTGTCTGATCAAGAAAATTTACTAATTCATCACCGGCAACAAGACGATGATGGATTCCCATAAAATCATTGGTGAGCAAGTTGAACTTATCTGAACGGGAATGATTTGCAACTATGTCTTTGGCTTTATCAAGAGCCTCATCAATAAGAAAACCCTTATACCCCTCGGTTTCCATGCTGAACGAATTATCAATATATATTCCCACTGCTCCACTTGCTTCAGGGAACGAACCAAGGGTTGACGGGATATATGGTTTTGCAAACGCCAGCACCAGAAATGCTATTGCCAGAATACGAAACAATAAAGCCAGCCAGTGTCTTAAAACCGACTGCCTGCGCGATTGCTGCTGTAACTGCTGAAGAAACCGCACATTTGTAAAATAGACTTTCTTATATCGCTGAAAATTAAATAAATGTATAATTATAGGGATCGAAACAGCCAGCAGACCCCACAATATTAACGGATTGGTAAAAAGCATCAGATTCTATAACTCCTTATTTTTATAATCATCAAAACGGGAAAAAGCAGATAATTAGTGTAAAACAACTAATTTATAATCATTCTTTAAATTGGGGATAAATATAATAAAAATTCTGGATCAGATCAACATCATTTAAAACACTTATTCTCTACCGTATTATTTACTATCTGCTATCCTGTCATTCAAGTATTTAATGAATATTGATTATGATTTTCACTCATGCGATCAATACGGGAAATCGCTTTTATGTCTTTAAGCGTTTTTAAATCATTAATTACGAGTTTTAACTTATCAATATCCTGAACATATATCATTAAAATCGCTTCCCAAATCTCACCTGAACTATGGATATTAAAGGATTTTATACTGATATTATGCTTTTCTGAAAACACTCTCATAATATCCAATACCAAACCTTTTCGGTCAATACCTGAAATTCTCAAACCTGCAAGAAAAGTAATTGCCTCCCTGGATCTCCATTTGGTTTTAACAATCCTGTCTCCAAATTTTGAACTTAGCTGAATAGCTTCAGGACAATTAATCCTATGAATAACGATTCCGTCTTCGGGGTCAATAAAACCAATGACATCATCACCGGGAATAGGGCTGCAACAGTTTGAAATATTATAAGTAACTGAACTCAAATCATCACTGATAAGTAAAGCCTCAGGATTGCTCTTTATTTTTTCCTCTATCAGCTTTCCAAGTGGTTTATGTTCAGAGCTGCGGGTTTTTATGAATGGTCGTTTCAGAAAATTTATTAATCCTCCTTTTGAATGTTCAAGAAAACATTCTTTAATGTCTTTTTGAGTAATATTACCCTTGGCAAGCAAATAATAAAGATCAATAGTACTAATTATGCCAATGCATTCCATAAACTTATTAATGCTGTGCTTTGAGAATTCAACATCAAGTGAATTGAAATACTTCTGAAGCTTATCTTTTCCTTCGTCAGCAAATTTCTTCTTTTCTTCCCGTAAAGCTTCTCCGATATAATTCTTAGCTCGTGCTGTTATTACCCAATCAAGCCATTTTTCCTGTGGTCTGGCTGCCTTTGATATAATAATCTCGATCTGATCACCATTTATCAGCTTCTTGTCCAATTCAACAAGTTTATTGTTAACTTTTGCAGCCAGACAGGAGTTACCAACTTCAGAATGAACTGAGTATGCAAAATCAAGAACCGTAGAACCATTAGGAAGTACTTTTTGATCTCCTTTTGGCGTAAAAACACTGATTACATTACTATTAATAATTTTGGCAAAATTCTTTAAAAATTCAAGTGGTGTTTGTCCATCCGGACCTACAAAATCCTTAATACGTTGCAAATAAATCTCAGGCGTTAATTTCTTATCAACAACGTCACCCTCATAATCTCTCCAGAAAGCTGCACAACCTTTCTCTGCTATTTCATTCATTCTCCGTGATCTAATCTGCACTTCAACACGCTGTCTTCCGGTTCTATCAAGTACGGAGATATGTAAAGCCTGATATCCATTGGCTTGCGGAGATACTATATAATCACGCAAACGACCAGGCACAGGTTTATAATAAGAGGTTAGAATGGAATATACTTTCCAGCAGTTCTCTTTTTCTTTCTCAGGTTCTGATTCAACTACAATAACTATAGCATAAGTTTCATAAACCTGTTCAACAGAGATTTCTTCTTTCTCCATTCTTTTACGAATAGATTCAATAGACTTTTTTTGTTCTGAAATCGTATATACCAGTCTCTCTTTTGTCAAGTCGTTTTTTAACTGCTTTCTAAAATCCCTAACCAACTTTTTTCTATTCTTTTTTGTTTCTTCAAGTCGCTGGTTTATAGTATTGTACATCTCAGGACTAATATATCTTAACGAAAGATTACTCAGTTCATTTCCAATTTTATACAATCCAAAGTGCAGTGCAAGTGGAGCATAAATTGAATATGTTTCAGAAGCTATCTTATGTTGAGTTTTAGACGCCATAGGATCAAGAGTGCGCATATTATGAAGACGGTCAGCAAATTTTATAAGTATAACCCTGATATCCTGCAAAAATGATGTTACAACCTTTTGAAAACTAGCAGCCTGTGAACTATCAAGTTCAATATCAGGCAAATTTTTGATCTTAGTCAGACCATCAATAATATGCATTATCTGTGAACCAAAATTTTTCTCAATAAAATCCAGGGAATAATTTGAATCCTCAACAACATCATGTAAGAGTGCACAAACCGCTTCAGTTACTCCAAGTCCAATTTCTTTAGCAACAATATAAGCAACCTCAAGTGGATGATAAATGTATGGCTCGCCACTCTTGCGACGAACATCTGAATGAGCTTCCAAAGCCACATTAAAAGCTTTTCGCAACAAACGCTTATCAGCAACAGAAGCATTCTCTGGCAAGGCCCGAAGCAGTTTTCCGTAACGCTTATTGATCTCAATCCTTTCAAGTACGGGATTTATTTCATACATGGAGGTAATTCTGATTTTGGTGTAAGAAATTGTCCTACAAAATTACAAATAATAATTTTTATCTGATTCATAATTCATAATCACATGTGTTTAATGATATAAAAATATTAATTCATATTTTTTGACCTTATTATTAATTAACGGCTTACCCTACGTATCTTTGCAGCATCGTTATTCATTTCTTTTTTAAATTAAGCCTGAAATCCAATCTTAAACAAACAGATCTTATGCAGGATAAAATAAAATCTCTATTTTTGGATGAATGATTAAACCAAAACACATACTGCTTTTGTTTCTCAGTATCTGCTTGATACCCAGAGCACAGGCTACTCACCAGCGTTCAGGAGAAATAACCTATCGTCATATTTCAGGATTAACTTATGAGTTTACAATAACCACATATACATTTGCTCCAAGCCCGGCTGATCGTTGGGAGCTTGAAATACTCTATGGTGATGGGGGTTCTGCTATTCTTCCCCGAGTAAACGGACTATATGGCCTGCATCCTTCAGGGAATTATGGCTATTTGGGTGAAATCGTAGATGCTTTCGGACTGATCCGTAAGAATGTATATACAGGACAACATACATATGCAGGATCGTCAACCTATACTATATCCGTTGAAGACCCGAACCGTAATGCAGGTATAATAAATATCCCTAATTCAGTGGATGTTCCGTTTTTCGTACAATCTACACTTGTTATCAATCCCTTTCTGGGTAGTCCGAATAATTCAGTACAGCTTTTATTACCTCCAATTGATAACGCTTGTGTTGGTCACACCTTTATACATAATACAGGGGCATGGGATCCTGATGGCGATAGTTTGTCATTTCAGATAGTAACATGCAGGGGTTTCAATGGTTTGCCAATACCGGGATATACCCTTCCAACAGTATCCGACTCTATATTCATTAATCCTGTAACCGGTGATCTTATATGGGAAACTCCGGTTATGCAAGGCGAATATAATATTGCAATTGAAGTAACCGAATGGCGAAACGGGATTGTAGTAGGAGAAGTAACACGTGACCTGCAGATAATAGTAGGCTCATGCGAAAACAACCCCCACCCTCCTGTAATCCATACTATAACCGACACCTGCGTTGTTGCAGGGACAACATTGTATTTCCCTGTTCGTGCCACTGATGCTGACGGACACGTAATAACCCTTACAGGCGTTGGCGAACCACTTACACTGGAATACAAACCAGCTAATTTCACCCAACCTGTTGATTCAGCCGGCATGGTTACATCTTATTTCCTCTGGGCAGCACAATGTTCTCATGTGCGAAAGATTCCCTACGTCATGTATTTTAAAGCCCAGGATAATGGAATGCCGGTAAATCTAATTGATATTCACAAAACCACTATTACTGTTATAGGACCTCCACCGAAGAACCTAACAGCCAATGCATCCGGGAATAATATTCTACTTAACTGGGAAAGAAGCTCTTGTTCCAACATAGCAGGTTATCGCATTTATCGCAAAATTGGTCAATCGGATTTCATTCCGGGTAATTGTATTACTGGTGTGCCGGACTGGACTGGTTTTCAATTGATTTCCGGTGCAAATCCCATTTCTGACACTCTTTTTATTGATGATGGACAGGGTCAACCACTTATACATGGTTTGAAATATTGTTATCTGGTAACTGCCATATTCCCTGATAGTTCTGAAAGTTATGCCTCAAACCAGGCTTGTTCTTCATTAAAAAAGGACATTCCAATTATCACCCATGCCTCTGTATTAAATACCTCCGCCATTGATGGAGCTGTTTATGTAGCATGGAGCAAGCCAACTGAGCTGGATTTCAATCAAGCGCCGGGTCCTTTCAAATATCTTATAAACCGTGAAGTTGATGGGCAGTCAATGATTGTGGATTCATTAAGTCATCTTAACGATACTGTATTCATTGATTCTGGTTTGAACACCATACAAAATCCATACAGCTATAAGATAGACCTGATCAACGACACTCCGGGCAACCGCTTTCTTGTTGGTTCATCATTTAAAGCAACAAGTATTTTTCTTGACATCGAACCCAACGATAAACGCTTGAATTTATCATGGAATATTGATGTTCCATGGATAAATTCTTATTATGTAATTTATCGTTTGAATATGGAAACCTCTCAATTTGACTCTATTGGAGTATCATATATGAATAATTATACCGATTCGGGATTAACCAATGGGTTCAACTATTGCTACAAAGTTATGAGCTCAGGTAATTACCTGATTGATGGACTGGTAAATCCCATCATCAATTTTTCACAGGAGAAATGTGCAATTCCTGTTGATTACTCCCCACCCTGCCCTCCTGAACTTTTTGTTGAAACCGACTGCGATCTGTTAATAAACACCTTACGCTGGACTAATACCGACAATTACTGCCCATACACTGACGACACCGATAAATATTATATCTGGTACCGTCAACAATCAGTCGGCGATTTCATATTGCTGGATTCCACACTGATAGCAACTGACACTGTTTACGATCATTATATGTCAATAGGCATAGCAGGCTGTTACGCTGTAACTGCTGTTGATTTTAATGGAAATATCAGTTCCCCATCGAATATTGTTTGTGTTTCATCTGATGCATGTCCGCTTTATAGTTTGCCAAATGTATTCACACCCAATAATGATTCCTACAACGACTACTGGGAAGCATTTCCGCATCTGGCAAGTGTTGAAAGAATCAAACTGGTAGTGGTTAACCGTTGGGGGAATTTAGTGTTCGAAACCACTGATCCAAACTTCCGCTGGGATGGAAGAAATATTAGCACCAACAAGTTATGCCCTGATGGTGCTTATTTCTATGTATGTGATGTATTTGAAATAACCCTTGAAGGCACACGACAGCGTACAATCACGGGCAGTGTTCACATTATCACAGGAAAATAATTCCGGACTGATCTGTGAAACTTTAGAACAGTTTTTCAATCAAATCAATTACTCTGGCTGAATAACCCCATTCATTATCATACCATGCAAGCACTTTAATAGTTTTTCCATTAACCATAGTGCTCTGTGCATCGAATATTGCTGAATGCGGATTGTGAATAATATCTACTGATACAATTTCATCTTCGGTGTATTCAATAATACCTTTCATTGGTCCTTCAGCAGCTTCCTTAATAGCTGCATTGATTTCCTGTTTTGTAGTTTCAACTTTAAGATTGACTACCAAGTCAACCAGAGAACCGGTTGGAGTAGGAACGCGAACTGCCAATCCGTCAAGCTTCCCTTTGAGTTCAGGAATAACCATACCAACAGCTTTTGCAGCTCCTGTAGTGGTAGGTATCTGCGAAACTGCTGCAGAACGTGCACGACGCAAATCGCTATGAGGCCCATCAAGTATAACCTGATCGTTGGTGTATGCATGAATAGTGGTCATAAAGCCATTTTCGATACCAAACCTGTTATGAAGAACTTTGGCTATAGGAGCAAGACAGTTAGTAGTACATGATGCATTTGAGACACATTCATGGCTTTCTTTTAATTCGTTATCGTTCACTCCCATCACTATAGTAGCATCAATCTGATCTTTTGAGGGTACACAAAGAACTACTTTACGGGCACCATTTTTCAAATGGTCGCCATATCCGCCTTTATTACTTTCGCGCGAACGAAACACACCAGTTACTTCAACAACTACATCAGGTTTAACAGCCCAGGGAATATTGATAGGAGATTTCTCAGCAGAAACAGGTATTTTTTGACCATTAATGATGATATTGTTTTCATCAAAATCAACAGTGCCGTTAAATTTACCCTGAGTTGAATCGTATTTTAATAAATGAGCCAATACTTTGGTACTCGTTAAATCATTGATACCAATCACTTCGAGATTAGGCTTTTCAAAAGCCAGTTTAAAAACGTTGCGGCCAATTCGGCCAAAACCATTAATTCCAATTTTAATTTTTGACATATAACATTGATTTTTTATTTATCTGCAAAATTACTAATCCTCTAACATAGAACTATTAAATAAGTTTGAATTAAAATTATTTTTTATTTGTTAACAAAAAATAAAGGCTTCACTGTCAGCATCATCCATCCCCAATGGACAGGTTCTTCTGAAGACCCTAAGGGTTTTAGAAATTCCATTGATTTTGATGCAAACATTGTGGAGTATCCAAACTGAAGATCAATTGCTTTTGAAAAAGTTAGCTGAAAGGCCAGGTCAAGTTCTGAACCAAGATATTTTTTTATGGGATCGCCTTTTGAATCCAATACATTGCCATTTAGAGCAAAAAGATGATAATCAGCTTTCACTGTTTTCTTTGAATCAATGGCGTAAGCAAGATTCAGATATGGATTGATAAGTCCGGCATTTTTTGTGCTTTTGGGAATATCAGCAAAATAATCAAGATGCCCGTTATGTATATGAACTCCCCCATACAACGGATTAAAAACTCTAAACCTATCCTCTGACTTTTTATGATCATTACCAGAAAAGACCTCCGAACCTATTGCAAGATTGAACTCATTAACAGGGTTAAACCGTGCAACTATGTTTAAATACCAGGCATTAATTTTCTGAGAATCAGGATTTTTGCCTCCCTGTCTAAAAGCATGAAATTCCAAAGCATGTTTGTTTAACTTCCAGTTTACTATTCCTCCAAACGTTGAGCGAAAATATGTTTTTGAACTGAGAAGAACGCTCTGATATCCATCAATTACAGCCATCCCATTCAGATTCACATCTCCGATTTTTTTATCTATCCATAAATAATTCAGTGACTTATACTCTGAGCCATCATAATAAGTACCAAAAATATTTTCTCTGCTTTGATTGAATGCAGTGCCCAAATGCACACTCCATCCGTCATTCATAAACTTAAAAATGGCAGCATCATGAGTTCTTCCATTCTGATTCCAGTTATTTATTCCAAACAGTCGTTGATTATTATATCTTAATTCCTGCCGTCCGATTTTTAACGAAAAATAATTTAAAAAAGGTATTTCAGCATAAGCCTGATGGAAACCCAGCCCCGGCTCTACCTCAAACATCCCTTTACCGCCCCATGTCCTCACTTCCTGAACACTGGCAAAAATTCTCAATATTTTACTTTCATACATCATGTTTAACCGGCTGCGCTGACTTACAAAAGCAGCCATATCAGCATCCACAGGTGGCAGAGTGCGATATCCGTGTCTTAATTCAAGGCGTGGCCGAAATTCCCCGCTTAAAGTGAAAACCTGTGCAAAAAGTCCGGTACTTGTAAATAGCATTAACAACAAAACAATAATACTCTTTCTCATCTTCTCAAATTTCAATTTATTAAAAATCATTGGATTCAGTTATACTTAACAGTCAAGCCAATTTATATTAACACATTAAATAAGCCGCATTAGCTTTAGGGCTGCAAAATTAGAAATATTCAAGAGTCAGAATACTAATCTAATTAAATGCTCCTTTAAGATATTCTTTGGTTTTATCCATTTCTGGATTGTTAAAAAACTTTTCGGCTGAACCTTGCTCAATTACCTCTCCCAAATACATGAAAATAATATGATCAGCTATACGCCGTGCCTGCCTTAAGATATGAGTAACGACTACAATTGTGTAGCTGCTTTTTAGTTTCACAAATTGTTCTTCAATTGCATTACTCGACAACGGATCAAGAGCAGATGTAGGTTCATCAGCAAGGATGATTTGGGGATCAACAGCCAGACCACGAGCAAGACAGAGGCGTTGCTGCTGCCCAATCGAAAGTGTTGAAGCAGGCTCACGCAAACGATCTTTTACCTCATCCCACAGATTTGCAAGTCTTAAATAATACTCAACTTTATTATCCAATTCTTTACGGTTGCTCATACCATTTATTTTCAACCCATAAGCAATGTTTTTATAAATACTCATTGGTAAAGGATACGGCCTTTGCGATAATAAGCCCATCTTTCGTCTAATCTCATGAACTTCAATTCCAGCTTTAAGGATATCTTTATCATCAATAAGAATCTGACCGCTAATAACCATTTCCGGATACAAATCAGTAAGCCTGTTCATACTTTTAAGAAGAGTGGTTTTACCACACCCCGATGGTCCCAGAATAACTGTAATTTTATTATCCGGCACCATAATATTCACATTTTTAAGAATATGCTGTTTACCAATAAACAGATTTAAATCTTTGGTTATGATTTTTCCGGAATTTTCCATGATCAGAAGTTTATCTTATTTCTTTGAAATTTTCCTGAGCTCAGGCGAGCCAGAATACTGATTATTAATATAAAAAAAGTAAGTACGGCTGCAGCAGCGTAAGCTCTTTCCTGAACTTCAGCTATTGGTGCACCTAATTGAAAAAATATAGCAAGAGGTAAAGTGGCAGTTGGCTGCATTAACGAAACAGGAATATGATCAGTAAAACCGGTTGTAAAGAGCACAGAAGCAGCATCGCCTATCCCTCTTCCAAACGCAAGCAATACCGCAGTAACGACCCCCGGATAACATTGTCTGAGGAAAATGCGATATGCAGTTTCTGATCGTGTTGACCCCAACGATAATGATGCTTCGAATAAACCCTTAGGAACTGTTTTAAAAATCTCATCCATAGCCCTTACCATGATTGGAATAATAAATAGAGTAACAGTAATAATACCGGCAAGTAATGAAGCTTTAAGTCCGAAATATACCATAATAATAAAACCAAAAGCTCCGTAAACAATAGAAGGAACACCCCATAACAGATCGAGAAAAAAGCGTATAGTATTCAATATCACCCTGTGCTTTTTCAAATAAATATTCATGAATAATGCCAAAGGCAGAGAAATAAAAAGCGCCAACAAAGTTGAACAAACTGAAAGATAAAATGATCCAACAATAGCATTCAGAATGCCACCTTCTTTTCCCAGATAAAAACCTCCTTTGGGTGTTTGAGAAATCATTTCCCACGACAAAGCAGGCAATCCTTTGTATAAAACACTGAAAATGATCATTGCCAAAGCTAAAACAATAAATAATGTTGAAAGAAACATCAGCACCCTGAAAATCTTTTCTTCTTTATATCTGAAATAATTCATAATAACAGTTATTTGGTTTCAAATTTTGCAATTGCAATCCTTGAGGCGAGATTAAACAACATAACAATAACAAAAAGCACCAGTGCCGAAAACATCAAAGCCGACTGATACATAGGAATGGACATCATCTCACCATAATTATTTGCTATCAGTGCTGGTAGTGGATATGCCGGCTGAAATACACCTGTTGGGATCTTAGCTACATTTCCAACCACCATCAGCACTGCAATTGTTTCGCCAAAAGCACGCGAAACGCCGAGACCTAAAGCAGAAATTATCCCAGGAAACCCTTTTCGCAAAATCACAAACTTAATTGTTTGCCATCGGGTTGCTCCAAGTGCAAGAGATGCCTCAGTAAGCTCGGTAGGAATGCTGCGAAAAACTTCAATTAGAATATTTAAAATAAAAGGAATGATCATAATTGCCAAAACAATTGCCCCCGCCAAAAGTGTATATCCTGATGTTTGAATACCAAAAAAGGGCGCAACATATTTAGAAATTATCGGGACAACTACGAGAATTCCCCATACGCCATAAATCACCGATGGGATTCCTGCCAGAATATCAATCACCGGATGCATAATATTCAATACATAACGCTTTGCATATTGAGTAAGATGAATGGCTGTAAGCAAACAAACAAAACAGGCAATAAGTAATGACAAAACAGTAACCATCAGCGAACTTAGAATAAAGCCCAATAACCCGAATTCCTCCGACATAGGCATCCATTGCGAAGTAAAAAGGATTTTCCAGATACTTTGTTCTTTCAATAACAAACTACTTTGAACATAAAGACCAATTCCAAGCAGTAATGGCAAAAACAGCACAATTGCCAGAACTATAATCATCCACGAAACATTAAGTCTGTCGCGTAACCGCCTGATATATAATTTCTTGGGCATCAGTTAAGTTTTAAGAGCTCCTTATTAATAAAGTCTTCGGACAAAGAAACATAACCTGCTTCTTCAACAAATTGCTGCCCATTAAGTAGAATCCATTTTAAAAATTCAAGCACCACCTTATCTTCTGGTTTTGATTTAGCCACAAAATATAATGGCCTTGCCGGAGGTGAAGGATATTTTCCGACCTGTATAGCTTCGTTCAGACTATCTAATGTTTCATAAAAATTTTCATCATCATCAATTACTCCATTTGCATTCAAATCAACAGGCACAACCACCAACCCCGGATAAGGAAGCCTTGTGTTTAAATCAAAAACATAGTTCACATTATTATATCCTATACCCAGATAATCGTTTTTTACAGCACTTGCAACACCAGGATCACCAAACACTCCTGTTCCCGAAAGATTTTCCTGATGTCTGCCCAGATATTCAGCCCACATTTCTGCTGCACCACAGGCATCAGACCTTGTGAAAACATGGATTTCGTCATTACTATGAACCTCTACCAACTGATTCCACTTTGTAATTGAACGCTCAATGAAAATCTGCTGAAATTTTTCTCTGCTTATCCCAGTTATTAACAGTTCGTCAAGAAAAGGATTCTTATGATTAACAACAGGAATTACAGCATCCTTAGTTACTCCGATATACCATATACCCCTGTCGAGTTCTGCCTGAGTGAAACCTCTGGAAAACATCCCCAAATCAACCATGCCCGTAATTGCATCAGTAAAACCTTTACCAGCGCCACCAGCCGAAATGTCAATTCTGACTTTTGGATGAAGTATGTTAAATTCCTCAGCCCATTTTACGGTCATGGGATAAAGAGCCCAGGCTCCTGAAATAGAAATAGTACCTGATAATTCATCTGAGTCTGTCGTGCTTTTTGATGATGGTCCCTGACAACCGAATGATAAAAAAACAAACACAGCACTAAGCAGTAACAGTAAAATCTGTAATTTTCTTCTCATGACTAATGATTTAATTAATGATGTAAACTATTGATTGTCCATGCGTTATTATAACTTGTTTTAATAATTTCAATAGATTTTTAAGAGCTTTCTTTTTATCAATCTCCGGACTCCATGATGTTGGATTAAGAACCAATTAAAATATTTGCTAAATTATACATTATATCTATCGAATTAGTGTATATTTGCATTAGTTTTTCAACAAATGAATATTAAATATTTAATACTTATAGGTATAGTGCTTATAATCAGCAAATAAACCCATCATATGAAAACAAATATACCTACAAACAACAGTAATTGGTTAAGCGAACTTGCATTACCCAATCTTACAGAGGACGAAATAAAAACAATTGAACAAGCCTCAGTGAGACTTACTTTCAAAAAAGGTGAAACAATTTTAAAACAGGGAGGACAATCAACTCATATTGCCTATCTTGTTCAGGGAATTGTAAAATTTAATTTTGAGAACGAATTAGGGCGTAATCTTATCCTAACAGTTGTGTCGGCGCCCAAAATTCTTGGAGGTGCTAACCTTCTGTATCAGCAAAACAATCTTTTTTCAATCATAGCCATTGAAATGTGTGAAGTAATTTTGGTTGAAAGCCCTGTAATTGTTGATTTATTAAAACAAAATGCTCATTTTTCATTCACCACATTACAACTTACTTCCGAGATGTATAAAAAGACAATTTTAAATTTCGTAAGTCTGGCTTTTAAACATAAAGAAGGAAGGATCGCCGATATAATGATCTATCTGGCTGAAAATGTATATCATAACAATAAATTTCAGCTTAGTCTGACCCGCAAGGAACTTGCGGAATTTGCCGGTTGTTCATCTGAGAATTTAATTATGACCATATCACGATGGAATAAAGAACAAATAATACATAATAATGGAAAGGCATTTGAAATAGTTGATCCTGACAAGCTTAAACTGATTAGCCGTAATTGCTGAAGATTAAAAACCATTTATAAACACTGTTCTAAATATTTCATTTTAAACTTTCAACCTAAATTCATAATACTATAACTCATGCTTACATATAAAACCCGATATTCAATTCTTGCATTGGTAAAGCTGGCTTCGGAATATGGAAAAGGACCTCTGCAGATAAACCAGATAGCTGAAAGTGAGAATATTCCAAAACGTTTTCTTGAGTCAATCCTACTCGAGCTAAAAAAGAATGGTTATCTGGACAGTAAATTGGGCAAAAAGGGAGGTTATTATCTGATAAGAAAACCCGATCAGGTAAATTTGCTTGAAATTATCAGGTTGTTTGAAGGAGCAATAGCTTTATTACCTTGTATTTCCGAAAAGTATTATCAGCCGTGCGAACATTGTAAAGATGAAGAAAAGTGTACAATACGAGCTACTTTTAAAGATATCAGGGAATACACTTATAATAAACTGGCAGCTACAACTCTGGCATCTTTGCTGGAATAAAACCAGAGTTGCATGATCAATAATGCTACAGAAACAAAAACGGATGCACTGAAAAAGTACATCCGTTAAGAAAACAGCTATGAAATGATAATTTACAATTATCGCCTGACTATAAACCTTCCGGTTTCAACCTGAAGGTTGTCGTTCACAATTAAAGTATAGAAATAAATTCCTTCTTTATATTCATTTACCGGCAAAACCAGCTTACCTGTTCTATTTGTAATAGCATATTGATTTACAACCATGCCCAGCATATTTCTCACAACAAGAACAGCATCTAATGCCTGGGCTTTGAGCGAAATATCAAATGTAACCACTGATGATGCGGGATTAGGATATGGCTTTGAGATCGTAGCCTGTTGCGAAGCAAGCAGATCGCCGGTTCCTACAAAACCTGTAATGTAACGAACTAACACACTCACGGAATCATTAGGATTATCAGCATCGAAAAATGTAAATCGCACTTTTGAAGTTCCTTTTTGACCCTCAGGTGAATACAAACCATAAAAATCGTTTGATGTAGTTGTTGCTCCCGAAGCTACCGGCAATGGATCAGAAGCTTCATATACAAACGGCGGATAGCATGAGCCATTCCAGCAAAAGCTACTGATTGCATCAGGTAACAGATATACATCATCACGCTTTACCAGAATAGCTTTATCGGTAGATGAATTATTGGTAACAAAAATATAAGCATGAACTTCATCAGCCGATGGAGGTTCAAGTATGCCATATTCACCATTGGCAGGGATAGGACCATCAAGGCTGGATAATGAAAAGCTCTGGGATTGTATGGTACTGGCTACCAAAAACAAAAATGAAAAGAGTAATAATAGTTTTTTCATAATTAGAAATTTTAGTTAATAATAAGCAAAAATCATGCTAAAGCCATCAATTTATATAACAATTTTATTTTCACTGTACTAATTTTGCAATTTTTTCAATCGGAATAGTATTGACCATCTCCATTACAGCTTTTTCATCGCTGATACCAACACATTGAAATGTGAGCAACGACGATTGAAAAGGGACCTGTATATCCCAGGAAATCAATTCAGTATCACTGGCGCTCTTTTGAAGAAGTCCTTTATAGCTGCCCAATTTTATTCTTTTCTGATTAGGATCGCCTCCACCAAAGAAAGGAATGGAAAGTATAGCATTGACACCGGCAAGCAAAGGAGAATCACCAATGATTTGAATACTGGCAGTGGTCTCGTTTTCACCTTTATAAGAGCGAATAACACTTAATCCGGCAATTCCCAGATTGGCTGTCGTCATTTCAGTATCACTGTCTGTAGCGATCATTTCTCCCATAGTTTTCGGAAGAATTTTGATTACCTCCTGCCCTATGGCATGATCAATTTCATTAAGAGCCTGTTGCAGAGCAAAACGCGAATTATTCAAATCACCGGACTTATATGCATTTCTGGCTTCATCAAACTGCAAACCTGCATCTTGTGCTTTTACACCAACAATAACAAAGCAGGCGATAACAAAAGTTAAAATTGTACTTTTCATTATTCCCCCAATTCTTTTTTAATGGTTTCAATATCAAAGTTATCAGCAGCACGCATAAAATGTTCTTCTGAATCAAAATTCACACCTTGCAAAACAAAAACAGATGACTGACCAAACGGCACACTTAATTTATACCCTTCACTATCATCGTATTCAATCATTGCCCTGTGATCTTTAAAACGTATAGTTTTATGATTGGTTTCATCGGAACTACTCATATACAAAACTCCCATCATATAGGTACCGGCAAGTCCAAGTATAGCTGAATCATTCCCAATTGTACAATTAAGCTCCATATCATCTTTGCCCTGATACACTCTTTCAATCAATAAGCCAACAAATCCAATACCAGTACTGGTAACACGATCGTCCTCTTTAATGAACTTCAAACCCTCCACGCTTTCAGGAAGAGAATTCAGGAGTTTTCTGCCTATTTCAAGTTCAATATCCCACAAAGCCTGCCTGACATAGGATTTTGACTCCGAATATTTAGAATCTTTAAATGCAGATTCAGCATCTGCAATGTTTTGAAGGACATCTGGAACTGTTTTGCTTAATCCTCCGCTCTTACGTTGTTGACGCGAAGAACCTGATTTGTCATAATCAGATTCTGTATCCTGATAATCAGGATACTGTTCCTTTTCTTTTGTTTTCTTGTCTTTAAATATCTCTTCTATCGCCTTATCCTCAGCTTTCTCCTGTATCTTACGGATCAGTCTTCCCTGGCTGTAGGAAATGCTTGCACTAAAAACAAAAACAACAAGTAAAAATAAATACTTAATTTTTCTCATGGCTTTTGGTTTAATTAATAATCAACAGGTTTTAAACACATTATATATTATTATTTAAGTTTTAGACCACCAATAATTGTAATTAAAACCTTTTAGCAAAATTATATAAAAGCAATCTATTTCAGAATAATAATTACTTAAAATTTTTCAATACTGAATAATTAACATTTAACAGGGCAAATTGTTAAGCGTAAGAATAACTTTTTTAAACAGGCTCCTTCTTAAAATAATCGTAAATTCAGTTTTTGTCTGAAACAATGGTATAAAACAATAACTTTGCAAAATAATTGGTCATCTTAAAAATAATTACAATAACAATTTGATTAATAGCATATTAGCAGATCATAATCAATAAATTACACACTGAAATATAGCAACCATTCTTTCATGCCTAATTATTAAACTGAAATTTTAAAACACCCACACAATGCAACAATATTTAAATCTATTAGATCATATTCTAGAAACCGGAACTATGAAAAGCGATCGAACCGGAACAGGAACCATAAGTGTTTTTGGTTATCAGATGCGGTTCGACCTGAGCAAGGGTTTTCCATTACTAACTACCAAAAAACTGCATTTAAAGTCAATAATTTATGAATTGCTATGGTTCCTGAAAGGAGATACTAATATCAAATATCTTAATGATAATGGTGTAACAATTTGGGATGAATGGGCTGATGAGAACGGAAACCTTGGACCAATTTACGGAAAGCAATGGCGAAGCTGGCAATCGGCTGACAATACCGTTGATCAGGTTTCGCAGGTTATAAATCTCATAAAACATAATCCGGATTCGCGCCGGATTTTGATAAATGCCTGGAATGCAGGAGAAATAAAATCAATGGCTTTGCCTCCATGCCATATTCTATTTCAGTTTTACGTTGCAGATGGAAAGCTTTCGTGCCAGCTTTACCAGCGCAGTGCCGATGTTTTTCTGGGAGTACCATTCAACATAGCATCCTATTCGCTGCTAACATTAATGGTAGCACAGGTTACAGACTTACAGCCAGGTGAATTCGTTCACACCTTTGGAGATGCTCATTTGTACCTGAACCATCTGGAACAAGCTAAATTACAGTTATCACGTGAAACCCGCTCACTTCCCCGTATGAATATTAATCCTGAAATAAAGGATATTTTCGGATTCAGTTATGAAGATTTTCAACTGACTGATTATGATCCACATCCACATATAAAGGCAAAAGTTGCAGTTTGACATTCTTTGTATCATTCAAATAACCATGTAACTAAAACCCTGATAATTAAAATCTCAAAAATATGTTATCCATAATAGCAGCAGTATCAGATAATAATATAATTGGCAATAACAACAAACTTCCATGGCATTTGCCTGCTGATTTGAAGTATTTCAAAAACACTACAATGGGGCATGCGCTAATTATGGGTAGAAAAACTTTTGAGAGCTTTGGCAAACCACTAAAAGGGCGACATTCCATTGTAATCACCCGACAAAAAAAATGGTCTTATGAAGGGGTTGAAGTTGCTCACTCCCTTGAAGAGGCAATTGCAAAAACTGACAACCAAAAAGAAGTGTTTGTTATTGGCGGGGCTGAAATCTATAAACAGGCATTACCACTTTGTAATAAGATGTATCTGACAATTGTACATCACAATTTTGATGGCGATACCAGCTTTCCTCCGGTTGATTTCTCAGAATGGAAACTCGAAAAGGATGAAAAACATCTGCCGGATGATAAAAATCCATATTCATATAGTTTCCGAACCTATATCAGAAAAAAGAAAAGGGTTAAATCACCTGCCAGGGCGACTTGATGGGAATGCAATAAAAGAAACTTTTAATTATCGTTACTCAGGTAGTTTAAACACACCTTATATTCTGCAAGAAACAATCAGGTTTTTTGTTTCTTTTTCTTGGCTGCAGGAAAAAGTATATTGTTCAAAATCAAACGGTAACCGGGTGAATTAGGATAAAGATCAAGGTTGGTAGGTGGATCGCCAACAAAATGTTGATAATCTTCGGGATCGTGCCCTCCCAAAAAGGTAAATGTTCCATTCCCAAATGAACCATGAATATAACGGGCTTCATTCCATGCTTTATTTTCTCCAAGAATTGTTACAGTAGGCTTGATATATTGATTTCTGAATGCTGTAGCTTGCCCCATGAAACCTTTTACCACAGTTTCATGATTCTGATTCAGCATGGTAGGAACCTGATCCCATTTTGCCGAAAACTCAAACAATGTAAACAGATCAAGAGTTTGATTTCTTCTGGTTTTGGGCACATCAATACTTGATTTTGCATATTCGTAAGGGTTCATAACCAATTTAAAGTTCTGAAAAGCAAAAGTTTTGCTAAAATCCAATTTCTGCTGGGCATTTGCATCGGGAGGGTCTCCATCATACACCACATCACAAATGTCAACTCCTTCGGCTGCAAGAGCAACATCGAGGCTTTCAGGTGCTGAACACATTGCAAAAAGATAGCCGCCTCCGGCAACAAACTCCTGAATACGTTTTGCAACTGCCAGCTTAAGCTGCGACACCTTGTTAAAGCCAAACTCATTAGCCATATTGGTAAGGGTTTTAACCTCTTCCTGATACCATGCAGTATTTCGATATGAAGCATAAAACTTACCGAATTGTCCGGTAAAATCTTCATGATGCAGATGCAACCAATCGTACATAGGTAATACACCTTGCATAATTGCATCGTTGTAAATAGCATCGTATGGAATTTCAGCATATGTAAGTGCCAGAGTTACAGCGTCATCCCAGGGCTGACTAAGCGGAGGCGTATAAACTGCAATATGTGGTGCTTTATGCAATTTAACTTCATCCATATTTATATTTGGGTCCGAAATCTCATCAAGTATAGCTGCTGCCTGAATATCGGCAATTACCTGATAAGTAACATTTCGGATAATACATTCATTCTCAAAGGTTTTAAAATGTGGGAACATAAAACTTCCGCCTCTGTAATTCAACAACCAGCTTACTTCGGTTTCATGTGTCAGAACCCAATAGGCAATTCCGTATGCTTTCAGATGATTTCGCTGGGTATTGTCCATCGGGATCAGAATATAAGCAGCAAAACCATTCGTAAAAATAAAAAATGAAAGTATTAGTGAAAGAATCAATCGCTTCATATTCAAAACATCAATAATCAAGATATTTATACAACGCTTGATGCGCATGATTAGTTTAAAAACATAATAATTAAAACCAAGTGTTATTTAAAATTATGTGTATTTTATAAAAAATATGATAATTGTAACACTTCGTATAGCACCTCATCAAACTTCTTAACACATTTTTACTAATTTTGCACCCTTTAAAATCTAACCTGAATGTAATAATGAAGCAAGTTGAAATTGCAAGCCGTTATGAACCGGCTCTGACAGAACAAAAATGGTATGATTACTGGATGAAATCCGGGTTTTTCCATTCAGAACCTGACGAACGCACTCCATATACAATAGTTATTCCCCCTCCCAATGTTACAGGAGTCTTGCATATGGGACATATGCTTAACAATACCATTCAGGATATTTTGGTAAGACGTGCTCGTATGCTGGGATTTAACACTTTATGGCTTCCCGGTACTGACCACGCAAGTATTGCCACTGAAGCTAAAGTAGTTGCAAAACTCAAGAGTGAGGGAATTGAAAAAAGTGAGCTTATCCGCGAAGAATTTCTCAATCATGCATGGGAATGGAAAGAAAAACATGGTGGTATTATCCTCGAGCAGTTGAAAAAACTAGGCGCCTCGTGCGATTGGGATCGTACCAGTTTTACAATGGATGAACATTTATACGACTCGGTAATCGAAGTATTTATTGATCTATATAATAAAGGACTGATATACAGAGGGGTACGCATGGTAAACTGGGATCCCAAAGCCTTGACCGCCGTTTCGGATGAAGAAGTGAATTACCGTGAAGTAAAATCAAAACTGTATTACATACGCTATCAGGTTAAAGATGCCAATGATGAAGAACTTGCCAATGGCACAGGCTGGGTTACTATAGCAACCACCCGCCCTGAAACCATTCTGGGAGATACGGCTGTATGCGTTCATCCTGAAGATGAGCGGTTCAAACATTTACATGGTAAAACCGTTCTGGTTCCTCTAATTAACCGCCCTATCCCCATTATTCAGGATGAATATGTTGACCGTGAATTTGGAACCGGAGCTTTGAAAATTACTCCTGCTCATGATATCAATGACTACAATCTGGGTTTGAAATATAATTTACCAACTGTTGATATTTTTAACCCTAATGGTACGCTTAATGAATCGGCTGAAATCTATATTGGTGAAGATCGCTTTGTTGTCAGAACCAAAATTACCGACGAGTTGCAGGCTAAAGGACATATGGTAAAAATTGAGGATTATGATAACAAAGTTGGTTTTTCTGAAAGAACTGACGAAGTCATTGAGCCTAAATTATCACTCCAGTGGTTTTGCCGAATGCAGGAAATGGCAAAACCGGCTTTGGACCTCGTAATGGACGATACTATACGTTTTTATCCGGCAAAGTTCAAGAATACTTATAAACACTGGATGGAAAATGTAAAAGACTGGTGTATTTCGCGACAGTTATGGTGGGGACAGAGGATTCCGGCTTGGTACCTGAAATCAGGAGAGGTTTTTGTTGCAAAAACTGCCCAGGAAGCCGCCGTTAAAGCCAGCGAAGAACTTAACAGAATAGTCAGTCCTGATGAGTTCACACAGGATGAAGATGTTCTTGACACATGGTTTTCGTCTTGGTTATGGCCAATATCGGTATTTGATGGTATCAGAAAGCCTGATAATCCTGATATTAAATATTATTATCCAACAAACGATCTGGTTACTGCACCCGAGATCATATTCTTCTGGGTAGCACGTATGATAATGGCGGGATGGGAATACCGCAAAGAAATTCCGTTCAGAAATGTTTATTATACAGGGATTGTACGTGACAAATTAGGCAGAAAAATGTCAAAATCGCTGGGTAATTCACCCGATCCCCTTAAACTTATTAGCAAATACGGAGCTGATGGGGTCAGAGTTGGCATGATGTTATTATCACCGGCAGGGAATGACTTGCTGTTTGATGAATCGCTTTGCGAACAGGGGCGTAATTTCAGTAATAAAATCTGGAATGCATTTCGTCTGTTAAAAGGCTGGACAATTGATAAAAATCTTGCACAACCTGAATATGCTGAAGTTTCAGCAAAATGGTTCGAAGCAAAACTTAATGCCGCTATAAATACTGTTAACGACCATTTTGAAAAATTCCGTATTTCAGATGCTTTAATGACAATTTACAAGCTCATCTGGGATGATTATTGCTCATGGTATCTTGAAATGATCAAGCCCCCATACGGTGAACCTGTGGATGAAAAAACTCTTTCAGGCTCCATTGACTTCCTTGAGGAACTGATGAAACTGCTTCATCCTTTTATGCCTTTCCTTACAGAAGAAATATGGCATCATCTGTCAGAACGCAAATCGGGTGAAAGCATAATGATTTCTGATCTACCTGTTCCCGGAAGTGTTGATGAGGATATTATCAGCCGATTTGATTTTGCATCAGAAGTTATTGTTGCAGTCAGAAATCTACGTGCAGGCAATAATATAGCACAAAAACAACCTTTGTCACTTTTTGTCAAGAAAAACTATAATGAAACTGCCGATCCTACTTTTGATAATGTAGTAATAAAACTTTGCAAACTTGAACATCTGGGTTATACTGACGAAAAAATACCGGGTGCATTAGGGTTTGTTGTTAAACGCACGGAATTTTATATACCCGTTGATCAAACCATTGACATCGAAGAGAAGCGTCAAAAACTGGAAGAAGAACTGGCTTATATGAAAGGCTTTCTGCAATCGGTTCAGAGAAAACTTAGCAATGAGAAATTTGTTGCTAATGCAAAACCTGACATTGTTGAAGGCGAACGCAAAAAAGAAAGCGATGCAATTGCAAGGATACGTGTAATTGAAGAGCAGATTGCAGGGCTGAAAGTACAAAACTAAATGGAGAAAAACCAATGAAAACAAAATTTTTTTTGATGCTACTGATCGGGATGATCACTAGTGTCAGCCCTCTCCAAGGGGGGGCGCAAAACCCTTGGAACTATCAGAGGACGATCCGCGTGACGGATAGTTTGGTAGAAGTCTTCGAGGGAGATGGGATGACCATCTTGCTCGAGACTTATGTTGGTGCTGTAAAAGGCACTAGTATTTGGGCAAATTTGGAACCAACATCGCCATCTGAAACTGAGAGAACCAGATTCTCGGTAAAGAACGGACAAACTTTCTGGATCGATATGAATGAGATCCAGGGTTTGACCAGTGTGACCGGAATTGGAGGTACAGATCCTGCTACACTTCATCCCGATAATCTAATTGAGGTATGGGGTGCAGGAATGTTAACTTATTACTATACTGCCGAAGGAAAGGATTATTATGTTTCTGCAGATGTCAATCACTTCGGCGTCACCCAGTGGGATGGCGCTGACCTGCCTGCTTCTACGATCCTTGTGGTCGAGGAGGGATCCGACCTGAGCGGCACGCTCAGCGAGGAGGGCTTCTATCTCGCTGAAAGCGAGCTGATCGGCGTGCCGGAGTGGCCAAGTAATGTGGTAGGATTTTACGATTATCGTAATGGTAACTATATTCCTCTAATAGAATATCAAAAAACTGCAGTTATTGGTGAACTACTTGATTTGTCTAATAGTGGAGGGTATGGTTTTTCATTCGTGTTATTTGTTACTTTTTCTGACGGTACCAGTAATGGTCCACAGTATTGTAATTCTATGCAATATTTTACTCTCATTGACCATCGTACAGTCCTAATAGAGACGATAAGCCTTTCTCCACCCACAGCTACCCTCATCAGAGGGGAGCAGTTGCAGCTCACTGCTACCGTGCTTCCTGAGAACGCTACAAACCCAGACTTGGTCTGGAGCAGTAGTGATCCTGAGGTCGCCGCGGTAAATCAGAGTGGCCTCGTGACAGCTCTGTTTCCCGGACTTACCACCATCAGAGCTACGGCTCAGGATGGGAGTGGAGTCTTTGGAGAAGCCATCATCGAGGTGGTGGCTCCGAGTTATACGCTTACCTTCTCCTGGGGAGATGGCGGTATCCTCAGCGCCTTGGTGGATGGAGAAGCGATCACTTCCCCAGCGATGCTGGAGGAGGGTACGGTAGTGGACTTTACCGCTACTCCGGATGTCAACTATGTCCTCGAGGCATGGTGGCTGAATGGAGAGGTGGTGGATACTATCTACCTCAATGTTCAGGTAGAAATGTTACAGAATAACGAGATTCTCGTAACTTTCAAGCTGGACGTGGTGGGAATAGAAGAGATCATTCTCTCTCCATCTAAAGCGATACTCATCAAGGGAGAACAGTTGCAGCTCACTGCAACAGTACTTCCTAACAATGCTACTAACCCGGACTTGCTCTGGACTAGTAGTGATCCTGAAGTCGCAATCGTGGATCAGACTGGTCTCGTAACCGCTTTCCGTCCAGGAAAGAGTTTAATACGAGCCATAGCTATAGATGGAAGTGGAATACTCTCCACACCATCCCTCATAGTAGTTAAAGAAATATCTCCCTTTTCTTCCCAAAGATCTCAATACATAGAGATCGAGGATATCTTGGGAAGGAAAGTTCCATCCAAAGGTTATCCTTCGATAAGGATGATCAAAAAGATGATAAAAGATAGGGGTGATGGGGTGGATTTGATTGATTGGTTCTGACAGTTAGCGGCAAATCAAGTCCGATAATTATACAAATTTTAGTGAGAACTGAATTCTGAAATTCACTGGAATAAACCCAGATATTATTTATTAAACCTACCAGTGATTTCAGCTACCCTCTTTCCAAGCTGATAGCCTTTGTTCAGAAAAATTTCGTCAAGCTCGCCATCAACAGAATAAAAAGGCAGTTCGCCAGTAATGGCTGAAGCGCCAAAAGCCTGCTCCCATGGTGAACCCCCTACTATGATCATCCCGAATATCATCATACTATGAAGAATGCTAAGCTGTGCCAGTTCTTCACCAGCCGAAATGCCTCCACCTGTTACAAAAGCAGCTCCTATTTTATTTTTCAACGGTTCACCTTCAAAAGGCCATGACATGATAAATTCTGAAACCGCAGGGGCTATATTTGCATTATACACCGGACTACCAACTATAATTGCTTGCGCTTCAAGCAAATCAGTATGCTCCACTTCATGAACCGGACATAGTTTTACATTCACGCCCTCAACACTTATAACACCTCTGCTAACTGATTCGGCAAGTGTTTTTGTGTGTCCGTCAACACTGTAATAAGTAACAAGTACTTGTGTTTGAGAGTAAACTGAAAAAGAAAAGAAAGTAAATAAAACAAACAAGGTACGTTTCATAGCTGACAACAATACATTATTTTCCTACACCCATGATGATGTTCACAGTTAAAACAAAATCCTGAATATTGATTATTCCATCATTATTAACATCTGCTGCTTCAAAAATAAATGGCTGAGGATTATTACCCATAATGAAATTCGAGATTGTTACCGGGTCAAGAATATTAACAACACCATCACCATTGGCATCACCAGGCAAATATGCTGAAGTTACAGTAATAATAAATGTACAGGTATTGGTGCAGTTATTTTCGTCAGAATAGGTATAAACAATCTGATGATTTCCTATTCCTGCCGTATTAGGATAAAAGAATCCATCAGCAACACCTGTGCCGGAATAAACACCATCCTCTGGTGTGGCACCTGTTAGCTCAAAAGGAGTTGTATTTATGCTCACTGAATTATCAGGAGGGCAGGATAGCTCCGGCAATTGAAGTTCGGTAATAATAATTGTACCTTCCATATTAACTGTACCCCATGAATTGGTAGCATTAGCCATATACAAACCTCCAAGCATATTCTCCCATACAATGGCATTTCCGGTACCAGGTATTGAAGAACCAACTGGGTTAGGACCGTTATAAAGCTGATAATTAACGCCTGTTTGTGAATTATTCAGTGTAATATCAATTCCTGTTGGGGTCATACCGGTACAATAAGAACCACCTCCCATAAGCTGATATACCTGAGGCAGACCCGAACCTCCGGGTATTATATTAAGCATTGCCTCTTTAGAATAATAATCGCAATATTCAACTTTGGAAATTCTGCATCGAAACTTGTATCCATTAAAAGAATATGATGCACCGGCAATAATCAACTGAGGCCCGTTCACATTCTGATAAATTGCACTATTCTGAAGATCAATCCATTCAAGACCATTATTTTGTTGCCACTGATAGGTATCTACTTCATTTGCCACCAAAGTAAATATTGCATTGGTTCCTGCAGGCACAGTTGTATTTTGAGGCTGTGAAACAATATGGGGTGGCAATTGGCTTATCATTCCATTATTTGGAGTAAAAGGCATTTTTACAAGATTTACGGTAACAATTTCGCCACCCGGTTTAAACACCAACGGACATGAATTAAGCTTATGGGTGAATTTCAGATCAAGTAATGTACCGTTTGAGAGATTACCACCTGCTGTATTGCTCCAGGCTATAATAACCATTGGTTCAGGTTGTACAACCGCATTCGACATTATTCCGCTAAACTGGGGATGAGCATTTGTGTGTCCTTCGTATTTCAGCACAGCAGTGTCGTAAGCAATATAAAGTGTGATGGCACCAATATTATTTAAATTTGTTGCATTCAATGGCACAAGGGTTAAGTCCCCAGGGCAGGTTTGTGCACTGCCAAGCGATAATGAAATTGATTGTGCATAAGATAAAAATGAAATAAGGGCAAAGAAAGCAGTAAATATTATTATTCTTATTTTTGGGATCAAGGTTTTCATAATTATTTTAGTTTAGAAGTTAATTCATGTTTTAAATAATCTGCAAAATTACTATTTTTCAGTATGAAAGTTGTCAAATCATATTTTATCTATCTCCTGCTGCGCTTTATTAATAATTCCATCTGCTTGTTGTTTTGCCTGATTTACAATATTTTCAGCCTTCTTATCTGCTTCCCTGATTAATTTCTGAGCCGTATTCTCGCCTTCCTGTCTAACCTTTTTAGCTGCTTCTTTAGCTGCCAGTTCTGCCACCTTGCCTTTCTTTTTTCCTTCTTCTTCCAAACGCTTTGCCTGATTTTCAGCTTCTGTCCTAATCTTTTCAGCAGCAATATTTGCTTCAGCCCGAATGGAAGCAGCCGTGTTTTCAGCCTGAGCAATCAATTGCTCACTCTTTCTGTGAGCTTCATCCAATATTTTCTGGGCTTCTTCGCTAACCTTTTTCAAAGCTTCTTCTTTTTGTTTCTGTAATTCCTGACGGGCAGCATCTTCAAGTTCTGATTGCAAATTAACGACTGCATCCTTATAGTCCAGCTCAATTTTCGGGCTAATCAAAGCACCGGTAAGTTTCGCATTTACATTTAAATTACTTCCCGGATTAAGTTTAATCCCTTTTTTTGAAGCAGCTTCTGATAAATTCTTAACAGCCTGACTAAGTCCTAATTTCTCATAAGGGATCTGAAAAATAAAATCATAGTTGATCTGTTTGTCGAACCCAACATATCCCCCAAATGTGGTATTAGTGCCACCATATTTTATGGTAAAGGGTTTTTGAAAGACTTTCCCATTAACAATCTCAAAAGCAAAATTAATACCGTCAGTAACAAGTCGTTTATAATCATTATTGCCAAGTAAAGTAGCCAACTGATCCATCACTTGAACCGATTCGATAGTCAAATCCGAAGTTTGCAAAAAACCACCACCAAATAATGTTTCATATTTAGGATTTAGTTCTTTGTCAAGAACCCCTTTTAGTTTAAAACCTGTTGACATTGAGCCCCGGGTTTTTTCAGCAACCGGTGCAACCATCTGAATCATAGATATGCTTGAATATGCCTGCGCAATATCTATTGTATTCATTCTGAAATCCATATCTATCATTGCTGCATTAACGTCTCTTGCATCAAAAACTCCCTTCATTTCAAGGTTACCAGCAAGCATTTCAGCTTTTAGCGATTCAAACCGTATTAATTTATCCTTATAAACAATATTCGCCGTTGAATTGGTCAGATTATAATTTTCATAAACGATCTTGTCTGCCTTTGCATTAAATACAAACTCTACCCTATCCGGAAGCTCAGGTATTTGAATAGCGGAATCTGAAGTATCAGCTTCAGCAGTAGTGTCAGAAGGCATAGCAGAAAGAATTTCATTAACATTCAAAATACCGGCATTCAGATTTAAACTACCTTTTAAATATTCATTATTAAGATAATAAGCCAAATAATTATCAATCCTTCCGTCAAGCTGTATCAGGCTATTACCCATTTTTATTTCAAAATCTGACAGTTGCAGGAATACAGGAGAAAAATCAAATCGTGCATTATGGATTTCCAACGGCAATAGTATAGTTGAAGAATGATAGTCAATATCTGATAAAGCAAGAAAACCACTTGCATCCACCTGACTTAAATGAGATTCCTCAATGTCTGAGACCTTTCCGGCAAATTTTATTCCAAAATCCACCACACCCTTCAATGATTCTTCAGGTTCAAGAGGAATAACATCAGCCAGGCCTGCCAGGTTTATCTTTCCTGAAAATGAAGCTTTCACATTGGGATCGCTGACAGGGTTTTTCAGATACAAGCTTGTTATCACCGGATTCCCTGCTATAGTGAAATCAAAACGAGCAATATCAATACTGAGATCATCCATAACACCGGTCTTATTCTGAACATTTGCGTTCAGGCTAATATTTTTAATATTTTCAGGCAAATCAGGGTAACTGAAACTGGCATCATTAACATTTACTTCAAGCCCAAAACCTGGCATTAAATTATCTCCGTATAAACCTTTAATAAACCCGTTTAGAGTGAACTTACCGTCAGTTTTTACTTTTTCAAAATCACGGGCATAAATAACCGGAACCAGCGATAACAAGCTTTTAAAATTGTCGTCTTTTGATTTAAAATCAATATCAAGGATTATCTCTTCATCTATAAAGCCAAAACCACCATTTACATCAATTCCCAAACCATTGAGGTAGATCCTGTTATCATGCATGGTATAATAATCTTTATCAAGATCCAGCTTAAACAATCCTTTGTAATCAGCTTTGACCCCACTCATATAGGTTGTATTTTCATATATCATAATCAGCTCCCTCGCTTCAGCTTCAATAAGCAGATTAGAAATGCCCGCTGACAGATCTCCGCTCATGTTTCCTTCAAGATTATCGAGCTTCATTATAAAATCAAGCTCCTTATCATCATATACAACATTACCGCTTGTAACTCTCATATCCTTAATATTCAAAACCAACAGCTCATCCTCGTCAGCAGAAGTCTCATCAGATATTTCATCAGGGAGTAATATATCCCAGTTTACCGAACCATCTTCCAGTACAAGCAGCCTCAGATCAGGTGAATTCAGCACAACCTTTTTTATTTCGTAAGGACTGCCTCTAAACACACTAAACAAGTCAAGTACAATTGTTGTATTATCAACCAGTATCAGAGTATCGCTTTCAAAAGGCGAATTGCCGGTAATATTCAGCTTTTTAATTTTAAGAGAAAAGTCAGGAAAGTTTCTGATCAAACTAAGGTTTGCATGTTTAAAATCCACCTTAGCATTAAGAGATTTATTAATTTCCTGTTTAATAATATTTATGATCTTCCCCTGAAACACAAAAGGCAAGGCAACTATAACAGCAAGAAGTAAAACAACAGTAATAATGAATATTTTGAAAAACTTCTTCATAAACAATTTATTATCAACATATTACTAAATAAAACCTTTCCATAAAGCCTGTTAATCAACTATATCAATCAGATATACAACCAGTAATTACAATTCAAACGATTTATATATTATTATTGTTATAGATTGCAATAAAAATACAGAGTCCAGACAATTTAACATAGAATTTATGTCCGCTTATTCAATCATCAAAAAAATCTCCGTTATTTATTGGCAGACAATTGTTTGAACACCTTCTGAAATCACTCAGAAATATAGATTTTCAAACATATTGTAGCTCAGAACTCGTTTTGCCATATGATCAAATATCACAGTCAGTAGTAGCTCAAAAATGGTAATTACAAAATTATTATTTTTATTTATTCTAAATAATAATAAATAATTATTAATTTTACGCCAAATTTACAACCAACCCGATATGATTAAAGTTAAAGAAACCGAAAAGCAAGCTTACGAAACAGTAAAAAAGATTTTTATTGACTATCTTAATAAGAATGGTCATAGAAAAACTCCTGAACGTTTTTCTATTTTACGACAGATATATGCAACTGACGGGCACTTCGATGTTGAGACCCTGTATATTAACATGAAAAACAATAAATACAGGGTTAGTCGTGCCACTTTATATAATACTGTTGAGCTTTTACTTGATTGCAATCTTGTTGCACGCCATCAGTTTGGCAATAATTTGTCATTATATGAAAAATCATATAAATGCAGTCAGCACGATCATTTTGTTGACATGGAAAGTGGCGAGATCATGGAATTCTGCGACCCCAGAATTTATGAAATTCAAATGGCAATTGAAAAATTACTGAATGTAAAGATAAAAAACCGCAGTCTTACGTTTTATGGCGAAAAATTAAATTCACAGGGAGAACAGAAAACTGAAAAGTAATATTTGTATCCTTGCAGTCTGATAATAAGTACGTCACTTTTTTCAGTTTATCTTAATATTAATCAGAAACTTAAAAATTTAAAAATGGCAAAAATTGATGTGCTTCTAGGTTTGCAGTGGGGTGACGAAGGCAAAGGCAAAATCGTTGATTTCTTAGCACCAAATTACGATGTTATTGCCCGTTTCCAGGGTGGTCCCAATGCAGGTCATACCCTTGAATTTGATGGGAAAAAGCATATTTTACATATCATCCCTTCAGGAATATTTCACCCATCTATAATAAATATCATAGGGAATGGAGTAATAATTGACCCTATGGTATTTGAGAAAGAAATAAACCAGCTTAGAAACAAAGGTGTAGAGCCGTCAAAAAACCTGTTTATTTCAAAAAGAGCACATCTTATCATGCCAACACATTTATTATTGGATGCGGTTTACGAAAAATCAAAAGGGAAAGCTAAAATTGGTTCAACACTTAAAGGTATAGGACCCACCTATACTGACAAAACCGGTAGAAACGGGATCAGGGTTGGTGATATTACTTCAGGTGAATTCATGAAGAAATATGAACAATTGCGGAAGCAGCATTTAAAAATAGCATCAGTATTCGATACTGATTATGAAGGAACCCTGATTCATGGAATTAAGCTTCAGGAGTATGAAGAACAATGGATAAAAGCTCTAAAATTATTGAAATCGTTTGAAAGAATTGACAGCGAATATTTTATTAATGATTGTGTGGCAAAAGGGAAACGTGTGTTAGCTGAAGGCGCTCAAGGCACCTTACTCGATCTGGACTTTGGCAGTTATCCTTTTGTAACCTCATCAAATACAATTGCTGCAGGGGTATGTTCCGGACTTGGAGTACCACCGTCCGTTATAGGGCGAGTATTTGGTGTTTTCAAAGCCTATTGTACCCGGGTAGGAAGCGGACCTTTCCCTACTGAATTATTTGATAACGACGGAGAAATTCTCAGACAGAAAGGTCATGAGTTTGGTTCAACAACAGGTCGCCCAAGACGCTGCGGCTGGCTTGATCTGCCGGCTCTTAAATATTCGGTAATGATAAATGGTGTAACTGACCTGCTGATGATGAAAGCTGATGTAATGAATGAATTGCCAGTCATTAAGGTTTGTACTGCTTATAAAACACCGGTTTCAGATGTGAACCGCCTTAGCTGGGAAGTTATGAACGAAAAAATCGCACCTGTTTATAAAGAACTTCCGGGATGGCAAACATCACTAAAAGGAATTGATAATTTTTCAGATTTACCTTCTGGACTTAAAGACTATATCAAATTTATCGAAACAGAATGCAATGTTGGAATACCCTTGCTTTCAATTGGTCCTGACCGCAAGGAAACATTGATCAAAACGGATTTTATTTCAAAATTAAATTAGCAGGAAGGAGTTAGATTTATTCCCTGCCTTTTTTACCCTTTACGTTTTATCTCGATCATTTCATAACTTTCAACGATATCGCCAATTTTAATATCATTGAAGTTTTCAATATTCAATCCGCAATCCTGACCAGCAAAAACTTCTTTCACATCATCTTTAAAACGTTTTAGCGAACCCAATTTTCCGGTGTAAATAACTATTCCGTCTCTGATAAGCCTTATTTTTGAGTTGCGCGTAATCTTGCCGTCAAGCACCATACAACCTGCAACAGTGCCTACCTTGGTTATCTTGAATATTTCTCTAACCTCAATATTGCTAAGTATCTTTTCTTCATATTCAGGCGACAGCATACCTTCAATAGCAGCTTTAATTTCGTCAATAACCTTATAAATAATCGAATACAAACGGATATCTATCTGCTCTGTTTCAGCAAGTTTCTTTGCGCCTAAAGTCGGTCTGACCTGGAATCCGATAATAATGGCATTTGATGCGCTTGCCAGCAACACATCACTTTCAGTAATGGCACCAACCGATTTATGAATCACATTAACCTGAACCTGTTCGGCGCTAAGCTTAAGCAGCGAGTCAGCAAGAGCTTCAACTGAACCATCAACATCACCTTTAACAATGATATTCAATTCCTTAAAATCGCCAATGGCAATTCTGCGGCCAATTTCATCAAGAGTAATATGTTTCTGGGTTCTAAGTCCCTGTTCACGTTGTAATTGCTGACGTTTCAGAGCAATATTCTTAGCCTCTTTTTCATCGGAAAGCACATTGAACTGATCACCAGCCTGTGGAGCACCATTTAAACCAAGCAATAATACCGGAGTAGCCGGTCCGGCTTTTAAAACAGTCTGATTTCTTTCGTTATGCATAGCTTTAACACGCCCGAAAGTTGTACCGGCCAAAACTACATCACCGACATTTAAAGTACCATTCTCAACCAGGATTTTAGCAACATAACCTCTTCCTTTATCCAAAGCCGATTCAATTACCGAACCTTTTGCATTTCGGTTCGGATTAGCTTTAAGATCAAGTAATTCTGCTTCGAGTAATACTTTCTCAAGAAGCAGATCAATATTAATTCCTTTCTTTGCTGAAATTTCCTGGCTTTGATATTTACCTCCCCATTCTTCAACAAGGATATTTAGCTTTGATAGTTCTTCCCTCACTTTATCAGGGTTCGCAGTAGGTTTATCAATTTTATTTATTGCGATCACAATAGGTATTCCTGCTGCAAGAGCATGATTAATTGCTTCAACTGTCTGAGGCATAACATGGTCGTCAGCAGCAACCACAATAATAGCAATATCAGTTATTTTTGTACCACGGGCACGCATAGCAGTAAATGCTTCGTGGCCGGGTGTGTCGAGGAATGTAATCTTTTTACCATTTTCAAGCTTTACTTCATAAGCTCCTATATGCTGCGTAATTCCTCCAGCCTCTCCGGCTATCACGTTTGAATGTCTGATATAATCAAGTAATGAAGTTTTCCCATGGTCTACATGCCCCATTACAGTAACTATCGGATGTCTTCCAACAAGATCTTTGGGATCATCAGCTTCTGTTGATTCATCAATAGCTTCCTGAACTTCAACGCTAACAAATTCTACTTTAAAACCAAACTCTTCGGCAACCAAAACAAGAGTTTCTGCATCAAGTCGTTGATTTATTGATACAAATAATCCAAGGCTCAAACAAGCAGCAATAACCTGATTTACAGGCAAATTCATCATAGTAGCCAGTTCATTGGCGGTTACAAATTCAGTAACTTTCAATGTCTGCTGATCCGATTGTTGTTTTTCAAGCTCTTCCTGCTTATGTTGAATCAATAGCTGACGTTTTTCACGTCTGTATCTTGCTGCTCTTGACTTTCCGGTTGGGCTCAGTCGTTGTAAGGTTTCTTTTATCTGACGCTGGATCTCTTCTTCCGATGGCTCAATTCTCTGAACTTCTTTCTTTGTTTTTCTATCTTTCAGTTTGCCTTTTTGTTCAACAGTCTTTTTGACATCTGTTTCAACCGGTCCGGGTTCTGCCTGTTTTTTAATTCTCTTACGCTTTTTCTTTCGTCCTTCTTTTTGTTCTACAGGCGTTCCACCAGGTTTTTGTGTTTCCTGTTTTTTTGTTTCTGCCTTTTTAGTGACGGGAAGTTCAATGCTTCCAAGAATTACCGGACCTTCGAGAATAATTTTTTCCCGAGGCATGAATTTCGGATCAACTTTTTCTTCTTTTTCAACAATGTGTTCCGATTCTTCTGTTTTTGCAACAGGTTCAGGCTCTACAACCTGCTCCGGCAGGGCAGGCGCTGATTCAATTAGTACTTCAGCCGGTGCCGGGATTTCAGCTTCAGGTACAACTGGTTCTTTCGATTCAGTTTTTTTGGTTTCTTTTTTCTTTTTCGGCTTTGCTTTTTCTTTCTTTTCTTTTTCCTTCTTCTCCTTCTCTTTTTCTTTTTCCTCTTTAGTTTTGCGGTCAGGTTTAGTTTTTGCGTTTATTGCATCCAGATCTATTTTGCCCACAACCTTAACAGAAGCTCTCTTTTTTGTTTTTGTTTCTGGTTTATCTTCCTTGTCAGCACCAGCAGCAATCTTCTCAGTATCCACTTCAACCGGCAAATCAGTCTTTTCAATACTCTCAGCTTCCGATGCTACCAATTCTATTTCTTCAGGAAGTGTTTCCTTAATTTCTTCCCCGATACTTACCTCTTCTTTAATCGGCTCGTCTATCGAAATATCAACCGGCTCAGCTTTTTCAGCAACAACTGATTCAACAGGTGTTTCAGTTTTTTCTGGTTCTGCAGCCGGTACTTCTTCAGTTTTCGTCTTAGCAGATTTTTCAGACTCAGGAGTGGGTGTTTTTACAGTAGTTTCTGCAGTTCCCGCAGTTTCAACAGGTTCAGCAGCTTCAGCAGATTTATCAGTAGGTTTTAAATGATGTATATATTCCAACTCAATTTTCATTGCAGTTTCCTTAACAGCTTTTTCTGACTGAAACTCCTTTACTAAAAGGGCGTACATTTCAGGTGTAAGCTTAGTATTTGGATTGCTATCAATTTTATGTCCTTTCTTTGAAAGGAACTCAGTAATAGTAGCAATCCCAATATTAAACTCTTTGGCTGCTTTAATTAATCGTATGGAAATGTTGCCGTTGGACATATAACTCCTTAGTTTTCTAAAGCTTTTGAACCCGTAAAAATACACTTTTTCCAGAAATGTCATCATTTGGGGTTGCAAAAAGCAAAATACTTATGTTATTTTTAATAATCTATGTTAAAAAACTTGTTATTCAAATTCTGAATTAAGAATTTTAACTACTTCTAAAATCGTTTCTTCTTCAAGGTCGCTACGCTTAACCAGCTCAGCAATACTAAGCTCTAATACACTTTTGGCAGTGTCGCAACCAATATTTTTTAATACATCAATGATCCAGCCATCAATTTCATCAGAAAATTCATCAAGATCCACATCTTCATAAAATATTTCACTGTCGCGATAAACATCAATCTCATATCCTGTAAGTTTTCCAGCAAGCTTGATATTGTACCCTCCCTTTCCTATAGCCAGTGAAACCTGATCGGGCTTCATATATACTTCCGCACGTTTATTTTCTTCATCAATGGTGATTGAAGTAATTTTTGCAGGACTTAAAGCACGCTGTATATAAAGACTTGGATTTGTTGTATAATTGATCACATCAATATTTTCATTATTAAGCTCCCTGACTATGCCATGAATGCGCGAACCCTTCATTCCTACACAAGCACCGACCGGATCAATACGATCATCATACGATTCAACAGCTACTTTGGCTCTTTCGCCGGGAACACGTACAATATTCCTGATGGTGATCAAACCATCATAAACCTCCGGAACCTCAAGTTCAAAAAGTCTTTCAAGAAATACGGGAGAAGTACGTGAAACAATAATAAAAAGTTGTTTTTTTTCAGTCATTTCAACTTTTGAAACAACTGCCCTTAAATTATCACCTTTACGATAAAAATCGGATGGTATTTGCTCGGATTTAGGAAGTAATAGTTCAATTGATTCATCGTCGAGTAGCATTATTTCTTTTTTCCTTACCTGATAAATCTCAGCTGTAATAATCTCTCCAATCTTATCTTTATATTTCTTAAAAAAATTGTCTTTTTCATACTCCTGGACCTTAGCCACAAGATTTTGTCGCAAAGCCAGAATTTCACGACGACCAAAATCCTCCATTTTGAGTTCTTCAGTGACTTCTTCACCAACTTCAAAATCTGGTTCGATTTTGATAGCTTCTGAATAGGCAATTTGAGTATTTTCGTCTTCCACCTCGCTGTCTTCAACTATAACCCGGTTTCTCCATATCTCCAGGTCACCTTTGCCAACATTAACGATGATATCAAAATTGTCATCGCTACCATATTTCTTTCCCAGCATATTACGGAAAACGTCTTCAATAATACGCATCAAAGTTTCAGTTTCAATGCTTTTGAACTCTTTAAACTCTGAAAAGGTTTCTACAAGATTAATATGTTCCATTTCAAGTTGTTATAAAATATTATTAATCATCTATTTAAATGAAATCAGGCAAAGTGCCTTATTTATATCTGAAATTTCCAATTCAATTATTTTATCTTCAATAACAATTTTTCCTTTTTGCTTTTCAGTATGAACCTGAATCTTATCACCTTCAACAGAAAGTAGCTTTCCAGTAAAAGAGCTACCATCTTTCAACTCCATCCTGAATCTTCTGCCAATATTTTTTACATATTGCCTTCTGAATTTCAAAGGTTGATCAATACCAGCCGATGATACCTGAAGAGTAAAATCCTCCTCATTACGGTTCAGATTTGATTCAATATATTTCGATAACATAGCACAATCATCAATCGTAACTCCCTGATCACCATCAATATAAACATGAATCTGGTTACCCTGTCTGATAACCAGATTAGTAAGAAAAAATGAAGTATTTTCAAGTTTTTCCTCAACAATTAACCTTATGCTATTTTCAGTAATCATTTACTATTTTTAATAAAAGAGGGGACTGAAGTCCCCTGCTACTATATCTCTAATCTGATCCTTGTTGAACCGCTCCTATATGATCCTGCTTGCAAAATCAACAAGGTGACTTTATTTGCGGCTGCAAAAGTAATATATTTTTATAAGCTGTGCAAAAAAAAATTCATTACTGTCTCATTTATACGAAATTATTCAAGCGGGCGTTTTGGAGATTCGGAGTAATTACGAATTTATTTTCAAGAGCATAAAATTTACAGATTTCAGAAACACATCCGAATATTTATGTAACTATCTGGATAACAATGAATAAGAAAAACATTTTTCACCTTTTTTTGTGTTTAGCAGCCACTAACATATTCTCTATAGCTAATGCCCAAAACCCAAAAGAAACTATTTTTGATGAAATAATTTTAAGTGTTGATACAAATATTTACCGGCTTTCTGAGCTTACGGAGCAACACCACGAAGCTAATCTATTTCCCTTTTTGTACCGTCATGAAAATGAACTTGCCGAATTAAGGTTAATACCCAAATCATCTTATAATTCTGAGCTTATAGATGTTTACTCATCGCCAGGAATTAATGTAGTACAGTTCAAGGAAGCACACCCTGAAAAACACTTTCTGATATATTTTCAATTCGAAAATATTACCAGAGGTAATTTCTTCAATTTAACCGCTGCCATACTTCTTGATAACCACGACACTGTATATCAGCAAATTTCATTACAACCTGTTACACTCATGCAGATTTCGCTCGTAAATTATTCAGAAGAGATCTTTATTGGTGAAGAAGTTGTAAATGAACTAAATGTAAATTTAGCCGGAAATATTGTAATTCATTCGGGTTGGATAGTAAAAGACAATTTCAATTATCGCCTGAGCGAAAAAAATGGTTCTGTTTCTCTTCATCTAATGGCTTTCAGTACCGGACTCCAGAAATTCCCGATTGAGATAGAACTAATGAAGCCAATGATGAATACAAACGGAGAATTCAACTATAAATATTCTTTTGAGACACCACCGTTCAATGTTCGTTCCAGCCGTATGGCATTTCTTGGTATTGACCGTAAAGAAATAATTCTTGACGATGAAAATAAATTAAAAGGCGTTGAGGTTCAATTGGACAATCATCGCACACTTCAGCTTAACAAAACTTATAGGATTGAAGCACAGGAAGAAGCCGGAGGAGCACTGATTGCTGAATTATTCACTAAAAGCAATCTGATGAACAATCGCGTTCTGGGCATACTCCGACCCTATAACTTTCATCATTCCCGCGAAGGCTATCTTTATATTAAAGATGGGGATCAGGCTAAATTTTTAAGCAATTTTTCGGTAATTCCGCAAAGTGTAATACATAATGTAAAAATAATGCATGAAGGGCGAAACTGGACTGAAAGACTGGAAGTTAACCCAAATGAAATGATCATAGTCAAAATTACCGGACAAAGCCTTGAAAAAACCAATATCGCATTTGAGATGCCTGGAGGCAGGATAAATGATACCATAAACTGGTCGGATACCGAAGTAGAGTTCAGCATGCATATTCCAATGGAAATTCCAAAATCAAGGGTCAGTCTGCTGATTAACAACCGGCCTTCAGGTTATGAACTAACAATTGCTGAATATCAGATCCCACGGCAGTTTGACTTCATTAAAATAAATTACGGAGATAATCCCAAAAAGGTATCTGATATTGCCGGACCTATTTTCCATGAAAGCTCGATCCGCGATATAGTAATTAATTTCGATAATTATAAAATTGATGAAAACGGAAAATTATTCGGCAAACAATATCTTGATATTGAAGTTAGAATTCTTGGACCCCGCGGTGAATTGCTTGAAACATTCAGGCAAACCGGTATTGCAGTCTGCCCTGCCGAAAACTCATCACGGTTTCAGTATTACTCAAAGAATGATTGCCGCATTCAGGAATTCAGTTTAAATCAGTTTCTTTCGCGAAAAACCCATTCATGGGATATATGGACCAGAGTGCTGATAACCATTGAACACTCAGCAGGTAAATACAGCACAGGTCATCACAAAAAAACTCTTGAAATCATTTTACAGCGTCAGCTACGTTTTGATGTTGATGTTTCATTTCCAGCCGGATTACTTATTTTAAGTCCTGAAAGCGAGAAAATTGGCAATCTTAGCGGTATAAGCATGGCAATGATCGCGCAATTCAGCTTTTATTATAAAGATAAAATTGCAGTAATGAAACCGTATAAAATCGGAGGAGGGTTTCTTGCACTTAATGCTTTCAACTTCTCAGAAAGTGTCGGAATTAACAGAGATATGGGTATTGTTCTTATAGGCAGCATCTTCCCTACACGCAGAGATTCACGAATGTCGTTTCCTTTATATGTGGGTGGTGGTTATTTTCTGAACCAAAAAGAATGGTTTATGCTTCTTGGACCCGGAATCAGAGTTAGCTTCTAAAACAAAACCAAACCTGAAGGATCATATTTCAAGCAAAGGCTTAACAGCCAGTATCTGTTTTCGAAGAGCCAGTATTGCTGTTAAACATATTACGCTCATAATCAACACAGTAATCCCAACGCCAATATATTCAGCCAATGCACCAGTCATAAGATTTCCAAGCGGAGGCATTCCCATAAACGTAAGACTGTAAAGTGAAATCACCCTTCCACGTTTATCACTGTCAGCAACTCCCTGTAGTAGAGCATTGGTAGCATTAAACATAACAATCATACCAAAACCGGTAATAAAAAGGGTAAGCATAGAAAGTACGACTATATGGGATTGTGAAAAGAACCCCAGAGCAATGGAAAAAAGTAAAGCAGCAGTAATTATATTAGCAGGCAGGGTTTGCATTTTCTGACGAGAAGCAAGAAACAATGCCCCGGTAAGAGCGCCTGCTCCTAACGAACCTATTAATGTTCCCAATAATGTAGCGCTTCCCTCAAGAACATTTGCAGCAAAAGCCGGCAATAAAGCCTGAAAAGGCAGTCCAATCAATCCACAAATTGCTATCAGCATCAAAGGATAGCGTATAGGTTTAAAGCTCCATGAATATTGCAAACCTTCAGTAAGCTGCCTTAAAATACTTCCCTGTGAAGATGTTTGAACCGATTTTGTAACTTTTATGTACAAAAGGCTAAGAACCACAGCCGAGTAGCTGATGCCATTTATCAGGAAGCACCATCCTTCGCCAACAAGACTAATGAGAACACCTCCTATTAAAGGACCAATAAAACGAGCAGAATTATTAAGTGAACTGTTTAATGCTATGGCATTAGGTAGATCATCCCGGTTGCCGATGATCTCAAGCACAAAAGCATGACGGAAAGGATTGTCAAAAGCATTAATAACTCCGGCAATAATTGATATTGCTATCAGATGGACTACAGTAGCTATATCAAGAAGTACGAGGACTGCAAGAGTGAGTGTAGTTAGCATTGCCATTGATTGCGTAATTATCAGAGTTCTTCGCTGATTTAACCAGTCAGTGAAAACACCGGCAAGCGGAGTAACTACCAACGAAGGTATCTGACCGGCAAAAGCAATAATACCCAGATACATTGCCGAGCCTGTAAGACGGTAAACAAGCCATCCCATGGCAACATTCTGTATCCATGCTCCCATGAGCGAAATACTCTGTCCAAAAAAATAATAGCGGTAATTACGATGACGTAATGAACGGAAAATCAATCTTAAAGCCTGAAGCCTGAAAATTTCTCTACGTCCGCTCATAAAAGAATAAGGTTTTCGCAAAAATACAGTTTATCTGTGAATGTTGCAGATTCAATCTTTTAAAAGAGATCTGCTTTAAATCTTCATTTGAATAGGCTTATTTTCAATTCCTTTCTTAGTTTTGTATTTTAATTCCAAAAATGATGAATAATATTCTAAAGCATTTGCCCCGTATTAAGCATTCTGATTCAGGTAATTTTTTCTTAATCGCCGGACCATGCGTAGTGGAAGATTCTGATATGCCTGAAGCAATTGGCGATCATATAATGCACATTTGCAAAAAACTGGAGATCCCTTTTATTTTCAAGGCGTCCTATAAAAAGGCAAATCGTTCAAAAGCTGATTCATTCACCGGAATTGGTGATATTCCGGCTCTGGAAGCCATACAACGGGTGGGAGTTAATCTCGATCTGCCAACAATAACTGATATCCACAGCGAAGCTGAAGCTAAAATGGCAGCCAATTATGTTGACATATTGCAGATCCCCGCTTTTCTGTGCAGGCAAACCGAGCTGCTTCAGGCAGCCGGTCGAACCGGAAAATATGTAAGTATTAAAAAAGGTCAGTTTGTTTCAGCAGCATCTATGGCATTTGCGGCAGAAAAAATTAAAATCACCGGAAACAATAAAATTATGCTGACCGAGCGCGGAAGTATGTTCGGATATTACGATCTTGTTGTGGATTTTAGAAATATTGCAATCATGAGATCATTCGGATATCCGGTTGTACTTGATGTAACACATTCACTTCAGCAACCTAACCAGGCAACCGGAGTATCAGGTGGAATGCCTGAAATGATTGCCACAATAGCAAAAGCCGGGATTGCAGCAGGTGCTGACGGGATTTTTCTTGAAACCCATCCCAATCCTGCAACAGCTAAATCGGATGGGGCTAATATGCTGCCACTTGACCAGTTAAATGATTTACTGATAAAACTTACCAGTATCAGAAAAGCTCTGATGCCTTAAAAGGTCAGAAACCAAAATAATTTTATTTTTCTTTAATCCTCATATATTTTAATGAGCCTGTTTCAGGATGAAATTGCACCTCGCTTACACCATCAAAAGGCAAAAAGACAATTGTTCCTAACTGACTTATGACAAACTGCTTATCGGTTAAAACATCCTCTCCTGCTCTGATAGTAAAATTAGCTTTATCAGGGATTCTGTAGAAGAAGCCAGTTGCTTTGCGCTTTGCTTGTTCACGTAATTTATGATGCTGCTCGACTTTTTTAATATTGCCGGCTTTGGTAAATTCAATTGTAACAGGCTCACCAAAAGGCGATTTTGTATCCAATACACCCTGAGTCGGGGAAAACTTACAGAGCACCTTACGCTGGGCTGCATTATCGGGCAAAGGTTCGAAAACAAAACTATAATGACGGGTTGTAGTGGTGGTTTTACCTTTGAACAGTGCAAGATATTCATTTTGAAGGTTCAGGAGCTGATCATTCATATATGCCATTGTTTCAGCAGAGTAGCTAACTTCCTGATAACCTGTTATTAACCCAAACCTGTCTTCTTCAAGCTTAAGAATAAAATTGGCAGCTTCACGTGCTTTTTGTTCAGTTGATTTTTCGATAAAGGTTTTTCTGAAAAACACCTCTTCAAAAGTTGTGGTGTCAACATTAATACGCCGAATAAAAGTGTCAACTTTTTCAATTATTCCGGGAACCGTGACATCCATAAAATCATCCCGAAATATTGGTTTTTCAAAATCCTTTTCTTGTTTCTTCCTTTCAGAAGCCTTGCCTGTTTCGTGCCAGTAAGCTGACTGCATTAAGCCTTCAGGGTTTAATGATAAATAGATGTTGTTTTTATTCTTCTCAGGGACTCTTATATAGTAAAACTGCTCCGGATCAACTTCAGAAATTGCGCTCATGCTTGCACCTGTAATATTGTAAACCGTGGAATTACTTCGCGGAACATTATCCAGCCCCAACAAACGGCTTGCATATTCGGAATAAGGTCCGGAAACTATATCAACTCTTTCAACCCAAATATCCACCCGTATTTTATTTTTCGGCAGGGCGTAATACATCCCTTCATTATATTTATTATCCAAATCTTTGGTAAGAGGGACTATTTCAACCTGGGCTGTTACCTGACTGTATATTCCCGCCAGAGCGAATAATATCAGGCTTAAAATCGCTGGTTTTAATTTATTCATGGCTGTGTTTTATTGCATTTTGACTTCTTTAACGCTTTTCTTAATCCAAATGGTATAATATATCTGATATTAATGATTTAATCGCAAATTATTCCATGTCATCAATCAGGATCAGAAAAAACTCAAATCATACTATAAATAAAGTCCTTTTTTGGTACTTATAATCATGCCTTTCTTCACCATAATTTCTCCGTTCCTGATAACATAAGTGACCTTACCCTGAGTTTTTATACCTTCAAAAATATTCAGATCACAATTCTGATGATGTGTTGAAGCTGAAATTATCTCACTTATATTCGGATCCCAGATCACAATGTCGGCATCAGAGCCTTCAGCAATAGTACCTTTTTGCGGAAATAATCCAAAAATCTTTGCAGGCATGGTTGAAGTAAGATTTACAAATTGCTGCAGAGTAATACGCGATTTCAATACTCCGTAAGTAAAAATTAAGGTAAGGCGATGTTCAACACCTCCGGCACCATTTGGAATTTTACGAAAATCATTTTTACCTGCTGCCTTTTGTTCATAGCTGAAAGGGCAATGGTCTGTGCCAATTGCCTGTAATGTACCATCTGCCAGAGCTTTCCAAAGGGCATCATTATCAGATCTTTTTCGTAAAGGAGGGCTCACAATAAAAGGAGCTGCCTTTTCAAAACTTCCATAATAATGTGAATCATCAAGTAAAAGATAATGCGGACAGGTTTCGGCAAACACCTTCAGTCCTGATTTCTGTGCCTTGCTAATATATTCAAGTGACTTAGCTGAAGAAATATGCACAAGATATAAAGTGCAATCAGTTTCCTCAGCCAGTTGTATTATTCGCTTTACTGCTTCCGCCTCTGTTTCCGGCGGTCTTGACAAGGCATGATAAACCGGCTCAGTTTTACCTTGTTCATAAAATTGATTTCTTAGTTTTTCAATTTTATCACCAAGTTCACAGTGTACAGCAACTACTCCTCCCCTCTTCCCTATAATTTTCAGAACCCGTTTAATATCAGCATCATCAATACCAATGCTGGGTTTGTAAGCCATATAAATCTTGAATGATCTGATACCCAGATCCATACACTGAATTAATTCTTTCTCTGTGTTCTCTTTAATCTCAATCGGACTGACATGAAACATGTAATTACAAAGTGAATCTTCAGCCTCTTTTTTTCGGAATTCCAGAGCGCTTATAATTGATTGTCCACGAACTGGGGTAACAAAATCAATGATCGTAGTTGTGCCTCCAAACAAAGCTGCACGACTGCCGGTATAAAAATCATCGGAAGAATAGCCAGCAGGGCCTGGCAAATGCATATGAACATGAGGATCAATGCCACCCGGGAAAATATAGGAACCACCTGCGTCTATAGTTTCTGAAGCTACAATATCATCAGATAATTTTTTTGCAATCTTTTTAATAATACCATCCTGAATCAGCAATTCACCATTGGTGGTAGAACTTTCATTTACAATAATTCCATTCTTTATGATCAAATTCATGGCAGCAGTCTTAATTTTCGTCAAGCAGTTTGCAGTACAAACCATCCTTTTCCTCAACAAAACCAAGCTTTTTAAGATATATTGAATATTTCTTACTTTTCACTTCAGCTTTTGCATTTTTAAAACCCAGGACAATGAATTTTGATTTTAACTGTCCGTATATAAACCTTCCGTTTTTAAAATCCCTGTATTCCGGCAAGACATAATCCAGACCTACACAAAGCGTGTCCTCTTCCTTGCGATGAGCAAGAAAAATTCCTGCAACTGCCATATTTCTCAATGTAAAAAAACTAATGGTGTTCAATTCAGGTTTATATGAGAAGCCCGGAAAAAACTTCTGAATATCTTTATCGTAAAATTCAAGAAATCTTATCAAATAACGATTCTCGGGTCTTACTTCAAGGATCTCAAAAATTTCCTTTTTAGAATAAATATTTACCAGATAATATATATCCACAGATGCAATAAAAGCATTGAGAATGCCAACCGGCCATGCACCAATGAGCCATCCGTAAGTAGAAAAGGTTACGGCTCCGACAAGATTTATCCATCTGAACTTCAGAATAGAACTCATGGTCATTGACACAGCAATGATCACAGAAGCTATATATCCTATCCATTGAAGAGTACTTATTTCCATATTGTTAAAAATTTATAATAATTCACTTTTGTTACTTTATCGTACTATAATATTTTGGCAAAATGTTCGTTAATAACATACTGATACTCAGTAAAATAAATATCATATTATTGATATTGCAATATTTCAGGAAAACAATGAGTTAAATCATGCAAAAGCTGACACATTTAGTTACTAAAAATTTCGTAACTTTATTGCGATCCTGAAATTCAACATATTACCGGAAGCTGACATATACAAATCCTTACTTATTTTTATTCTTAGAGACTTCAAGAATCATATTTATCAGACCCGGGGTTTATATCAAATAATCAGGACTAAAAAACGTTAAAGCAATAAATTTAGCCACTGTGGCAAAAATACTGTAAAAATCAGAAAATAATGGATAGAATCAATGTTTTATGGGTTGATGATGAGATTGACATGCTCAAGCCTCACATCATTTTTCTTAATCAAAAAGGCTACGATGTTCATACTGCAAACAACGGTGGCGATGCACTTGATATACTGAAAACAAGATCTTTTGATGTTGTTTTCCTTGACGAAAACATGCCTGGGCTTTCAGGAATTGAGACTCTTGCTATTTTGAAAGAAAATTATCCCAGCCTTCCTGTGATAATGATCACAAAAAGCGAGGAAGAACGAATCATGGAAGATGCCATAGGGTCAAACATAAGCGATTATCTTATTAAACCGGTGAATCCCAATCAGATACTACTGGCTCTGAAAAAAAGTCTGGAAAATAAAAAGATAATAAGCGAAAAAACCACTTTTGCATATCAGCAGGAGTTTCGTAACATTGGTATGGAGATCTCAAATAATCTCACTCATAGCGAATGGGTTGATGTTTACCGCAAACTGGTATCATGGGAACTAAAGCTTGAATCATCAAAAGATGAAAGTATTTTTGAAATACTGCAGATGCAGAAAAGTGAAGCCAATCAGGTGTTCAGTAAATTTATTGAAAAAAACTATCAGCGCTGGTTAAGTGATTCATCATCCGATCGTCCTGTACTTTCACATACTCTTATGCGCGAGAAAGTATTTCCGGTTCTGGATAAAAAGCAACCTGTTTTTATTATTTTAATTGACAATCTTCGCTATGATCAATGGAAAATACTTCAGCCTGTAATTGAAGAGTTTTTCAGGGTAGAAAAAGATGAAATGTATTACAGCATATTGCCAACCACTACGCAATATGCGCGAAATGCATTCTTTTCGGGTCTGATGCCTTCGGAAATTGAAAAGAAATACCCGCGTTACTGGTTAAACGAAGGTGATGAAGGTACAAAGAATCAATTTGAAAGCGAACTTCTGGGCGAGTTGTTAAAACGCTTTGGACGCGATATTCGCTACCAATATATTAAGGTACTTAACCTTGCCGCCGGGCGTAAACTTGTTGAGTCAATGCCAAATCTAATGGTGAACCAACTGAATGTGATAGTGTATAATTTCGTTGATATGCTTTCACACGCACGTACCGAGATGGAAATAATAAGAGAGCTTGCCGGCGACGAAGCTGCATATCGTTCAATAACTCATTCATGGTTCATACACAGCCCATTGCTCGATATTATAAAATACCTTTCCGAACAGCAGGTTAACCTTATCATTACTACCGATCATGGTTCGGTTAGAGTTCAAAATCCGGTAAAGATCGTTGGCGACAAAACCACTACAACCAATCTTCGTTACAAGTCGGGTAAGAGCCTGAATTACAACGCAAAGGAAGTATATGAATCTAAAAATCCCGGCGATATATTCTTGCCAAAAACAAATATTAGCTCGGCTTATGTATTCTGCAAACGAAATGATTTCTTTGCCTATCCCAATAATTACAATTACTACGTGAATTATTACCGCGACACTTTCCAGCACGGTGGTGTTTCGCTTGAAGAAATGGCAGTGCCGTTTATTTCACTAAAGAACAAATAATTGCTGTACAACATTTTTAGATGCTATCTGCCTTTTATTTGCTGTTTTCTTAGTACCTTGCGCCCAAACTTCTTATGATTTCTGCAATGTTAACATTTGAAGCAGCTAATTTATCTGATCTTCAAACTATTGCTCATAAAATTATGAATCAATTTTCTGAGCAAAGGGTTTTTGCGCTAAAAGGTGTAATGGGAGCGGGAAAAACAACACTAATAAAAGAGCTTTGTCATGTACTTGGAGTTAAAGATGTGGTTGTAAGTCCTACTTTTGCATTAATTAATGAGTATCATGACAGTGAGGGTGAATCAGTATTCCATTTTGATTTTTATCGCATCCGTTCAATTTCAGAAGCATTTGATCTGGGATACGAAGAATATTTTTACAGCGGTTCATATTGCTTCATTGAATGGCCTGAAAAAGTAGAGCAACTTTTACCGCCTGATAGCGTTTATATTAAGATTGATGTTAATAATGAGAATCTGATTAGAACAATTTTGGTTCAATAAAATTTCTTTATTCCATGGATCCGGAAAAAACATCATTTTTTTCTTTTAGTACTGCTTCAGGCTTGTTGCCCAAAGAAGAAATGCTTGAAGTAGCTATAAAGAGATCATCACTGATCATAGGCATACCACGCGATAATTCAAAATTAGAAAATCGCATTCCTCTGGTTCCAAACGCAGTGGGCTTGCTTGTAAAGAACGGGCACAGGGTTTTAATTGAAACTGAAGCTGGCAAACATGCCTTTTTCAGTGATATGGATTATGCCGAAAACGGAGCTGAAATAGTCAACTCGCCAAACGAAGTATTTAACAGCGATATTATTCTCAAAGTGGCTCGGCTTACAAAATCCGAATCGGGAATGCTCAGACCAAGACAAACGGTCATTTCCACATTAAATTTACAGGAATGTCAGGAAGATTATATTAAGGAGTTAATATCAAAAAAATGTACTGCAATAGCTTTTGAATTTCTTCGGGACAGAACAGGAGCATATCCTGTCAGACGTTCGATGAGTGAAATAACCGGAAATGCCTCTATTATGATAGCCGCTGAATATCTTTGTCATCCTATTCTTGGCAAAGGACATATGTTTGGAGGATTTTCAGGAGTGCCGCCCACCGAAGTTATTATACTTGGAGCAGGAACAGTTGGTGAATTTGCTGCTGCTTCAGCTCTTGGGATGGGCGCTTCAGTTAAGGTTTTCGATAATTCCATACATAAGCTTCGCAAGCTACAATCCGTGGTCAATACCAGGATCTTCACCTCAGTAATACAGCCGGAGATCCTTTCAAAAGCACTTAAAACCGCTGATGTTGTTATTGCTGCTATTCATACCGACAGCGGCAGGGCACCATTCAGTATTACTGAAGAAATGGTCAGAAATATGAAACCGGGATCTGTGATAATAGATGTAACAATAGATCAGGGTGGCTGTGTTGAAACATCAGAACCTACCGATCACCAGAATCCGATATTCAAAAAATATGATGTAATACACTATTGTGTACCAAATATTGCTTCGCGTGTTCCTCACACAGCCTCATATGCAATGAGCAATTATATAGCTCCTATCCTGCTTTCGATAGGTAAAAAGGGAGGAATCGCCAACGTACTAAAAGAAAGTCAGGGAGTAAGACGCGGAGTTTATGTGTTTAATGGCATTATTACCAATATTCTGATCAGCGGGAAATTTAACATGCCATTTCAGGATATTGATTTAATAATGACTGCTTTTTAATTATTTCCGGTTTTGTTTTAATCCTGTTTTTAATTCAGAACACGCATAAATCATTGTTCATATATCAATTACATTTCAATATTTGGATGGCGATAGATGTTTTTCATATTACTGTAAAACCTTTGGATTCAGTTTTTCTGAGAAAGTGTAAATAAAAAACGTCGGTTCATGAAGTGGAAATCATATATCAACGGTTTTGGCATATATCTCAGAATAGAGAAATCTCTATCGCAAAATACAATTGCTTCTTATTTAAGAGACATTAAAAAACTTCAGGAATACATTGATGAGAATCATTCAGAAATTTCTCCGGAAAATGTCACAAAAGAACATCTTCATGATTTTATTATCCATATTAATGAAAAAGAGATAAGTCCAAGGTCTCAGGCCAGGCTAATTTCAGGGATCAGAAGTTTTTTCAGATATCTGTTGATCGAAAACAAAATAAACAACGATCCCACTCAATGGCTCGACATGCCAAGTATTGAATCACGTTTACCAGAAACTCTCAGCGTTGACGAAATTAACCGGATAATTGATTCGGTTGATCTGAGTAAACCGGATGGCGAACGAAATAAAGCAATCCTCGAAACACTTTACGGTTGCGGATTAAGGGTATCAGAACTAACAAACATGAGGATTTCAGATATACATTTCAGAGAAGAATTCATCCGCATCACAGGAAAAGGAAATAAAGAGCGCCTTGTGCCAATAGGCAGAAGCGCCCTGAAACAGATTAATATCTATCTTAACAGCGTAAGGGTTAAACAAAAGATAAATAAAGGTTCTGAGGATATTATTTTTCTGAATAACAGAGGTAACCGACTCTCAAGAGTGATGATATTTAATATAATAAAGAAACAAGCTGAACTGGCAGGCATACAAAAAACCATAAGCCCTCATACTTTCAGGCATTCATTTGCCACCCATCTGGTTGAGGGTGGCGCCGACCTAAGAGCAGTGCAGGAAATGCTTGGGCATGCCTCAATTATAACAACTGAGATTTATACTCATCTCGACAGGCATTACCTACGAAATGTCATCATGGAATATCATCCACGAATTAAAAAAAATTGACAGATCGCTATTAAAAAAATGAAGCGCTCCAGTTTACACTTACCAGCTTATCTTCCTCAAAATAAAAATCAATTAAAGCATCTTCGAAAGACAGTAGTTTTTCGCCCCATTCTTCATCCTCCTGATAAAAATCACTAAAACCATTCTCTTTCATAAGATCAATTATTTGCTCCTCACTCATCTTAAAAATAGCTTTCCCAAACAATGTTGCATTAAGATTGCTTACTTCAATACTAGTGAGTTCAAGATCGGGTTCGCCTTCAAAAAACAAACTAATGCCCTCTTCGTCATAATACCATAACTGTGATTCGAGGTCTTCATCAGTATCTTTTTCCAGGGCTTCAATTTCAACAGGAGCACCAAATAACTTATCGGCATCTTCAGGTGATGCACCAAAAACGAGTTCATTAAGACCCTGTTTAAGCAGAATATCAAGCTTTTCCATATTCATATATTTATCAGGTTTTAAATTTGGAATTCAAAATTTTGGTCAAATTAAAGCAAAATTATTTAATGCAGATCAAAAAAGCTAATAATAAAACCAGAAAAATAAAATCAGGCCTTATTAATTAATTCCTGGATACATTGGTTTGTTTATAGTTCAGTGGATTTTAACAGATTTATTTAATCAAGAATGGTAATCCTTAACTAAAAATAATTACGAAAATGGTGAATCAGGCTCCTTTGCCATATGATTAAATGCAAGTTTGCGCGACAAAGCAGGAAATAATTTATTTATCAAAACTATCAGTTTCCCCTCTTTAAAGGTTAGAACAATATTATTTTTTCGCTTTATTACACCTTTAAGTATTTTTTCAGCAACCTCTTCAGCCGTCATCATTGATTTTTCATCTCTGGGACTCTCTTCCTGAGGATTTCCGGCAGCGTTGAGAGCTATATTTCTGATATTTGAAGCTGTAAAACCCGGCGCCACTATCATTACATGTAAACCTGTTTTTAGGTTCTCGGTTCTTAAAGACTCAAGAAAACCTCTCACAGCAAATTTCGAAGCCGAATAACCGGTTCTCCCCGGTAATCCAATATGGCCTGCAACCGAGATAACACCTGTCAGCGAACCTTTGGATTCCAACAAATAAGGCATGGCAAATTTAGCACAATAAACAGTACCCCAGAAGTTTACATCCATCAATTGATGAATCACTTTAAGATCAAGATCAGCAAATAAAGCTCGCATTGAGATTCCGGCATTGCAAATTAAAACATCAATAGTTCCGAACCTTTTTATAGTTTCACTGATGAGATTCTTACAATCGTTTTCAACTGAAACATCAGTTTTTACAGCACATATTTCAACACCATAACCTGAGATTTCTGAAACCATAATCTGTAATGCTTCAATATTTCGAGCTGCAATTACAAGCCTGGCTCCCTGTTTCGCAAAAGTATATGCCAATGCTTTGCCTATCCCTGATGAAGCTCCTGTAATTACAACAACTTTGTTTTGTATCTTTTTATTCATGACCTGATAATTCTCTAAACCCATTTTTCGAATGCAACAATTAGTTTTCAATTGTAAAGAACAAAGGTAAATAAATGCCAATACTCTATCATTGAACTATATTTGCAAAGTTAAAAGAAAAACATGAAGTCGTTAACTGAAAAATTTTATCATAATCTGGCTCAAACCTCACCAGCACCGTTGGCTTTGGAGGTTCAATCGGCTGAAGGTTCGTACCTGTATGGCATTGATGGCAAACGTTACCTTGATTTTATATCCGGAATATCGGTTAGCAGCACAGGACACCGGCATCCGGAAGTAATGGCAGCAATAAAAAAACAACTTGACAGGCATTTGCACGTAATGGTCTATGGCGAATTTGTTCAGGAACCTCAGGTTATACTGGCACACAGGCTTGCACAGTTATTGCCTCCATCTTTGAACACATGTTTTTTTGTGAACTCCGGAAGCGAAGCAGTTGAGGGTGCTTTAAAATTAGCCAAACGCCATACAGGAAGGCATGAAATTATTTCTTTTAAAAATGCCTATCACGGCAGCACTCAGGGTTCTCTAAGTGTTTGTGGAAACCTGGAGTTAAAAATCCGGTATATGCCTCTGTTACCATCAGTGAAACATCTGGATTTCAATGATATAAATCAACTCAGTGAAATTACCACATCAACAGCCTGTGTGATTATTGAACCTGTTCAGGGCGAAGCGGGAGTTATACCTGCCAGCATTAAGTTTCTGAAAGCACTCAGAGAAAAATGTACCGAAACCGGCAGTCTTTTGATATTCGATGAAATACAAACCGGCATGGGACGGACAGGTAAACTTTTTGCTTTTGAGAAATTTGATGTAAAACCCGATATACTTTTGCTGGCAAAAGCCTTTGGAGGCGGCTTGCCTTTGGGTGCTTTTATTTCATCTTCAGAAATCATGAAATGTCTTGGTTATGACCCTCCTCTCGGACACATAACAACCTTTGGCGGACACCCTCTAAGCTGTTCCGCTGCACTGGCTAATCTTGATATTATAGAGAGAGAAAAATTATATCATCATGCTGAACAAAAAGCCGATCAAATAATTAAAGCTTTGTCAGACATACCTGAAATAAAAGAAATACGACATTACGGTTTATTGATGGCTTTGCAACTTGAAAGCCCTGAACTCAACCAAAGAATAATTAAAAGATGCTTTGACAATGGTCTGATAACTGACTGGTTCCTTTACAAACCTGATGCAATGCGAATAGCGCCGCCAATGACTATAACAACTGAAGAAATTAATAAAGCAACAACCATAATTAGGAAAGCGATAAAATCAACATATGAAGAAGTGCAGGGCAGAGTCGGAAACACTGGTAAAATATGATAAACCGTTAAATCAAAGAAGAAAAATTAAGTTTTAAGATCCTGAAGGGTTCCGATAGAAATAAATAAAAATCACCATTGAAAATCGTACTTCTTAATACCGGCAAAACTGAAGAAAAGCACATCGCTGAGGCACTTGATATTTACAGCAAACGACTGGTGCATTATTGTAATTTCGAGACTATTGCTGTGAATCCCGGAACTGGTTCAGGGAAATTGGCTCCGGCACAATTAAAACAGTATGAAGCTGAATTACTGTTGAAGAAATTAAAACCTGATGATTTTGTTGTTTTGCTTGATGAAAAAGGCAGACAGTTTCGTTCGGTGGTATTTGCAGGCTGGATTAATGAGCATCAGATAAGAGGAATTAAAAGAATGGTTTTCATTACCGGTGGTGCATACGGATTTCATGAAACTATGTATAAAAGGGCTAATGAAAAAATATCACTCTCTAATATGACTTTTCCTCACCAGTTAGTCAGGTTGATATTCATTGAACAGCTTTACAGAGCCTTTACAATTATCAGGAATGAGCCTTATCACCATGAATGATAAGACTTTGATAATAACAACTTTAACAAAAGATCAGGAATAATATTCTAATTATAATAATGAGCATCATTAATCAATTATTGTAAAAACACAAATGATTAACGAATCAGGTTCTAATGAAACCAGGTATATGCCTGATAGTTTAAGCTTTGTACCCTATAAAATCCTCAAGTTTAAGATGATCAGCAAAATAAAATAATATGAATCCCAAAATCAAACCTAATTTGAAATTTTCATCTTTCTGCCCCCTTCTGTGGTTTGGAACATTCATAGGATGACCAATCTTTAGGTCTTCAAAAATATCAGGTATGGCAGTCCACAAATCCCATTTGTTCTCTTTTGTTACAGTTAGATAATCTTTTATTGCCAATCTCTCCGGAACATCTGTTTTTATCTTTTCTGCTACAATCTTACTTAATTTCATTTCCAGTTCCTCAATGGTTTCAATTCTTTCGGAATAGCTCACCCCAAACATTCTTTCTACTGTCCACTCTCCTAATAAAAAGGACAAATCCCTGATTAATTCGGCTGTATATTCCAGAGTAGCAACTTTATAAGTTCCTAGTTTGCAAGTTGGTAATGGATTTTCTATTTTGCTGTCGAATTCCGATAAAAGCCTGGAGTACTCATTGCATCCGGCTTTTTTAATTCTGTTGGTGATTTCGTTTTCTTGTTTTTTTGGCATCTTGAAATTCTCCTAATGTTTAAAACAACAATACGTAAAAGACTTTTTAACGTTTTCTTTTCCTTTAACTAAGTTATTCATTTGCAAATTTAAGAAAACTTTTAATGCTTTTGATTGTAACTCCTGCAAAAATCAAAGATTTATTTTGTCATGAAATCTCAAATTAAAAATCAGATAAAACAAGCATTACTCAGTTCTTTTCAAAACATCTACAATTATTGGCAAATGATCACTATAGCCTCCATTATATTGCATACCATGATAGGTGCGGTTTAAACGCTTACCTGTATAAGCAGGATCATCTTCAAGTAAAAAATCAGCATCTAGAATTATTGCTCCACGTTTATGAACCTTTAGGTTGCGATCGCCATTTAAAAGACTTTGTGACACAATGAACTGATCAAGAGTACTCCACTCACCCTGAAATTTATGGCTACCTTTTGAAGGTTTGCGAAATAACGGTCCCATCAGATTATAAAGTTTGCCCGGTTCAAGTTCTTCTGGTTCAAATACTGCTCCCAGAAAAACTTCAATGCTTTGTTCATCGGGCAGATCATTAAAATCTCCCATGATCAGTATGTTGGCTTTTGAGTCAAATACAACTATTGAATCAACGTATGATCTCAGCAAAGCTCCAGTAAACTCCCTCAAAGGCTTTGTCACCATATACCCACCATACCGCGAAGGCCAGTGATTCACAAACAGATGAAGAGTATCGCTGTCAAGTGCCAAACCTTTTACATATAAAATATCTCTTGTACTTCGGACATCTTCACCGGGAAATATCACATGAACAGGTTCAGAATGCAGGACTTCAAATTTCTCAGGTCGGTACAGCATAGCCACATCAATTCCACGTTCGTCCGGTGAATCGTAATGCACTATTTCATAACCAAGTCTATCCAAAGCACTGTATTCAAGCAGTTTTTTAAGTACAAAACGATTCTCGATCTCACATAGACCAATAATATCCGGAGCCTCCCACTCCCCTGCTGCAATCAGTACTTTAGCCAGATCCTGACATTTTTTCTTAAACCGGCTATAAGTCCAGTATCTCATTCCTCCAGGTGAGTATTCAATATCATTGATCAGGCTGTCGCGGAAAGGATCAAAAAGATTTTCAACATTATAAAAAACCACACGCATTGCTGTATTGCCCCTGAACTCATCATTCTGAACCGGATTCCAGGAAAAAAACATAACTCCCGTCAGGGCTACCAATAAAGCAACCAGCAAATTAT
>CAZJZG010000017.1:0-66338 GCA_964550455.1 uncultured Bacteroidales bacterium | reverse complement strand
ATATATCAGTATATTTAACCCGCATTTTCTTTATTTTATGAATATTTCAGGTTAAGAGTCTGTTATACAGTGATTCAAAAAAAATTACGAGTTACGAGTTAAGTGGTTATGAAAACAGACTCTTTATTAAATTATAATATTTTAAAAAATCAGTTTTTTCTTAAAACAATATTTACTGTTCCTATAACATCCAGCAAATCAATAACTCCATCCTGATTTACATCTGCATTTTCAAAACAGAAGGGTTCTGGTGCCAAACCAACTGTATAGGCAACGGTGATTATCACATCCATAACATCCACTGTTCCGTCGCAGTTTGAATCGCCAGGCAGAACAGAAACAATAGCAGTATGTACAAATCCAGCACGATCGTTACTTCCTTTATATGTTCCCCACAAAACATTAGCTTGTGAAACAGGTACCTGCAAATCATAAACATTCACAAAAGCTGAGTCAGAAACACTGAAATTCTGTTCATACGAAAAAGCCACAAGGTCAAGCATTCCATCGCCATTTACATCACCCAGGTTAACACCATTCATAAAAGTAAAACCAAACGGACGTAGTGGAAAACCATCCAATTCACCTGTTCCGTCAATATTATAGGCGTGTATAAAACCTTTATCCTCAATTTTAAGGTTACTTCCAAATATCAGATTCTGCTGACCATCCCCATCAATATCAGCAACACTTATAAATCCTTCCAATCCGCCTGATTTAACAATAGGATAATTATCCATTAATGAACCATCGGCATTAAAACCAAAAACAACAGGTTCGGGCTGTTCTGAAATCGGACGACTCATAAAAATCTTGTAATTACCTGTTCCGTCAATATCAACAACAGTGGGAGGAGAATATGTCCAGCTATTATCGGGAACGGGAACAGGCCATCCGGTTCTGTATGTTCCATCACTGTTTCTGGCATAAAACTTTGGTGCATCTCCATGTGTTGAACCAATAATACTAAGCTGGTTATTACCATCTAAATCAACAAGAACCGGTGATTGATAAGAAAATTTATAATCATCTGTTGGAACAGGGAAGCCTGGTTTAGCCTGTGCATTAATATCAAGGGCATATAAGGTGCCATCAGAGATTCCGGTTATTATCTCCATTTCACCATCATTGTCAATATCAGCTACTGAAGCGGTAACTGCCGGTATACCATCAAGAGTCAGAGGCCAGTTTTCATTCAGCGGGGTACCATCAAGCTTCAGCACATGCAGATTGTTTGAAGTACGGGTTTGAACAATAATTTCTTTGAATCCATCGCCTGATACATCGGCAATTGTTGGTGCACATAGTATCCAATAGTTACTGAAACTAACAGGCCATCCCGGATGGTCATTACCATTGACGTCCAATAAATAAACCCTTCCATTATTTGGAACACCACCTGTAACCTGTACAATACCCAAAGTTCCGTTACCATCAAGATCAGCTACTGAAGGCGGATAAATTGCTGTTCCAGTGAGGTTTTTACTCCATAACAAAGTTCCGTCACCTTTAAGAACTCTAAGTACACCATATGATCCAACAAGGATTTCATCAGCACCATCACCATCAATATCAGCAAGGGTAACACCACGCATATTTTTAAAATTGGGATGTGCCCCTACTTTAACAGGAAAGCCAGGTAATTGACCGTATTTACTGCCGCTTTCAGCAGGATATGGAGGAGTGTCCATTAGTTTGGTTTCGGTAAGAACCTCGCCATCAGGACCTAAAAATGCACGGCTTACCTCTACCTGCGTTAAAGCAAGCAAAGGAAAAGCCAGCATAATCAAAAAGACAATTTGTTTTTTCATAACAACAGATTTAATGAATAGTGAGTGCAATATAGCACTCTATTTGTGAATTAATACCACAAAAATATCAATAAACATTAAATCTGCAAAGGCGAAAGCATTTTTCAATCCAGTAGCATGGACTTTATAATGCTGCTATAGCTTTTTCGTAATCGGGTTCCTGAACAATTTCAGGTACAAGCTCAGTATAAACAACTTTTCCGGTTTCGTCAACTACCACAACGCTACGGGCTAACAAACCGGCCAAAGGACCATCAATAATGCAAACACCATAATCTTTCGCAAATTCACTATTACGAAAAGCTGACAGCGATACAACATTGTTAATGCCTTCAGTAGTGCAGAAACGTCCCATTGCAAAGGGCAAATCTTTTGATATAGCAAGCACAACAGTATTTGTCATACCGGCGGCTTTTTCGTTGAATTTACGAACCGAAGCAGCACATACATCGGTATCAAGACTTGGAAAAATATTCAATACAACTTTTTTACCTTTGAGTTCTGACAAAGTTAATTCGCTAAGATCAGATTTTACCAGTTTAAAATCATGAGCCTGTGAACCGATTGCCGGCAAATCGCCGGAAGTGTGAATAGCATTTCCTTTAATTGTTATTGTAGCCATTGTTTTAATTTTTAAAGATTATTAAATTTATTCATTATTTTGTTTAAGAAACAATGAACAATGGCTTTTAGTTCATCAAAAGAGAAAAATTGCTGAAAAAACGTCAAAAATCGGTTCCAAACGACAGATAAAATACTGGTTTCAAGAACCTTTTATCTTCAAAACCCCATGCTACATCTCCACGGACAAAATATCCCAGCAATGAAGTTCTGATTCCTGCACCAAGCCCGGCAACTACAGGCTCTTTCTGTATTTCAATCCAACCACTTAATGGCTGCTGTTCAAAATGCTTGCGGAATAAATGATTACCCTGCATAAACGGATGTAAGCCCGTCCAGGCTGTACCGGCATCAGCAAAGCCAATGATCTGAAAATCATTAATAAACTGCATATTAATAGGTCGTTTCAGGAAATATCTGAACACCGGGAAACGCAATTCAGTGTTAACCACAACAAAGCTATTGCCGTTTCTAATATTTTGCTGAAACCCACGCAAATTTGTTGCAAGAGTCTGATAGGCAAAAGCGCGTGTATGATCTATATTCATTTCCTGATCAAATTTTGGTAAAAGCCAGTTGTCAACACCACCTAAATAATACATCAGCAGATTGTTACCAAATGAAGTACTGGCAGCAAACCGGTTTGCCCAAATAAAGTTACGGTGAATTGGCAAGTAATTTCTCAGATCCGCACCCAGAACAACCATATTGTTATGGTTTTTGGTAATACCCTGATAATACTCACCAAACAGTTTACCACGCGTACCCTGAAATAAATTTGTGCCTAACGACTTGCTGTCATCATAGATCAGCTCAGCTTTGAATCCTGCCCAATTTCTTGTTTGATCAGCTTCCTGTAAACTTATTCGATCCAGTGCAAGATATACTGCTTTATCATTTTTCAGAACCAGACTACTTTTTAAACTTAGCACACGTGTAAATGGCCAGGTTAAGATATAATGAAACTCATGAATCCGATGTCGTACTAAATCTATTGATTCACGGGTTTCGTCAATAGTCTGACGATAAAACAAATATTCCTTATTTAACCTGTGCTTATAATTCCTTAGACTTAACAGGTATTCATTATTGACAAAATCAGGACTTAGCCGGACACCTCCAATGATCCTATAATCTTCAAGCAGATCAATTAATGAGACACTTAAAAACGCATTTAACCCGGGGCTTAAGAACAGCGGGCTTTTACTTCCTGTAAAAGGCTGGTATGTGGCAGCCATATAGGTAAAATCAAGCTGGCTAACCAACTGATCAATAAAATATTCCACATTGTAATTCAACCTTTTGGGAACTCTGAATTTATCAATAGTATCCTTTGTTTTCTCAGGTTGCACTTCCAATCGCCTGGGTATTAGCTCTTGCGGAACTGTATCAGTAAAAAGTTCATAATCCGATTCAACAATATCGTCAATATGAATTTTTGACTCAACCTCATTTTCCATTACACTACGAAAACGTTTTGGTTTAATTTCCACCGGTTTCTCCTGAGCACCCTCCTTTTTCGATATTTCGGGTAGGTTTTGAAATTTAGCCGCAGCATAAGTTGAAATCCCGGGATGTGTCGCAACAAGCTCTTCCGGAGATTCAAGTGGCTGGATTCCAATAAAATACTTATCTTTATAAAAAACAATTTCGCCAAGCAGCCCTGCCGAGTGGTTTATATCATATGAAACAATATCGCCCGGATAATCAGTTACAGCCATTGATTCAACAAAATACCGGTAATGAGTAGCTGTGTCAACATAAGCTATAACACTGTCGAAACGGCCTAAATAGCGATTTGTTATACCGCTTTCATCACTCAGGTACGAGAAATAGTTCTTTTCGTATTCAAGGGGGTGAGTTTGATTTGATGTGGGCTCATAGATCATGCGCCGCAAAGTTTTACTCTTCTTGCTACGATCGTACATAAATAAATTATAATAGCCCGATGCTGGCTGAAAGTCAAATTTTGTGGTCAAATCCAGAGAATCAGCAAGACGTTTTGAGCTAAAAAGCACTCTACCGGAGTTGTTGATAAATGCCGGAGTGTAATCATCAAAAATATCGTTCGTTATTTTTTCGTAAGAATTTGATGGGATATGATAAAGATAGAGATCGGTTTCGCCTTTTTGAACTCCAGATAGAACAAAATAAAAACCATCGTCAGAATATTGAAAATGAAGTACTTTCTCAAAATTAACCATATATTGCTGGGTGGTCTCCCTGTCATCAAGATTATAAAAATACAGATTTAGAAATCCTTTGTCTTCAGCTATCATAGCCAACAGCCTGCCCGAAGGATGCCACGCCATTAATGGATAGGATAAATCAATTATTTCATCGAGCCGGTATCCTCCTCTCAGCAAAACCTTTTTTTTATTGGTATACATGTCATGAAGAATTACTTTATAGCGCCCCAGATGGTTCGAAACATAAGCAATATTACGCCCATCAGGGCAAATGCGAAGGTTCTGATAAACTTCACCTTTGCGGTTTTTTACATCAATTTTCTTTGCCGTAGTTGGCAAATTCTGACCAGAAAACTCATACATATTCTGATAATATTCTTCCCATTCTTTAAGCAGAGTTTTCAACGAAATGCCAAGAATGTAAACTATTCCGTTTTCAGGGCTTCGTCCAAGGCGGTTCATATAAACCAGATTCGACAACATGGTTTCACCATATTTGTCGGCAATATACTTCCAAACCGAATGGCCGGCATACATAGCATCCTGACCCTCAAGCTGGTTAAAGCGTTTATAGCGATTAGTCAGAAAGGCATTTCTGACAATATTATCGGTTTCAACACTCCATGGCTCTGCAATGTACGAAACCAACCCATTAATATACCATTGCGGCAGCTTTGACATTGCAGAAGAAACCACCTGGCCGCTGATACTGCCTCCGTATAATGACTGCTGAATAAGCACATTAGCAATACCGGCTCGTATCTGCCTGTCGAAATGATTGTAATTACCATCGAAATACAGAAAAACGCGTTTACCGACAATATGGGTAATTCCTCCTGTGTTATAAGTGTATTGCATTTCATTTTGCAATCCTATGTTGCTTTGACGCACATCGCTAAGACGATTAAAAATCACGAACTGCAACTTATCCTGAAGCGATGTTTCGAGCATGCTTGCAATCCTCGGTATCTCCTGCTGCGCAATAAATGCGGTGTAAGCTGCAAGATGTTCGCCGTTCAGATAAAAATAAGTGTCAAAATCATCAAAACGATAATGAGTCCATAAAAAATCAATATAACTTACCCTTGAGCGTCCAAAATTTTGTTGCGAACCATAATAAAATTGAGCATGCAAAGAACCCGGCAACAGCAAAAATAGCAGAACCGCAACCATAATCATGGTTGAACTGATTCTTTTTATTGCCGGTATATGATGCATAACAATAAAGTTGAGCAGCTAAATTAACACATATTCCTTTAACGGTACTTTGCAGCTTATGTATATTTTTGCAAAAATCATTATCAGCTATAATTATAACTTATGATCCAGATTAAAGTTTTTGTTTTTAACCCATTTCAGGAAAACACCTATATTTTACACGACGATACCAAAGAATGTATTATTATTGACCCTGGTTGTTATACCAAACAAGAAGAAACAGAACTCAGTACCTATATTTCTGATAATCAGTTAAATCCGGTAGCTATTATTAATACGCACACCCATATTGATCATATTCTGGGTAATAATTTTATTTTCAGAACCTTTAATCTTAAGCCAATTATACATGATGCAGGAACAATATTTTTAAGTAATGCATCAGATTATGCGGCTATGTTCGGGATCCAGGTTGCTGATATGGTAATGCCTGAAAAATTTATTGATGAAGGTGATAAAATAAGTTTTGGCAAGTCAACTCTCGAAGTTCTTTATACTCCCGGTCATGCCGATGGCTCTGTTTGTCTTGTTAACCATGAGCAAAGCTTTGTGATCACCGGAGATGTACTTTTTAACGGAAGTATAGGCCGCACTGACCTGCTCACAGGCGATTTTGACATTCTTACCGAAAGCATCACTCAAAAATTATATTCTCTTCCCGATAATTATATCGTTTACCCTGGTCATGGGGAAACTACTACCATTGGCAACGAGAAACTAAGTAATCCCTTTATAAGAGGATAAAACGAACGGTAATTTTTGTTAAACCCGCCAGATACGGGTTCCTGCTATATGATTTGATAATAAAATATCATGGCAATTCTCCGGAATTTGTTCGGATGGTTTGTTTATTAGTGTTCAAACCCAACGGTTTTGTGCTCAAAACAATGCTGATCCTTTAAAACAATAAGATTTTCATTATTATGAACCAGCAAGTTTATTAGCGGTTTCAGCAATTAAAGAAACATCCAGAAGGTTCATACAGTTAAAATGTTTTTTAGGACATTCGTCGAAACCAATTTTGCTGCAAGGACGGCAATTAAGGTCCTTTATCTCAAAAATCACTGAGTTGTTTGTTGAGCCTTCGGGTAAATATGGATACATGCCAAACTCAGGTATAGTGTTGCCCCATAATGAGATTATTTTCTTTTTGAATGCTGCAGCCATATGCATCAAACCGGTATCGTTGGTTATTATCAGAGAAGCTTGCTGAACCAAAGCTGCCGAGCGGTTAACAGAGAAAATCCCGCATGAGTTAAATACTTTTTCAGGCAAAGCATTTGCAATTTTCTCACCATTCTGCCTGTCTTCCTTTCCACCCAGCAATACAACAGGGAGATCAAGCAATCTGCATACAGCGAGCACTTTTTCCATTGGAAAAATTTTGGTGTTATGCTTCCCACCTATCACAAAACCTATAAAACCTCTTTGATGACTTTCGGGCAGCCAGGATGAATGGTAAGAATCGCTTTCGGGAATAAAATAATCAAGACCCTGCCCATCATTGGAAATATTCAAACGGGCAGCGGCTTTAAAATAGCGGTCAACTATGTGAATATCAGGAAGACGGTTAATTTTAAAACGAACCATTAACCATTTTTCGAAATTAAGTTTTGGGAAAGAACCAACAGGTCTGCACAACATTATTTTTAAAATAGCAGACCTGAGATTGTTGTGCAGATCAATTACAAAATCAAACTTTTCTTTTTTCAATCCTGATGCAAGCTCCATCAGGCTGTCTTCCAGACAATGTATCCGATTAATGTACGGATTAGCAGAAAGTACATGTTCATACTGCTTTTTGGTACAATAATGAATCTCAGCATCCGGTATTTGCTTTTTCAGGCAGCGAATCAAAGGAGTAGTTAACACAATATCGCCGATTGAACTAAACCTTATGATGAGAATTTTTTTCAAACAGAAAAGCTTATGTTGTTTTGATAGTTCTGAAAAATTTTTCAATTCTTCTATTCACCGTTCTTAGCTTGATTCCAGTATTCATCCATCTCTTCAAGGGTCATGTCTTTCAGTGATTTTCCAATTTTACGGGCTTCATCTTCAAGATAGGTAAAACGACTGATGAATTTTTTATTTGTTCTTTCGAGGGCATCTTCCGGGTTCACACCAATAAAGCGCGCATAATTAACCAAGGCAAAAAGCAGATCACCAAACTCTTCTTCTCTTTTCTTTTCGTCATTAGTCTCAAGTGTGTTTTTCAATTCATCGGCTTCTTCCATCACCTTATCCCAAACCTGATGTGGTTCTTCCCAGTCAAAACCCACACCACGAGCCTTCTCCTGAATACGGTAAGCCTTTACCATAGCTGGTAACGAAACAGGCACCCCGCCAAGGACAGAACGATTCCCTTCCTGCAATTTTATTTTTTCCCAGTTGGTTTTTACATCTTCGGCATCATCAACCACAACATCACTGTAAATGTGCGGATGACGCATAACAAGCTTTTGGTTTATCCCGTCAATAACGTCTTTTATATTAAAAGAATTCTGCTCCGATCCTATTTTGCTGTAAAAAACTATATGAAGCAACAGGTCGCCCAATTCTTTCTTTACTTCATTCATGTCACCATCAAGAATTGCCTCAGATAATTCATAAGTTTCTTCAATTGTAAGATAGCGAAGCGTTTCAATAGTCTGGGTACTATCCCAGGGGCATTTTGCTCTCAGGTTGTCCATTATTTCAAGGAGTCTCTGAAAAGAAGCCAGTGCCGATGAAAAATCAGTCATAATATAAATTTTGAGTATGATAGCCTGAGATTAAAAAAACAATGCCTAAGTAAATCAAAAATCCAATAAACTACTAAAATACAATTGTTAATCCCTTAACATTCTGAGTTTTAATAATTGCATCATATTAATATGCTCTTGCAAAGATCACCCTTTTGGTTGATGGCTTACCTGAATACATACATTTTCCATGTTCAGTTTTCGCATCCAAAGGTATAACCCTAATTGTCGCCTTTGTTTCTTCCTTTATTTTCTGCTCGGTTTCAGGTGTTCCATCCCAGTGAGCTGAAACAAATCCTGCTTTATTTTCAATCACATCGCAGAATTCTTCCCATGAATCAACCTGGTGGGTATTGTTTTCTCTGAAAGCATAAGCTTTCTGGAAAAGGTTCTTTTGTATATTATCAAGCAAATTAATAACCTTATTTTCAATATCAGTTATTTGAAAAACAGTCTTCTCAAGGGTATCGCGACGGGCAACCTCAACAGTACCGTTTTCAAGATCCCGGGGTCCTATAGCAAGACGTACAGGCACACCCTTAAATTCATATTCATTGAATTTCCAGCCCGGTTTAAAAGTATCTCTGTCGTCATATTTTACTGAAATACCTTTTGCTTCAAGAGAATTTTTTATCTGTACTGCCTTTTCAGTAATTGCTGCAAGTTGTTCTGGTAATTTATAAATAGGGACTATAACTACCTGAAGCGGAGCAAGTTTAGGCGGCAGAACAAGGCCATTATCATCGCTGTGAGCCATAATTAATCCACCGATAAGCCTGGTAGAAACTCCCCAGGAAGTAGCCCATACATATTCGAGCTGATTTGACTGGTTTAAGAACTTCACATCAAAAGCTTTCGCAAAATTTTGCCCGAGAAAATGAGAGGTACCTGCCTGCAAAGCCTTACCATCCTGCATAAGCGCTTCAATACAATAAGTTTCAATTGCTCCTGCAAAGCGCTCGTTCTCTGATTTAAAGCCTTTAAGTACCGGAAGAGCCATCCAGTTTTCAGCAAAATCAGAATACACATTAAGAATACGTTCAGTTTCTTCAATAGCCTCTTCTTTTGTAGCATGAGCCGTATGACCTTCCTGCCATAAGAATTCAGCAGTCCTCAAAAACAAACGGGTTCTCATTTCCCAGCGCACCACATTTGCCCACTGATTTATAAGCAATGGAAGATCGCGGTACGACTGTATCCAGTTCCGGTAAGTATCCCAGATGATTGTTTCTGATGTGGGACGTATGATAAGTTCTTCTTCAAGTTTTGCTTCCTCATCCACGACAACTCCCTTGCCTTCAGGGTCATTCTTCAACCGGTAATGAGTTACTACAGCACATTCTTTTGCAAACCCTTCCACGTGGCTTGCTTCACGGCTGAAAAATGATTTTGGTATGAATAGTGGAAAATAAGCATTTACATGACCTGTTTTTTTAAACATGTCGTCAAGTGCAGCCTGCATTTTTTCCCAGATCGCATATCCGTAAGGTTTAATAACCATACAACCGCGAACCGCAGAGTTTTCAGCCAAATCGGCTTTAATAACCAGGTCGTTGTACCATTGGGCATAATTTTCTGCCCTTGAAGGAAAATCTTTTGCCATTGTTTACTATTATGGTATGAAAATTGTGTTCTATTTAGTACCTAAAAAGTATTTGAAAACGGCAAAAATAACAAATATTACAGCTATGAAATCAAGAATTATACAAAATAACTTATTTTTCAGAGAGGGCAGAACAATGAAACCCATTTCAATCCTTAGTCTTTTCGCAGTAATCTTGCTATCATCCTGCGGTATTACCAGATCAGTTTCAACATCATATGACGATGTTTATTATTCTCCTAACGATCCGGTAATAACAGTTAAAGAAGTTGTGGTCACACAGGCACCAGCCCAGCAGCAAATTATCAAATCCGATGAAATTCAGGAGCAGGCTGTTGCTGACGATACAAGCTACTACACTGATCAGGATTATAACAATTATTACACCGAATCAGATTCTTATACTGACCCGAATGGCAATACCATAATCAATAATTATTACGGTGATTATTATGATTACTCTTATGCCGCAAGGATCAGAAGGTTCCATCAACCTTACGGATTCAACTCTTATTACCACGATTATTATACCAATATGTACTGGTATAATTACGATCCTTTTTATTGGGGAACAAGTATTTACACAGGTTTTAACTGGTACCCTTCATATTCCTTCTATTATGGGTGGGGTATGCCAAGAAGAACATACTGGTCTGTTTGGTATGATCCCTATTTTATGTATGGATTTGGATATCCGCATTATTATTATGGCTGGAACAGCTATTCATACTGGTCAGGATATAATCGTGGTTACTGGAACGGATATTGGGACGGCTCCCTTGGATATCCGTATTATGGTACAGGTGAATGGTATAGCAATAGTTATGACCAGAACTCATATTATTATGGTCCAAGAACATCATTTGCCAGTAATACCGGTAGCGGATCTTCCGGCAGAAGTGGAAGACCGGACTCAGGTGGCGGAGTTGAAAAAGTTCAGGAAGAAATCAATACACCCAGAGGTTCTGTTACCACCGACCGTACTTCAAGACCGGATGGCAGTATTGAAGCTTCACGCCAGGGCAGGCCTGTTACTGATACACAAAGAAGTGATGGACGTTCTTCAGTTCAGGAATCCGGCACTATAACTTCAAGAGATGTAAGTACCGGCAGGGAAACCCAGAGGCCCGGAAGCACTGAAACACAAAAACCGTCTTATGAGCGTCCTGTTTCTGAAAGACCTTCCACTAATCAAACCGGCAGAAGTGTTGAACCCAACCAGCGCACTTACCAATATATTCGTGAAAGTGGTCGTGAAACTCAAACCTATCAGAGACCTTCAACTCAGTCGCCTCAAAGAGAGCAGATTCAGAGAGAACCACAGCCTTATACTTCGCCAAGATATACAAAGCCTAAATCCAGCGAAGAGTTCACTAATCCTGCCTACAGGAATCCGAGAGGAATAACCCGCCCGACTGAAAGCACAAGTCCTCAGAGGCAGGAGGATTTTCAAACTCCTTCAAGGTCAGAGCAACAACAAAACACACCCGGCCGTGAAGTGCAAAGGCAGCCGCAACAGCAGACTAATCCGGGTCGTGTAATACAAAGACAGCAACAGGAAAGTCCCGGACGTCAGCCTTCGGCTCAGCCCAGGTATGAAGCCCCTCAAAGGCAAGGCGAAAATCGTCAGACAACACCTCCGAGATCAGTGCAATCTCAGCCTTCACGGTCATCCACACCAAGCTATTCGGCACCGTCAAAGAGTAGTAGTTCCCCGCCTTCAAGTTCAAGAGGTTCCAGTTATTCAGCACCTTCACGATCAAGTGGTAGCAGCTCTCATTCATCCGGATCTTCAGGAAGTTCTTCTTCAGGTTCTTCAAGATCATCAGGAAGAGGCGGGAGATAATTAATCAACTGAATTAAAAAAGAAAGAGACTTAAACTATGAAACTACGATTGTTTATAACAACAGGGCTTTTGCTCTCTACACTACTGCTTTTCTCTCAAAATCAGGAAGATGCCTTGCGATTTTCAAAAACCTCAATGACGGGAACAGCCAGATATATGGCAGCAGGCGGTGCATTTGGTGCTATTGGTGCTGATTTTTCGGCAATTGGAGTAAATCCTGCCGGAATTGGAATGTTTCGTAAATCGGAATTTGTTTTAACTCCGCTGATCAATTTTCGAAAAACCGAGGTTAGTTATTTCAATGAACTTCATAGCGACGACAAGTATAATCTCGGATTAGGCAATATTGGTTTTGTATATTCAAGCGGTGGTTCAAACCGGATTCAATTTGGTTTTGGATATAACAGGATAAATAACTTCAACAACCGTGCTTATATCAAAGGGTATAACGACAATAGTTCCTTGCTGTCAAATTATGTGCATCTGGCTGATAATAAACTTCCGGAGTACCTTGATCCATTTTCAACACAACTGGCATATGACAGTTGGCTTATTTGGGAAGACACAAACCTGTTCTACAATAATGACGCTTACTGGGGGCATGTAATGCAGGAAGAGAAGATCATTACCGAAGGATCAATGAGAGAGCTTCAGTTTAGTTTTGGTTCGGATTATAATGATGTATTTTATTTCGGGGCCGCTATTGGAATACCAATGATACGTTATAATTATGAGTCGGTTTTCAGCGAAACTGACCCGCAGAATAAATATCCTGAATTTATCTCGATGAAAAGACGTGAAATAATTGAAACAAGAGGAACGGGAGTAAATCTGAAACTTGGTGCAATTGGAAGAGTTGGCGACTGGTTGCGTTTAGGCGTAGCTTTTCACACACCAACTTATTATTCAAATATGGAAGACAAATGGCGGGTAAGCATGGATTCTGAACTTTTTATTGACAATGAGATCATTAAAAAATCTGCTGAATCGCCCCGCGGAAGGTTTAAGTATGAATTAACAACGCCAATGAAGGCTATAGGCAGTGCATCGCTATTGTTAGGAAAATCAGGATTTATTTCAGCCGAATACGAATTCGCTGATTATACTGAAGCAAAGCTGAACTCATCTGATTATAAATTTGAAAGTGAAAATAAAAATATCCGTGATTCATATACCGCTGCACATAATCTCAGGTTTGGAACTGAATGGAGGATAAGCGATATATATTTCAGAGGCGGATATGCTCTTTTGGGAAGCCCCTACAAATCAGGCATTAATACCGGAAAAAGCACCCAAACCTCACTGGGACTGGGTTTTAGGCAACATGATTATTATATTGATTTTGCATGGGTAAATACCAAAATGAAAGAGAACCGCTATATGTACAGCGTGCCTTCAGATCCTGAATTAGAGTTTTTCACACCTGTTGCAAAACAAAATTTTAGTGAGCAAATGTATATGCTCACACTTGGATGGAGATTCTAAAATACTTTTTCATAATACTCCCCTAAACAGGGGTACCACCGGCTGAAACCAATCAGCCGGTTATTTTTTTTCCGAAATACGGTTTATACCTGCTTTTGCTTTCTGGTGTATACTTGTCTGATATTCGTTAAAACGCAGTTTCAGACACACATTATAATAATGCAGTGCTTTTTCAGGCTGCTTCATTGCTTCGTATATCAAACCCAATTGCAAAGCTGAGTTGCCTGCATAAAAATAAGGCAGATCTTTTCCGGAATCTATTACCAGCTCATAACTTGAAACTGCCTGAGTGATTTTACCCCATCCATGAAAAATTCTAGCTTTACGATAAATATACTCAAGCGTATCTTTTTTTGAGGGTAAATCAGAAGGAGTAAGCCCATTATCCAGAGTTTTTAAAGCTGTTTCAAAATACCCGCCGTCAAAAAGCAGCCTTGCCTTAAGCAATCTTATATTGGGCAATTCGTTCGACAGAGCTTCAGCCTGAGCCTGCTTATCTTCATCAGTAAATGCCTGACCATGATCAGGTATTTGTGAAATATAAAAATGGTAGGCGTTTTCGTCTCCATTAATCAGTGAATTCCATGCCAGCCGCTGATATGCACTTTTAATATAGTTAGACCCTTCATAACGGTTCACATAATTAAGTAAAGGACGGGCTGCATTTTTATCAAGGCGGTTCAGCCTTGCACATCCCAAAACAAAATCAAGATAGAAAAACGGATATGAGCTACCGGAAAAGTCACAATTTTCAATAACCTCAATAACCTTATCATTTTCTTTAATGTGTTTGTTCAGGTTTGCCTGAACATAACATATTAATGGTCCGCCTGCCAGGTCCTTTGATGTTTCAATACGCTTAAGCAAAGCAATAACAGCGTTTTTATCGTTATGAAGATTTATTTCAATAAATGAAAGATAAAAAAACGCTTCTGAACTGAAATGACTCCACGACTGATTTCCTTCAGCAATCCGTATCAATTCATATAGCTTATTCCTTCCTGTTTCAATATTGCCTTCCATACCGGCAAGTCTGGCAGTCCATTTATATTTTTCGGGGATGCTTCCAATTAGAACGTTCATTACGCCATCGAGCAACAAATCAGGAACAAATCCCGGGTTTTCCTTTTTGTTATCAGCTAACAGGCGATAAGCACGGTTCATATCAAGACCGGCCATAACATATTCACCAAACTTAACTCTTGCAAAAGCCCATTGCAGATATATGGTAGCCTGAGTATGCCGGTGCCATGGCGAAGCAGATTTTATTGATTGCAATGCTTCAATTCGCTCGGCACGATGCGGAGATAATTTCTCAAAATCCGATTTATTCTCACCAATTGACAGAGTTAAAAAATCAATATAGTTCTCCAGAAGCAGGATTATTTTATTGTCAGGATTAATTTCTTTTTCCTTGTCCAATAGATTTTTTCCTGCTCGAAAATTCAATGATATGATCTCATTATAAGCCTTTACACAGCCCGGATTGAAATCATGCTGAGAAAATACCGGTTTTGAACCACTTATAAGAACAACGACTAATAGTAGCTTCAGAATTGAAACTTCAGGCAAATATTTTGCAAAATGTTTTTTCAATATTCGGAAATAGGTTCAAAAAATTGTGCTCATAAAAAAAGAGCCTCGTCAAAAGAGGCTCAAACAATTATTTTCAAACAAAGATCATTCTTTATTCTGGGCTGCTTCCACAATCATGGGATCAACAAGAATACGTCCACAATATTCGCAAACTATGATCTTTTTATGCATTTTTATATCAAGCTGACGCTGAGGCGGAATTTTACTGAAACAGCCACCACAGGCATCTCTTTCAACCATTACCACTGCCAATCCATTGCGTGCGCCTTTCCTGATTCGTGCATAAGCATTAAGTAATCTTTCTTCAATCACTTTCTGATTGTTTTCAGATTGAACCTTAAGCACTTCCTCCTCTTTCTCAGTTTCCGAAACGATATCTTTAAGCTCTTTCTTCTTTTGATCAAGATCGCCGCGACGCTCATCAAGCTCTTGTTTTGCCTTGCTGATTTCTTCTTTTTTGGCTGCCAGAATTAAATTAAATTCCTTGATCCTTTTTTCCAAAATTTGTATTTCAAGATTCTGGAACTCAATTTCTTTTTTCAAAGAATCAAACTCACGGTTATTCCTAACATTCATTTGCTGAGCATTGTATTTTTCCACAAGGGTCTTTCTGCCCTGAATATTTTGTTCAAACTCCATAATTTTAGCTTTCATGCCTTCAACTTCTTTTTTGAAATTTGAGATCCTGGTTTCTAATCCTACCACCTCATCTTCAAGATCTTCAACTTCAAGAGGAAGTTCTCCGCGTACAATCCTTATCCTGTCAATCTGTGAATCAATCTGTTGCAGGTTATATAAAGCTATAAGCTTGTTTTCAATTGAAAATACAGTATCATCAGCATCTTCCTGAATAGGAACATTTGCAACTGGTGTTTGTTTCTGAACTTTTGATTCTTTTTGTTCAATTTGTTCAACTTCTGCTTTCGCAGTTTTCTTTTTGGCTGCCATTGCTTATTAATTATTTATTACAAATATTTTATCGGATTTGTGTTTTGTTTTGTTTTAAGGACGGCAAAATTAGGAAATTTTCTAATAAGTACCTGCGCAATTAAATCTTTACTAAACTGCTCAGATTCATAATGCCCAATATCGGCAAGGATAATTTTATTTTCAGGGATAAAAAAATCATGATATTTCAAATCGCCTGTTAAAAAAACATTAGCACCGGCTCTGACAGCATCGTTTATCAGAAAACTTCCTGAGCCACCACAAATAGCTATTTTCTTTATAAGCCGGGTAAGATCCCCTGTGTATCTGATCGTAGGCAAACCACATATTGATTTAACTTTTCCAAGAAACCCTGAAGCAGAAATTTCTTCATCAAGTTCACCAATCATACCACTGCCAATATATTTGTCGCTGTTTCCCAAAAGTAAAATATCATACGCAACTTCTTCATAAGGGTGAGCTTCAATCATTTTCTCAACAATGTTTTGCTCAAGATATGCCGGGAATATTGCTTCAATCTTCACCTCTTTTTCAAAATGAACTTCCCCAATATTTCCTACAAATGGGTTTGCTTCATCCAAAGCTCTGAATGAACCTTCTCCTGTTGTGTTATATGAACAACTGTCGTAATTTCCAATACGTCCAGCGCCTGCTTCGAAAATAGCCTTACGAATCTTAGCAGCATGTTCAACAGGGCAAAATGTCACCAATTTCCTGAGAGTTTCAGATTTTGGTTTCAGGATTCTCAGATTCGAAAGCCCGAATTTTTCAGCCAGATGCTTGTTAAGTCCTTTATAATGATTATCGAGGTTGGTATGAATTGCATAAATACCAATCCTGTTCTGAATTGCTTTTTCCACAACCCGCTCAACATAATTTCGTCCGGTAATTTTTTTCAATCCTCCAAAAATCAAAGGATGATGGGCAATAACCAATCCACATCCAGTTTCAACAGCCTCATCAATTATTGGTTCAGTCACGTCAACACAAACCAGTACGCTGTTTATCTCCTGCTCCGGGTCGCCTATCTGAAAACCTGAATTATCATAATCTTCCTGGTAAGCAAGCGGAAATTCGCTATCAAGAAATTGGGTAATATGTTTTGTAAGCATAATTTCAATCAATTTAAGGTGATTAATAAAATCCTTTATTATTTACAAAAACCATTTCCATTACATGAGTTTGGAAACACAAAACATCTTCATGATCTTTTAAAACCATTGTCAATGATGCTAAGAGATTGTTAAATGGACAAAATTAAATAATAAATGCAAACAATTCAGCCTGAACTAAAAACAAATTTTTGTATCTTGCGCCTTTATTTGTATAAGAAGGGATTTGTTTTTTGCCGGCAGAGTCAGTTAAACGCTTTTATAATGCGAAGGTTGTTTTTATATCCATTCAGTATGATCTACGGATTAATAATGATTATCCGTAATTGGTTGTATGATAAAAACATTTTAAAATCCAAAGAATTCGACATTCCGGTTATTAGTGTAGGGAACCTTTCAGTAGGAGGTACAGGCAAAACACCTCATATTGAATACCTTGTGCGTTTACTTTCAGACAGATACAATATTGCTACTTTAAGCAGGGGATATAAAAGAAAAACCAAAGGTTTTTTACAAGTCTCTGCTAATTCTACAGCAATAGAAGCTGGTGACGAACCTCTGCAAATAGTCAACAAATTTGAAAACATCAAAGTATTTGTTGATGAAAACCGAAAACATGGAATTAAAGAAATATTGCATCGTTTTCCTGAAACTGATATAATTCTTCTCGACGATGCCTTTCAGCACAGGGCTGTAAAACCAGGCCTTTCAATAATACTAACTGATTATTTTCAGCTTTATTCAAACGATTATATTTTGCCTTCGGGTAATCTACGTGAACCAAGGTGCGGAGCCAAACGTGCAGATATAATAGTTGTTACTAAAACCGGGAGGGTGTATTCGCCAATTGTTCATAAACAACTTGTTGATTCACTTAAACCGCAGGTGCACCAAAATATTTACCTTTCTTATATTAAATATGGCAAGTTAACTCCTGTTAATGACCAGATAAACCAGGATCGGAAAAGAAAGACTATAAACACGATTTTATTGTTTTCCGGTATTGCGAACCCTTATCCGCTTGAACATCATCTAAAAAAGCAATGTTTTGAATTAATCACGGTTACTTTTCCCGATCATCACCAATACAATGCTTCAGATATTGAAATGATAAACCAAAAATGGAATAATATCTACACAAAAAACAAGATTCTGGTAACAACCGAGAAAGATTATATGCGGCTGAAAAATCCTGAAATTTGGGAATTGGTTGTAAATTTGCCGATTCATTACATTTCCATTGAAGTTGATTTTCACAATGGAGGAAAAAATTTCTTTGATCGTCAAATTTTGGATTATGTTGAAAAAAATAAAGGAAACTCACGAATACATTCAAACCAGAATAAAAACCAAACCTGAAGTCGGGATTATTTTAGGCACCGGATTAGGAGGGTTGATAAATGAAATAAATATTGAGGAGAGCATTCCCTATCAGGACATTCCAAACTTTCCAGTTTCAACTGTTGATGGACATAATGGCCGTTTGATTTTTGGCACTCTCAGCGGCAAAAATATTGTTGCAATGCAGGGTCGTTTTCATTATTATGAAGGCTATACCATGCAGGAAGTAACATTTCCCATCAGAGTTTTTAAGTTGCTGGGTATAAGAACATTAGTTCTATCAAATGCAAGCGGGGGAGTAAATCCGGAATTTGAAATCGGAGATATGATGATCATCACCGATCATATTAATCTATTGCCAACTAATCCTTTGACAGGTCCTAACGAAAATGAATTTGGTCCTCGTTTTCCTGATATGAGCGAAGCATACAATGCTGAACTTATCCATAAAGCCATAAAAATTGCACGCCGACATAACATTAAATACCAAACCGGTGTATATGCTGCCGTAACAGGACCTATGTACGAAACCCCTGCCGAGTATCGCTATATCAGAACCATTGGTGCCGATGCTGTAGGCATGTCAACTATCCCCGAAGTGATCGTAGCCAGGCAAATGGATATGCCTTGTTTCGCAATAAGTGTTATTACCGACCTTGGTGTAACAGGCAAAATTGTTGAGGTTTCGCATATTGATGTTATTGCTGCAGCTTCACGGGTCGAACCAAATGTAACATTATTGATCAAAAAATTATTAGCAGGTATATAATTCATTTTCAAACATTCTCATTAATAAAACATAGCAAGTGAAGCCGGACTCCAATAATAAAAAAATCTATTTTGCTTCTGACTTTCATTTGGGAATACCTACCTATGAAGCCAGTTTTAAACGCGAAAAATTATTGATCCGGTGGCTTGATGAAATTAAAGAAGATGCTGAAGCTATTTATCTGATGGGAGATATTTTTGATTTCTGGTTCGAATACAAAACCGTTATTCAAAAAGGATACGTCAGATTGCTCGGAAAGCTTGCTGAAATTACCGATTCAGGGATTCCGGTACATATTTTCAAAGGCAATCACGACATATGGGCTAAAGATTATTTAAAAAAGGAAGTAGGTATTCAGCTTCATGACGACACACTGCTCACGGATATTTACGGAAAACGTTTTTTTCTTGCTCATGGCGATGGACTCGGTCCGGGGGATTTCGGATATAAATTCATGAAAAAAATGTTTCAGAATCGTTTTAACCAATGGCTTTTCAGATGGCTGCATCCTGATCTGGGTTCAGGCATGGCATTATTTTTCTCAAGAAAAAGCCGTTATGCCAATAATACACGGGAAGAAAAACACGGTTTCCCACCAATTGAAGAGGAAATGATGTACAGCTACAGCCTTACGAAACTAAATGAGCATCCTGATATTGATTATTTTATTTTCGGTCATCGCCATATGCCAACCGATATTATTTTAAAAAACAATACCAGATTAATCGTCCTGGGCGATTGGCTCATTCACTATAGTTACGCAGTTTTTGACGGGGAACGATTTGAATTAAAAGTATTTGAACCCGCTTTTGAGCAAAATGATGGACAGTAATTTTGTAATTTCTGTATTAAAAAAACATCTGTTTTTAAATTTAATCTTTATTCAGCATAGTTTTTATTGAACAAATTAGTACTTTCACGCCGAAAAGACAACACCAGTTATTATGAGAACTCTGTTTATAATTCTGTTTAGCCTGATCACGCTGAACGTATTTCCAAATTTTGATGACTACTTCAGTTTCAAAACATTACGGCTGGATTATTTTCGAACCGGTAATCATGAGACCGAAATCATCTCAATTGATGAACTGATTGAAGAGCCTTTCTGGGGTGGCTCAAAAACAAAGCTATTTGATCAGTTTGATTATGGCAATCATAAATTTGAAGTTTATGAGTATTTGAATAATATTCTGATTTATTCAAATACTTACTGTTCGCTTTTTAATGAATGGCAAACCACCGCCGAAGCCAAAGAAACCTGGCGGACTTTCAACGAAAGCATAGTTTTTCCGTTTCCTCTGCAAAAAGTAAATGTGGTATTTTATACCAGAGATTACAAAAATGAATGGATTGAGAAATTTAGCTATTTGATTGATCCTGCAAGTATTTTTATTTCCAAAGAGCGTAAATCAGTTTTTCCGGTTTTCGAAGTATCATTGTCAAATGACACATGGAATGCATTGGATATCGTGTTCATACCCGAAGGATACACAAAAGACGAAATGCCAAAATTCCGTAACGATTGCCTTCGTTTTGCCGATTATCTGCTAAAAGCAAAACCTTTTTCCGAAAATCAGGATTTTATCAATATACGTGCTGTTTTGGCACCTTCCAACGAATCAGGAACAGATATTCCCGGGCAAAACATCTGGAAGCAAACTGCTGTAAACAGTAATTTTTACACTTTTGGGGTAGACCGCTATCTTACAACTATGGATTTAAAAAGTGCAAGAAATATTGCTGCCAATGTACCCTACGATCAGATGATCATTCTGGTTAACAGCAAAAAATATGGTGGAGGAGGTATTTATAATTATTATGCAATCACCACTACTGATCATTTTCAGGCTGATTATGTATTTATTCACGAATTTGGTCATGCGCTGGCAGGGTTAGGCGATGAATACTATTCGTCAGAAGTTGCCTACGAAGATTTTTACAATCTGCAAGTTGAACCCTGGGAACCCAACCTGACTACTATGATTGATTTTGATAGAAAATGGGCGGATATGATTGAACCCGGCACGCCTATTCCCACACCTGCCGACGAAGCATACCTAAAAACAACAGGAGTTTTTGAAGGCGGAGGATATATGGCTAAAGGAGTTTATCGTCCGTTTTACGATTGCACCATGAAGTCAGCAGGTTACGATAATTTCTGCCCTGTTTGTATTCGTTCAATACAGCGTATTATTGATTCACACAAGCAGTAAAATATTTCAACCATCAAAAAATCCATAAATTTTTCATTATTTTGCAATAACTTAGATAAAAAACAATAATTCTTTACTAAATTACCCTATCATGTTAAAATCATTGAGCATACTCCTTGAACTTGCAAAACAGAAAGGCATATGTCGGGTAGCCGTTGCCGCTGCTGCTGACAGACATGTTCTTGATGCCCTGATGATGGCTAAAAACGAAGGTTTTGCCGAACCGATCCTTATTGGTGAAAAAGAAGCTATCAAAAAAATAGCTCAGGAACTTGGCTTTGACCTCTCAACAATTGAAATAATTGATATTGCCGATCCATTTCTGGCTTCTGTAGAAGCTGTTTCTCTGATCCGGAATAAAAAAGCCGATATTTTGATGAAAGGGCTGGTAGGAACCGGTCCCATGCTTAAAGCAGTGCTCGATAAAGAAAATGGATTACGCAAGGGAGCTGTACTTAGTCATGTAGCATTATTTGAAACACAGTTTTATCACAAACTGCTTGGCGTAACTGATGCAGCCATGAATGTGGCACCTGAATTTGATGATAAAGTGAGTCTGGTTCAAAATGCAATTGAGGTTTTTCATAAGCTTGGAATAAAAGAACCCAAAGTAGCTGTGATCGGAGCTGTTGAAACAGTAAATCCAAAGATGGAAGCTACCGTTCATGCTGCTATGCTTACTCAAATGAACCGTCGCAAACAGATAAAAGGATGTATCATTGACGGACCTCTGGCGCTTGATAATGCAGTTTCAGCCGAATCGGCTCAGCACAAGGGCATAGTTAGCGATGTTGCAGGAGATGTTGACCTGATAGTTACTCCGGATATCAACAGCGGAAATGTATTGTACAAGGCAATGAACTTTCTTGGCGGAGCCACCACTGCAGCCGTTATCATGGGCGCCAGAGTTCCTATTGTACTAACTTCAAGGGCTGACTCTGAAAGAAGTAAGCTCATGTCAATTGCTCTTGCAGCAGCTATCAGTTAACATTAAAAATCATTATTTATCAGTTCATGGAAGAATTTCGTATTCTAGCAATAAATCCAGGTTCTACTTCTACTAAAATTGCTGTTTATGCAGGATTATCGCCTGTATTGGTTAAAAACATCAGCCATTCCAATGAAGAACTATCAAAATTTGATAAAATAACCGATCAGTATTCATACCGTAAAGACATTATTTACAGGGAAATGCAGGAAGCCGAAATTCTTCTTGGAATGATACGTGCTGTGGTAGGCAGAGGCGGACTGCTTAAACCAATTCCTTCAGGGGTTTATTTAGTCAATGAAAAGATGATAGCCGATCTGCGCAACAGTCCTATGGGTGAACATGCTAGTAATCTTGGCGGACTTATTGCCGATGATATTGCTAAATCGCTTCCCGACGCAAAAGCATATATTGCTGATCCGGTTGTAGTTGACGAACTACAGGATATTGCACGTATTTCGGGGCATCCTGCATTTAAAAGAATCTCGATATTTCATGCTCTGAACCAGAAAGCAGTAGCGCGTGCGCATGCCAAATCAATAATGAAGGCATACGAAGAGCTTAACCTCATTGTTGTTCATCTTGGAGGTGGTATTACCATTGGAGCTCATAAAAACGGACGTGTTATAGATGTAAATCAGGGGCTGGACGGAGAAGGTCCGTTCTCACCGGAGCGCAGTGGAACATTACCTACTTCTGATCTTATAAAAACATGTTTCAGTGGAAAATATACTGAAAAACAATTGCTGAAAATGGCAAAAGGAGAAGGCGGAATGGTAGCACACCTCGGAACGAACAGTGCTTACGAAGTTGAACAAAGGGTTCAGCAAGGCGATAAGGAAGCATTACTTATTTTTGATGCAATGGCATATCAGGTAGCAAAATATATAGGAGCAATGTCAACAGTTCTCTACGGACATGTTGACGGAATCCTTATCACCGGCGGTATTGCGAAAAGTGCATGGTTTGTAAACCGTATTATGGAGCGGGTACACCGTATTGCTCCGGTATATGTTTATCCCGGTGAAGACGAAATGCGTGCTCTTGCAATGAACGGACTTATGGTGCTTCGTAGTGAAATAGAACCAAAAATTTATGAGTAAATCCTGAGGTTACCCTGGTCTTTAGCTGAGATATCATTACTTTTTTTATTATCAAAAAAACAAATTGCTGTGTAAGCGGGATTCATTGATTTATCAATACACATATAATTCACTGATCAGCAAGCTATTACCAGATAAGCAATATTCCATTTGATTTAGTTTTTTCTGAACCCTGGTTTTAATGAAAACAGCTATAAGTCAGAGTCATTTTATATCTGATATTTGGCAATCCGGATTGAACAAAATCACAGGGTTTATGTTCTCTTAATAAAGTGTAGTCTGTTGTAAATCAGTACTATATTTATCAGTTTTTTGTTATTGTATTCTTTGTAAATATGGCTATAAAAAAACTCCATTTTTTTGGAAATGACATGAAATACTGTGTATGTTTAACAAAAAACTGAATTTATTAAAAAACTAAATGATACAGAGGTAATAAAATGGAAGCAAAACAAAAGATAATAGTAGTTGGAGGTGGTTTTGCCGGCATTAACCTTGTTAAAAAACTGGACGACAAACTATTTGATATCACACTGATTGACAAGATCAATCATCATCAGTTCCAACCCTTGTTTTATCAGGTAGCAACTTCTCAGATTGAGCCTTCAAGTATTTCGTTCCCTTTGCGGCATATCTTTAGGAAAAAAAGGAATATACAAATCAGACTTGCAGAGGTTCTAAAGGTCAATACATCGGCTAACAGCATTACAACAAGTACAGGAGAATATGAATACGATTATTTAGTTCTTGCCTTAGGCTGCCAGAGTAATTTTTTTGGAAATAAGAAAATTGCAGAAAATGCTTTAACTCTAAAAACAACCTATGACGCAATTTCTATCAGAAACCATATTTTACAAACTTTTGAAGATATTATTTCAGCAAATGAAAGTGAAAAGAACAGTTTGCTGAATCTGGTGATAGTTGGTGCAGGACCCACAGGCGTTGAACTTGCCGGAGCATTTGCCGAGATCAAAAAGAATATTTTGCCAAAAGATTTTCCGGGAATTGACTTTTCGAGGTTCAGGATCATTCTTGTTGAAGGGAGTAAATACACTTTAAATAACATGAGCGACTCTTCAAAAAAGGCTTCGTATAAATACCTTCAAAAAATGGGAGTGCAAATTCTTACTGAAACGTTGGTAACTGATTATGATGGCGAGACCCTGTATTTAAATAATGAAAGCATCATAAAAACAAAAAATCTGATCTGGACAGCAGGTGTAAAAGCCAATACAGTGGAAGGAATTCCTGAAGCCTGGCTTACAGCAGGTAATCGAATTAAAGTGGACAGAATGAATAAAATAATCGGGAGCGACAACATATTTATAGTAGGCGATATGGCACTTATGACTACTCCCAAATATCCGAAAGGGCATCCGCAATTGGCAAATGTTGCAATTAACCAGGCAAAGAATCTTGCAAAAAACCTGAAAAGAATACATCTGGGTCAAAAGCCGGTAGATTATGAATACAAGGATCTTGGCACTATGGCAACAATAGGCAGAAATAAAGCAGTAGTTGACCTGCCTTATATCAGATTTCAGGGAATGTTCGCATGGATGGTATGGATGTTCCTGCATCTGATGCTTATTCTTAGCGTTCGGAATAAACTTATAATATTTATAAACTGGGCATGGGCGTACATTAGCAAGGACACGTCACTGCGACTGATACTAAAAAGTACAAATCAGAATAATTAAACTATTCAGTCACAAGTTTTCCGTTACTTACCGGTTGAAAACTCAAGGTTTCTGCATTTTATTGAGTTCTTTACAGACTTTTTTGTAAAAGTCTCATTTTCGCACTCATCTTAAAAACTGACTTCAATAATTCCTGCGGTTTTTTGAACAAAGCATAATTGCTGATGTTTTTTAAAAAAACATCATTATGCAACTTTTCGCAATTGAAACCGGTCATTTCAAATTAGACGGGGGCGCCATGTTCGGGGTTGTGCCCAAATCATTATGGAGCAGAACATATCCTGCTGACGAAAACAATCTGATTAACATGAGCATGCGTTGTTTACTTGTTGTGAATGGCGATCGCAAGATTCTGATAAACAATGGCATGGGCAATAAAAACAAGGATAAGAACACTTTATATTTCCACCTCGACGATTCTACGGTAAACCTTGGGAATTCTCTTGCAAAACATGATTTCAGCATGGATTCCATCACCGATGTATTTCTCACTCACCTGCATTTTGATCATTGTGGAGGCAGTGTTGATGAAGATGAAAACGGGAATCTGTTCCTGGCATTTCCAAATGCTGTATTTCATGTAAGCCGTCAGCAATGGGAATGGGCAATAAATCCTAATAAGCGCGAAAAGCCTTCGTACCCGCCTGAAAATCTTCTGCCTATGAAGGAGCGTTTAAATCTTTTTGAAAAAGATGGTGAGCTTTTCCCCGGTTTCAGTTACAAAATATACAACGGCCATACTATGGGTCAGGCTATTCCTTTTATTAATTATAATGGAAAAACAGTGGTTTTCACTTCTGATGTGCTTCCCACGAGCGCCCATATACCTCTGCCCTATATCATGAGCTATGATATCCAACCTTTAACTACCCTCGAAGAAAAAGAATCGCTTCTGAAAGAGGCTGTAGAAAATGATTTTGTTCTGTTTTTCGAACACGATTTTTATACTGAATGCTGTACTCTGGAAAGCACTGCAAAGGGAGTGAAAGTCAAAGAAAAATATACTCTGGCAGAAATAAGCGGCCACTGAAATAAAGATAGCAAAGATTATTTTCAATCCACAGGCTTACAATTGCTCTGTTAACTATTTATTTGTTTATTTTGTCGGGCAGATTTCCAAAATCATCATGCTATGACAAAACAAATAGTTTTTTTAGTCATCCTGCTTATTACTCTGGGCACATTTGCATGGACTATGCGGCGGCTTGCCCGTTTCTTCAATCTTACTCAGCCTGCTTTTCCGGTTAAAGATATCGGGAAGCGACTGGCTTTAACCCTTCGTGTTGCATTTGGCCAAAGTAAAATTTTCCGATGGCCCTTCGCAGGACTTTTTCATGCTCTGGTATTTTGGGGTTTCGTTGTGATAACCCTTGGAAGCATCGAAATGGTGATTGACGGTCTTTTTGGAACCGAAAGGATAATGGGATTTTTAGGTTCTGTTTACGATGTTGTTATCGGAAGTGGTGATGTGTTTGCAGCCATAGTTTTAATTTCCATACTTGTTTTCATAATAAGGAGGGTTTTCCACAATATCAAACGGTTCAAAGGAAGAGAAATTAAAAGGATATCAACAATTGATGCCTATATTGCGTTAACCATGATTTTATTCCTCATGATCTCGTTGCTGGGAATGAACATCGGGTATGTTATTCTTCATGGCAAAGATTTTACAGGTGTATATCCTGTAAGTCAATGGCTGGCAGGGTATTTTGCTCCCAAAATGAGCAATAATACCGCCTGCACCTTTTTCGAGGTAAGCTGGTGGGTTCATATCATTCTGATTTTCATTTTTGCAAATATTCTTCCTTACAGTAAGCATTTCCATGTATTTACTTCTATCCCCAATGTTTTTCTTAGCCGTCTGGATCCTCTGGGTTATCTGCCCAATATGGAGAATGTCATGAATGAAGTCCGGCTGATGCTTAATCCTGAAGCATCAGTAGCTGAATCGCCGGTTGTTAGCAGATTTGGTGTGAAAGATATTGAAGATGTTAACTGGAAAAATTATCTGGATTCACTGGCATGTACTGAGTGCGGGCGATGTACTGCGGTTTGTCCTGCAAATATCACCGGAAAAAAGCTCTCACCCCGAAAAATATTTATTGATCTGAGGGCAAGAATGAAAGAAAAAGGACCTGGTTTGGTTAAAAACGGGAAAGAATTCACTGACAATAAAAGTCTGTTACGCGATTATATAACTGAAGAGGAGCTTTGGGCATGTACAACCTGCAATGCCTGCGCTCAGGAATGTCCTGTAAACATAAACCATCCAACACTGATTATTGATATGCGGCGTTATCTGCTCATGGAAGAAGCTGCTGCTCCTGCTGAACTAAACATGATGTTTACCAATATTGAAAACAATGGAGCTCCCTGGCAGCGCAGTCAGGATGACAGACTGCTATGGGCTGAAGGATTGTAATGGCGCTGAGATCATTATTAGTGGAAAATTGAATTGTGGCATTTAAGATCAGAAATTGATGAATATTTTGGAACGTTTATTAAATAAAAAGTGATTTTTATTCATTGCAAAAAACCAATTGATGAACATACAGCATCAGGATAACCCAAAATTAAAAACACAAATCCATGAATATAAAGCTTCCTATAATGTCAGAACTGCAGGCTCAGAACAAACAACCTGAATATCTTTACTGGGTTGGTTGTGCCGGAGCTTTTGACGATCGTTACCAGAAAGTGGCGCGTGCTTTTACACGTATATTAAACCATCTTGGTATTGATTATGCAGTTCTTGGCAAAGAAGAAACCTGTAACGGTGACCCGGCACGCCGGGCAGGTAACGAAATGCTTTTTCACTTACAGGCTTCAATGGTTGTTGAAACATTTGAACGTTACGACATAAAGAAGATCATAACAACTTGTCCGCATTGTTATAATACTTTTAAAAACGAATACCCCGATGTGGGCTGGAGTGGTGAGGTAATTCACCACAGCCAGTTTTTGAATTATTTGATTGAAGAAGGCAAACTAAAAGTACCGGCTGATACATTCAACGGAAGCAGGGTTGTTTTCCATGATCCATGCTACCTGGGCAGGGCAAACGGTGAATATGAAGCCCCCCGGAAAGTGATTGATTCCATGAAAACTGAAAGGGTTGAAATGCAGCGCAACAAAAGTTTTGCACTTTGCTGTGGTGCCGGAGGAGCGCAAATGTTCAAGGAAGCTGAGCCGGGAAGCAAGGAAATCTATGCTGAACGTACTGAAGAAGCTCTCGGTACAGGTGCTTCAGTAATTGCTACTGCCTGCCCGTTTTGTATGACCATGCTCACTGATGGAATAAAATACCAGAACAGGGAAGAAGACGTTAAAAACCTTGATATTGCCGAAATGATTGCAAATGCCCTCGGATTATAACTGTACAGCAGTGGATATTTACCCTACTCATGTCATCAGTCATACATTAACAGGTTCGCACGGGCACCTGATAAGGCTTCCTATGCTTTTCCCATTCAAACCCGGGCAGGTGGCTGGACTTACTTTAAATGATACAATTCCTGTACGGATATACAGTATTGCCGGCTCTGATTTTAAAAACTGGATTGAATTCCTTTTTGATGTTAAATCACAGGGGGTTCTTACTCCAAAACTTGCAGAACTTAAAGTCGGAGACAGGATTTTTATGTCAAAACCTTTTGGAACCTTTGTAGCAGACGAAAGACCTGCATACTGGATAGCCGCAGGAACAGGTGTGGCTCCTTTCAAAATCATGGCTGACGCGGGGTTGTATGTTAATAAATACCTTATTCACGGGGTTGGCGAATCAAAGAATTTTTATTTCCGGAAATATTTTGAAGAAACACTTGGAGAAAACTACATTAAATGCTGTAGCAGAGATAATTCAAAAGATTGTTTCAAAGGTCGGGTTACCGATTATATCGAGCAGTTGTCGGCACTTCCGGCAGATATTAATTATTATTTGTGTGGCAGCGCCGAAATGGTAATTGATACCAGAGATCTGCTGATCTCAAAAGGTATATCGTTTGAAAATATTATTGCAGAAATCTATTTCTAACTCTGTAAAACAACGAATTAAAATATTAAACTTTATTAAAACCATCAGCAAATAAATATTTAAACTATGCAAAAACAAGCGTTGTTCGGGAAAACGCCCGACGAACTAAAAACAATTGTAAAACAACTCAACCTGCCTGCATTTACTGCAAAACAGCTTGCTGACTGGTTTTATAAAAAACATGTAAGCAGATTCGACGAAATGACCAACCTTTCAAAAGAAGCTCGCCAACTGCTGGAAGATCAGTTTATTACAGGTTTAACCGAACCAATAAAAGTACAGGTATCAGTTGATGGCACAAAAAAGTATCTGTACCGATCATTACAGGGTAAATATATTGAAACAGCATATATCCCTGAAGATGACCGTCATACATTATGCGTTTCAACCCAGGTTGGTTGTAAAATGGGATGTTTTTTTTGTATGACTGCCAAACAGGGATTTCAGGGGCAACTTACTGCCGGAGAGATCCTTAATCAGATACGAAGCTTACCGGAGCGAGATCTGATAACCAATATTGTTTACATGGGTATGGGTGAACCCCTCGACAATCTTGATGAAACCATGAAAAGTCTCGAAATAATAACCTCGGATTATGGTTTCGCAATGAGTCCGAAACGTATTACGGTTTCAACAATTGGTATTATCCCGGGCATGAAAACATTTATTGAGAAAAGCCGGTGCAATCTTGCTGTCAGTCTTCATTCTCCGTTTGAAGAAGACAGAAAAAAGCTTATGCCTATCCAGAATGTTTATCCACTCAGCGAAGTACTTGACACCATCCGCAGTTATGATTTCTCGCGGCAGCGCCGGATTTCATTTGAATATATCATGTTCAAGGGATTAAACGATACACCCCGCCATGTAAAAGAACTGGCGCGTGTTCTCAATGGTATCCGATGCAGAATCAATCTGCTGAGATTTCATCCAATACCGGGCACGCCTCTTCAATCATCAGAAAATATTACAATTGAATGGTTTCGTGATGAACTGAAATCAAAAGGCTTTATGACCACAATACGGCAATCACGCGGACAGGACATTGAAGCAGCCTGCGGAATGCTGTCAACCAAAGAATTACTGAATAAGAAAACGGATTAAGAATAATTTATAAAAATCCCAGCTCCAGCATTGCAACTTCGCTCATCATATCTTTATCCCAGGGAGGTTCGAAAGTAAGTATAACCTCAGACTTTTTTATCCCTTTGATTGACCTCAGAGCCTGTTCTACTTTAGCCGGAAGAACCTCAGCTTCAGGGCAATTAGGAGTGGTAAGGGTCATGGTTAGCTTCACTTCATAGTTTGCTGAAACTTCAATGCCATAGATAAGACCAAGATCATAAATATTTACCGGGATTTCAGGGTCATAAATTTGTCGTAATTCTTCTACTATACGATCTTCAATTGCTTTAATATGTTCTTTGTTGTCCATTGGAAATTACTCTTTAGTTTTAAATGCCAGGGCATACATTTTTATCTGCTTTATCATTGAAGCCAGTCCGTTTGAACGGGTTGGCGATAAATGCTGAGTAAGCCCTATAGTATTAATAAAATCGAGGTTGGCATTAATTATCTCATCCGGAGTTCGGTTATCAAACACGCGAACCAACAGGCTGATTATTCCGCGGGTAATAACAGCATCACTATCAGCGGTAAAATGTATTTTGCCATTTTCGTGTTCGGCATGTAGCCACACCCTCGATTGACAACCATGTATAAGGTTTTTATCAGTTTTATGTTTCGGATCAATAACCGGCAGCGATTTACCCATCTCGATCAGATAATTATAACGATCCAACCAATCATCATAAATCTCAAATTCTGATATTACCTGGTTTTCAACCTCTTTAATTGAAAGCATATTATATTAATTTCTTGTTTCTGATTAAATTCTTAAAATATAAAATCGGATTTTTATTGTAAATATATCTTCGTGTTCTAATAAAATTCCAGGAAAAAAATTCTGGCTATATAATCTCACGATCAATAGTTTAATACAACATTTCCTTTACTTTTTCTATTGCCCCGATCAAAACATCAATTTCTTTTTCAGTATTATAAAACGACAATGATGCCCGAATAGTCCCGGGAATATCAAAATGTTCCATAATAGGCTGTGTACAATGATTTCCGGTTCTGACAGCTACACCAAAACGATCAATAATTGCTCCGGCATCGTATGGATGGATTTTATCAATAAGAAATGAAACAACACTGGTTTTTTCGGGCGCTGTGCCAATAAAACGGATTTCTTTAACAGTTGACAATTGTTTGTTAAGATAGTCAAGCAAAGCTTTTTCGCGTTCGGCAATAAAATCCAGACCAATATCCTGAATGTACTCCAGAGCCTTTCCCAGTGCGATAGCTCCACCAACATTTGGAGTGCCGGCTTCGAACCTAAAAGGCAGGTCATTAAACGCAGTTTTGCTGAAAGTAACAATCTTTATCATTTCACCCCCACTTTTAAACGGAGGCATTTCCTCAAGCAATTCTTCCCTGCCGTACAAAACCCCAATACCCATTGGAGCAAAGGTTTTATGACCTGAGAAACAATAAAAATCGCATCCAAGCTCCTGAACATCAATAACCATATGAGCCGAAGCCTGTGCGCCATCAATTGTAACAGGAATATTTAGTTCATGAGCTGCATCAATCATCTTTTTTATAGGAACAATCGTTCCCAGCGAATTGCTTACATGAGTGACCGAAACCATTTTGGTTCGCGGATTAAGCAGTTTAAGGTAGGCTTCAAAATCAAGAGTCCCGTCATCGAGCATAGGTATCACTCTGAGAACTGCTCCTGTTTGTTCGCAAAGTATCTGCCAGGGAACAATATTTGAATGGTGTTCGAGCTCAGAAACAATAATTTCATCGCCTTTTCCAATAAATTTTTTGCCATACGAAGCTGCCACAAGGTTTAACGATTCAGTGGTGCCGCTGGTAAAAACAATCTCATGGGTATTCCTTGCATTTATAAACTTTTGAACCTTAATTCTTGCCTGCTCAAAAGCCTCTGATGCTAAATTGCTTAAATGATGCGCTCCCCTGTGAACATTTGAATTTTGCTCAGTATAATATTTAGTCAAAGCATCAATAACAACGGAGGGTTTTTGTGTGGTAGCTGCATTATCAAAATAAACCAAAGGTTTACCATAAACTTCGCGACTCAAAATCGGAAAATCGCTTCTGATTTTTTCAATATCCTGTTTTATATTCATAGCTGTTATTGAATTTAGCTTTTATTTTATACCTGAAAGGTCAATATCAAAAGATATTTTTCTGCCATCCCTGCAATTAAGAATACACTGATCACAAATTGAGAGGTCGCCTCTCAGACGTTTTGACACCATTTCGTTTATCCTGTTCCGCAATGGTTCTATCCTGATCTTATCAATAATGGCTGAAGCAAAGGCATTCATCAAAGACATACGGGCTACCTCTTCCGATATGCCCCTTGAGCGCATGTAAAACATTGCTTCATTATCCAACTGCCCTACTGTTGACCCGTGGCTACATTTTACGTCATCAGCATAAATTTCCAGTTGAGGGTTTGAATCAATTGTAGCTTTATCAGTTAAAAGGATATTCTGGTTTTTCTGATAAGCATTAGTTTTTTGTGCATCTTTTCTTACCAATACTAATCCGTTAAACACACCTGTAGCCTGATCATCAAGGATACCTTTAAAAAGCTGACTGCTGTAATTATCCGGTTTTGCATGGTCAACAAGAATATTATTATCAACATGCTGCTCTTTATCAAGAAGATAAAGCCCGTAAAGCTCAGCATTACAATTCCTGCCGTCAAGCAAAACATTTATATTATTACGGATAGTGCCCGGATTAAGTGTAAGCACATTGGTTAACATGTTACTATTACTTTTTTGTGTGATCCAGGCATTGGTGATGAGGGTTGAATCGTTGTCCTTGTTTTGCAGTTTATAATTTTCAAACTCAGCGTTTTCGTCAATAAACACTTCTGTTACTGAATTAATCAGACTGTGTTTATGCAGCAGCGAATGGTCGCAGTATAGCAATTGAAGTTTACTGTTCCTGCCAAGGATAATTAAGTTTCGGGGCTGAATAAATAAGTTTTCCGTCAGATTTATCAGATTGATGATTTGCACCGGCTTATCAACAACAACATTATCCGGCACATATACGAACAATCCATCCTGTGCAAATGCTGTGTTCAGGGCTACCAATCCGTTATTCTGGAATGGAGCATATTTCCCGTAATATTTTTCAATGATTTCAGGAAATTGAACAAATGCACTTGCAAGGCTTCCTACTATCACACCTCCAGGCAAATGGTTGATTCCTCCATTTTGATGTACGAACCATCCGTTTAATTGAGCAAACAGGTGAGATTCAAGTTCATGCACTTCACACATAAACAATTTTCCAACATCGGTAAATTGCTCAAATGGTTCAAAATGATGTACATATTCAAGTTTAAGCGGTTTTGAAAGGTTGGTATTTCGCCATTTTTCATGCTTACTGCTCGGAAAATCAACTTTTTCAAATTCCTGTATTGCCTCTTGTCTTAATTGTTTTAAATAAGGATTATCGTTGTTGAAGTTTTTTCGCATTGTCTCGTGAAACAACTCCACCATCTTATCCTTAAAACTATATTCTGTCAATATATTATCCATATTATCAGATTTTCCTGGGTTAGCGCCAAATCAAGTGATCAACAATTTGTTTCAGGTATTTTTTCTTATCCAATCGTAACCTTTTTCTTCAAGTTCAAGAGCAAGTTCTCTATTACCCGATTTCACAATACGTCCATCAAAGAGTACATGAACAAAATCGGGGATGATATAATCGAGCAGCCTCTGATAATGTGTAATAACTATGAAAGCATTGTCTTTACTGCGAAGTTCGTTAACACCTGTTGCCACGACACGAAGTGCATCAATATCCAAACCCGAATCAGTTTCGTCAAGCATAGCCAATCGTGGTTGCAGCATTGCCATCTGAAAAATCTCATTCTTTTTCTTTTCTCCTCCTGAGAATCCTTCATTTACTGAACGATTGGTCATATTGCTGTGAATATCAAGCATTTTTTTTGCTTCATTCATTTTTGCCAAAAATTCAGGAGCAGGAATAGGGTCAAGACCTTTATATTTTCGTTGTTCGTTGATAGCAGTACGCATAAAATTAATGATGCTTACTCCCGGGATTTCAACAGGGTACTGGAATCCAAGAAAGATACCTTCGCAGGCACGCTGCTCAACAGGCAGATCAAGCAAATTCTTGCCATCAAATAAAACCTGACCTCCGGTTACTTCAAAGACATCTCTTCCGGCAATAATTGAAGCAAGAGTACTTTTTCCTGTTCCGTTTGGACCCATTATAGCATGAACTTCACCTGCCTTTACCTCAAGATTTATTCCCTTGAGAATTTCCTTACCTTTTATTGATACTTTTAAGTCTCTTATACTTAGCATTTTAGTTAATTTAAAATTTAATCCTGAACAACATATCTTTTTTATTAACTCACTTTTTAAAAATCTTAAGACACCAGTTTATCCTACACTTCCCTCCAGGCTGACAGCCAGAAGCTTTTGTGCTTCAACAGCAAATTCCATAGGTAAATGTTTCAACACTTCCTTGGCATAACCATTTACAATCAGCGCAATAGCATTTTCAGTATCAATACCTCTTTGTTTACAGTAAAACAACTGATCTTCTGATATTTTTGAGGTAGTTGCTTCATGCTCTATTATTGATGAGGAATTTTCATTATGGATATACGGAAATGTATGCGCCCCGCATTTATCGCCCAGCAGAAGCGAATCGCACTGAGTGAAATTCCTTGCATTTACAGCACGCTTTATCACTTTTACCAAGCCGCGATAGCTATTATTGCTTTTTCCTGCCGAAATACCTTTTGAGATAATAGTGCTTCTTGTGTTCTTGCCAATATGTATCATTTTAGTCCCGGTATCAGCCTGCTGATGATTATTGGTAACGGCTACTGAATAGAACTCTCCGATGGAGTTATCACCCTGGAGTATTACACTTGGGTATTTCCAGGTAATTGCCGAACCGGTTTCTACCTGTGTCCATGAGATTTTCGAATTATTTCCCTTGCAAATACCACGTTTGGTAACAAAATTATACACTCCGCCCTCTCCATTCTTATTTCCCGGATACCAGTTTTGCACGGTTGAGTATTTCACTTCAGCATCTTTCATTGCAATGATCTCAACAATTGCTGCATGAAGCTGATTTTCTGAACGCGAAGGCGCGGTGCATCCTTCCATATAACTAACATAACTGCCTTCTTCAGCTATTATGAGTGTACGCTCAAACTGACCGGTATTTGCAGCATTGATACGAAAATAGGTGGATAGCTCAAGCGGACATCTCACTCCTTTGGGAATGAAGCAAAATGAACCATCGGAAAAAACGGCTGAATTCAATGCAGCAAAATAATTATCATCAGGAGGAACTACTGTTGCCAAATATTTCTCAACCAGATCGGGGTGGTTTTGAACCGCATCGCTGAACGAACAAAAAATAATCCCATGTTTTGCAAGAGTTTCAGTGAAGGTTGTTTTCACTGAAACACTGTCAATTACAGCATCAACAGCCACACCTGTAAGGCGCTTTTGTTCATCAAGCGAAATACCAAGTTTGTTAAAAGTTTCTATAAGCTCAGGATCCACCTGATCAAGACTTTCAAGCTCAGGTTTCTTTTTTGGAGCGGCATAATAAATAATGTCCTGATAATCAATAGGAGGATATTTTAAATGTGCCCAATCAGGCTCTTTCATGGTTAACCATTTACGATAAGCATTTAGCCGGAACTCAAGCATAAAAGGCGGTTCATTCTTCTTTGCCGACAAGGCCCGTATAGTATCTTCATTCAATCCTTTTGGAAATATATCCATTTCCAGATCGGTGTAAAAACCATATTTGTAGTCCTGACTGGTAACTTCGTCTAATATGTTTTGCTGGTTATTACTCATTCTGTGAGGTTTATACAGTTACTTAATTAGATTGAATTTAATTAGCAAAAGTAGTAATTAAATCCGTGCTGCAAACAAATAATTGCTTTCAGCATAATTGAAATACGCTATAATTCAACAATTTAATAACAAAAATGTTCTGTATTATCAAGGGTTTTGAAAGAAATGAAAATTAAATGGGAGCTTAACAAAATCATGTTTTTATTGACATGAATTACATATGAACCAAGAAAAAATGACAGGCTTAACAAACAATAAATCCTTTCCTGATTCTTTCCTAAAACAATTTTATTGACTAAAACACAACATTTTAGATGAGTTTAACCATTTGCAGTATTATTACATCTCTTTTTTCTGATTCTGGCTAAGCAAATAAATTTCAATATCCTGCAATATATGATCAATTCTTTTTGAAGCCTGGGGCTTAATTTGCTGCACAAGAGCAACTTCCGGAATATTTTTAAAAGTTCTCATCAGGTCTTTAATGTCCAGAAGGCTCGGAAATTCATCAATAAAGAAAAAATAGTCAACAGGCTGAAGATCAGCAAGAAGTATATCTTTATTCAGATTTTTATTTGGGATAAGGATCCAGTTGTTTTTATATTGCTCACTGTAATATCTGAACAGCGGGAAATGCTGAACCTCATGAGTTTTTACTGCCATAACAGATATATCGCTTCCTCTTTTCAAACCAATATTAAGGGCATTGTTTATATGAAAGCACAATTTATAATCAACCAATCGGGAAACTATCCCTATGATCGTGAAATTGTCGGATTCACCTGTAAATATCTTGTGTTTTTTAATCATCGGTCATAAAAATACAAAACCGGAAATAAATATCATATAATAAGCAACTTACTTTTTATCAGGAAACAAATCAAAAACAGCTTTTAAAATACCATCAGTATCAAAACCACATTCACGCTGCAACTCCTCAATACTGCCATGCTCAATAAATCTATCAGGTATTCCAAGTCTTACAACTGTTGCATTATAGTTATTATCAGTCATAAACCCAATAACTGCACTACCCAGTCCTCCATTTATTGTACCATTCTCTACGGTGATGACTTTCCTGAATTTATGAAATACCTGATGCAGAATGTTTTCATCAATTGGCTTCAGAAAACGCATATTGTAATGAGCCGCAGTAATGCCTGAACCAATCAGTCTCTCTTTAACGGTTTTAATGTAATTACCCACATGACCAATGGTTAGAACAGCAAGATCGTCGCCATCAGAAACCATGCTGCCTTTTCCTGTTTCCAGATACTTAAATGGTGTTTCCCATTCTGTCATTACGCCGTTCCCTCTTGGGTAGCGTATTACAAAGGGTCCGGTTTTAACTGACTGGGCTGTAAACATCAGATTGCGCAATTCTTCCTCGTTAATAGGTGAAGAGATGATCATATTGGGAATGGCATTAAAATAAGCCAGATCATAAGCTCCGTGATGAGTTGCACCGTCTTCGCCAACCAAACCTCCCCGATCAAGGCAGAATATAACAGGCAATTTCTGTAAAGCCACGTCGTGGATTACCTGATCGTAAGCCCGCTGCATAAAACTCGAATAAATATTGCAATAGGGAACCATACCTCCGGCAGCCAGGCCGGCTGAAAAAGTAACTGCGTGTTGCTCGGCAATACCCACATCAAAAACTCTTTCAGGCATCTTCTCCATCATATAGGTAAGAGAGCAACCTGTTGGCATTGCGGGGGTTATTGCTACAATTTTATCATTCTGACCGGCAAGTTCAAGAATGGTTTTGCCAAAAACATCCTGGTATTTTGGAGGTGTGTCTCCGCATTGATTAGAAATCAACGAACCTGTGTTGCGATCAAACTGTCCGGGTGCATGATAGGTTGTCTGATCTTTTTCGGCATATGGAAAACCTTTGCCTTTTTTGGTAATAACATGTAAAAGTTTGGGACCCGGAATATTTTTCAGATCACTAAGTAACTGCGTTAACCTTATCACATCATGACCATCCACCGGACCAAAATATCTGAAATTAAAGGCTTCAAACAAATTGCTGCGCCGGAATATTGTTGATTTTAAAGCATTTCCAACCTGTTTGATAATGGCACGTGAGTTCTTACCATATGTACTTTTACCTCCAAACATCAGCCACACTCTGTCCTTTAGCTTATTATAGGTTTGTGAGGTAACAATATCAGTAAGATATTCCTTAATAGCCCCAACGTTTTTGTCAATTGCTATTCCATTGTCATTAAGTATTACCAGCAGGTTCGATTTTGAAACACCTGCATTATTAAGCCCTTCCAGAGCCATCCCAGCGGTCATTGAACCATCACCAATTATAGCAACATGATTACGATCAGTTTCTTTTAAAAACCCTGATGCAAGAGCCATTCCAAGTGCTGCTGATATAGAAGTAGAGGAATGTCCGGTACCAAAGGCATCGTATTCACTTTCTTCTCTTCTCGGGAACCCGCTGATACCTTTATATGACCTGTTAGTATGAAATAAATCGCGTCTGCCGGTAAGTATTTTATGAGCATAAGCCTGATGCCCAACATCCCAGATAAGGCGGTCGTAAGGAGTATTATAAACGTAATGCAGAGCCACTGCAAGTTCCACAACTCCAAGGCTTGCCCCTAAATGTCCGGGATTAAAGGAAGTAACATCTATTATAAACTGCCTTAATTCATTGCACAATTCAGGTAAGCGCTCCTTGTCAAGAAGCTTCAGATCAGCAGGTTGCTGAATTGATGCCAGTAATTTCCCGACTTCTGTAGTCATAAATCTTAATTGGTTTTTACAATTACTGTAGCGGCAAAATTAATACATTTGATAAAAGTGCAATTTATTCAAACAAAGTCATTAGCCCGAAAACTATTTTTCAAACCTATCCTTTTATTATGCTGTGTTTTATTGATTAACAAAAAATCCGCTGAATTATTTTACAACGTAAGCCTGTTCTTGTTCCGTCAGTTAACGAAAACTGAATTCTTAATCATTATTATGACAACCTATAAACTACAGGGCAGGTATCTGCTTCCTTTAATTTTTCTATTTTTGCGCCCGCCAGAGTTCCGGGGCATTATTCAGTTACTTAATCACAACAAGGAAGATGGACTATAATTTTAATGAGATAGAAAAAAAATGGCAGCAATACTGGAAGGAAAAAGAAACCTACAGGGTTGATATTGACCATAATAAACCCAAGTATTATGTTCTTGATATGTTTCCATATCCGTCAGGCGCAGGGCTGCATGTAGGGCATCCACTTGGTTATATTGCTTCTGATATTTATTCGCGGTACAAACGCCTGAAAGGATTCAACGTGCTGCATCCTATGGGTTTTGATGCTTATGGTTTGCCTGCCGAACAATATGCCATTCAAACAGGGCAACATCCTGCAATCACTACTGAGAAAAACATAAATCGCTATAAAGAACAGCTTGAAAGAATCGGGTTCAGTTACGACTGGAGCCGGGAAGTACAAACATGTGATCCTAAATATTATAAATGGACTCAATGGACTTTTATTAAGCTTTTTAATTCATGGTACAATAATAATTCCGATAAGGCTGAACCTATTGAAACCCTTATTTCTGAGTTTGAACGCAACGGAAATGCAAAAATAAAGGCTGCAACATCAGAAAAAAATATTTTTACAGCTTCCGATTGGTTAAACATGACTGAAGCAGAGCGTCAGCATATCCTGATGAATTACAGGCTGGCATATCTGGCTGAAACAATGGTAAACTGGTGCCCTGAACTTGGAACTGTACTGGCTAATGATGAAGTAAGCAACGGCTATTCCGTTCGTGGCGGACATCTGGTTGAACGCAAAATGATGCGTCAGTGGCAATTACGCATCACTGCCTACGCTCAGCGACTTAATGAGGGGCTGGATAGAATTGACTGGTCAGAATCCCTGAAGGAGATACAGCGTAACTGGATAGGCCGCTCAGAAGGAGCAGTGATGTATTTCCCGGTTGAAAGCAATATAGGGGAAAAACTGGAAATTGATATTTTTACAACACGGCCTGATACTATTTTTGGTGCTACCTATATGGTTATGGCACCTGAACATGAACTTGTTGATCAGATTAAAACAACCGAACATACTCAGGCGGTTGACGATTATGTTTACTGGGCTAAAAACCGTAGTGACAGGGAACGCATGGCCGAAGTAAAAAAGGTAAGCGGAGTTTTTACAGGAGCCTATGCCATTAATCCTTTGAATCAGGAAAAAATTCCCGTCTGGATTGCCGATTATGTACTTATGGGCTATGGTTCCGGAGCTATAATGGCTGTTCCGGGTCACGACAGCCGTGATTTTGCGTTTGCACGACATTTTAACTTGCCTATTATTCAGGTTATTTGCCGCGATGGAGAATCTCCGTCAAATCCTGCATCATGGGATGAATCTTATGATGCAAAGGAAGGAGTAGTTGTAAATTCAGGATTTATAACAGGCTTGAGTGTTGAAGAAGGTATCAGGAAAATAATTGAAAGGATTGAAGAAAACGGTATAGGATACGGAACAGTAAATTACCGTCTGCATGATGCCATATTCAGCCGCCAACGCTACTGGGGTGAGCCTTTCCCGATATACTACAAAGATGATATCCCATATACATTGTCAGAGGATTCATTACCTCTTGAGCTTCCTGAAATAGATGCATATCTGCCAACAGAAACCGGTGAACCGCCTTTAGCCCGTGCCAAAAACTGGAAGAACAAAGATGGTTATCCGCTGGAAACCAATACAATGCCGGGGTTTGCAGGATCAAGCGGATATTATCTGCGTTATATGGACCCGTGGAATGACAATGAATATTTCTCAAAAGAAAGCAATGATTACTGGCAGAATGTTGATTTATACATTGGCGGTGCCGAACATGCAACAGGGCATTTGATTTATTCCAGATTCTGGAACAAGTTTTTGTACGATCTCGGTTTAGTCTGCAAGGATGAGCCTTTCCAGAAACTTATAAACCAGGGAATGATACAGGGTAGATCAAACTTTGTCTATAAACTTAAGAACTCCAAAGTTTTTGTTTCTCACGGTTTGAAGAACGATGACGAAGTAATCCCAATGCATGTAGAAGTAAGCCTTGTTGAGAACGACATTCTTGATATTGAGGCATTTCGCAAATGGAGACCAGAATTTGCTGATGCTGAGTTCATACTTGAAAATGGTAAGTATATCTGCGGATGGGAAGTTGAAAAAATGTCGAAATCAAAATACAATGTTGTCAATCCCGATGATCTGATTGACAAATATGGTGCTGACACCCTGCGGCTGTATGAAATGTTTCTGGGTCCGCTGGAACAGTCAAAACCATGGGATACCAACGGCATTGAAGGAGTATTTCGCTTTATACGTAAGCTGTGGCGCTTATTCCACGATAATGACAATAATTATAATGTGAGTGAGGAAGAACCCACTGAAAAGGAACTGAAGATACTTCACAAAACTATTAAAAAAGTTGGCGAAGATATTGAACGGTTTTCGTTTAATACTTCAGTGAGTTCATTTATGATCTGCGTAAATGACCTTGTCGAGCAAAAATGCAATAAAAAAGCTATCCTTCAGGAACTTGTAATCCTCATCTCGCCTTATGCACCTCATCTGGCTGAAGAATTATGGCATAAGCTGGGTCATACTGAAAGTGTTTATAATGCTGTTTTCCCGGAATATGATGAAAAATACCTTGTTGAAAACACTTTTGAATATCCGGTTTCATTTAACGGAAAAATGCGTTTTAAGATTGAACTCCCCCTCGATATGCCGGTTCCGGAAATTGAAAAAGCCGTGCTTGAAGCTAATGAATCAGCTAAATGGCTTGAAGGCAAAACCCTTCGAAAATTCATTGTTGTACAGGGCAGGATCATTAATGTCGTAATATAATAAATTGACTGGCTATATTGTTAGTTAATTTATTTGATATTTTTACCTGATTATTCCAACAATGGTATTACTTTTGCAAATCAATGCCCACAAGTAGCATTTAAGTTAGTTAGTTTACCTTAATTTTCATATTCCAAGTTGATTAGTTTAATTAATTATTAAGCAATTACTTTAACTCAATCCCAAAATGAAGAACAAATATTTTGACCTCATTGAGCAAACTTTTGATTTTCCGACTGAGGAATTCAAAGTAATTGATGATGAATTGTATTTTAATGATATACCTATGATGGATATCATTAAGCAATATGGAACACCTGTTAAGCTTACATATCTGCCAAAGATAAGCAAGCAGATTCAAAAAGCCAGGCGCTTGTTCAATGTTGCTATGGCAAAGGTTGACTACGAAGGCGAATATCATTATTGTCTTTGTACAAAAAGCTCACATTTTTCATTTATCTTAGAAGAAGTATTGAAAAATGATGCTCACATCGAAACCTCTTCGGCTTTTGATATTAATATCATTGAGCAGCTTTATGAAGAAGGGAAATTTGAGAAGGATAACTATATAATCTGTAATGGTTTTAAGCGACCGCAATATATTGAAAATATCATCAATCTCATTGACAACGGCTTTGTTAACACCATTCCAATTATTGACAACCTTGGAGAAATTGATCATTATGAAGAAAGACTGACTAAAAAATGTAAGCTTGGAATCAGAATTGCTTCTGAAGAAGAACCAAGATTTGAGTTTTATACTTCAAGGCTGGGAGTCAGATATAATGATATTATCCCGTTTTATGAGGCAAAAATAAAAGACAACCCCAAGTTTGAACTAACAATGCTTCATTTCTTCATTAATACAGGTATCCGCGATAATGCCTATTATTGGAATGAGCTTCAAAAATGTGTGAACGTATATTGTGATCTGAAAAAAATATGCCCCGAACTCACATCACTTAATATTGGAGGAGGTTTTCCGATAAAGAATTCCTTATCGTTTAACTATGACTATGAATACATGGCTGAAGAGATCGTATCGCAGATAAAAACCGCATGTGTTCGCAATGAAGTACCTGAACCTGATATATTTACTGAGTTTGGTTCTTATACAGTTGGTGAAAGCGGGGCTGTATTATATTCAATCATTGACCAGAAGCGCCAGAACGACCGTGAGGTATGGAATATGATTGATAGCTCCTTTATGACTACTTTACCTGATACCTGGGCAGCTCACCAGCGCTTTATACTTCTGGCTATTAACAATTGGGATAAAGAATATGAACGTATTTTTCTTGGGGGACTTACCTGCGACAGTCAGGATTATTATAATTCAGAAGCACATGCAAATGCTATATTCCTTCCAAAAATATCAAACGGAAATACACAATATATAGGTTTGTTCCATACCGGAGCTTATCAGGAATCTATCGGCGGTTATGGTGGTATTCAGCATTGTCTTATTCCGGCTCCCAAACATATTATTATTGATGTGGACGAAGAAGGAGAATATTTTACCAAACTCTTTGGTAAAGAGCAAAGCTACAAGTCAATGCTTAAGATTTTAGGGTATTAATTGAAATATTTGTAATTTTACCAATTCATTTGGCAATTCTGCCTTATGGCAGATATTAATTCGCAGTATTAACCAAAAACCTTAAAGTCATGAATTTTGGAGATTTACCTGAACAATATTCAACACTGGGATCATCAAAGATTGTTGTCCTGCCCGTGCCTTACGATGGCACAAGTACATGGATAAAAGGTGCTGACAAAGGACCTCAGGCTATTATTGAGGCTTCCGGAAATATGGAAATTTATGATATTGAAACCGATAGCGAAATACATCTTCTCGGCATACATACTGCCGATCCGGTTTTGGAAAATAAAAGTCCGGAAGATATGACCAAAGCAGTTTATAAGGAAGTTAAAAAGCTGCTGGGCAGGAATAAATTTGTAGTTACCATTGGTGGAGAACATTCAATAAGCATTGGTGCTATTCAGGCTCATGCCGAAAAATTCACCGACCTGACCATAATCCAGATTGATGCTCATGCCGATTTGCGGGACGAATATCTTGGTTCAAAATATAATCATGCCTGTGTAATGGCAAGAGCACGGGAATTTGCACCTACCGTTCAGATTGGCATTCGGAGTATGAGCGTGGAAGAAAGTTTTGTAACTGAACCCGGGCGGATCTTTTATGCCAGAGATATAAATCAGGGAGAAACATGGAAATACGATATGCTTAGCGTGCTTAGCAACAATGTTTATATCACTTTCGACCTTGATGCACTTGATCCTTCAATAATGCCATCAACCGGAACCCCTGAACCGGGAGGATTACACTGGTTCGAAGCCATTGAAATACTAAGGAGAATAAGCGAAAGATCAAAAATTGTCGGATTCGATGTTGTGGAGTTATGCCCGAATCCTGCTTCAAAAGCTTCGGATTTTCTGGCAGCAAAACTTATTTATAAATTGCTGACATACTCATTTATTGACCAGATCCCAAAACAAGGAAAGTAATTATTCATTAAATAAAACTAAATAGAAAAATGAAAAAATCTGATTTGCTGAAGGATGAAATAAAGCATATTGATATAAAAAGCTTTGATTCAACCCAACTGATCAATGCCATGCGCGATATGTCGTTTACATCGCGTGATACTGCTAATGCTACCGATATTTTTGATCTGATGATCAATGATAAGGATTGCTCAATTATCCTTACTATGGCAGGAAGTACCAGTGCCGGAGGATGTATGCAGATTTATGTGGATATGATAAAAAGCAATATGATTGACGCTGTGGTAGCTACCGGTGCCAGCATAATTGATATGGACTTTTTTGAAGCCCTGGGATTTAAGCATTATAAAGGCAGGTCTGATATGGATGATAAAATGTTGCGCGACCTCTATATTGACCGTATTTATGACACCCTGATTGACGAAGAACAACTGCAAATGTGCGATAACACTGTGTATGAAATTGCTGATCAGCTTGAACGCAGACCATATTCATCACGTGAATTCATTCATGAAATGGGAAAATGGCTGGTGAACAATCCCGACAAAGCTGTTAAAAAAGATTCGTTGATCCAGGTTGCTTACGAACATAATGTGCCAATATTCTGTCCCGCTTTTTCTGACAGCAGCGCCGGTTTCGGACTGGTAAGACATCAATGGGAAAACCCTGACAAGCACCTGAGCATTGATTCAGTTGCCGATTTTCTGGAACTCACAAAAATAAAGATGGCTGCTTCCACTACAGGATTGTTTATGATTGGAGGTGGTGTTCCTAAAAATTTCACTCAGGATATAGTTATATGTGCTGAAGTTCTTGGAAAGAATGTGCCAATGCATAAATATGCCATTCAGATCACCGTTGCTGATGCCCGCGATGGCGCCTGCTCAAGCTCTACGCTGAAAGAAGCTTCATCGTGGGGTAAGGTTGATACCGTACACGAGCAAATGGTTTATGCCGAAGCTACTTCAGTGCTGCCCTTAATTGTAAGTTATCTGTATCATAAAGGCGACTGGAGAAAACGTAAGAAATACGAATGGTCGAAGCTGTTCAAAAAATAATACGATAAAAAAGGCTGCCGATAATAAGGCAGCCTTTTTTGTTGATACGGGTTTCTTAAATCCTGTTACTGTTTTATCAGCTTGTCAACTCCCACTTCTTTTCCTCTCAAAACTCTTATCAGATAAACCCCATCAGGTTTGCCTCTCAAATCAAACTCATATTGTTGCTTACCTGCAAGCTGAGTCTGAACTATAAGCTCACCGAGGAGAGAGTAGATATCAACCGTTATTTCTGTTGTTTCCTCTGCATCGTTTAATTGCAGAGTAAAAGTACCTGCTGTGGGGTTGGGGAAGAGGGAGAAGAAAGATCGTTCCTTTGATAAATATTGATTATATCCTATTCTCTCATTTTCAATATTAAAAGCTGCAATTAAACTTTTGCTAATAGAACAGAATTGTCCTGTAGTATCAATGAAAGCCCAGAATTGTGCTCCACTTTCAATATAACTTTGCGCCTGAATATTTATCATTTTACCTGCTGCAAGATTCAAAATACTGCCAGGTTCAACAGTAAGGTCAGTAACAACTATTGTTTGCAATGCCTCAAAGCAGGTATCAGCACCACCTGTAATATTGAGGTTTTCAATAAATAAATCAGGCTGTATTAAACGGTTAAGTTCCAGATTGAATGATTTATTGTTTTTACTAATTGTAATAGTATCAATCAAAGTTACAAAACCATCCCTTGAAGCAGTAATAGCATATTTGCCAAAAAACACATCGTTGAGCATAATAAGCCCGGTTAGGTTTGTAGTACGTGAAAATTGCTGATTGTATATTGTATCCAGCCCAATCATTTCAAAATCAATACCCTGATAATCGGTTTTCCCCTGCAAACTAAGCAGGATATTTACATTTACAAAACGCTCAAGAGGAACAGGGTTAGAGTATATAGTGTCGCTAACTCCGGCTGAATAAACAGCCTGAACTGCATATTGATAATCGCCATCAGGCATGATCTTTAAATTATCTTCAAAAGAAGTTTTTGTTAATTCGGTTTCCATTAATGACATTTCCCCATCATTAAACTTCCTAAATAAATTATAATGCTGTAATTCGTTGTTGAGTGCATCTGGCAAAGGACCGTCCCAGCTAACAACAATGTTGTAAACATTTTCAATGCTTGCAAAAACATTTTCAGGATCAACAAGACAACTTGCACCCGGGCTATTACTTAAACCACCTCTGTTTTGCATTTCATCCTCAGCTTTGATAGAGAAGAAAATATTTTCATGTAGTGTAACATCCTCAAGGTTAGCAAAATTAATGATAAGCGAGTCCTGTTCGTATGCCATTGACGGGTAAGGAAAGTTTTGAATGCGGTAAGCTGTAAAATAAATATCCTCATTATTAATTGGTTCGTAAGCATAGCGAATATCATACCGGAAGGCTTTACCAATATCGCCATCATTCCCTGTTGCAGTCCATTTCAATTTCACACGGTTATTTTCAAACCTTTCAGCAGTAAGGTCACTTATTGTACCTGGAGGAGTTATATCAGTTGGCTGTGACGAAGTACTATAAAAGGCATGTGCATAATATTCCTCATCCTGATAAACATATTTTGCTTCTATTGTATCTCCATCTGCAACTGATAATTCACTGCGGTTTATAAACGACAGGCTGAACTGACCAATATATTCAAAATCATTTACACGCCGGGTATCAATATTAACTAATTCCTGTGTACGTGTATTTCTTAATGTTATCTGCTGGTTAAAATCTTCAGAGAAATAATTCCTTATCTTCACGAACATATTGTCTTTTTCGTAAAGATTAATTGAACTAAAGGAAATATCAACGCTTACCTGCTGTTGAGTATAAACAATAAGTTGTTGTCGGGTTGTATCACTATCCGAGCCATCAGAAACTATTATAATCAAATTATATACGCCTCTTTGGCCTTCTGATGGCATCCAATTTAAAAGATCGTTATTAAGTGTAATACCTAGAGTATCATTCAACAAATAAAAAGTTAACAAATCACCATCGGCATCATTGGCTGTTAATAAATATTGTGATTGCATACCTTCAACAAATATAAAAGGAGTTTCAGGATCAAGGGTAAAATATGGCGGATTGTTACGGTTAGAACTTCTAAATATCATATTAACTACATTGCCTGACTGACTGTATGCTCCATTTTTATTTATGAATGATGCTCACAACTGGTATTCCTGACCCGGGATAAGATCAGTTATGGTTAAAGAAAGGCTGTTAGAAACGGTTTCATCATCAATCCTGCCTGTTGATATATTTTTATAATACACTATGGTAGCTATAATATCATCGTTTTCAGGAGCATCCCATTTTGCTAAAAAGGTTGTATCATCCTGAAGCACCACAAAATTTTGAGGTGTTTCAATTTCTGGTTCATTTTCAACCCATATTGAGCCCGGTGCAAACTGATAAACCGGGGCATTGTAACCATCATCAATACGACAATAAATATAGTACTCACCGTTTGGAACATCCTGATTTTGCCAGACAAATTCAAGATTTCCATTGTTCACTATTGTGAACTCATCAATGAATTTTCCATTAAAATATCGTTGGTTTGTATTATAAAAAACCTGCACACTCAGGGTATCAGCATAATCAGTAAAACTAAGTGATATTACATTTGATCTTGTCCCTCGTTCCAGAGGCTGTGATGCCAAAAGAGTTGATTCTTGATTCAAACGTGTAATGTCAAGTGCAATATCACCTTCATAGGTAGTTAAAAAAAGCCATTCACCTTCCATTGGTTTCAGTAATGATAATAGGGTTTGCTGGGTTTCACTGTTCACTTCATAATGGTGTGCATTGTTAAAATCAAATATTTGACCTGATGGATTTTGCAAAGAAAAATCAAATAGCGTTGGATTAATAGTATCCGCAGCCACAACAAGCATTTGACCTGTATTTTCAGGAATCATGAAACTGATTGCATTCTTTCCCCCTCTTTGTCCCTTCCATATTTGATGAAGACTTTCCAGATTTTTTCCTAAATAATAATGAAACCACGGAAAGCCCTGTTTACCATACTCAACCTTTTCAGCAAGCTTAATCCAGGGAAAATTAATTTCGCTAGTGAAATATTGATTATTTAGACTGACTTGCTCCGAACCAATTCTAATATTTTGCGCCCAGTTAAAAGGCCATGGAAGATCAGAAGGCGTTTGAATGGTTAATAATCCAGATCCGTCAATCCCTTTACCAGATAGGTTCATATTAAATTTACCAGTCAACAGCCCTATTAAATCAAGGTTACATTCAGCAGAAAGCTGTCTTAAACTGCGATTATATTCTATATAACCATTAGAAACCGTTTGGTCAAAAACTTTAAATTTACCACTACCTCTGAAGGTTTCCCAGGGTTGTATCTTAACACCAAATTCACTTAACTTAACCGGTGAACCTAAAACCGGAACTTTTGGAAACAATTCAATATTAACGTTTGCGATAATTTTCCATTGACTGGTAGCAAGATCTTCAAGCCCACCACTGATTTTAGTTAAATATAAACCTGATGCTCCTAAAGGAACTTTTGTGCCAATAGAAACAATAATCTTATTAATTGCACCTTGTATAAATTCTATTTCTGCACCTACACTCAGCAATTTAGAGCCACCTGAACGATAGAGTTCATAAAATTCATTAAAAGCCATATTATCAATAAATTGACCTTCGTCGTCCCTAAGTTCTATCTGAAAAGATGAAAATTCATTGTTGAGCATGATTGAATCTAATTCTTTACTGCTACCTTTAATATTACCTGGAATTTTCAGCTTCATGCCCCCTCCATAGGTCTGGGTATTCATATTAAAATTAAGATAAAGATCTTCAACTGCAATAATTCCAAGGTCAATACTTATATCTTTTATATCAACTTCTGTTTTAACTCCCTTTGTCTTTGACAAAATGCGACTACCTGACATTTCCTTAACAAAAAAGGGCAAGTTAACTTCATACTTATTCATGAGTGCATCAATAACCTTATCAATAGGGAAAGGCATTTTGGCTATACTCTTAACTTTTACATAATCATATTCAGGGTCAATGATCAATTCTCCCAACGTTACTTTAAATCCACCTATCATGAATGTACCATCCAATATGTAATCAAATGACAATGGTATTAAGCTGTTTTCGCTTGCATAGTACTGGAAATGAATATCATTCTGTTTTATCCAATAAACAGGATACGCACCAATATTTGTTGTATAAATACCGCAACTACCCTTAACAACAGTATTTGCCAGAATAGGTCGTTTATCAATGGTAAGAGTACCGTTGAAATTCAAAATATTATTAATGTGTACATTTCCTGTCAGTGTAAATACATTGGGTGGATTTTCAATAATATTATCGGCATATGCGCAAAGCATTGAATTGATCTCAACATAATTATTGTCTCCTGGAAACAAACTCACATTCAGAGTTTGAGCAGGAGAACCACTAATCAATACATTCTGATTGTAAGACTGATATCCGGGCTTTATAACTGACAATTGATAATTACCTCTGGGTACTCCCAAAATACTGTAAGCGCCATTTGAGAGACTAACAGTAGAAAAAGTTTGACTTGCACCGGTAAAAACAACATTGGCTCCCTGTATTGGAACTCCGCTACCAGCTTCACTAACTATTCCTGTTAATTTAGTATTTCTTGTATCGAATGTAAACAAACCGGAATAGCCTACTATCGTTTGGGCTTTCAATCCCGAAACTGTAAGCAGCGTGAACAGCAGCATTACAGTTGTGTAAATTTTTGATTTCATATTGTTATTTTTTTTGATGTGATTATATTTTAATTATGCTTTAAAACAAACTTTGCATAAGTGCCGTTGAGATAAGCATGATTCCACCACCAGCCAGACAAATATCTGAACAACATGCGCTTTCTCAATTTGTATGTTTTATAGTGTTTGGCAATGCCAAGGTAAGAATTCATAGAACTTAAAAATGATTTTCTTTCTTCAATACAGGGTTTGTGGTCTTTTGCCACTGTGTTATATTTTTTAATAGATCCGTAAAAATTGCTCTTGATGCGATTGGATAAATAGATACGGTGAGGAAGAATAACTGCCCCAAGGTATCTTACTCCTTTACTGAATGTCTGAAAATAAATTTTATCAGGATGCAGATCGAGCAAAAGCTTATTTTTAAGGTAATCTTTGATATAGGTTTTACACCGGCCAAGATAATGCTTATCATGGTGGATCAACACAAAATCATCCACATATCGGCCGTAATATCTGATGCCTAAATCTCTTTTCACGTAATGATCGAAATCATTCAAATATATATTACCAAATAGTTGAGAAGTAAGGTTGCCAATTGGTAAACCTTTGCCTGTTGGTACGTGGAACAGACTTTTTAATAACGGCAGTCCGTTCCAGTCTCCTTTATGTCCTTTAATAATGCATTTTTCAGTTGGATCGTTAAAAATCACTTTATCAAGCAAAAAAAGCACAAGGTTAAGGTCAAATTCAAGAAAGTCTGATTGCTCTAAAAGAACACTTCTTACTTTACTGTATATCAAACTTCTGTCAATAGTCATAAAATATCCTTTGATATCGAGCTTCAGTATGTAGCAATCCTTCTTATAATTTTCGGAGCAGGAACGGATAAAATGGTCAATGCGGCTAATACCATAGTGTGTACCTTTGCCTTTACGACAACTGTAGCTATCGTGGATAAAGCGTTTTTCAAAAATAGGCGACAGGTAATTGTAAAGCAAATGATGAACTACACGGTCGCGGAAATCAGCTGCAAAAATCTCACGCTTAACAGGTTTGTTAACCACAAAACAGATACTTGGTTTTGGATTGTACTGATATGCCATGATTTCTTCATGCAGCCGGAAAAGCTCGTGTTCATAATGTTTCTCAAACCGTAATGCATTGATTGTGTTACGTTTATTTTTTCGGGCTAAGTAATAAGCCGTAAACAAATCATACAAAACCCGGGAAGACTGAATATTAGGTTTAATTTCGTGTAATAATTGTTGCATTTTGGCATGTGGTTTTTTAATTTATAGAAAATAGATGATAGAAAATAGATGATAGAAAATATAGGATGTTTTTTTCATTTTTTGTTCTTTTTGGCGGTGATGAGAGAGCTACTGAAGATCTTTATCAATTCTATACTCTCAGACAGAAGAAATTCTAAATCATTATCGCCTACTGTAATCATGTCTGACCTGTCAATCAGTCTTAACCAATAATTTGATTCCCGCATCTCCTTCAGTACGATTTGGCTTTTATGAATGAAATCTGCTCTTGATTCCGCTCCCACTGATTCTTCATAATTTGCACCCGTTGATGTACCCGAGCGGAACAATTGCCCGTAAATATGCTTTCCCGAATATGATTTGCAAAGCCTGCTCTCCAGTTTCATTATTCTAACAGCAAACTCCAACAACCGCTCAGAAATTTTCGTCCTGATTTCAAAACTGCTATTACCCATTACACTTTTTTTAATAATTATTCCATTTGCTATTTTATATTTGCTATTTTATATTTTATATCATCCTTGCGCCTTCAGGAGGGGCTATTGCCCCATCCATTAGCGCTTAAAATTAGTACAATTTAAGTCCCTCAGGCACCTTACGCTATAACCGTTTGTCTTGTTGTTGTTGTTGCGGTTCACGTTGCCGTTATTGTAGTTCATATTCCGGTTCCAGGCGTTCGTTGATGAGTTCTCATTAGAACTCCACCAGTTACCGTTGTTCCCAATGTTGTTGAAATTTCCATTGTTATTACGGTTGCCGCCAGGAAGCGCCAATAAATGCAGCCTCTTGCATTGTTGCATGGTTTGGTGCAAAACAAAAAACCTTGCAATCTTTTATAGCTTGCAAAAACCGGTATCTGTATTTTTAACCGGTATTTACAATGCAAGCGGGCTGCCGGATTTAAAAATGCACGCTTGCCTATGCCACCCGGCAATAAGCAACTCCGGCTTATGTACTTGATTTTTTTACTGATTTGTGCCAACCGGCCAATTGCCGCGACACGATTTCTATTTTTTCATTTATAAATATCTGTTTCTTTTGTCCAATTTGGTGAGTATCTCTAAGTATCCTTATATATAGCCTTATAACCTCAAGCTTTTCCCGTGCCTGTTCAATAATATCCGGTTTTTCCCATACACGGTTAGCTTTGTAAATGTCAGTCAATAAATTAGTTACCTCATCCTTAAGTTTTTCTCCAAGTGTATATTTGTACTCACGACCCAGGTTATGTGTGAGTGCAAATAATTGCAACAGTAAATCATACGCTGCTTTGTACACCGGTAAATCGTTATATGCTGCCATTAATTTGATTTTGAATTTCAATGATGAATTGCTGACACTCAAATGGAGTTTTTAACGCAACCGGGAATTTCTGAATCAAATCCAATAGTGGATTATTTGGCTTATAGTGCTCATTAGTAGTATAGCTTATTTGCGGCTCTGAGACTAAAAGTTTATCTTGAATAGTAGTTACTTTCAGATCAACAGATTGCTTCCATTCCTTAAAGCCAATTATATCAAACTGATAGCCTGTAATGATTATTTGTTTTTCGTCCGATTGGATATCCTGTATATTAATATCGTTTAGAACATCTTCTTTTGCAATGTGCGGAAAACCAAGAAAAACGACATCTTTTGCGATACCTTTGAAATACTTCCTGATTATCTTATATTTTCTTATATTGATTGAAAACAAATAAGCCGATTTCTCATAAGCTCTCCAGAACAAACCTTCCTTGTGCAAGATTATTTGTCCGCTATTATTGTTTTCTTTAATCAAAATATCAGAAATTCTCATTTTCTATTTTTTATTTTTAACAGGGGGCTTGCCCCCTGTACCCCCAAATAATCAAATTTTTCAAATAACCAAATAATCTAATCCCTCAGGCACCTTACGCTACAACCGTAAGTCTTGTAGTCGTTGAAGCGGAACACGCAGCCGTTATAGTAGTTCATATTCCGGTACCAGGCGCTCGCTGATGAGTACTCATTAGAACTCCACCAGAAACCGGTGCCCCCAATGTAGGCGAAATTTCCATAGAGATTACGGTTGCCGCCAGGAAGCGCCGAAAAGCCAAACTCATCAAAACCATGATGAGTATTATTTGAACTCCATCGCGGATGTTCAGATGTGGCACAATCTCCACCCAAAGGCGAGTTTACCTGACGGCAGGACTTAAGAGCATTGCCGGTACCATTGGGTATATCGCTGTTAGGGAAACCATATGTAACCACATAATTAACCAGTTGCTCCCATTCAGCATAACTTGGGAGATGCCATCCGCTTGGACAGACAGTAAGTGCTGCAGACCATGTATATAACCTGCCGTAAGCTGCACAGTTTAAAGGGTCATTTCCATAACAATAGCTACCGGTAACGTTATAATTCAGGTTTTCCTTCATCCAGCACCGGCTTCCAACTTGCACGGTATTGTACGTACGTCCATCACGCGGATCAGTGTATGTAGGCATGTTTGGGCATGGTATTTCAATACTTACTAAATCTATTGCAGTTAGTTTTAGTTTTGCCTCCAGGCTGTATTTATTCGGAAAACTACGAATACCATCCCAAACAAAATGCTTATTATTACCTGGAGTTAAACCAGAAATTTTACCGCTAATGCATAATGGTGGTATGGGTTCGTATGTGGTGCCACCATTAAAGCTTACTCTAATATCAACAATGCTGTATAGATTACCGGCAGTGCCGTTTAAATTATAATATACATCCACAAGCCCGCTTCCATCGCCGCGCTGCTGAACAGACGTTACAACTATAGCGTTGTTTTGTGCTAAACAAAACAACGCTGCAAACATAAAAACAATGGTAAGAATTGGCTTTTTCATAGGATTAAAAATTTTCAGGTAATAAACGGTATATGTTTTCAGCAATATAATTCATGGTTTTGTGCCTGTAAAAATACGACATAAAGTAGCTAAAACCAAAAAGTTGCGTTAAAAAGATTATAATTAACTGTAATTTATAATCATTCTAAAAAAGCATTATAAACTAATGGCTTGACATGTCAAATGGTCCTAACCTTTTAATACTTTATGAAATTTGAGCATTCCAAACTCCTATAAAATTGGGTTCTTTGTTTAGCATCCGGCTTTGTTTGCATTATTTTTTATTGGTTTGCAAATACCCGTGTTCATCAAATTCTCCGTACCTTGCAGGCGCTAATCAAAACATACTTAATCATGAATAAACTAACCTCAAAACTCTTTGCTGTCATACTCCTGATCAGTATGACTACTTATGTTAAAGCGCAGGATGAAGCCCGTCTGATGCGTTTTCCTGACATCAGCCAGAACCTGATAACTTTTGTATATGCAGGCGATATATGGACTGTTAATGCCAGTGGTGGCGATGCCCGCCGGCTTACTTCACATGAAGGGCTGGAACTTTTACCAAAAATCTCGCCTGATGGTAAATGGATAGCCTTTTCGGCTGAATATTCCGGAAGCCGTCAGATATGGGTCATGCCCTCAAAAGGTGGTCAGGCAAAGCAACTTACCTATTACAATTCAATAGGTATGATGCCTCCGCGTGGTGGTTTTGATAATGTAGTTCTGGAATGGACACCCGATAGCAAACAAATACTTATACGAGCCAACCGGACTACTTTTGGCGAAAGACAAGGCAAATATTTTCTTGTAAATCTGGATGGCGGACTTGAAAAACCACTTCAGATAGTAAATGGTGGCTTTGCAGCATTGTCGCCGGATACAAAAAAGATCTGTTTCACACCTGTTGATCGTGAATTTCGTACCTGGAAACGCTATAAAGGAGGTCGCGCCACCGATTTATGGATTTATGATCTGGAAAAAAATACTTCAGAACAAATTACTGATTTTGCCGGAAGCGACCAATGGCCTGTATGGTTTGGAAAAAATATTTATTTTACCTCCGACCGCGATCTGAGACTGAATATTTATCGCTATGACACTCAAACCAAAGAAATAAAGCAACTGACCTTTCACAAAGAATTTGATGTGATGTGGCCATCGGGGAAAAATGGAAAAATTGTTTATGAAAACGGTGGCTATCTGTATGTTTTGGATCTTTCGACCGAAAAAACCGAAAAAATCAGAGTAAACATAAATTTCGACAATCCTAATCTGGCTTCATACTTTAAAAATGTAAAAGACGATATTCATAGTTTCTCGGTTTCTCCGTCAGGCCTGCGTGCCTTGTTCGATGCCAGAGGTGATATTTTCTCGGTTCCTGCCGAAAACGGCGTTATTGAGAACCTTACCGAAACTCAGGGCATTCGTGAAATTTATCCTTCATGGTCTCCTAACGGGAAATACATTTCATATTACTCTGATGCCAGTGGCGAATACGAAATTTATCTGCTTGAAAACAAGCGTGATGCCAAACCTCGTCAGCTTACCTTTAATTCTTCAGCATGGAAATACGAACCTGAATGGTCACCCGACAGCCGCTATCTTGCCTACAGCGACCGCACCCTAAAACTTTGGTTAATTGACGTGGAAAGCGGAAAACAAACCGAAGTAGATCATGCTACATTTAATGAGATCCGGTCTTTTAGCTTCTCGCCCGACAGCGAATGGATCACCTACGACAAAGAATCGGAAAACGGACTATCAGCAGTGTGGGTTTATCATATTCCAACGGCAACGGCTACACAACTCACTAACGATGATTTCAGCGACCGCATGCCTGTATTCGGGAAATGTGGCAAATTCCTGTTTTTTGTTTCAAACCGTGATTTCAATCTGACTTTCTCAAGCTTTGAATTTGATTACCTCTACACCAAAGCCGCGAAAATTTATGCTGTAGCACTGATGAATGACGGTTCAAAATTATTTACAGATAAAACTGATACCGAACCGGTAAACGAGGACAAAAAAACTGAGGAGCCGGCTAAAGGTTCGAAGCCAAAAACAAAAGATGAACCGGCAAAAAGTGAGGAAAAACCAAAAGTAAAAATTGATTTCACAGGTATAAACAACAGAATTGAAGCTTTTCCACTGCCTGCCGGCAATTATCGTCTGATCGGTCCTGCTGATGGGGGTTTATTATATATCAGCGATGGAAAACTTATGCGCTATAATGCCGGCGACAGGAAAGCCGAAGAAATAATGGACAGGGTTTTCTGGGCAGAACCTACAGCCGATGGCAAACAGTTTATGTACCGCTCAGGCGACAGCTATGGTATTGCAAAAGTAGCTCCAAACCAAAAAGCGGGTGCCGGCAAACTCAATCTTGATCAGATGGATATGAAAATTGATCCGCGCAAGGAATGGGATCAGATATACCGTGACGGCTGGAGAATTTTTCGCGATTATTTCTATGTCAACAATATGCATGGCGTTGACTGGGAAGGACTTAAGCAAAATTATGGCGCTCTGCTTCCTTATGTAGGACATCGTTTTGATCTGGATTATATAATTAACGAAATAATCTCAGAAACCAATGCAGGACATGCTTATGGCGACTGGGGCGATTTTCCTCGCGTAAAACGTATTGACAACGGATTGTTAGGAGCCGAACTCGAAGCTGACGAAAACGCCAAACGTTACCGGATCACAAAAATATATGCCGGCGAAAACTGGAATCCTGCGCGCCGATCACCTCTTACCGAAGCCGGAGTTAATGTGAAAGAAGGTGATTATCTGATCAGTATCAACGGAAAAGAGATAAGCACAAAAGATAATCCTTACATGTTCCTTGAAAATCTGGCAGGACAAAGGGTTGAAATTGCTGTAAATTCAAAGCCACTGACTGATGGCGCACAAATATCTACAATTACCACCCTTAGCAGCGAACAGGAATTGAAATATTATAACTGGGTGATTGAACGGCGTGAAATGGTTGATAAGCTCTCAGGTGGACGTATTGGCTACATCCATGTTCCAAATACTGCACAAGAAGGTAACCGCGAGCTTTACCGAGGCATGTATGCTTTCCATAACAAAGAAGCCCTGATAATTGACGATCGTTATAATGGCGGGGGATATATTCCTGACCGCCTGATTGACCTGCTCGACAGGCGTACTCTCAACTACTGGCACCGCGATGGGTTATTGCCCAGTAAAGCTTCTGCCGTAGCACATGATGGACCTAAAGTGATGCTGATAAATGGTTATTCTTCATCGGGAGGAGATGCACTGCCATATTATTTTAAGAAAACAGGACAAGGTAAGCTCATTGGAACCCGAACCTGGGGAGGATTGATCGGGATTTCAGGAAATGCCCGCCTGGTGGATGGCGGATATATCTCGGTCCCGAGATTTGGCATCTTTGATGAAAATGAACAATGGATAATCGAAGGTATTGGCGTTTATCCTGACATCGAAGTTGTTGACCGCCCTGAAAAACTGGCAGCAGGAATTGATCCCGGAATTGAAAAAGCGGTGGAAGTGCTGTTGAAAGAACTGGAAGCTAATCCGGTGAAGAAAATAAAACCACCTGCCCCACCCGACAGAAGTAAATGGATTGAGGTAGAAATAGAATAATGCATGCAAAGATCGGCTTTTCAAAAACCTTAGTTCTTGAAAGTTGGTCTGTTATATTTTTCCAATCGGTATTATTCGTATTTTTCTTCGTCAAACTCCAGTTGCCGGTTACTCAGGAAATCAAAATGAGTGAGGCGTCTGAGTTCATAATAATTCCGCCAGTAGCTGTGTAATGCTGAAATATAGCCAAGTGCGGCATTATCTTTCTCAGTCTGTGCCATGTTTAATTCTATTATCCCTATCTTACCTATCAGGTAGCGCTGTTTTGTTACCTCATAACGCTTAAGTGCAACGGTATCGCTGCGGGCGGCTATCATAAGCTGATTTTGCTGCATGTTGAACTGCTTGACCTTCAGATTTACTTCCTGGTCAAAATCAATCTGTTCCTGCTCAACTGATGTTTTTACAAGCTCTCTGCTCGATTCAGCCATTTTAATTTTCCCTTTTGAAAGCCCCCAGTCAAGTATAGGAACCTGAACACCAATTGTTAACCTTTGCTGATCCTGTGGGTTAAGATAAGCATTCTTAAGCTCTTCAGCACTTTGGGTCAAACCATATACTGCATAAAGATTGGCATTGAACCGGCTGTCCAGTCTGGCCTTGCTGAGTTCACTTTCGGCTTCAATGAGGCGGCGCTCAAAGCCAAGCGCTGAAGCTCTGTTGTTACGTGCCTGATTTATAGCCTGCTCAGGCTCAATAATAAGGGCTGAAGTTTCGTAAGGAGGTAAAAGTTCAATTTTAATTTCCTCAGGAAGGCGAAGATAGGATTTAAGGTTGAACTCCTTGGTTTCAAGGTCTAATTGCGAATTTTCAAGATTAGCACGGGAATTCAGCAGATTCAGTTCGGTTTGCAATAATTCATTTTCGGCAATAGTTCCCATATTGAACCTTCCCTGTGCTATCTGAAAAAGAGTATCGTTGTTTGCCGTGTTCAGCTTCTGAATCTGGTTCTGGATTTGAGCCATCAGTAGATCGAAAAAATAATTAATGGTAGTGATAGCAGTAGCTTCCAGGTCTTCCACATAACGGCGCTGAGCTTCATTAAATCTCAGCGGTTCTGTTTTACGGCTCCAGCGAAACTGATTATATGCAAACAAAGGCTGACGAAATCCGATGTTCAGCGGAGTGGATAAATATGAAGTTATTGTAGAATCGGCAAACAGGTCAATACGTTGCAGATTTGTATTTAAAAATATCTGACCACCTGAGAACCCAATGTTTTTGGCAAGTGAAAGGTTCATACTTGAACTGAGATACCGTCTTTCACGAAAGGCTTCGCTTCCGTCAGGCTGTGTGATCCGGTCAATTGAACGGTTAAGTTCAGGTATCGTAGCATCGAGGTTAAGCATAGGCATAAATCCTGCTTTATGTGTTCGAAACTGCCAATAACTGTTTCGATAGCGATGGCGAGCCATCATTGCCTCAGGCGATTGCCTTACAGCAAATACGATAGCATCCTCAAGAGAGAGCTTAACTATATTTTGTTGAGCAAAAACACTAAAATCAGAAATAGCTAAAAATGCTAAAAGTAATGCAACGAAAGAATTTTGTTTTATCACAGCAGTATTTTTTAATATAAATCTCAGAAGAAAAGATACTTAAAGCACATATTTTGGTAGTCTAAACGAAAGATTTCAAAGATTATGTTAAATTTTTTAATTCGCTCCTAAAATTATCGTTGATATAAACAAAAAGATAAAAAGCTATAGAAATTAAAATCAGGCAGATGATTGCACCTACTGTAAAGCCTCCAAGAATTGTTAATGATAATTTGCAACCGTGCCTTTAAAACTAATTTAAAGTATACGATAATAATCAATAAATTTAATTGCTCCTTCTTATTGCAATGAGATAATAACTCCCTCATAATTTCTTGCGAACATTAATTAGTTTAATAAGTTTCAAAAGCTGTAAACTGAAATAATATATAGCTTAAAATGTTCTTGTATTAAGTTTACATTGAATATTGCTATCAACTCCCAATTTATCAAAACTTAAACAATAAGCAATTCTTCTTTTATTTCTTTTTTGCCTTTCCTTTATTTTTACCACATATTATTCAGCCTTGCTTCTAGTGAAAATTATTTTGTAGGATTTATTTTCATAGTGGGTTGTGAAATTTGTAAAGTTAATTGTTTTAGCGATGGCACTTCAGTATCTACAATTCTTTTACCATGACGACTTGTCGATTTTTTTATTGTCCCTTTTTTATTTTCAATCTCATTTTTTTCAAAATCTAATTCTTTCGGTAATAAGCTTTTATTAACCAATTTTGATCGTTCAAAGTCAATATTTCTTAAAGGATTCGGTATTGAGAAGTATTTTGCAAGATCATCCCAGTCATTATTTCTAATTGTAATAATATCGTTCAGATAAAAACTCACCCAGTTTTCACCTATTTTAAAATTAGATTCCGTTCTATTCAGCTTTTGCTGTGATATTTCAACATATTTTTTGTCTAACTCAAACCCTATATATTTTCTGCCAAGTCGTTTTGCTGAAATAGCTGTAGTACCAGTTCCTGAAAATGGGTCAAGTACAATATCATTCTCATCAGTAGTCATTAGAATTAATCTATCCATTAAATGAATAGGCAACTGACAAGGATGAGGGTCTCTTTTTGAGTTATGCTTTATTCTATGAATATCAGTCCATACATCAGAAACCAATGGGCCAAAAGGATGAAGCTGGTCTTTTTTTCCACCATAATCTTTCAATAAATAACCTTTTTTTCTATCACGTTTATGTGGATACCTTAATTCATAAATTTTTGAACCTTTAGCTTCTTTGGTATAGAATAATATACCATAATGGGCTGGTTGTAAAGATTTTCCCATAGGAGCAGTCGGAGCATCCCATGAAATCCAATGTTTAAAATTTGCAGATCTATTTAGATAAGTAGCGTAATAAGTTAGCCATTTGGGGATATTATGAAGGAAAATTGAGCCAGTAGGTTTTGTAACTCTAACCATTTCTGATATCCATTTTTCACACCAATCAAGATACTCTTGAAACTCCAGGCTGTCACCATAACTGGTGTAGTTCTTTCTTAAATTAAATGGAGGATCTGCGAAAGTAATATCAACAGAATTATCTGGAATGTTCTTAAATAATTCGATACAATCTCCGTTATGAATCTTATTTATATATTTGCTAATCATTTTTTTAATCTTTCAATAAGAAATTCCTCAAATCTTTTTAATTCGTCTTTATGAAAAGTAAAAACATCTTCATAAGCTGTTACCATTCTTTTTAAATCGCCCTTTCTAACATACCAACCAATACCATCGACAAATCCAATGAAAATTGCATTTGGATAGTGTGCTTTTATTAAACTATCAATGAAAATTTCCGTTTTAGACTTATCCCCTTGTCCCGAAGAAGTTGTTGCTAAAAAAAGAACTTTCAATAATTATCAACGGATTCTTTTTATTAGGGATAATGAAGTCCATAGTTCGCTTGTTATCTGGTGCATTAGTAATAAGTTCTCTTAAATCACCAGTATCAAAGGTAATTTCATGTCTGTCTACTATCTCAGTAATGAGAGTTTCTGGATTATTTCCTTTCAATCCAGAATAACTTCCCTTTTCTTTATAGCGGATAAGCGTATCAATTAATTCGGGTATTTCAAACTTCAATTTTGAAATACTAAGTTTTTTTAGTTCAAACAATGGAATTGTATTAGCTAAAAACGGAATTGATGCCCCTTCAAAAAAGATATTAACAATACCTTTTCTAAAATATTCATTTCTCTGTATATGCTTTAATATAGTACTGTTAGACCACTCTTGAATATTATCAGAGCTTTTTTCATTATACCATTTTTCTTTATAAACAAGTTTATTAAGTTCTGGATTATCAATTATCCGAATTATTGTAGTTAATCTCTTTAAGTATTCATTTGAAAAACCGGTTAAAGCCAATAATGCTCTTAATCCATTCTCTTTATCCATTAAAAGCCATTCAAAAATCTCCTTTTTTAGCCCCTCTGTCTCAACCTTGTTTTTGACAATTAAAAGAGTTTCTTTTAATGAATTGATATACCCTTCATAATTTTCTTCAAACTTCGAGTTGAAAAAATAAAACGTGTTTTTCTGGATTACTGTTAAAAATTTTTCATCAACACTTTTCGCCATATTATTGCCTTTTAAAAATTAATATAAATTCCTCCTTCATCGTGTTTCTCATTCCTTTTATAGGTTTTAAAATACTCTTTACCAATGGCATATCATACTTCTGTGCTGATTCTATTATCCTTTCTTCCAATCTTATTCCACCAGTTTGATTGGTATTTGAACCAATTATTAAAACAAAATATTTCTCTTTTTTTAAAACCCTGGAAACTTCCAAACAAAAAGCATCCATATCGGCAAAATAATTATCTAATTTTTGATTTTTGGTTTTTCCTTTAAGTCCAATTAATCTGTTCTTTAATTCGCTGGTATCATAACCTAAAAATTCCAATTGTTCCTTATCATTCTCAACATAATCAATAGCAAATGAATATGGTGGTGATGTTATAACACAATCAACAGAATTAATGTCAAGTTTCATGTTCAAAGCATCCGAATCTGTTAAAATATTCAGCCTGCCTATCTCATTCTGGACAAACCATGGATTAGATAAAAATGATCTTACAGTTTCAATATATCTTGGGAAGACTTTTTCAAACAATTGTTCGTGGTTTGATTTCACTACTCTTTTAGAATAACCCAAGGCATCTAAAAATGCTAAGAAAGCAAGGTTGTATATTTTGATTTTATTATCATCTCCGATTTTAGCTATTCTATTTAAGACATCGCCTTGCTTGAAAAAATCAAACACTTTTTTATTTTCAATTGTAGTTTGTTCTAATAATTTGATATCAATTGTTAAAGCTTCATGCTTTGTTTTAATCATAAACTGACAAAAGGGGCTAACGTCAATCGCAATGGAATTAATACCCATTAAAGCTGCTTCAACATTGGTAGTACCACTACCAGCCATCGGATCTAAAATAGTTTCACCCTTTTGAATATTTAAAATATTTATTAAACCTTTTATTAATTGTGGATGAAATTTTCCACGATAAGGAAATAATCCATGAGTAGCATATCCAGTTGAAAATTGTCCTTCTTCAAAATACACTTGCGTTGCTGATGACCTATTAGCATGGATTTTTTCTAAACTACTGGAATACAATAGATAGTGCTTCGAAAGTTTATTGTCAACTGATTTTATATAAGCAGTTCTTTCTAAAAGTTGTTCGCTTGGCAATCTTTTATATTCTAGCTTAGCTAATTCTAATTCAAATAGTTCATTAACACTTGGAAATAGTTCAATGTTGTTTCCAAACAATTCATTTATAATAGATTCTGTATTGAATATATCATTCATAATCTTACAAAAATACAAAAAACATGGTTTTATTAATGTTTGCTACTCCATTAGAACGAAAAACTTAAAATACTTCTTACTATTCAATTATTTAGTAAAATCCTTTTTTTAATCAAATTTTGATTTTTTACAATGATCAATAACATGAAATAGATACAGAAAGATCATTAAAAGTAATTAATTGTTGTTCAGAGTGATAATTTAAAAAAAACTACATTTTATTTTTCAATGCCTGTTACTCATATCTCAGCGATGTCAGCGGATCCTGCTCCGAAGCCTTTTTGGCAGGCATATAACCAAAAATAATACCTACTGTAGCAGCTACTCCAAATGAAATAACGATTGACAGAGGAGCCACAATAGTGAGGATACCGGTAAATTCAGTAATACCTTTTGCAAGAAGGATTCCAAAGATAATACCGATTATTCCCCCGCTCAGACTTATCATAGTGGCTTCGGCAAGAAACTGAAAGACTATATCAGTTTTACGTGCGCCAGTAGCCATACGTATCCCTATTTCGCGAATACGCTCCATTACCGAAGCCAGCATTATATTCATTATACCTATCCCTCCTACCAGCAGACTTATTCCTGCAATAGCTCCGAGAACAATATTGAAAATATCCTTGGTACGCTGTTCCTGCTTTAGTAAAAGTTCAGGGACTTTGATCTCAAAATCATCAACTCCCTGATGTCGTCTTTCCATCATTCGCTTTAATACCTGTGTAGTTGAGTTCAGTTGCGAACTTTCGTGTACCTGTACAACAATGCGATCCAACTGGTTACCCTCACCACCGGTTCCGCTTGTTTGATAAGTTACCATTCCTCCGTTGGTCACAACTGAAGTGGAACTTCCGCTTACTGAAGCTGAATTAACAAGCGAACGATCGCGAAACCGTAGCAAGGCTGTTTGCAATGGTATGTAAACACTATTGTTATAATCGCTAATACCAAGGTTCTCACTTGATTCGGGATCGGCAGAACGATTCTCAAGTACACCTATAATTTTCATCCAGATATGCCCGCATTTGATATAATCGCCAATAGGGTCTTTATGAGGAAAAAATTTGATCTTGATTTCTGAACCCAGAATTGCAACCGGTGAAGTTTCTTCAAGATGAGTTTCATTGAAGAGCATTCCCTTTTCGGTTCTAAGATTAAAAACATCAAAAAATCCGGTTGTAACCCCGCTTAATTTTGCCATACTCCGAACACCATCTTTTATTACCGGCACATCATAAACCACTTCGGCACTGACCTTTGCAACTGAAGGAATGATTTCCTCAATACTTATGGCATCGTGAAGTGTTAATCCCGGAGAGTATTTACGAACCATACTCTGATTTTCTTCCTGTTCTCTCTGAGTTTCTTCAACCGGGCGTGGCAGAATGATGATATTATTCACTCCCACCAGTTTTATTTGTTCCAGGATTTCCTGCTGTGCACCTGCACCAATAGCAAGCATAGCTATTACAGCAGCTACACCAAAGATAATACCCAATGCTGTAAGAATGGATCTGAAACGATTTGCAAAAACCGCTTCCAATGCAATTTGCAGATTATAAATATGACGTTCCACTACAATCTATAAATTGATTAATTTCCATTTTTCAGCGTTAGCAGGTGGTGCAAGGTAAATCAGATCGCCTTCCTTTAAGCCTTCAATAACCACGATTTCGTTTTGGTTGCTACGGCCCAGTTTCACTTGTTGTCTTGTTTGGCGTCCACTAAAGTAAACAAATGAAATTGAATCAATTGTATGAACACTTTCGAGTGGAATAAACACAGCATTCGGGATAACATCTGTGATAATTGTGTTTTTGGTTGTCATTGCCGGTCTAAGAATGGTATCGCTTTCATTGATCATAATCCTGACTTCAAAAACCTTTGCATTGCTGTTGCGCAACTGTTCACCAATATTGGCTACTTCAATTATTTCGCCGGTGTAGCTTCTGTCCGGAAATGCATCAACCCCGATCTCAACTTTCTGCCCTGTACGCACCTTGCTTATATCAATTTCATTCACATAGGTTTTACTTATCATCTCAGTAAGATTAGGCAGCGATGCCACCACATTATCCCATCCTGTCTGAATGGTAGAGCCAATACCTTGCTTGCTGCCATCCCAGTTTCGCCTGTGTATTACCATGCCGGCTTTGGGTGCATATATCCTGAATTGCTTAAGTATGGTGTTTATCTGTGAATATTTTCGTTCAGTCTGCTGCAATGTTGCTGAAACTTCCTGCATATTTGCCCGTGCTTTATCAAGTTTAAGCTGGTAATTGTTCTGAGCCTGTTCGTATGCTCTTTGTCCTTTTTCAAGGTCAATCTGGATCTGCCTGATAGTTGCCGGCGGTTCATATTTACTTTGATCGTATCTGAGCTGCAATTCTTCGAGGTTATATCTCAGATTTATTAGCTCTTCCCTTGCATTACGCATTTCCATTGAAGTATCAAGCTGAATTTTTGTATATTGCGATTGCAGCTTTTCAAGTTCAGTTTCAACGTCTTTCATTTGGTTCATAAGATCCGAACGATCAAGATCGGCAACATAAGCGCCGGAATCCACAACAGTTCCATCAGGAATGATATCGTTTATCTTTACCTGCCAAATACGAAAATCACGCAATCCGGATGGCCCTTTAATATCTTCAGAGCTTTTGGCTTCAAGTTCTCCTGAAGTAGTAACTAACACCCTGA
>CAZJZG010000016.1:0-69291 GCA_964550455.1 uncultured Bacteroidales bacterium | reverse complement strand
TGATAATCTCCGCATAAATAACAACAGTGGAATCCGGTTTACCAACAGCATCATGGATAATAAAGATATTTTCTCCGTAGGTTTGCGACTGCATGGTAATGGTTGAAAGACCAAAAACCACGATAAATAATGATTTGGTAATCTTTTTCATTGTATTGTTTTTTAGGAGGTTAATAATATAATCAACACTATATTTTAATAAACTTAACGATTGATCAACATAGCAGTAAGCTTTGTTAAGAACAGATTGCCTTATCAGTATGCACATCCGATACATAAACGCTGCCAATTCTGCTATTATAATATAAAATACAAGGCGCTAAGATAATACAAAAAACTGAAAAACAAGCAAAACAGCCCTGATTTTTTTCGTTACAATTTTTTTCCAATTTATAATTTCAGGTTTTAGTTTGCCGCTGTTTCAATTATACTTTTTTTATAAAGCCGGTTTTTTAAAAATCAGTGATATTGAGATATTAATCCTTTGATTTGCTTATCAGGAGATTGGAATAATGAGGGATAAAATCATGGTAATTATCAGATTCAGGTGCTTCAAAATTGTCTGTCAGCTAAAAAAATCGTTTTTTTGCAAAAAATATAATGATTAATAAAAATGAAAGAATTAAAAAGAACCATGATCAAAGATCTGCTCCGACCCGCAGGTGAGCTGCCAATTGGGCAATTGGTAAATGTAAAGGGCTGGGTTAGAACCAAAAGGGGAAATAAAAAAGTTGCTTTTATAGCGTTGAATGATGGTTCAATCATTCATAATATACAGATTGTTGCTGATGTTGAGAATTTTGGCGAAGAAGCTCTAAAACCTGTTACTACCGGTTCATGTATCTCGGTTGACGGGATACTTGTAGAATCGTTGGGGCAGGGTCAAAAGGTTGAAATTCAGGCAAAAAATATTCTGGTATATGGAAGTGCCGATCCTGAGACTTTTCCTTTGCAGAAAAAGGGTCACTCTATGGAATTTTTGCGCGAAATAGCTCATTTGCGTCCACGTACCAATACTTTTGGAGCAGTGCTTCGCTTGCGTCATGCCATGGCATTTGCAATTCATAAGTATTTTAACGACAATGGCTTTTATTATATACATTCGCCAATAATTACCGGATCGGATGCTGAAGGTGCAGGAGCTATGTTCAGGGTTTCAATTCTTGATCCTAAGAACCCACCTCTGAAAGAAGATGGTTCGGTTGATTTCAGTAAAGATTTTTTTGGAAAACAAACTAATCTGACAGTATCCGGACAATTAGAAGCTGAGCTTGGCGCTATGGCGTTATCAAAAGTATATACTTTCGGACCTACTTTCAGAGCTGAAAACTCAAATACACCACGTCATCTGGCTGAATTCTGGATGATAGAACCCGAAATAGCATTTTATGATATTCACGATGATATGGACCTGGCTGAGGATTTTCTGAAATATCTTATCCGTTATGCTCTTGATAATTGCTTTGACGACCTCGAATTTCTTAACAATATGTACGACAAGGAATTAATTGAAAGGTTGAAATCAATTATTGAGAATAAATTTGAGCGGCTTACATATACCGAGGCAGTTGAAATTCTGATACAATCAGGGCAGAAATGGGAGTTCCCTGTTTCGTGGGGCAGCGATCTGCAGGCAGAACACGAACGCTATCTGGTAGAAAAGCATTTTAAAAAACCTGTAATCCTTACCGATTATCCTACAGAGATCAAAGCATTTTATATGAAGCAAAACCCGGATGGCAAAACAGTACGGGCTATGGATGTTTTATTTCCAAGAATTGGAGAGATCATTGGCGGATCGCAAAGAGAAGAAGACTTCGATAAACTTAACAGACGTATCAAAGAACTTCAGATCCCTGAAGAAGAATTATGGTGGTACCTCGAAACCCGCAAATATGGAACAGCTCCGCATAGTGGCTTTGGACTGGGATTTGAACGGCTTATGCTTTTTGTTACAGGAATGGCTAATATTCGTGATGTTATTCCGTTTCCAAGAACTCCGCAAAATGCTGAATTTTGAGAAAATTTAACTGAATAAAAATAAAAAAAAGTAAAATATTTTGTATCTTGCACAATTGTTGTTTGACATTATTTAAAATTGCCAGAAACAAATTTTTACAAACCCTGATCTATGCTTAACCAGAAGTTACAACAGAAGCTTTTACAGAAATTATCGCCACAGCAGATAATGCTGATGAAGCTTTTACAAATACCTACTATGGCTCTTGAGCAAAGGATCAAACAAGAAATAGAGGAAAACCCTGCTCTTGAAGATTTGTCAGAGAGTGGTGAAAATCAGTCAGATGAAGAAATTCCACAGAATATTAACGAAAATGAGGATGAGAGCCAGGAAGATAGTAACGATGCTGATGAAGAATTTGACCTGAGCGATTATTTTGATGAAGATGAATATATCCCTGCCTACAAAACTTCAGCAAATAATACCAGCAGAGACGATGATCAGGTACAGATGCCTTATGCTGCAGGTATATCGTTTCATGAATTTTTGAACTCTCAGCTTGGAATGCAAAATCTTGACGAACGTCAAATGATAATTGCACGGACAATAATCGGAAACCTTGATGATTCGGGATATCTGCAACGGGATGTTAATGCAATGATTGATGATTTTGCATTTTCACAGAATCTGATAACTGATAAAAAGGAAATTCTGGAGGTTTTAAAGGTGGTTCAGGAGCTTGATCCTCCCGGAGTGGGAGCCCGCAACCTTAAAGAGTGTCTTTTATTACAGCTTGAACGACTTGAAAAAACTGATCCAGTTAAGCTTGCCACAGAGGTTCTTGAAAAATATTTCGATGAGTTTGTCAAAAAGCATTATGATAAAATTATTAAAAGGGCAAAAATCACGGAAGAAGAACTTAAACTTGCTGTTGACGAGATCATCAGGCTCAATCCCAAACCGGGCAACTCAGTGGGAGAAACTGAAAGAATAAGTCAGTACATAATCCCTGATTTCATTATTTACAATAAAAACGGCGAGCTTGAACTAAGCCTTAACAACCGAAACACCCCTGAATTGCGTATTAATCGTACCTATCTGAATATGATGGAATCTTTTTCGGAAAACAAGGGAAACAGTACGCAGCAAAAAGAAGCCCTTTCGTTTATCAGACAAAAGATTGATTCAGCCCGTTGGTTTATTGATGCCATAAAACAAAGGGAAAACACTCTTTACATAACCATGAGAGCCATTATGGATTATCAGCGCGATTATTTTCTTGAAGGGGATGAAACATTGCTTAAACCAATGATCCTGAAAGATATTGCCGAAATAGTATCACTTGATATTTCAACAGTGTCGCGGGTGGCTAACAGTAAATATGTTCAAACTCCTTTTGGTACGTTCTTACTGAAGAGCTTTTTCTCAGAATCAATGCAAACCGAAAGCGGAGAAGAAGTTTCGACCCGCGAAATAAAAAGCATACTATCTGATTGTATTGACTCAGAAAACAAATCGAAACCTTATACTGACGATCAGCTTACCGAAATTCTTAAAGAAAAAGGTTATAACATAGCGCGGCGAACAGTGGCGAAATACAGGGAACAGTTGAAAATTTCCGTTGCACGGTTAAGAAAAGAACTCTAACAACTGTGAAAGATGTTTAACCGTATCGAAACAAATATTGCCAAAGTTGTTTCCGTTGTATTGCATCCTTTGCTGATGCCAACATATACCATTATCATACTTTTTAATTTACAGGCTTATTTTTCGCTTATTATACCTATCAAAGCAAAATGGCTTATTGGTTCCATGGTGTTTTTAACCACAGGATTGCTACCATTGCTTTTTACTTTTATAATGACCCGCACGGGGTTGGTACGTAATCTTCTGATGAACCAGCGCGAAGAACGCCTATGGCCTTTCATGGTAACAGCATTATTTTATTATCTTGCCTATTATTTGCTGGGTCAACTGGAAATTTCGGCTGTATATTCTTTTTTTATGCTGGGAGCATTTGTTTCGCTGGTAATTGGTTTGATTGTTAATTTTTTCTGGAAAATAAGTGCGCATATGATTGGATTAGGCGGTATAACCGGTGTATTTATCGGACTGTCATTTACCATGTTGATTGATATGCCAATGCTTATCATTATTCTTATCCTGCTGAGTGGTATTGCCGGTTTTGCACGGTTAAAGCTTTCGGCACATAACCCCGCTCAGATATTTTTTGGTTATTTAACAGGATTTGGGATTTTACTTGCTATACTCTTAAATGCCTGAACATTATAAAAGATTTAACTATGCAATTCTCAAAGATCATTGGGCAGCAAACAATTAAGAACAAACTTATCCAGACTGTTAAAGATAACCGGATAAGCCATGCTCAGTTGTTCCTTGGACCTGAGGGTTGCGGTAAATTAGGTCTTGCAATTGCTTATGCCCAGTTTATAAATTGTACCGGACGTAACAGCGAAAGCGATGATTCATGTGGTGTTTGTGCTTCATGCCGTAAGTATCAGAAACTGGCACACCCCGATCTGCATTTCATATATCCTACATCAACTACAAAAGAAGTTCCTGAAAAACCTTCGAGCAAAGACTTCATTGGCAATTGGCGTTCGCTTTTACTTGATAACGAGGGTGCTTATATAAAACTTATTCAGTGGTATAATACCATCGGAATTGAAAACAAGCAGGGAATTATCAATGTTAACGATTGTACTGATATCATAAGGACTTTAAGCTATAAGTCTTATGAGTCGAAATATAAAGTAGTGATTATCTGGATGGTAGAAAAACTTTTTCACTCGGCAGCTCCTAAAATCCTGAAGATCCTTGAAGAACCACCTGATAATACTCTGTTTTTGCTTGTTGCTGAAGAATCCGGACAGATTATCAGCACTATTTTATCCCGTACTCAACTGGTAAAGATCAAGCCGTTAAGCAATAATGATATCATTACTGCTTTGATAAATAATTATGGCATTGAACTTTCAAGAGCCAATATGGCTGCAAGGAACGCACGCGGTAATTTTATTGATGCTCTGGAATATGTTAATTCAGAAGAGAATGACAATTATTTTGAACAGTTTATAGTATGGATGAGGCTATGTTTCAATATTAATATTGAGAATGTCTCGGCATGGATTGGTGAAATAACAAAAATTGGCAGAGAAAAGTTAAAGATCTTTCTTTCAACAGCCGTTGATATCCTGAGAGAGGCAATGATAATAAAGATTCATGGCGATAAATTCCTGAATTATGAAGGTGATGAAAGAAAATTCATCACAAATTTCTCAAATACCATTTCAGAAGAATTCATATCAGAGATCAGCCGGGAACTGAGCCGGGCTTCAATGCATATTGAAAGAAATGCCAATACTTCCATCCTGTTTATGGATCTTTCCCTGAAAATTAATAAAATGTTAAAATCCAGAGCAAGATCAATTAGTAAAGGCAGGTAAAAAATTGCCGGTAAAATTTAGTTACTTTTGCAGGGTTAACAATAAAATACTGTTTTCGGCACTGTTATATATTTACAGATGCCTGTAAACTTTAAAAACAATGTTGCAACAATGGAATTATACAATAATATAAAACCAGAAAAGAATGATTTTTTAAGCCGGGGTTGTTCATCTAATCCCGAGCCGTATAATAAAGACAAGAGCGTATTTTGCCATGGCTGTGCAAAACTTGACGTTACTGACTGGCTTGGAAATATCCCACTGCCCCCCGATCAGCTTCCTTTTGATTGTATAGAGGTAAGACTGAAACACAATAGAAAGGATTTTTATCGTACACCTTACAACATGGGATTACACACAGGTGATCTCGTAGCTGTGGAAGCTTCGCCCGGGCATGATATCGGCATAGTAACGCTTACAGGAGAGCTTGTTCGTTTGCAGATGCGTAATAAAAAAGTGGATCCTGAATTGTCTGAAATTAAAAAAGTATATCGTAAAGCCAGACCTGCCGATATTGAAAAATGGGTTTTGGTAGTGGAACAGGAAAATTATGTTATGATGCGAACCCGTCAGATTGCTTCACGTTTGAGTTTAAAGATGAAAATCAATGATGTTGAATATCAGGCTGATGGCACCAAGGCTGTTTTTTATTATACTGCCGAAGACAGGGTTGATTTTCGCGAACTCATTAAATTTCTTGCTGAAGAATTTCGTATCCGTATTGAAATGCGTCAGATAGGAGTGAGGCAGGAAGCAAGCCGCCTGGGAGGAATAGGTTCGTGCGGACGTGAATTATGTTGTTCAACATGGCTTACTGCATTTCATTCGGTTTCTACCAATTCAGCACGTGTACAGCAATTATCGCCAAATCCGCAGAAACTTACAGGACAATGTGCAAAGCTGAAATGTTGTTTGAATTATGAAAACGATGTTTATCTGGATGCACTGAAGCATTTTCCTGATAATCAGATAAAGTTGAAAACAAAGAAGGGTGAAGCAGTTTATCAGAAATCTGACGTGTTTAAAAACCTTATGTGGTACTCTTATGTCAGCGACTCTGCCAATCTTCTGGCTATTCCTATTGAGAATGTCAAACAAATAATTGAAAATAACAATAAGGGAATAATGCCGGATAAGCTTGAAGATTTTGCCAAAATAAAGGAAAGAAAGATTGAATATTCGGCTTCGGCAGGTCAGGACGACCTTACCCGGTTCGATAATGATAATTAATTCTTTAACACTTCGTTATTCTTTTGTAAAACTCGTTTTATCCAGGTCATGAAGGACGGGAATACAGCATATAAAATTAAAACTGATATCCGGATTTTGTTGTTCAAAACTGTATTGATTCAGCTTTTGCTTCTTTTTCTGCTTTCAGGGTGCGGCAAAAACGCTTATTTTGAGAAATTCAGCACTGTGGAGCAGGAAAACTGGGATATGAACGATATCAAAGAGTTCAATTTCAGGATTGATGATATTACCACAAGCTATAATATGATCTTTATAGTACGAAACACTACCGATTACCCTTATAGTAATTTGTTTTTGTTTACAAACATGCATTTGCCTGATCATACAAATGTAGGTGATACTATTGAATGTCTTGTTGCCGATAAATATGGATACTGGCTGGGAAAAGGTTTTGGGAAGATCAGGGAGAATCGTTTTTTGATAAAAGATTCATTTCGTTTTGCCGATACCGGGAATTATGTTTTAACTCTTGAGCAGGCAATGCGCGACACATTACTTTCGGGTATTACAGATGTAGGACTTCGTATTGAGAAATTATCTTATTAAAACAGCAAAAATATTCTGATATGGCTAAAAAAGCCTCTGCAAAAAGCAATTATGACAAATACATTAAAAGGTTCTGGATAATTTTTGCCGGCACCATTGCTTTTCTGTTCCTGCTTTTCTTTTTCATTTCTCAGGGCTGGTTAGGGTTTATGCCCAGCTTCGAAGAACTTGAGAATCCTCAAAGCAATCTTGCTTCAGAAGTCATTTCTGCCGATCAGAAAGTAATCGGGAAATATTTTATTGAGAACCGGACCAATATTAATTTCTCCGAACTGTCGCCTAATTTGATAAATGCACTGATAGCTACTGAAGACATAAGATTTACAAAACACTCAGGTATTGACGTAAAGGCATTTGTACGAGTAGCTTTTGGAGTACTTACAGGTCAGAACCGTGGTGGAGGCTCCACAATTACCCAACAGTTAGCTAAGAATCTGTTTCCACGTGGTCAGAACCGTACTTTCATTGGAATGGTGCTGATAAAGTTCAAGGAATGGGTTGTGGCTGCTAAACTGGAGCGGAACTACAGTAAGGAAGAGATCATTGCCATGTATTTGAACACCGTTGATTTTGGAAGCCATTCATATGGTATAAAGAGTGCTGCTCAGACTTTTTACAATAAAGAACCCAATGAGCTTACAGTTGATGAGGCTGCTGTTTTGATAGGAATTCTTAAAGCTCCATCCTGGTTTAGTCCGGTGAGAAATCCTGATCGTGCTCTGGCACGAAGAAATGTGGTACTTAACCAGATGCGGAAAAATAAATTCATTACCCTGGAAGAGTATGAAGAATACAGTCAGTTGCCAATCAATACTTCGGAATATCAGATTCAGGATCATGTTGCCGGATTAGCCCCATATCTCAGAGAATATTTGCGCAGGATAATAAATGCCCGCGAGCCTGATGCTGAAAGATACAGTAACAGGGAGGTTTTTGTTGAAGATTCAACTCTTTGGGCTGATAATCCTCTTTATGGCTGGATTTATAAAAATCCCAAGCCTGATGATTCATACTATAACCTGTATAAAGACGGACTGAAGATTTATACCACTATTAACTCCACCATGCAGCAATATGCTGAAGAGGCTGTTACAGAGCATCTTTCACTTGATATTCAGCCGGCTTTTTATAAACATTGGGGTAATAATCGTTTTGCCCCTTTTGATTTTACTTACGATATTGCCGGCAAGGAGATTGAGAAAATTATGGAGGCTTCAAAGCGCCGTTCTGACCGTTACCGGGAATTAAAGAAAAGCGGAATGCCTGCCGATTCCATTGATCTGAACTTCAATATACCGGTTCCGATGAGGATTTTTAGCTGGAATGGTGAAATAGATACTATTATGAGCCCGATGGATTCAATCCGGTATTATAAGTTTTTTATCCGTGCCGGGCTTTTATCAGTTGAATCTCAAACCGGTTTTGTAAGAGCCTATGTTGGCGGAATTAACTACAAACATTTTCAGTACGATCAGGTTAGCATGGGACGAAGGCAGGTTGGATCCACTTTTAAACCCTTCGTTTATACCCTTGCCATGCAGGAAGGCGATTTTTCGCCGTGCAGTGGCGTACCCAATGTACAGCAAACTATTGAGCTTCCTACAGGAGAATACTGGGAGCCTAAAAACTCATCGAAATATAAAGAAAATGAGATAGTTACGCTTAAAGAAGCTCTTGCAAATTCAATTAACTGGGTTTCGGCATTTCTTATAAAGCGCTATCCTCCTCAGGCTGTTATTACAATGATACGTAAAATGGGCATTAAAGCTCCTATTGATCCGGTTCCGGCAATTTGTCTTGGTACACCCGATTTATCGCTTATGGAAATGACCAGTGCAATGAATACATACGCCAATAAAGGAGTTTATATTGAACCGGTGTTCGTAACCCGTATCGAAGATAAATACGGAAATGTTATTGGCAGGTTTTTGCCACGTACTCAGGAGGCTATGAGCGAGGAGACAGCTTTTTTGATGCTTGAGCTGATGAAAGGAGTTGTGGAAAGTGGAACCGGGGTCAGATTGAGATATAAATATGGGTTAACCAATCCAATAGCCGGCAAAACGGGCACTACACAAAGCAATTCTGACGGCTGGTTTATGGGAATTACTCCTGATCTGACCACAGGGGTCTGGGCTGGCGGTGAAGATCGTAGCGTGAGATTCCGTAGTATGGCACTGGGACAGGGTGCAAATCTGGCTCTTCCGATATGGGCGATGTATATGAAGAAAATTTATGCTGATACCAGTCTGCATATTAATACGGGCAATTTTGACCCTCCTTTACAGGAAATCAATGTTGAACTGGATTGTAATGAATTTGAAAGGAAACAGGCAAAAAAACAGAAATTTGATTTTTATGACCATTTTTAGCTGAATACCAGCATATTATACAATCCATACAAAAGTGAAAAAGATAATTTTGTCCTTTGGTTACAAGTTGTTCTTTGTTATCCTGATTATATTGGCATATTTTGTTGTTTATCAGGCTAATGCACAAAGCATAACAATTAATGAATTAATGTCGTCCAATTCTTCAATTATTGCTGATGAAGATGGTGATTATGAAGACTGGATTGAAATTTACAATTTTGGAACAACAACTGTTGGTCTGGACGATTTTGGACTTTCCGATAAAGCCGGTCAGCCTTTTAAATGGGTTTTTCCTGATATTATAATTCAGCCCGGTGAATATCTTATAGTGTGGACATCCGGGAAGAACCGCACCAACCCCGATGCTCCTTTACATACCAATTTTAGTATTAAGGCTGAGGGCGAACAGGTTATATTAACTAATCCTTCCGGTTCAGCAATAAGCATTATTCAGCCTGTAACTCTACAATCCGATGTTTCATACGGAAGATCACCTGATGGAACGGGTGCTTATTATTTTTTTGATGAACCAACACCAGGAACAGCAAATACCACACAAACATATAACGAAATTCTTGAGCCTCCCGCTTTTTCACATCACGGAGGATTTTATACTGACGGTTTTACACTTGATTTAAGTCATCCCGATACAGCGGTTGTAATAGTTTATACCCTTGATGGTTCTAACCCTGATATTGACAACCTCGAAGGAACCATTTATACTTATAAAAACCAATATCCTGAGAATCCAGGAGACCCTTTTGGGGAACTGTTAGCCGGTTCATATCGGTCATTTTTGAATGATGAAACGATTACGATTGCTGATCGCTCATCATACCCTGACAGCCTCACTCAGATTTCATCCACCTGGCATCAGTCTCCATATTATTTACCTGAAAATCCGGTTTTTAAAGGTACTGTAGTCAGGGCACGGGCATTGAAGCCCGGAGCATTATCGAGCAGGGTTCAAACAAATACCTATTTTATCACTGATGAAGCTCAGAATCGCTACAGTCTTCCGGTTATTTCTATCAGTATTCCCGAGCAGAAATTATTTGATTATGAAGACGGTATTTATGTTGCCGGAATTGATTATGATAACTGGAGGACAGCTAACCCTACAGTAAGCAATACATGGTATACAAAATGTAATTTTGATCGCAGCGGAGAGGAATGGGAGATTCCTTCTCATATTGAATTTTATGATCCATACTTTACTTTACCCAGAATATCTCAGGAAATAGGAATACGTATCCATGGCAGTGAAGCCCGGCGCAGACCCATGAAATCATTAAGATTATACGCCCGTGGGAAATATGGGAAATCAGAACTTGAACACAAGTTTTTTACTAATCTTGATGACAATAGTTTCAAGCGCTTGTTGTTGCGTAACTCAGGGCAGGATTTTCTTAGTACTATGCTTCGCGATGCAACTGTGCAAACACTTGTAAAAGGCTTACTCTTTGATATTCAAGAGTATGAACCTGTTATAGTCTTTATAAATGGTGAATACTGGGGAATTCATAATATCAGGGAACGCTACGACAAGCATTATTTTGAAAGAGTTTACGGTGTTGATCCTGAAAATATTGACTTTCTTTCTGTCAACGAAATTAAAGAAGGTGATACTGTGCATTATCGTCAGACTATTAATTATATTGAAGCTAACGGACTGATTGAAGATGTTCATTATCAGTATATTAAAACAAGAATTGATGTTGATAACTTCACTGATTATCAGATAACAAATATATTTGCCAATAATATTGACTGGCCTGGTGCTAACCTTGAATATTGGAGGCTCAGAACTCAGAATTATATACCCGGCGCACCTATTGGACATGATGGAAGATGGCGATGGATGCTTTATGATATGGATTTTAGTTTCGGGTTGTCAAGTGGTAGTCAGAACGCAAGTTATAATATGCTTGATCATGCTACCTTGGTGGGAGGAACCTCTTATCCGAATCCTGATTGGTCAACATTTCTATTAAGAAAATTTCTTGAGAATGAAGAGTTCAAAACCAGGTTCATCAATCGCTTTGCCGATTTAATGAATACTTACTTTTTGCCGGCAAGGGTTGTTGAATTCATTAATGAAAATAGCAACAGAATTGCGCCTGAAATACAGGAACATCTTTTGCGCTGGAACACTTATCCTGATATTTCAACATGGTGGTGGTTCTTAGATGAAATGCGTGATTTTGCAATATTAAGACCTGATTTTCAACGTCAGCATATCAGAGAGTATTTTGATATTGAGAGCGATATTGATATTACACTGGATATAAATAATTCAAATGCCGGTTACGTTCATATAAACACAATAAATATTACAGATAAAACACCGGGTGTAGATTCAATTCCATATCCATGGACAGGAATATATTTTAAAGATATCCCAATTGAGATTGAGGCAGTTGCTTTGCCGGGATATGCTTTTAGTCATTGGGAAGGATTACCAACTAATACTCCGGCTGTTGCAATTCTCATTCCTGAAGGAAATATAAGTGTAAAAGCTCATTTTATTAAAGCCGTTGAACCACAGCTTTTATATTTCTGGGTTTTTGATACAACTCTTCCTAATGATTATCCTTTGGAAGTAGTAAATCCAAGATATAAGCTTCCGGGAAACGGAATAATCAGTTACCATTCTTCACTACAGGGTTATCCGTTTTATTCTGGTCATCCCAACTGGCGAAAAGCTTCGATGGAACGTCGAAATGCTCCTACCGACATAAATTATAGTCCGGAGGGAAATAACGGGGTTCAGTATCCTGCTTCAAATATGAGGGGATTGCAGATTAAGCAACCATTTACCGGTGATGCCGGCGAAAATATCATAACTTTCCATTTGCCATCAGTGGGATATAAAAACCTGATTTTCCGATTTGCTGCTAAAGATGAAAACGCTGCAGATTATTTATTATCCGAATATTCAGTAAATTCAGGCGAACCTGAATGGTTTCCGCTCAATCCACCTTATGACACACTGATTTTAAGCACTTTGTATCAGCTTTTTGAAATAAATTTAAGTGCGATTAATTCTATTAATGATAATCATGATTTTAAGATCCGATTTCGTTTTGGTGGTTCAAATATGTCGGCTAATCAGGGTAACAGAGTTACGTTTAATAACTTTAGTTTGGATGGGATACCAATTCAAGCTCCTAATCTGCCCCCTGTAGTAGCTAATCCTGTTGAGTTTCAATCACTTATTGAAAATGGAGAATCTTTGCTGATTGATTTCAATCAGGTATTTGAAGATCCTGACAACGATTCTTTGATATTTATGGCTTCTGCTGATAATGAGCAGTTTATCAATCTTTTTTTAGAAGATAATAAACTCAATATAATACCTTTGCAATGTGGAGAAGCTATTATTACCCTTAGCGCCTTTGATGGGTTTAACACTGTGGTTTCAAATACGTTCAGAATTCTTATTTATCCGGAAGCCTTTAAGTATAGCCGTGGTAATTATACATTTACTTCATGGAGTCCTGACGAACCAGAGTATTCATATCCTCCTCACATGATGTTTTTACAGAGCGATTCCCAGGATCCCGATCTGGATAGCCCATTATTATTTCCCTATTTCATCTCTCATGATGATTATCACCCTGATGATCATGAAAATATCGGATTTCCGTATAGAAATACTGCCGGAACACGAATAAACGGACTTGGTTATGATGGTATCTCATTCATCAATGCAGGTTGTAATCGTGATTTGGGCGGGGTTTTGTTTGCTGTTGATACAAGAGATATTACAACAGCTACTATAAGCTGGCTTGCCGGAACACTTGCTCAGGATCAGAAAATATATGTATTACGATTGCAATACCGGACAAATATTGAAGAACCTTTCAGCGATTTTATGTTAAATGGACAGCCTGTAGAGTATTTAGCTTCATATAACGGACATACAACTCAATATGAAGATATTGCTTTTCCTGAAGAATTGCTTGACAAAGAATATGTTCAACTGCTCTGGAGGTATTATTTCATTAGTGGTGAATCAGGTTCGGCTCCTAAAATAAGGCTTGATGATATAAGTTTTAGTTTTATCAGTTTGGTTAAAGAGGATGAGCCTGAAATTATTTCTGTTTATTTATCCGGCAATTCGTTAATTGTTAAAATGCCTGATGGTACATCCGGGATATTAAATATTTTTGATCTGACCGGCAGATTGATTTTAAGCACTGATTTAAATAGTTCTTCTAATATTATTAATACTGATTTTAAGTCAGGTGTTTATTTTATATGGATTATCAGTGGAGAACATAGCTGTGTGAAGAAAATAATGTTAGGATTGCAGTAATTTTAATTCTAAAAAATGACTGACAAAAAGGGTTCCTTAATTTTTGGTTTTGCCTTTTTTAAATCGAACTGGCGGTGGATGCTAATTGTGATTTTTTTTATCCTTGCAATTGCTTCAGTTCATCGTCAACCTTTTAAAAAAACTTATATTACCAGCGATGGGCATGCATATTATGCACATTTGCCGGCAGTTTTTATCTACAAAGATCTTCAATTCTCATTTATTGATGAAGTAAAAAACAGCGGAGCACCGCATACCGGAAATATTTATGAGTTCAGGATAAATACTGATAAGGGTGTTGTAAACATTGCTTATTTGGGGGTTTCTATCCTTTGGGTGCCAGCATTTCTTACAGCACATATAATTGCATTGATTGGACCGGCTGAAGCCAGCGGCTATTCAACACCATATCAGGTTGCTATCCTTATATCTGCAATTGCGTACCTTATACTGGGTTTATGGGCTTTTGGAAGGTTTCTTGAGAACCTGAAGATCAAACCATGGATCATTTCAGTTTGTTTGTTGCTGATGACCTTTGCTACTTCCACTTTTTATTATACCGTTGATGAGCCTTCGTTTACGCATGTTTATACTATGTCTCTTTTTGCTGTTTTCATGCTTTACGTGCAGCGGTTCTTTCAAACCTACCAATTGAAATATCTTTATATATGGTTTATTACACTTGGATTGCTTGGTTTGATAAGACCTACAAATGTAGTAATGATATTTATTATACCCATGATTGCAGGATCGGGAAAGGAAACAATAAGATTTTTTAGATGGCTTGTAATCAATTTTCTCAAAGTACTGCCTGCGCTCTTTATTATGTTGTTTGTTCTGTTTCTTCAGCCATTAATTTATTATTTACAAACAGGCAGCTTTTTTGTCTGGTCATATCAGGGCGGTTCATTTAATTTTTTAAACCCTGAAATTACAAATGTTTTATTTAGTTACGAAAAAGGACTTTTTATTTATGCACCGATATTGATTTTTTTCATTTTCGGGATTTGGCCACTATTTAAGAATAACAGATACTTTCTATTTTGGCTGTTGATATCAATAGCAGTGCCCACATATGTTATAGCTTCCTGGTGGAACTGGTGGTATGGAATGTCGTTCGGACATAGGGCTTTTATTGATTATTACCCGTTGTTTTTTATTTCTATTGCTTTTGGCATACAGCATATCAGAAATAATTTTGCCCTTAATTTTTTAATGGTTGTTGCTCTCATGTGTATTGGTTTGAACCATATTTACATGAAACAGTATAAAAACTACATTTTTTATTGGAAAATGGATAAAGACAAGTATTGGCGTGTTTTTCTCCATACCACAGAACCTTATATGGGTCTTTTTTGGGAAGAAGAAAAATATCAGTACACCCTTACAAACCTTAACAACGAATTTCCAGTAACCAAAGCCAGTTATAATATTGGTTTTGAGGAGCAAAACGAAAGGGAAAATATTATACCAGCCCGTGGCATGGCGCATACAGGGATTTTCTCGGCAAGTATTCCGGCAGAACAGGAATACAGTACTTTGATTCGTTTTCAAATTCCCGATTCGCTTTCAATGCAGAAAATAGCCTTATTGTCTCAGGTTTTTGTCCGCCCAGTGTCAAACCCGATAAAAAAAGAACTTTTATTTGTACTTGAGATATGGAGAGATGGGCAAGTGGTTCATAGCCAGCAATCAACTTCCAGAACATATAATCATTTTGCAGATCAATGGAACAGACTTTATCTTGTTCATACTGAAGGTTTTTATTTCATGTCCGGTGATACCGTTTTTTTCTACCTTTACAACCCTTTTCAGAACACTGTTTATCTGGATGATTTTACTTTGTATCTGTTTTGTGAAAACTAAAACGTAATTATTCAGGTTAGTTATTTAATGATATTTCAGAATAGTTAAAATATATGATAAAAAACAAAAATGTTTTTATTACCGGCGGGGCAGGGTTTATAGCCAATTCAATCATTATGCATATGATTGAGAATAACAAGATCACTGCTTATGATAATTTTCACCGCGATACTTTGTCAGGAAGTAATTATGCCAGCCATCCCAATCTGAAAATAATCAGGGGTGATGTGCTCGACAAAGAGCTTTTAATAGCATCAATGAAAGGTGCTGATATAGTGGTACATGCTGCAGGCATTGCAGGGATTGACACAGTGATAATAAATCCGGTAAAAACCATGACTGTAAATATGATTGGCACTGCCAATGCTCTTGAAGCTGCAATGATCAATCAGGTAAAAGACCGTTTTGTTGATTTTTCCACTTCTGAAATTTTTGGTTCAATGGCATATAAATCAACTGAAGAAAGCAATACGGTTGCAGGTTCTGCCGGTGAGGCACGCTGGGTTTATGCTGTAAGCAAACTTGCCGGCGAGCATCTCACCCATGCATATTATAAGCAATATAAGCTTCCTGCGGTTACGGTACGCCCTTTTAATGTTTACGGACCAGGACAAACCGGTGAAGGAGCTATACAGGTTTTTATAAAAAGAGCCCTTAAAGATCAGGATATATATATCAATGGCGATGGTACACAAATTCGTGCCTGGTGTTACGTTGATGATTTTGTTGATTGTTTGATCCATTGTATCGAAGATCCTAAAGCTATAGGTGAAAGCTTTAACCTTGGCAATGCAAGAGCCGTAATTACAACCCTTGGATTAGCGCAAACCGTTTGCCGAGTGTTAAATTCAAAATCAAAAATCCTGTTTCGACCCCAGCTTTCAGCCGATATTGAATTGCGAATTCCATCAGTACAAAAAGCTGAAAAAATCCTTGGATTCAAAGCCAAAATTGACCTGGATGAAGGAATATTAAAAACTGCAGAATATTTTAAATCCATTGATTATTAAATGAAAAGATCCGGTTTTATACCTTTGATGATCCCCGATATTCAGCAGCAGGATATTGATGCTGTGGTTGAGGTATTAAAAACAGGTATGCTTGTTCAGGGACAAAAAGTCGAAGAACTTGAAAAAAATATTGCCGGATATCTTGGAGTGAAACATGCTGTTGCAGCTTCAAGTGGAACAGCAACACTACATATTGCTTTGCTTGCATCAGGTATAGGAACAGGCGATGAGGTTATAGTACCGGCATTTTCATTCATGGCAACTGCCAATGTGATTGAACTGACAGGAGCCAGACCAGTATTTGTGGATATAGATATTAAAACATTAAACATAGATGTAAGTAAAATTGAGGAGGCAATAACACGAAAAACCAGAGCAATAATGCCTGTTCATGAATTTGGGATGGCATGCAACATTACTGAAATATGTGAAATTGCATCAAAATATAATCTGATTGTGATAGAAGATGCTGCCTGTGCGTTGGGGGCTAAAGAAAACGGAAAATATGCAGGCTCTTTTGGAGAGATTGCTTCATTCTCATTTCATCCGCGAAAGGCTATAACAAGCGGCGAAGGTGGTATGCTGGTTACAAATAATGATAAGCTTGCTGAAAAGTTCAGGATTCTGCGAAATCATGGTATAAGTTTTAGTAATGAGAAAACTGAATTCGTGGAAGCTGGTTTTAATTACAGAATGACTGATTTTCAGGCTGCATTTGTAAATAGCCAGTTTCAGCGGTTTGAACAGATTCTGGGGTATAGGAATATGTTAGCCGACATTTATTTTGAACAACTGAAAAATGTTCCTGCAATTCAGTTGCCATTCCTGCCAGACAAGAAAAATCATACCTGGCAGTCTTATCATATTCTGGTTCCTGCAAATCGTGATCAGATAATTAAAAAGCTTAAAGCGGAAAATATTGTAACAAACCTGGGCGCACAGTGTATGCCTTTTCAGGAATATTTCCAGAAAAAATACAGGCTTGATTGTCAGAAATTGTTTCCTAATGCTATGAAAGCCTATAATCAGGGTCTGGTTTTGCCATTATACAATCAGCTTGATGCTGAAGATTTAAAAAGAGTTTCAGAAAAACTTATAAAGATACTGGGAAATGAAAATTTATAAATCACATGGTGATGGCTCGTTTGCAAAAAACCAATTTAAGAAAATAGGCGAGAATGTAATATTCGAAAATGGAGTAATGGTATTTCATCCTGAAAATATTTCTCTTGGAAATAATATTTATATAGGGCATCAAACAATTTTGAAGGCATATTATAAAAATGAATTTATCATTGGCGATGGAACATGGATAGGGCAGCAATGCTTTTTTCATAGTGCCGGTGGTATAAATATTGGCAAAAACGTAGGAATTGGCCCTGGAGTTAAAATTATTACATCAATGCATGACGAAGAGGGTATTAATATACCAATACTTCACAGTAAGCTGGTTTTCAAAAAGGTAATTATTGATGATGATGCTGATATTGGAACCGGCGCTGTTATTTTACCGGGGGTTCATATTGGAAAAGGTGTTCAGATTGGTGCAGGTGCAGTAGTAACTTCTGATGTTCCGGATTATCATGTGGTAGCCGGAGTACCTGCTAAAACTATAAAAATCAGAAAATAACAATGAATATCTTAATTGTTACTGCTATGTTCCCGCCTATCAGAACCGGAACATCATTTTATTCAAAAAATCTTGCCGGAATATTACACAAACAGGGGCATAATGTAGTGGTGGCAACAGTTAAAAACAAAGATAAATTAACTGAAGATTTCCCTTTTACTGTTCATCGGCTTAATGCTATACATATTAACCTTAAGAATTTTTTCAAGCATCTGCGTTTCAGTTCGGTTTTTCCGGGAAATTATTTGAAAATGATAAAACTTGCAAATGAATGTAATGCAGATGTTATACTGTTGGTCAATCATTATCTCGACATTGCATTTCCTGCAATTTATGCATCAGTTAAAACTAAAAAACCACTTTATATTTCAGTGGGAACTCAGATGCAATCGCTGAATCCGTTTAAAAACAAAGTTTTACGCTTAATGGATAGGCTTATATGCGGGCGGCTTATTTTCCCTTTCAGTAAGAATATTATTTCATGGGATATTGAGATTGACCGCTATATCAGGGAGGTTCAAAGAAAAAAAATATCAGAAAAATCGGTTATCATTCCTTTTGGCAGCAATGTAAATGAATCACAAACTAAAAATTACAATCACGATTATTCAAAAATTGATCAAATCATTGGTATTGGTGCGATAATCAGTCAGCGTGATTACCTTTTTAATCTTAAAGTTTTCAAAGAACTGCTTGACAGGTTTCCAAATCTTCGCTTGAAAATAATCGGTCATGTTTATATCCAGTCGCCTCTAAAATTAGCCCAACAATTGGGTATCAGGGATAAAGTTGATTTTATTGGTGAAGCGCCGCACGAAACAGTAATTGAAGAATTAAAAAAATCAGTAATACACTGGATGATGCTTTCAGGCGAATATGTTGGGTTGGGTACCGCCACCATTGAAGCAATGACCCTGGGTATTCCGTGCATTTCAAACGTTCCTGAAAACCTTTTTGGAAAAACATTGCTGAAAGATATGCAGAATTTCATTTTTGCAGGTAAAAACGTTACTGAGGTTACAGAAAAGGTTTCTACTGTATTATCAGATATTTCTTTAAGAAAAAGTATAGGGCTGGCAGGTAAGGATTTTGTGCTGAATAATCTGGGTTGGGATAATGTTGGCAGAGAAATGGTCAACCTTTTTATGAATAAAAGCGAGTAAAATAATATTAGTTGTATATATTTTAATAATAAATTGATAATCAGATTTTTGCGTTATTTTTTGCTTCCCGTTTCATTCTGGTTTTTTCAGCATTTTCAGTATCAGTTTTAAGATATTCAGCTTTTGATTCTTCAAGTATATTCCAATAACGTTCAGTTCCATGGGTTCTGAGAAAGATCTCCCAGTATGTTGCTTTATTCATGGCATCAAAGTGTATTAATCCATTCTTATATTGCCATGTTTGAAACTGATTAAGCGAAAGTATCAATATAATAAGGGTTAAATAAGCATATTTGAAAAGTTTCTTTTTTTGAAGTACAAATTCGGTAAGACATGCTAACGGTATAGCCATTAATCCGTATGAATCAATGAATGAACGCAATCCGAAACTTCCTCCATACCACCACGACCACCATGAAGATAGAATATAAATGTTCAGAACACTAAATAGCACCAGCGAAAACAATAATCCGGGAATTCGGCGGGGTAAAAGAAAAATTCCGGCAATTGATAGTATCATCAAAGGTGTATAAATAAGCCATCCTTTGCGGTAACTGAATAAAATATTGAATATCTGCGGATTGTCAAATGAGAAGGTTTCATTACGAAGAGTATATGCATTGAAAAATATTTTTCCCGATACCCAATGCCAATAAACAAACTGAGGAACCCAAACCAATATAAACAAAAATGCCATTAATGCCACCCAGTGAGAGCGATTCAGAAAAAATAAGATACGATTTTTGAATTCGTTGAAGCTTTTAATATCCCATAAAAAAAACAAAACCAGCACAATGATATTGCTCGGACGTACCAGTACAATAAGTCCGGCTAATAAGCCCGGTAAAATAATAGCTTTTAGCGAAGGTTTTTCATAAAATCTGATTGTTAGCCATATAAAAGCAGTAATCATCGCAAAATTTCCAATATGTGTCATAGGAGCCTCGTAAGTGGAGTAATAATACATATTGGTTCCAAAAACCAGAACGAATAAAACAATGCTGATAATTTTATCCTTAAAGTATTTGCGTAATATTCTGGTAAGAAATATCAAACCTATCCATAAATAAAAAAAAGCGCTGAATGTTAAGGCAAAACGATACGGCGTACTATATCCGTCTGCTTCATAATCAGTTAATAAGGCTACTGCGTGGGCTGCAAAAAAGAATGGACTGTACAAAACTGACATTCCTATTGAGTAAACCATTGTTGGCTTTCCTGTTTCAAGATAAATTGGCCATATCAGATTACCAAACTTTTCAGGATCTTCGTCCCTGAATTTCAGCATGGGATCATGGTAAATAAAAAATACCGGCAGATAGGCATAATACGATTTAACATCCCATTCAATTACGCGTTCAGAATTATTATAATAGGAATGTTTGTAATTAGTGAAGGCTATTACAACAAGAATGATGCCTATGGTTATGCCAACAATATTTCCTGAAAAGTAGTTTTTGCCTGAAAAAGACATATATCTAAAAAAGATTATATTTCAGAATACAATAAATAGCCCTTACTCCGTCTTTCCAGTTAATCTTTTTTCCGCTTTCGTACGATCTGCCATGATAATTAATACCGGTCTCATAAATTTTTAAATTTTTAATTTTTGCCAGTTTTGCGGTTACTTCAGGTTCAAATCCAAAACGTTTTTCTTTTAATTGAATTTGCTTAATTATATCCGATCTGAAAAGCTTGTAACAAGTTTCCATATCGGTTAAACTAAGGTTTGAAAACATATTTGAAAGCCAGGTCAGGAATTTGTTACCCATTGAATGCCAATATCTTACAATCCGATGAGGACTCCCTCGAAGAAATCGTGAACCATAAACTACATCGGCATTTTTTTCAAGAACCGGCTTTAATAGCAGCAGATAATCTTCCGGATCATATTCAAGATCTGCATCCTGAATAACCAGATAATCTCCTGTGGCCTCCTTAATTCCTCTGTGTAATGCTGCTCCTTTTCCTTGATTTGGCTGTTGGCTGAAAATATGGATTTCAGCGTTTGGGTTATTTTGTGCGAACTCATTTACTTTTTCCAGAGTGTTGTCAGTAGAGCTGTCGTTTACAACAACAAGCTCTTTTGTGATATTTTGAGGTAATTGAACTTCTACTACGCGTTTTAACAATTCCTGAACAGTAGCGGCTTCGTTATAAACCGGAATAATGACAGAGAGCTTTTTAAGTGGCATATAATTAGTTTATTTAAGGCAAAAATAGCATGATTAATTGAAGTATGATCAAACAAAAACGAATACTATCGAAATAATACCTGCAATAACATTTTTAAATACCATAAACTGATTATATTAATACATATCTTTGGACTTTTAATCTATCAGCCGTAACCTATGAAAATAATACTCATCCTATGTTTTTCAAACGGGTAATACCACCTGCAAAAACTATATTTTCCCTGATCTCATTATTAGTAATACCCTTTTTTATCTTTTTCATTGGTTATGCACTTAGAGTAATAAATCAGGAGTACTCATTATTTGCTATTGATCCAGAATTTAGCTATCTACTAAGTGGGATATTGCTCGGTAAGGGGAGTTTTAATCTTTTTATTGATCATCCCGGAACGCCATTGATAATTTTTGCCGCTATTGTTACACGAATTGTTTATTTATTCAGACCTTCATATTCTTACTCTGAAGATGTACTTCAAAATCCTGATCAATATCTTAGCGCTCTGAATATCAGCATGATAATTTTAATAACCATTGTGGTGTTTCTTGTAGGTTTATGGATTTACCGTAAAACCGGGAACTTACCTGCTGCGATTTTTATACAGTTTTCTCCTTTTGTAGCTGAATATGTTTTTTCTGTAATAGAACGATACATGCCTGAGCCATGGTTTATTGCACTTGTTGTTATTCTGTGTGGAACCACTTTACTTGATATACATGGAGTGTTTGACCATAGCAAAACTAAAAACAAGCGCCCGCTGATATATGGAATCATCATTGGTGCAGGGATTTCACTGAAATTTACTTTTTTCCCTTTTATTATTGCTCCCCTGTTCATAATCAGGGGGATGAAGAAAAAGCTTTTCTATCTGGCATCAGCAATTATTTCTTTTCTGGTTTTTACATTTCCTTTGATCAAAAGAGGCAAGGTGTTTTTTAATTGGATAAATTCAATAGTATTACATAGCGGAAAACATGGGAGCGGAAAAGCATCAGTTATTGATCCACAGCAATTTGTTTTGCATCTAAAAACTATAATTCAATCAGAAAAACATTTGGTGTATGCTGCATTAATTGCCATTTTCATTCTTCTTTGTTCATTATTGCCCTTTATAAGAAAAAGGATTGCCAATAAGAGGTTCATAAATTCACTTGCCGGATTTTTAACAGCTCTGGTAGTTGGAGTTCTTGCTATCTCCAAACATTATGAACCTTATTATCTGATCCCTTATTCATTGATAACAGTATTTTTATTCTATCTTTCGGTTAATGTTTTGTTTGAAATTTTTCAGTTCAGGAAAAAATGGGCTGAAGCAATTATATACGGCATAATTGCTTTGGTTATGCTATTAAATCCCAAAAGCCTAAAACAGCATGAAGAATATCTTGAAATAAGAAAGCAAATCAGAAGCCATAACAAAGCTGTTGCTGAAGAGGTGAACAGGCTGCCCAAAGCCGATGCTCTGGTGATAGTTGTTGACAATTGGAATATAAGGAAAGAGGGCGGATTGATGTTTGGCATGCTGATGACTCCGGCAGGAGGTAAAAAATTTGGCAAACAACTCAATTCGATATATCCTGATACATATCTGTTCAAAGAACAGGAAGCACTTTTTTTCAGTTGGTTTGATAAGCCCCATACTGCTACTGAATTAGTTAATGATTACCCTGTCATACATGCAATAATCAAACATCACGATGAAAATTCTTCTGAACTGCTCAAAGATGTTTTTATTTCAACAGGTTTGGCTGAAGTAAACCTGATTTATTCCGATTCGCTAAACGGAGTAAACATTAATGAAATTAGAAGTATGGATTTGGGAAAACCTGATAGTGCAACTGATTTACTGCAATAAGGAGGTTTCTGATTTGGTTCGAACCCTCAGAATTATAAAAGCTTTTTATTAATGGTTTATTGTTAGATTTTGTCCGCTTATTCCTGATAATAAACCCGTTTCACTCTTTGCGAAATTCCTGTAAGTACTTCGTAGGGAATGGTTTGCATAGCCTGAGCCAATTGATTAATGGGATAAGATGGTGAAAAAATGATCACCTCATCACCTTCTTCAGCTTTGATTTCGGTAATATCAACCATACACATATCCATGCAGATATTTCCTGTTATAGGTGCGGGTTTTCCATTTACAAGCAAACTGTACTTCCCATTGCTGAGGCTTCGTTTAAGTCCATCGGCATATCCTACAGGTACAATTGCAATACGTATGTTTTTTTCAGCTTTGAATTCGCGATTATAACCAATTGTAGAACCTGCCGGAATATTTTTAATCTGTGATATTTTGCTTTTCAGGGTACTGACACTCTGCAGTAAAGGCTGTTCATCAGCAAGATTACTGATCCCGTAAAGACCAATTCCAAGTCTGACCATATCATATTGTGCTTCAGGAAAACGACTTATTCCTGCTGTGTTCAGGATGTGTTTCAGAAAACCATAACCCAGCTTATGTTCCAGCTCCTCAGTCATTCTGCTGAAAGCATTTATCTGCTCATATGTAAATTTATCATGGTTTGGATCATCGCTGGCTGCAAGATGCGAAAATACCGAAGCAATTTTAAAACGTGATCCCTTTAATCGTGTAAGTAATGCAGGCAGGTCGTTTTCATCAAAACCAAGCCGGTTCATACCTGTATCAAGCTTAATATGAATTTTAAGAACCTCCTGATTATGTCCGGAATATTGTTTTGCTGCCTGTTCCAGTAAACTTAAAGTACGCAGATTGTAAATTTCGGGTTCAAGATCATATTTAAAAATGCCCTCATAACCCTGTTCTTCAGGATTCATCACCATAACTGGGAGCCTGATACCTGCTTTTCGTAGTTCAACACCTTCGTCGGCATAAGCAACTGCCAGATAATCAACATGATGGAACTGTAACGCATTGGCAATTTCAAAACTTCCGCTACCATACGAAAAAGCTTTTACCATAGTCATAAGCTTAACACCGGGCTTAATTTTACTTCGGTAGAAGTTCAGATTATGGACCAGTGCATCAAGATTGACTTCTAAAACGGTTTCATGATTTTTCTGCTGCAGGAACGCAATTATTTTTTCGAACCCAAATACGCGCGCTCCTTTCACAAGAATACTCTCGTTGATTAAATTTAGTGATGGCAATGCTTTTATAAGTTCATCAGTTGACAGATAGAACACCGAATCTTTGGGGAAATTGATTTTCTGGCGTTGCAATGCAGCTCCAACTCCTATAAAACGATCAATATCTTTGTTTTTGATCAGATTCCCTATTTCCAGGTATAGATCCTCTTCGTTGCGACCACTTTGCAATATGTCAGACAGGATTATGGTTTTATGGCGGTGCTGATTCTGCTGTTGTAAAAAATCAAGTGCTATTGCAAGTGATGAAAGGTCGGAACTGTAGCTGTCATCAATCAATGAGCAGTTATTAATTCCTTCCTTTAGTGTTAGGCGCATTGCTACAGTATGCAGCATAAGCATACGTGCAGCGATAAGTTCATTTTTATATCCCAGATGAAGCAGGGTTAACCAGCAATGAATGATGTTTTCAAGTGAAGCCTCGTCAGTGAAAGGTACCTCAATACTGATGTTTTTCTTCTTAAAAACTGCTTTTATAATGGTGCTTTCCGTATGTTTTTCGCATTTCGTGATCTTAAGATCAGCTTTTGAATATCGCCCCCATGAAATTAATTTTGGTTTCTCTGGCCATTCAAGCTGATTGTAAACATTTATGATCTCCCTGTGGTCAGCGCAACAGATAAGTTCTTTACAATTTCTGAACAGCTTTATTTTTTCTCTGGCTTTTTGGGTTGAATCCTCAAAGTTTTCATCATGAGCTGCGCCAAGGTTCGCAAAAATACCCAGAGTTGGTTTAATGATATTTTCGAGGTTTTCCATTTCACCAGGCATTGATATTCCGGCTTCAAAAATTCCCAGATCATGTATTGATTCAATTTTCCAGACAGATAGTGGTACACCGATCTGTGAATTATAACTTTTTGGGCTTCGAACCACATGTTTGTCCGAACCAATAAGTTGCGACAACCATTCTTTGATTATGGTTTTTCCATTACTGCCGGTAATTCCTATGACAGGAAAATTGAATTGCTGCCTGTGCCATTCAGTTAGATGCCTGAGTGCCTCAAAAGTATCATCAACAATAATGAATGATGCATTACTTTTTGACCAGGCCGGGTCAAAATTACTTATAACAAAGTTTCGTAATCCCTTGTCAATAAGTTCCTGAATGTAGCGATGCCCATCATTGCGCCGGGTTACGAGTGAAAAAAACAAATCGTTCTGAATTGAAACAGGTTTACGGCTGTCAACTATCAAATGATAAATTCCGGTATCAGGATTATTTCCTTCAATGAGTTTAGCATTTAATGTTCTTGCAATTGACCGGGCTGTATATCTTTGATCCAACATTCAGAGACACAATGTGTTATCGAATAATTATGTTTGATGTTTGTACTGTTGACATTTCAAACCCTAAGATCAGGTTTCAGGTGTTTCGTTTGAATCTTCAGTTGCAAATGGGATCAATGGGTTACTTGTCACTTCTTCGTATATCATTCTGTTTCTAAAGATATCGCAGGCAAGATAAATGGCTTCTCTGAACGAATCGGGCGATGCCTGATTTTTTCCTGCTATTTCATATGCTGTTCCATGGGCGGGCGAGGTTCTTACAATTGGTAAACCTGCAGTATAATTCACGCCGGTATCAAATGACAGGCTCTTGAATGGAAGCATTCCCTGATCATGATACATGGCAAGAACAGCATCAAAATCTTTATAGGCAGATGAACCAAAAAATCCATCGGCAGGAAACGGACCAAAGATCAACATTCCCTGATTGCTTAATTCTTTGATTACCGGAATTATCATGGTTTGTTCTTCTTCTCCTATCAGACCGCCTTCTCCTGAGTGTGGATTAAGTCCCAATACGGCAATTCTGGGTTTACCGATATTGAAATCACGAACCAGGGAATCATGAAGAGTTTTGGCTTTAGCCATTACCAGTTGTTTTGTCAGTTTTTCAGCTACCTGACGCAATGGAATATGGCCGGTAACAATTCCCACACGCAAATTCTTACTTATCATGAGCATAAGGTAATTTTTACTTTCAAAATGAGTTGCCAGATATTCCGTGTGCCCGGGGAAATTAAATCCTGCCTGTTTTATAGCATATTTATTGATTGGTGCGGTCACTAAAACATTGATCTGATTGCGCTTAAGGTCTTCAACTGCTGCTTCAAGCGATTGAAATGCCAATGCACCGGATTCAGGTGTAGCAATACCAAGCTCTATTTTTATTTCTTCATCCTTAATGTTGACCAAATTGGGTTTCTTTGAATTTGCCTGATCAGCTTTACGGATAATATTAAAATTAAAATCGTTGATATTAACTGTTTTACGATGGTAAGAAGCTGCTTTTGAAGAACCGTAAACTATAGGAGTGAACAACTCATTTATCCGGCTATCCGACAGAGTTTTAATAATTATTTCATAACCTATTCCATTGAGATCGCCACAGGTAATACCCGCTTTTATTCTGAAATCTTCATCGAGAAATTTATTCATAATACCTTAAAGATAAAAATATTAACACATTATTGAATTGCAAAGATAGCGCCCACTAAACGATTTTAACCAATCTTTGATGATTAAAATCAAATTTTGGTATAAGAAAAATATATTTTCCGAATTCGTTAATTTCAATACAGGACTTTTTTAAACCGGCTTCAGGATAGATAATATTTTTTAAATATAGTTTGCCCCGATTTTTTGAAAAATTGCAATCCTGCTATGGAAACGTGATTTTTAACTATATAGTTTAACGTACTCGTAAGTATTGCCTGTATATGCGAGAAATTTTATGAAATCGCTGTATTTTATTATAAGAGAAGCTGTATTTATACATGGATGAAAACTGATAGTTGAAGAATTCTGAAGGTTTTCGTCAAGAAATAAATGAACATGGTGTTCAGCATCGTTTATCAGTCCGAATGGAGTTACAGAACCCGGTGTAACACCCAGATATTTCATTAAACGTTTTGGTGAAGCAAAAGTCAGCTTTCCTTGTTTCAGGCTTATTTCCAGATCACGTATGGCAAGTGAATTTGAATATTCAAGAATGACCAGATAATGCCTGTTACCTTTATGGTTGCGAAAAAACAGGTTTTTACAATGTGTCGCTTTAAGATCTTTCCAGTAAACAGCAGCTATTTCAACTGTAGGAGCTGGAGGATGCTCATAATAATCAAATTCAATGTTTAATTCTTTAAGAATACGGTACAGATTTGGATCTCCATTCATTTTTCTGAAATTATTTATGACAGAGTTTTGCCAGGTATTTAGATTATAAAATCTTAAACTTTTCCCAATCTAAGCCATAGTTTACCTTGTTTCTAAAATTAACAAGCTTTTCAGCAGAAATTGTAAGAGTTTCAACTAATTCCTTATGCGGTTCAAGCTGTTTCAAAGGTTTTCCCAGCGGGTCAATAACCATTGAATCACCGCTGTGAGGTATTCCGTTTCCGTCAGAACCAATACGGTTCACACCAACAACATAAGATTGGTTTTCAATAGCCCGTGCAATGAGTAAAGCCTGCCAAATGTAATTACGTACTTCAGGCCAGCTTGCAACATTAATCATGCAATCATAAGCAAATTTACCATTGTTATAGGTATTGCGGCTCCAAACCGGGAATCGCAGATCGTAACATATGAAAGCACTTATTTTCCAGCCTTTTACATTGAATATCAAATGTTTGCTTCCTGGTGTGAAGTATTTGTTTTCTTCTGCCATCCTGAAAAGATGTCTTTTATCGTAGTGATAATTACTTCCATCAGGATACATAACAACCAAACGGTTTATGAACTTTCCATTATCTTCTGCAATATAGCTTCCGGCAACAACACTGTTTTTCTTCACTGCCATTTCCAGCATCCATTCAGGTGTTCTTCCATTAAGCTTTTCAGCCACATCGTGTGGGTGCATGGTAAAGCCCGTTGTAAACATTTCAGGTAAAACGATCAGATCAGAGGGTTCATTGATACTGTCAATCAAATGTTCAAAATGAGCTAAGTTTTTTTCAGGATTGTGCCAGGCCAGATCGGACTGAATAAGTGTAACTTTTAAATCTTGCATAGTATTTTAGCAGCTTTTTCAAGAGTTTCATCGGTTTTTGCAAAACAAAAACGCAGGAGATTATTATTGTTGTTTTTATTATAGAAAGCAGAAAAAGGTATTGATGCTATTTTATGTTCACGTGTAAGTCTTACCGCAAAATCCATTTCATTTTCGTCAGAAATGTCGCCATAATCAAGTGTTAAGAAATAAGTTCCGCTGCATTTCAGAGGTTTGAACCTTGATTTTTTTATCAGTTTCAGAAAAGTATCCCGCTTTTTCTGATAAAAATCCGGCAGATGTATGTAATTAGCTTCATCTTCAAGAAATTCAGCAAAAGCATATTGAATTGGTGTGTTTGCAGAAAATACAAGGAACTGATGAATTTTTCTAAGTTCAGCGGTAAGATTTGCCGGAGCAAGTACAAAACCCGTTTTCCATCCGGTAGCATGAAATGTTTTACCAAATGAACCTACAACAAAGCTTTTTGAAGCCAGTTCAGGATAGCGACACAAACTTTCATGCTTCAGCCCGTCAAAAATAAGGTGTTCGTAAACCTCATCACTTAAAATAAGGATATCACGGTTTCGAGTAATCCTTATTAACTGGTTTATATCGTTGTGTCTCAGTACTGTACCGGATGGATTATGAGGTGAGTTGATAATAATCATTCGTGTACGGCTTGATATCAGAGCCGGGAATTTTTCCCAGTCAATGCTGAAATCCGGCTGCTTCAAAGTGGCATATTTCACCAGACCACCGTTTACTTTTACCGCAGGTGCATAAGAATCGTAAGCAGGTTCAAAAATTATTACTTCATCATCAGCCCTTACAATTGCCGAAATAATGGTATAGATAGCCTGTGTTGCACCGGCAGTAATTGTTATTTCAGTAACCGGATCGTAATGTGCTGAGTAAGTTTTATTAACTATTTCAGAAATAACTTCACGCAGTTTCAATACACCCGGCATGGGCGAATATTGGTTATACCCCATATTCATGTATTTGTTAACTAGCGAAATAAGCTTTTCTGAAATTGGAAAATCAGGGAATCCCTGCGATAGATTTATAGCATTGTTTTCATTTGCCAATTGGGTCATTACCGCAAAGATTGAATTCCCAACATTAGGTAATTTTGATAGTAATTGCCACTGATGATTATCCATGATTTTGAAATTTTCGAGGCGCAAAGTTATGTTTTTCTAGTGTGATGGCAATGAGGGACTTAAATAAAGTAATTATTCCAACCTGTTAATTCATCTTGAGTCATTAATAAACATATTAACAATGAAGGAATACCTCAGCAATGAAAATGGATTAGAATTGATTGGATAAGATGGATATTGATAAGAAATAAAAATACTTGTATTTTTAAAAAACTCAGGTTGTTTTTTTAACAGTTGATTTATAGTAATTCACTGAATACGAGCCACTCATGGGACTCGAACCCACGACCCGCGCATTACGAATGCGCTGCTCTACCAACTGAGCTAAAGTGGCTGGAAAAAGTCGGGGTGGCGAGACTCGAACTCGCGACCTCTACGTCCCGAACGTAGCGCGCTAGCCAACTGCGCCACACCCCGAACCTGTTTAAGATAATGTCTCCCCGGAAGGACTCGAACCTTCGACCCGATGATTAAGAGTCATCTGCTCTACCACCTGAGCTACGGAGAGCCATTGTTTTATTTCAAAGATTTCACTGCCTGATAATCTGTGGCAGTGATTTTAAAAAAATGGAGTGCAAAAGTATAAAAAGTTTAATTCCTAAGGATAAACTTTAACATCATCTTATTTGCAGAAACACAAAAATTAATTAAAATAACTATTAATTATCTGTTAACCAGTAATGTATGATAAGTAAATAATTTGTAACTCTTACCATCCTTATCATAACAAATATCAGATCAAGCCGAAATTTATTATTTTTGTCTTTTACATTAAGCTATCAACATTACATAAGCGATCGTCACATGCGTAAAATATTTTTAATTTTCCTATCGATTTTATATTTTTCTTCGCTTCCAGCCCAGATTTTCAGCACTATGACTGATAATCGTGATGGAAAAACATATAAAACTGTGATAATCGGGAAAAATGAATGGATGGCTCAAAATTTAAATTATAAAAACACTGCTTCATGGTGTTATAATAATGATCCCGCCAATTGCGATAAATACGGACGACTTTATTCTTATACCGGCGCAGCACAGGCTTGCCCTTCAGGCTGGTACCTTTCTTCAGCAAAAGATTGGGATCGTCTTATTGAAGAAATAGGTCAGGAAGATGCAGCGGCTTTATTAAAAGAGAGTGGAAGTATCGGATTCAATGCTTTAATGGCTGGAATGCGCTACGAACATGGAGATTTTAATTATTTGAACCAGAATGCTTATTTCTGGAGTAAGATATACGCTGATAATGAACCTGCCTGGGTTTACCTGATAGGGAGTACCATGTTTTCCGTTACCCGTATTAAAAGTTTCAGCGGTAATGGTTTTTCGGTGCGATGTGTTAAAAGATAAATTTAATACAGGAAATTATCGTAAGGATATCTCTTTGAGTGTATGGCTTTTACATTATAATAAAGAATATCCCTGAGTTCATCGAGATTGGATTTTTGGGTTGCAGAAATAAATATAGCCGGCGGATTATTTTTTGCTATCCATAGCTTTTTTAAAGCTTCGATATTTTGTTCTTCCTGTGTTTCATTATTATCCACCAGATCAGCAGGTTTACTATACGCATCTATCTTGTTGAAAACTATTATAATAGGCTTGTCATTGGCTTTTATTTCAGCCAGAGTCTGGTTTACCACTTCAATTTGTTCTTCAAATCCAGGATGAGAAATATCAACAACATGCAGGAGAATATCAGATTCACGCACTTCATCCAGTGTTGATTTGAATGACTCTATAAGTAAATGTGGAAGTTTTCGTATGAACCCAACGGTATCGGAAAGCAGGAAAGGCAGGTTTCCTATTACTATTTTCCGAACAGTCGTATCAAGCGTGGCAAATAGTTTATCTTCAGCAAATACATCCGATTTGCTTATGACATTCATAAGAGTGGATTTGCCAACGTTTGTATAGCCTATTAATGCAACTCTTACCATTGAGCTACGGTTTCCGCGCTGGGTAGCCATTTGTTTATCAATGGTTTTAAGCTGTTTTTTCAACAATGCGATTTTATCGCGGATTATACGGCGGTCAGTTTCAATTTCTTTTTCACCAGGTCCTCGCATTCCAATACCACCTCTTTGTTTTTCAAGATGAGTCCACATCCTTGTAAGACGCGGGAGCAGATATTCGTATTGAGCCAGTTCAACCTGAGTGCGTGCATGTGCTGTACGTGCACGGCTGGCAAAAATGTCGAGTATAAGGTTATTACGATCCAGTATCTTACATTCCAGTTCGTTTTCAATATTTCTGATCTGCGAAGGGCTGAGCTCATCGTCGAACACTACAACGTCAATATTGTTTTCCTTAACGAACTCGCTTATTTCCAATAGTTTGCCACTACCCACAAAAGTTCTTGGATCGGGTCTGTCAATTCGTTGAACGAAACGTTTAACAGATATTCCACCAGCAGTTTCAGCTAAAAATGCAAGCTCATCAAGGTATTCGTCAATATATATCTCATCATTTTGGTTTGTAATCAAACCAACCAAAACCACCTTTTCAGGTTCTTTAGTTAAATCGGTCATTTCCTGCATATAGCCTGTTTTGTATAAATACCTTGTTTCAGAATCGGATAAAAAACTTCTTTTGTATTATTTTTGATACAACCGGTAAATATAATAATTATTTGCTGAATATCAGTACATTGGTTTCTCCTGTTGATTTCACATAGCCTCTGTACATTGATGAGGTATTACACTGCATTGTAATATTCCCGTCTTTATCTACTGCTATGATTCCTCCGTTTCCTTTTTGTTTTGCCAGTTTTTCCATCACAACAGAATGTGCAGCGTCTTCCAGGCTCATATTTTTATAAAGCATAAGTGCCGAAATATCGTAACTTACTACATTTCTTATAAAATACTCACCATGTCCGGTTGCTGAAACAGCACATGTTTCATTATTTGCATAAGTTCCTGCACCAATTATCGGAACATCGCCCACACGGCCATATTGTTTCATCACCATTCCTCCGGTAGAGGTTCCTGCTGCAAGATTACCGTGTTTATCCAGTGCAACGGCGCCAACAGTACCTTTACGCCCATCTTTTTCCTGAGTTTCTTTTATCCTTAAATATTCATTCCAGCTTCCTTCAGTAAAAAAATACGAAGGATCAACTATTTCAATACCCTGTTCTTCTGCAAATTTCTCAGCACCTTCGCCAATAAGCAAAACATGGGGTGAAGCTTCCATAACCTTACGGGCAGCGGTTATTGGATTTTTAATTGTGTGAACACCGGCAATGGCGCCTGCCATAGTATTACTGCCATCCATAATTGAAGCATCAAGTTCTATATTACCATCAGCATTAATTACAGCACCTCTGCCTGCATTGAACGCCGGATGATCTTCCAGCACTCTGATACTGGCTTCTACAGCATCCAAAGCTGAACCACCGGCTCTTAAAACAGCTTCACCGGCATTGAGCGAACGCTGAAGTCCGTTTTTTACAATAGTTAATTCATTTTCTGAGGTGTTCTCAGGCGAAAGATATCCTGCTCCGCCATGAATGACCAGTACATATTTAGGTTTTTGAGCTGAAACAACCTGTGGAAGGCTAATAATAGCCACCAGAAGAACCAGTAATTTTACAAAACTGAACTTTTTCATAAGAATACGTATTAAATGTGTAACCAATCTTTTAAGTTTATTAAGCCAAATAAATCGGCTGCTGTTATTACAATAAATACAACGATAACCCACCTAACAAATTTTGCACCTTTTTTTACTGCAAGGCGCGATCCCACCAATGCTCCAATAACGTTGCCAATAGCGTGAATAAGTCCGTAAGACCAGATCACCTGTTTGTTGATAACAAATATAATAAGTGCAAAGGCAGTAAATAAAAGCATTATCCATCCTTTTATTGCATTGGCTTTAACAAGATTGTATCCGGCACCCAAAACAATTCCTGCAATTAAAAAATATCCTACTCCAACCTGAATAAAGCCTCCATAAAAACCAATTCCAAAAAATACAAGCATCTGCACCCATCCGGGTTTTTTAACTGCAAGATTTTCATTACCTTTAATCCATTGGGCTGGTTTTATAAACATCATAACCATAATGAATAAGAGCAAAAAGGCTATTACGTAGTTAAAAACTTCCTTGTCAATATCTACAGCCAGTTGCGCTCCGATAATTGAACCAATTACAGCAGGTATGGCGAGTCTTGTTCCTTCGTTGAGACTGAATACTTTATAATGCCGGAACGAGCCGGAAGCAAAAAGAGTCTGAAACAAAATACCTATCCGGTTTGTACCATTGGCAATCTGAGGAGGAAGACCAAGCATCATAAATACCGATAATGAAATAACCGAGCCTCCTCCCGCAAGAGTGTTGATAAAGCCGGTTAATATCCCGGAAATAATAAGTAAAACAATCAGATACCAGCTCATGGCTTATTCAATTATTGAATTTTACTCACTTTTCGACCAAACAACAGGATAATTCCATACAATAATGCAAGTGCAAGAGGGTAGCTAATAAACCACGGAAGTCCGTAAGCTGTGGGTATTGTACCAACTATTATACCAACTATTGCAACTATAAGAGCATAAGGCATTTGCGTTCGTACATGCTCGATGTGATTACATGAACTTGCCAGTGAACTCATGATAGTGGTATCAGAAATAGGCGAAATATGATCGCCAAGTACACTGCCAGCCAGTACACACGAAACAACGTTGTGAAATATACTTAGGGTTGCATTGTAATCCATCATATTTGCTTCGCAAATCATCCATGATGCAGGTAATATCAGAGGATATAAAATAGCCATCGTTCCCCATGATGTTCCTGTTGAAAATGAAACTCCGGCAGCAAACAAAAAGGTTATTGCCGGGATCATAAAAGGGCTAACCTTTAAATTCATCAGAATATGTGAAATATAATCGGCAGTGTGAAGATGCTGGGTAATAAGAGCTATTCCCCATGCCATTGTAAGAATCAAAATTGCGGGAAGCATAGTTTTAAAACCTTCAATTATACTTTCCACAGAATCCCTGAGCGAAAGCAACCTTTGCATTAGAGTAAGAATAACGGCAGTAAGTATTGCTGCCAGTGATGACCATAATAAAGCACGATAAGCATCAGCATCGCCAATAATTTTTGACAGATTCCTTGAAAAACCCAGGTTTTTGTCCCAATCAACAGCTTCAAGTCCGGTAATAATTAAACCCGTTATTGTTCCAAACACTATGATCAAAACCGGTATGGCAGCATTAAACCAGCGTGCCTTAACTTTACCTTCGGTAATGATAGAATCAGGTTCAATATTGCTTAAAGGTTGTTTACGTGCTTTTACTTCGGCATGAAACATAGGACCAAAATCACGCTGACTGTATATAATAATTCCTACAAAAGCCAAAGTAAGAAAAGGATAAAAAGCATATTGAAGCGAATAAAGAAAAACCTGATATGGAGCTTCATCAAGATTAAGAGTTCGGATACCATCAGAAATATAACTGAGCTGAGCCCCTATCCACGTAGTTACAAAAGCAACGGCTGCAACAGGTGCAGCAGTGCTGTCAACAATATATGCAAGTTTTTCCCTGGATATTCTCAAACGATCGGTTATAGGCTGCATAGTTTTACCGACTACAAGAGTATTGGCATAGTCATCAAAAAAAATGGCTATCCCAAGCAGCCATGTTGCTATCTGACCTGAACGGGGAGTAGAGGCATAACGCGACAGAATATCAACGATCCCTTTCATTCCGCCGTTATTAGTTACCAGGCTTACCATTCCACCAATAAGCATTGAAAAAACAATAATGGAAATATGCCCCCTGTCCATCAGGGCTTCAGGAATATAGGTGTCAATGATCATGAATAAACCATTGAATATAGCTCCAAAAACGCCAACACCTCTGTAAAACCATATAATTAACGTTCCGGCAAATAACCCCAGAAACAAAGCAGAAATTACTTCCCGAAACGTTAAGGCAATAATAATAGCAAGCAAAGGTGGCAGGACCGACATCCATAATGGTATAGGGCGAACCGGGAGTTCAGATCTGATATTTCCGGTTTCGACAACCAAAATCGTTGGTTCATTAAAAGAATAGGGAATTGAAGCTTTTCCCGAACGGAAAATCAAATCATAGGTTTCATTGTTTATTTTAACAGAAAGGGATTGTTCTTCAGGATGAGAAATCAGGTCTGTAACTATTTCAAGCTCCAAGCTTGTTTCAACATTGCTGACAATAATGCCTGGAAGATGTATGTTAATAGATGCATTTTCAGGTAGTTCTAAGGAGGATCCTTCTGTAATTGTCGCCAGTGCTTCAGAGCTAAACCATAGGAATGCCAGTAAAATAAGACTACTAAAGGATAAAGCTCTCGACATATATACAGCTTGGGATTTTTGAATGGCAAAAATAAAGGAAAAACTTAATGTCAACTATTCCTTCGGACTGAAATCAATACCTTTGCATCGTATGGATGTTTTTAATTCTGTAATAATAATTGTTTGAAAATGAGCAAATCGCATAATAGAACAGAACTTTCTGAATTGGGTGAGTTTGGTTTGATAGATCATCTTACCGGAAATTTAAAACCCAAAAATCCTGCTGTTATTAAAGGGGTTGGTGACGATACAGCCGTGATTGATATCGGCGAAAGTTATTTGCTTGCTACAAAAGACCTGTTGATTGAGGGTATTCATTTTGATTTGACATATTCTCCTTTAAAACATCTTGGGTACAAAGCGGTAGTAATGAACCTAAGCGATATAGCTGCAATGAACGGTACTCCTGAGCAAATTCTTATAGGTTTGGCAGTTTCGAACCGTTATTCGGTGGAAGCTCTTTCCGAACTTTACGAAGGAATATATTATGCCTGCGAGCGCTATAAAGTTGATATGGTGGGAGGCGATACTACCTCAAGTCCGTCGGGTATGTTCTTATCCATTACCGCTTTGGGCAGGGTTGATAAGGATAAAGTTGTTTATCGCAGCACCTCAAAAGTGAATGATCTGGTTTGTGTGAGCGGTGATCTGGGTGGTGCTTATATGGGTTTGTTAGTACTTGAAAGAGAAAAATCAGTGTTCAAAAACGATCCTACAATGCAACCTGACCTTAGAGGGCATGATTATATACTTGAGCGTCAGTTAAAGCCTGAACCTAGATTTGATATACTTGCCGAATTAAAGAAAGCTGATGTTAAACCTACAGCAATGATTGATATCAGCGATGGTCTTGCTTCTGAAATACTGCATATTTGTAAGAATTCAAAAACCGGTTGTAATATTTACGAAGATAAGATCCCAATTGATACCGCTACTGCTATGATAGCTGAAGAGTTTAATATTCAGCCGGTTACAGCAGCAATGAATGGCGGCGAAGATTATGAGCTTTTGTTTACTATTTCACTTTCCGATCATGATAAAATTAAAAATATTAAGGGAGTAACTGTAATAGGTCACATTACCGATGAAAGCTCCGGAGTAAATCTTATTACACGCAATGGAACAGCAGTTCAAATACAAGCACAGGGCTGGGAACATTTACGACAGAAAAATTGAATTAAATTTAAAAACAAAAAAATCCAAAATAAGCCACACAAGCAATAAACCACGGGGTTAAATGATTAAATCCTTAAATGATTATGTTTTCAACTGAAACTTCTTTTATTGACCCCATACTCCGAACCCTTCCCGAGAATCCGGGTATATACCAGTTTCTTGATAAAGAAGGGCAGATTATTTATGTTGGGAAAGCAAAAAACCTGAAGAAACGGGTTTCTTCATATTTTACCCGTGATAGCAGCCTTACTGGAAAAGTGAGGGTAATGGTAAAAAAGATTGCCGACATCCGACATATTGTTGTTGATACTGAGTTGGATGCATTATTACTGGAGAATAATCTGATAAAAACTTATAAACCACGGTACAATATTCTGCTGAAAGATGATAAATCATTTCCGTGGATATGTATTAAAAATGAATCCTTCCCCCGCGTTTTCCCAACCCGCAATCTTGTAAATGACGGTTCAGAATATTATGGACCTTATGCTTCAGGTAAAATAATGCATACCCTTCTCGACCTGATCCGCCAATTATATCCTATTCGCACATGTAATCTGAAATTAACACAGGAAAATATCAGAAAAGGGAAATTTAAAGTTTGTTTGCAATATCATATCGGGAATTGCCTGGGACCATGTGAAAATTTTCAGAGCGAAGAGGATTACATGAAAAATATATCATCGGTACGGGATATTATCAAGGGCAATCTGCATACAGTAAAACTCAGGCTTCAGGAGCTAATGAACGAACATGCAAAAAACCTTGAATTTGAAAAAGCACAAATCATAAAGGAGAAGCTTGAAACTCTTGAGCGTTATCGAAGTAAATCAACGGTTGTCAATCCCAATATAAGCAATGTTGATGTGTTTTCTCTTGTGAAATCAGGGGCTTTGATGTATGTAAACTTCATTAAAGTCGTTGACGGGGCTATAATTCAGTCACATACCATTGAGATTCAAACCAGACTTGATGAAACTGAGAGCGACGTACTTGAGGTTGCTATAACTGAATTCAGGCAAAGATATGCCAGTGATGCTATGGAGATAATTGTTCCCATGCGTCCTGATTTTGAAATACCCGGCGTGAAATTCACTGTACCAAAACGCGGAGATAAAAAACAACTTCTTGAACTGTCAGAACGCAACGCTGCTTTTTTCCGTCTTGAACGGCAGAAGCAACGCGATCTGGTTGATCCTGAAAGACGTACCAGGCGTATTCTAAACCAGATCCAGAAAGATCTGAACCTTAAAGAGCTGCCTGAGAGAATTGAATGTTTTGATAATTCAAATACTCAGGGCACTAACCCGGTAGCGGCTGTAGTTGTATTTTCAAATGCAAAGCCTGACAAAAAGGAATACCGGCATTTTAACATCCGTACAGTTGAGGGTCCTGATGATTTTGCATCAATGTATGAAATAGTAACCCGGCGTTATAAAAGAATACTTGATGAAGAAAAGCCATTGCCACAGCTTGTTATCATTGACGGAGGGAAAGGACAGCTTAATGCAGCCTGTAAAAGTTTAAGCGACCTAGGCATTTATCATAGATTGGAAATAATTGGTATTGCAAAGCGCCTCGAAGAAATCTACAAACCCGGAGACCCCCTTCCATTATATTTAGATAAAAAATCGGAAACACTAAAGGTTATTCAGTATCTTCGCGATGAAGCTCATCGTTTTGCCATTACCCATCATCGTAAAAAACGTGAAAAAAGTACAATAAAAACAGAACTTACTGAGATTGATGGTATTGGAAATGCGCTGGCTGATAAATTACTTAGCAGGTTTCAATCAGTTAAAAATATTAAAAACGCCAGCCTTGACGAATTGCAGCAATGTGTTGGGAAAAGTAAGGGAGAAATTGTTTATCGGTATTTCAATGAGCCGGAACAATAAAAAGCCTCTAAATTGCGAAAAAGATAATAGAATTGAAAATTTCAGAATAGGTTTAAGAATATGAAACCTGTAAACTGCTGAATATCAGGTTCAATTACAAGAACTTTCCATTATGTTCTTTAAGGTTTTGACCAAAACGAATATCATTCAGGATATTGGTCAGAAGTTTATCAAGATCGCTGTTGTCACGGTAATCAGCGGGTGCTACGTATCTGGCACGACCCTGTCTGAGCAATTCCAGACTAACATCTTTTGCAAGACGCCCCTCACGGTTTACCGATTTTTGTGAATCAAAAACAGCTATTGTATATCCACCCTGATAATTTACCATTTTCATTGCCGGAACATCAGTTTCGCCATCGCCAATGTATATGAACCTTTCAAAAGGGAAAGGCTTTAGGTTTTCAGGCATATATTTATTAATGATTGAGCTGTCCCAAAAATTAAAAATACCTTTATTAACCCTGAAAAGAAACTGGGTTTTGCCTGTATAATCAATGCCAACTGAGGGCCATTCAGCAATACCATCTTCGTTGTAATAATATCCTGATGCAAAAACGAAAGAAAAATTATGCGCTATTATAGTCCCCTCTACCATTTCCCTTAATCCCGAAGAGATTATAAAATGCTTTATATCAAGTCCCAGGGTTTTACCATAATTATTAATACGTTCAAACCATCCTTCAACTCCCGGATAAAGCGGAATATTTTTACCGTGATTAACAAAATCAACCTTTCTGATCGGAAGATTCTTTTGTCTTGATTTTTCAAGGATCAGCCACATGTATGCCAGAATTTCGTTCATATCATTTTGTTTGGCAAACTGGTTAGCCTGATTCCAGAAATCGGCATTTGCAATTCCAAGATTAGGAATATACGAATGTTCCTGCATGTTGCCGGGAGCAAGAGTTCCGTCGAAATCGTAACAGATGGCAACAGTTGTGTTTGAATAATTCATGTTTTTTATAAAGTATTGACGTGCAAAATTAGTGTAATTGTCAAAATATCAGGTAGTTTTTGATGTAATTCGGTGATTTGTGATTTTGAGAATGTTAGAAAAAGATCTCTGGATATTAATTTAATCTGTGGTTAGTTTAAATCTTAAATTCACCGGGTTAGCCTCTCTTTTGTCAAATTTTTCTACTTTTAGCGCCTTTTACAGAAGTTACAAACTGAGATAAGCACTATGAAAAAAATAGCATTTCATTGGCAGATACTAATTTCACTGGTTGTTGCTGTTATTTTTGGTATTTATTTTCCGACTCAGGTTAAATATATTTCCTGGATGGGAGATGTTTTTCTCCGCTTGCTGAAAATGCTTATTATTCCATTGGTTCTGAGTTCGCTTATTTCAGGAGTAACCAATATTGGCGGTTCAAGAAATTTGGGAAGACTTGGTTTAAAAACCATGTCATATTACATTGTAACCAGCATTTTGGCAATTCTTACAGGCTTATTGCTTATGAATTTATTCAAACCGGGTGTTGGAGCCGAATTAAATTTTACTCAAACTGTTGATTCCGGACTTGCTAAAGACAGTCTTGGAGATATTTTGATAAAAGTGATTCCTGAAAATATATTTTTGGCTTTTACAGAAAATTCACAGTTGCTTTCTGTAATACTTTTTTCATTGCTATTCGGGTTTTTTATCACTCAGGTTGAAAATGAACATAGCCAGCGATTGAAAGATTTTTTCAATTCAATGTTTGAAGTAATGATGAAGCTCACACTTTTTATCATTCGTTTTACACCCCTTGGAATTCTTGGTCTGGTTGCAACAAAAGTTTCACAACAAAGTGATTTGATTGCTCTTATTCAAAGTATGGGATTGTATATGTTGGTGGTTATTTTTGGATTGCTTATCCATGCAGGAATTACTTTGCCATTGCTGTTAAAGCTGGTAGGAAAAGTTAATCCGCTGAAGCATTTAAAAGCTTTACAAGTACCATTGATTACTGCTTTTTCCACTGCATCATCAAATGCTACCTTGCCATTGACAATGGAAGCCACTGAAAAGAATGTCGGTGTTTCGAATAAAATAACAAGTTTTGTTTTACCACTTGGTGCAACAGTTAATATGGACGGAACAGCACTTTATGAATGTGCAGCGGTAATTTTTATTTCTCAGGTTTATGGTGTAGAGCTTACCTTTGCTCAGCAGCTGGTAGTTGTGATAACCGCTTTGCTGGCATCCATAGGTGCTGCCGGAATTCCGATGGCAGGGCTGGTTATGATTACTATAGTACTTACTGCTGTTGGGTTACCTCTTGAGGGTGTAGGTTTGATACTTGCCGTTGATCCATTGCTTGATATGTTTCGTACAACCGTAAATGTATGGAGTGATACCTGTGGCGCAGTTATAATTGCAAAAACCGAGGGCGAAGTATTAAAGGTATGACAATGTTATAGCCTTGTTTTGTTATTTGAAAACCATAAAAGATCAGACAACAACAGAATAAAAATTGAAAATTTGGAAATAGCGGCAGGATTAAGTAAAAAAATATGGATATTTGCACGGATATTCCCTTGTCAGTAAGTTATAACTTATTCATTACCTGAGTGCTTAGTGATTTAATAATCCTTTAAAATATAAATTAATGTCTGACAGCCTTGTAATTATTCCAACCTATAACGAGAAAGAAAACATTGAAAAGATCATTAGAAAGGTGTTTTCGTTTCCTAAAGGGTTTCATATTTTAATAATTGAAGATAATTCGCCTGATGGTACGGCTGATATTGTGAAATCTCTTATACCTGAATTTCCTGAAAGGCTTTTTATTGAAGAAAGAAAAGGGAAGCTGGGTCTGGGTACGGCTTATATTCATGGTTTTCGCTGGGCATTAAAACATGATTACCAGTATGTTTTTGAGATGGATGCCGATTTTTCACATAACCCCGATGATCTTATTCGTCTTTATGAGGCATGTGCTTTAAAAGGAGCTGATCTTTCAATAGGGTCGCGCTATATAAAAGGTATTAATGTAGTGAATTGGCCTATGAGCCGGATTCTGATCTCATATTTTGCTTCATGTTATGTGCGTTTGATTACAAGGATGAAAATTAAAGATCCAACTGCGGGATTTAAGTGTTATACACGCAAAGTGTTGGAAACCATTGACCTTGATAGTATCCGTTTTGTTGGTTATGCATTTCAGATTGAAATGAAATTTAATGCCTGGAAACATGGTTTTAAAATAGTGGAGGTGCCTATTATTTTTACCGACAGGGCTGAAGGACAGTCGAAAATGTCGAAAGGTATCATTAAAGAGGCTGTGTTTGGAGTATTGACAATGAAATGGAAAAGCCTTTTTAAAAAGTACGATGCTTAGATAAATGAAAACAACCGGGTTTGTTAAAGTAGCACAACATATTATTTTCGATTTATTGAAATAATTGGGTTTAACAGAGTTTTCTTATTAGCCGGTCTTAGCTGTAGTTGCACCTACGAAAGTTTTATGTGCAAACAGATATCTGGTATTAATGTGTTTTAACAAAACATTACAGATTTGTGATTAAACAGAAATAAGAGTTTTGAATTATGAAAAAGCCATTACTCATCAGAAATGCTCAGATCGTTAATGAAGAAGAGTTATTTAAAGGTTCAGTCCTTATTTGTGATGATTTAATCACAGAAATATTCAGAGGGGGCACCTCAAATGAACAGATCCCTGAAAACATTGATATCCTTGATGCTGAAGGCAAACTGCTTATTCCAGGTGTAATTGACGATCAGGTTCATTTCAGGGAGCCGGGTCTTACACATAAGGCAGATATTGAATCAGAAAGTCGTGCCGCAGTTGCCGGAGGTGTTACATCGTTTATGGAAATGCCAAATACTCTGCCTCCAACCCTTACACAGGAACTGCTTGAAGAAAAATATCAGATCGCTGCAAAAACCTCAGTGGCAAATTATTCATTTTACATGGGTACTTCCAATTATAATGTTGATGAAGTATTAAAAACTGATCCTGCAACAGTTTGTGGCGTGAAAATTTTTCTTGGTGCTTCCACCGGCAATCTTCTGGTTGATGATCCACAAACTCTTGAACGATTATTCTCAGAATGTAAATTGCTGATTGCCACCCATTGTGAAGATGAAACCATAATAAAACAAAATTCAGCAGCTTTTTTACAAAAATATGGCGAGAATGTTCTCATTAATATGCACCCTACTATCCGAAGCAGTGAAGCCTGTTACCGTTCGAGCGAGTATGCCGTAAATATGGCAAAAAAATATGGCACTCGCCTACATGTACTTCATCTTTCCACAGCTCAGGAAATGCAATTGTTTGATAATAGTATACCGCTGAAAGACAAGCAGATAACTGCAGAGGTGTGCGTACATCATCTTTGGTTTTCTGACGAGGATTATCAGAAACTGGGTACAAAGATCAAATGGAACCCTGCAGTTAAAACTGCAAATGATCGTCAAGAACTCATGGAAGCGCTGATAAATGATAAACTTGATGTTGTTGCCACTGACCATGCTCCGCATACCATCGAAGAAAAGAATAATACGTATTTTAAAGCTCCGTCAGGTGGTCCTCTTGTTCAACATTCATTGCAGGTAATGCTTGAATTTTGGCATCAAAAAAAAATAAGCCTTGAGAAAATAGTTGAGAAAATGTGCCACGCACCAGCTATTTGCTTTAAAATTAAGAACAGAGGTTTTATACATAAAGGCTATTATGCTGATCTCGTTTTAATTGAACCCAACAGGCTTTTCACCGTAAACAAAGAAAACATATTGTATAAATGTGGATGGTCGCCATTTGAGACTCATACTTTTCACTCAACAATCACTCACACTTTTGTTAACGGGAATCTTGTTTTTGAGAACGGTATAATTAATGATTCATATAAAGGAATGAGGTTATTATTTAACCGGTGATTTTTATTTTTGCATATCCACATGAACTCATAAATCTTTAAACCATGAAAAAAATAATTCTTTTAGGCTTCGTGCTGAGCTTACTTTTTGCTTGTACTTCCAATATTGAGCGTGTTGTGGTACAAACCTACCCGGATGGAAGTGTTGAACTTGAGAAGTATTTCATTATTAAAAACAATGATTCCATTCTGGTTAAAGAAACAGGATATTATCAGAACGGCATAAAACGCATTGAAGGAAGTTATAAAGATAGTGAGCGTCATGGTAAATGGAATTATTGGTTTGAGAACGGCAATCAATGGAGCGAAGGACATTTCTCCAGGGGTCAGCGAAATGGAAAAAGTATTGTTTGGCATGAAAATGGGAAAAAATATTTTGAAGGAACCTATAAAATGGATGAGCGTGTTGAAATCTGGAGATTCTGGGATGAAGACGGACAGCTTGAAAAAGAAATTAATTATGATAAATGATTTTAGAGCCTTTTAGGCTTTAAATTTTGTTAAAATCATTGCTTAGAACCAGGTTTTAGCTCCCTTATAATTAGATTTCACAAAACTTTTTTGAAGGATTTTTCTTAAAAAGCACTTTTTTAATTGAATAAGCATTTTTTATTAATGCCTCATTAATTTGTAATAAACATAAAATCAGCATATTAGCTAATAATATCCTTTTGAATGGTAAATTTTTAGAAGATTTTTTAAAAAAATAGTGAGGCAATTGATTTTGGTATTGAAAAATATTTCTATCTTTGCACCCGCAAAAAATGGGGCCGGACCAGGGTAAAAAGTCCCTGACTGACAAGCTTTAAAGCTTAGTAAGATTAACAGGAAACCTGAGAAGAGCAGACAAATATAGGTTTCAACGGTATCATATCAAAGATAAAAGCCCCTGACACTGAGATAATTATGATACCTGTGGTGTCTGGAACGCTATTCTTCTCTCAATTCCTGTCTTACATTGAAAAAGCAAATCAGTTTTCCGGAATCAGGAAATCCTGAACTTTTTTGCCTTAGTTTATTGAATTAATTAAAATGATTTTAAGATCCGAAAAATTTTAAGGATCATGTAAAACAAAAATGATTATATGCCTACAATACAGCAATTGGTAAGAAAAGGACGTAAGGTACTGGTTGATAAAAGTAAATCTCCTGCATTGGATTCATGCCCTCAAAGGCGTGGTGTTTGCGTGAGGGTTTACACAACAACTCCGAAAAAACCTAACTCAGCCATGCGTAAAGTGGCCAGAGTAAGGCTCACTAATAATAAGGAAGTAAATGCTTATATTCCCGGAGAAGGACATAATCTGCAGGAACACTCCATAGTTATGATACGTGGCGGCAGGGTAAAAGACCTTCCTGGTGTAAGATATCATATTATTCGCGGAGCTCTTGATACAGCCGGAGTTGATGGTCGCACACAGCGCAGATCAAAATATGGTACCAAAAAGCCAAAGGCAAAGAAATAAACAAACGACAGTTATAATAATATAAGGTAGTTTCAATAATGAGGAAGACTAAACCAAAAAAAAGAATTATTCTGCCCGATCCAAAATACAATGATCCTATGGTCACAAAATTTGTGAACAATATCATGTTTAGTGGTAAAAAAAGCATAGCATTTGATATTTTTTACGAAGCCATTGATCTTGTTTCTGCAAAAACACAGGAAGATGGGCTGGAAGTATTCAAAACAGCTCTTGCCAATGTTACACCTTCTGTAGAAGTTCGCAGCCGTCGTGTTGGAGGTGCTACTTTTCAGATACCATCCGAAATCCGTCCTTCACGTAAGCAGTCAATCGGAATGAAAAACCTCATTGGATTTTCCCGTAAGCGCCATGAAAAATCAATGGGACAAAAATTAGCCGCTGAAATCATGGCTGCTGCAAAAGAAGAAGGCGGTGCATTTAAGAAAAAAGAAGATACTCACCGTATGGCTGAAGCCAATAAGGCTTTTAGCCATTTCAGGTTTTAATATTTACTAAGGAATAAAACCGGATATACAATATAATACAATGTCAGACAAGCTAAAATATACGCGCAATATTGGCATTATGGCTCACATAGATGCTGGTAAAACCACAACTACTGAGCGTATATTGTATTATACCGGAGTGAATTATCGTATGGGTGAAGTTCATGATGGCGCAGCTACCATGGATTTTATGGTTCAGGAGCAGGAACGCGGAATTACTATTTCATCGGCTGCTACAACAGTTTTCTGGGATTATCATAACCAGAAATATAAGATTAACATTATTGACACCCCGGGTCATGTTGATTTTACTGTTGAAGTAGAACGTTCACTAAGAGTGCTTGATGGTGCTGTTGCATTGTTTTGTGCTGTTGGCGGTGTTGAGCCACAATCAGAAACTGTGTGGAAACAAGCCAATAAATATAAAGTACCGCGTATTAGCTTCATTAATAAAATGGACAGGTCGGGAGCTGATTTTTTCAACGTAGTAAATCAAATCAGAGAACGCCTTGGTGCCAATCCTGTTCCTCTGCAACTTCCCATCGGCAGTGAAGAGGATTTTATTGGCGTTGTTGACCTTATCACCAATAAAGCCTATGTATGGGACGATGAAAGTTTAGGAGCCAATTATGAAGAAGGTCCCATACCGGAAGACATGCTTGAGCTGGCAGCAGAATATCGTGCTAAACTAATAGAAGGAGTTGCTGAAGAAAGTGAAGAGCTTTTTGAAAAATTTCTTACTGATAGCAACAGTATTACCAAAGAGGAAATGATTGCGGCAATTCGTAAGGCTACACTTGAATTGAGGATAACTCCCGTTATATGTGGAGCTTCATTTAAAAACAAGGGTGTTCAGCATTTACTCGATGATATTGTGGCTTATCTTCCTAATCCCTATGATGTAGAAGCTGTAAAAGGTACGAACCCATATTCAGAAAAAGAAGAATTACGCAATCCGGATATTAATGATCCGTTTTGCGCTCTGGCTTTTAAAATAACAACAGATCCTTTTGTGGGACGTGTGGCTTTTTTTAGGGTTTACAGCGGAGAACTCAAATCAGGAGCTTTGGTTCTGAATACCAATACAGGTAAAAAAGAACGAATTTCCCGTATTTTTCAGATGCACGCCAACAAGCAAAATCCTATTGATGTTGTTGAAGCCGGGGATATTTGTGCTGCTGTTGGATTTAAAGAAATTCGTACTGGCGATACCCTTAGCGACGAAAAGCATCCTATTGTACTTGAAGCAATCAGTTTTCCTGATCCGGTTATCAGCATGGCAATAGAACCTAAAACCCAGGACGATATTGATAAGCTCGATATTGCATTACAAAAGCTTACTAAGGAAGATCCAACGTTTGTCGTTAAGGTTGACTCTGAAACAGGCCAGACTATTATAAGCGGAATGGGCGAGTTGCATCTTGATGTTATTACTGACAGATTAAAAAGAGAATATCGCATTGAGGTAAGCAAAGGCGCACCTCAGGTTGCTTATAAAGAAGCATTTGTTTCAACTATTGAACATCACGAAATATATAAAAAGCAAACAGGCGGACGTGGGAAATTTGCTGATATTGTTTTTGAAATGGGTCCGGCTGATCAGAATGTTCGTGGATTTCAGTTTATTAATAAAGTTACGGGCGGTAATATTCCAAAAGAATTCATCCCCTCAGTTGAAAATGGTTTCAGGCAGGCAATGCAAAACGGTATTCTTGCCGGTTTTCCTGTTGACAATCTAAAAGTAACCCTTCTTGATGGTTCATATCACTCAGTTGACAGTGATCAGTTATCTTTTGAAATTGCTGCACGTGTGGCATTTAAGGAAGCTGCACGTAAGGCACATGCTGTTTTGCTGGAACCCATTATGAACCTTGAAGTAGTTTGCCCGGAAGAATATATAGGTGAAGTTACTGGCGACTTAAATCGTCGTCGTGCAAACCTCGAGCGTATTGAAGCAAAGGGAAATATGCAGGCGGTGAAAGCCTTGGTTCCACTTTCTGAAATGTTTGGTTATGTAACTACTTTGCGTAGCCTGACGTCAGGGCGTGGCACCTCAACAATGGAATTTTCGCATTACAGCGAAACCCCGGCTAATTTAACCGAAGATATAATTTATAAAACCAAAGGATATTTATTAAAAGCATAATTAATCAGAACTCAAATAAATAAATATACAAACGTGAGCCAAAAGATCAGAATTAAATTAAAATCTTATGATTACAATCTGGTAGATAAATCAGCCGAAAAGATTGTAAAAACTGTTAAATCAACAGGAGCTGTTGTTAATGGTCCTATACCTTTGCCAACCAATAAAAAGATTTTTACGGTTAACAGGGCCACTTTCGTTAATAAAAAATCAAGAGAGCAGTTTCAATTATGCACTTATAAGCGTTTATTGGATATTTACAGTACAACTTCAAAAACCATTGATGCGCTTATGAAGCTTGAATTGCCAAGTGGTGTGGAAGTTGAGATTAAAGTTTGATAAGTGTTAAGGCTTCGCTAATCTAAATAAAAGAAGAGATGTCAGGAATTATTGGAAAAAAAATAGGGATGACAAGCATTTTTGATGCTTCCGGTAAAAATGTGCCATGCACTGTTATTGAAGCCGGTCCTTGTGTGGTTACCCAGATAAAGGTCAAGGGAACTGATGGCTATGCCGCTGTTCAGTTAGCTTTTGACGAAAAAAAGGAAAAGCACACTACAAAAGCATTGATGGGTCATTTCAAGAAAGCAGGAATAACCCCCAAAAAGAAGGTTGCAGAATTTACTCGTTTTGAGGTTGGCAACAGAAAAGGTTATGGTGAAACCGTTGGTGTTGACATTTTTGTTGAAGGCGAATATATTGACGTTGTTGGTATTTCAAAAGGAAAAGGTTTTCAGGGCGTGGTAAAACGTCATAATTATTCAGGTGTTGGTCCCACTTCTCATGGTCAGCACGACCGTGTAAGAGCACCCGGCTCTATAGGAGCTTCTTCTCACCCATCAAGGGTATTCAAAGGAAAACGTATGGCTGGCCAAATGGGCGGTAAACGTACTAAAATGATTAACCTTCAAATATTAAAAATTTACCCGGAAAAGAACCTGATACTTGTAAAAGGAGCAGTTCCCGGACCTAAAGGATCATATGTAATTGTTGAAAGATGGAGCTAGAAGTATATAAAATAACCGGAGAAAAGACCGGAAGGACTGTAGCATTGAATGATGAAATTTTCAATGTTGCTCCCAACGATCACGCACTGTATCTTGATGCCAAACAGTATTTGGCAAATCAAAGACAAGGCACTCATAGTACTTTGGAAAGGTCGATGATGACTTACAGTACACGTAAAATTAAACGCCAGAAAGGAACAGGTACGGCAAGAGCTGGAAGTATAAAATCACCATTGTTTCGTGGAGGTGCGAGAACATTTGGCCCTGAACCACGTGATTACCACTTCAAGCTGAACAAAAAACTGAAGAAAGTTGCCCGTAAGAGCGCATTAACATATAAAGCACAGGGGAATAATATCATTGTTATTGAGGATTTTACCTTTGAAAAACCCAAAACAAAGAACGTTATTGAGCTTTTGAGCAAGTTTAAGGATTTGGGCAGAAAGGTATTATTTGTAGTTCCTGACTCAAATCCAGGATTAACTCTTTCAGCAAGAAATCTTCCTGATACTAAGGTAGCTATGGCTGGTAGCCTTAATACCTATGAGATCCTCAATGCAAACAGTATGGTTTTTTTAGAAAGTTCGCTGGGCAAGTTAGAGCAGGTTCTGGCTTAATTTAAGATTTTTAAAAACTCATTAATATATATTGCGATGAGCATTATAGTAAAACCGATAGTAACAGAAAAGATGACAGAGCTTGGCGAGAAATTGCAAAGATATGCTTTTGTTGTGCAAAAAAAATCCAACAAAATCCAGATCAAGAAAGCCGTCGAGGATCTGTATGATGTCGAAGTCAGGGAAGTGAACACTATGAATTATAGCGGGAAAAACAAATCTCGTTTTACAAAGCGTGGGTTCGTTACCGGACGTACAGCGGCATATAAGAAGGCTATAGTAACATTAGCCGAAGGACAGTCAATAGATTTTTACAGCAATATTTAGAAACCAGGATAAATGGCTTTAAAGAAATTCAAACCGACAACACCAGGTCAGCGCTTTAAGGTCATCAGCGCGTTTGATGACATTACGACCATGAAACCCGAAAAGAGTTTACTGATTCCCCGTAAGAAATCAGGAGGTAGAAATAACCAGGGAAGAACGACAGTGCGTTATATAGGAGGGGGTCATAAACAGAAAATTAGGGTTATTGATTTTAAGCGCGACAAGGATGGAATTCCGGCAGTAGTTAAAACAATCGAATACGATCCGATGCGTACTGCCCGCATTGCACTGCTTGTATACGCCGATGGTGAAAAACGCTATATCGTTGCACCGCATGGCCTTAAAGTAGGACAAACTGTATCCTCAGGCAATGGTGTTAGCCCTGACATTGGTAACGCTTTGTATCTGAGCGAGATACCCTTTGGTACAATAATTCATAATATTGAGTTACGTCCTGGTCAGGGTGCAAAAATGGCTCGCAGTGCAGGATCATCTGCTCAGTTAATGTCGCGTGATGGAAAGTTTGCAATAATAAAACTTCCATCAGGTGAAAGTAGAATGATACTTCAAACCTGTAAAGCAACCGTAGGAATGGCATCAAATGTTGATAACGTTCTTGAAAAATCAGGTAAAGCAGGAAGAAGTCGTTGGCTTGGACGCAGACCACGTACCCGCGGAGTTGCTATGAACCCGGTTGATCACCCTATGGGTGGTGGTGAAGGTAAGGCATCGGGCGGACACCCCAGATCGCGTAAAGGATTGCCTGCAAAAGGTTATAAAACCCGTTCAAATAAAAAGGCATCGAATAAATATATAATAGAAAGAAGGAAAAAGTAATTCATTGAATATTACTCAATAATATTAAATACAGTTTCAAATGAGCCGATCGTTAAAAAAGGGCCCCTATGTAAATTATAAACTCGAGAAAAAAGTATTGGGCTTACTCGAGAGTAAAAAGAAAACTGTGATCAAAACATGGTCAAGAAGTTCAGTTATTATTCCTGACTTTGTCGGACAAACAATAGCTGTTCATAACGGGAATAAATTTATTCCTGTTTATATTACAGAAAATATGATTGGCCACAGGCTGGGAGAATTTGCTCCTACACGCATATTCAGAGGCCATGCGGGAAGTAAGGATAAAGGCAAAAAATAAAGAATTAAAATAATGGGATCAAGAAAACATAACAGCGCTGAGCGCAGGAAGGAAGAAAAAAAATCAATTGCTTTTGCACGATTAGGCAATGTACCTACCTCGCCAAGAAAAATGCGGTTGGTAGCCGATCTTATTCGCGGTGAAGATGTGGAAAAGGCATTATACATTCTTAAAACCTGCCCGAAAGAACCTGCTATCAGGCTTCGTAAACTGCTCATGTCGGCAATGTCGAACTGGCAACTGAAGAACGAAGGAATAAGAATTGAAGATAGTCAGTTGTACGTTAAAACCATTCAGGTTGATGGCGGACGTGTTCTTAAAAGAATCAGACCTGCTCCTCAGGGTCGTGCGCATCGTATTCGTAAGCGTTCAAATCATGTTACTCTTGTTTTGGGTAGCAGAAATGAAAATATAAATTTAGAAGAAGAAAATCAGGAAACTAAAGAATAAAAATTTAATTGCAAAAAAGCAGAATAAATAAAACCAATATTGAATGGGACAAAAAACTAATCCGATAGGTCTTAGATTAGGAATCATCAAAGGATGGGATTCCAATTGGTATGGTGGAAAGAGCTTTGAAGGAAAGCTGGTTGAAGATGATAAAATCCGCAAATATCTGAATGTCCGTTTGTCAAAAGCAGGTGTTTCAAGGATTATCATTGAGCGTACATTAAAACTTGTTACAGTTACCATAAATACCGCACGTCCCGGTATAATAATTGGTAAAGGCGGACAAGAAGTTGATAAGCTCAGAGAAGAATTAAAGAAGCTCACAGGAAAAGAAATACAGATCAATATTTCAGAAATTAAACGTCCGGAAATTGATGCCCTTATTGTTGCGCAAACCATTGCACGTCAGATTGAAGGAAGGGTGTCTCACCGCCGTGCTATAAAAACGGCAATAGCTTCGGCTATGCGAATTGGAGCAGAGGGTATTAAGGTGTTGATTGGCGGACGCTTGGGCGGGGCTGAAATGGCACGCCGCGAAATTTATATGGAAGGTCGTGTTCCTTTGCATACTCTGAGGGCTGATATTGATTATGCCACAGCTGAAGCCCATACAACTTTTGGTCGTATTGGACTTAAGGTATGGATATGTAAAGGCGAAATTTATGGTAAGCCTGATTTGTCGCCCTCTGTTGAAGGTGCTCAAAAACCTAAGACATCAGCTGCGAGACCTAAAGGAGGCGGCCGTCCTGCTGGTGAAAGAGGTGGCGGACGTCGCAGGAACAGATAATATAAAATTGTGTACAACTTTAACTTTTTACAATAATGTTACAGCCAAAAAAGACTAAATACAGAAGAAGGCAGAAAGGCAAGATGAAGGGTAATGCCATGCGTGGTAATCAATTGGCTTTTGGTTCTTTTGGAATAAAAACACTGGAAGAAGCCTGGATCACCGGACGGCAGATTGAAGCTGCCCGTCAGGCAGTGACACGTTATATGAAACGTGAAGGACAAATATGGATCAGGATATTTCCGGATAAGCCGGTAACAAAGAAACCTGCTGAAGTGCGTATGGGTAAAGGTAAAGGTGCTCCTGAATATTTTGTTGCACCGGTTACTCCCGGACGTATTATTTTTGAAGCAGAAGGAGTTCCTCTGGAAGTTGCCAAAGAAGCTTTAAGGCTTGCAGCACAAAAACTGCCGGTAACTACCAAATTTGTTGTCAGACGTGACTATGTTGAAGAAATTTAATTAACCTTTGCGGGAATTAAAGATATAAAATTATGAAACAATCAGTAGTTAGAGAGCTTTCCACACCTGATATTATTGAAAGGCTGGAAGAAGAACGTAAACAACTTGTAAAGCTCAAATTAAATCATGCGGTTTCTCCGCTTGAAAATCCTAATAAAATTAAGGATTATAGAAGAACTATTGCAAGGCTTGAAACCGAATTAAGAAAAAGACAACTTGCCCAGCAGGGATAAATCATAAATGTTTAATTATTAAACAATGGAAAAAAGGAAATTAAGAAAAGAAAAGATAGGTCTGGTGGTCAGTAATAAAATGGAAAAGACCATTGTGGTGCTCGTTGAGCGCAGGCTTAATCATCCTAAATATGGTAAATATGTTAAAAAGTCCTCGCGTTTTAAAACTCATGACGAAAATAACGAATGCCAGATTGGCGATACAGTTCGTATTATGGAAACCCGCCCTCTGAGTAAGGATAAATGCTGGAGATTAGTTGAAATTATTGAAAGAGCTAAATAATTATGATACAGCAGGAAACAAGATTGAATGTTGCTGATAACAGCGGCGCAAAAGAAGTATTGTGCATTAAGGTATTAGGCGGCACAGGAAGACGTTATGCATCAATTGGTGATAAAATTATTGTTACCGTTAAACATGCTTTACCATCGGGCAATATTAAAAAAGGAACTGTAGCCAAAGCTGTTGTGGTTCGTACTAAAAAGGAAATCCGCCGTAGCGACGGTTCATATATACGTTTTGACGATAATGCAGTGGTTATCCTTAATAATGTGGGCGAAATGACCGGTACACGTATTTTTGGACCTGTAGCACGTGAACTTCGTGAAAAACAATACATGAAAATTATATCATTAGCACCAGAAGTGCTGTAATTTTTTTGAGCAGATTATGACAAAGAAAAAGCTTCATATTAAAAAAGGTGATACCGTAATGGTTATTGCGGGCGACGATAAAGGGAGCCAGGGCAAGGTTCTTAACGTAGATAATGCCAAATATAAGGCAATAGTAGAAGGAATTTCCCTGGTATCAAAACATACACGACCCGATGCCAATAATCCTAAAGGTGGTATTATTAAAAAAGAATCATTTATTAACATTTCAAACCTGATGGTAATTGATGGTTCGGGGAAAGCTACACGTATTACCCGTAAAAAAGATGAAAAAACAGGTAAATCAGTCAGAATTTCAAAAAAATCCGGGGAGGTGATTAAGTAATGAACTATACCGCACGATTAAAAAAGAAATATCATGATGAAATTATTCCTGTCATGCAGGAACAATTCAATTATAAAAGCTCGATGGAAGTTCCACGATTGGTGAAAATTTGTTTGAACCAGGGACTTGGAGCAGCTGTTGCTGATAAAAAACTTATTGATTTTGGAGTTAGTGAAATGACAATGATAGCCGGGCAAAAAGCTGTTCCTACCAAGTCAAAGAAAGACATTTCAAACTTCAAACTTAGGCGCAATAATCCTATTGGTGTACGTGTTACACTGCGAAGAGAAAGAATGTATGAATTTCTTGACAGGCTTATTTCTGTTTCGATCCCTCGTATCCGCGACTTTCGTGGAATTAACGATAAGGGATTTGATGGTAGAGGTAATTACACTTTTGGTGTTCCTGAACAGATTATTTTTCCTGAAATCAATATTGATAAGATAAATAAAATCAATGGTATGGATATTACTTTCGTAACTACTGCCAAAACAGATAGTGAATGTCTGGCTTTATTAAAAGAATTTGGCTTACCCTTTAAAAATCAAAAATAGAATATGGCAAAAGAATCAATAAAAGCTAGAGAATTAAAAAGGCGTCGAATGGTTGAAAAGTACGCCGAAAAGCGTGCTGCACTGAAAGCTTCGGGCGATTATATTGGTTTGCAAAAACTACCCCGTAATGCATCACCAGTTCGTTTACACAATCGTTGTAAAATTACCGGCAGACCTAAAGGTTATATGCGCCAGTTTGGGATTTCCCGTATTAATTTCAGAGAAATGGCACTTAATGGATTAATTCCGGGAGTAAGAAAGGCTAGTTGGTAGAATATAATAAAAATAAAAAATAATTAAAATCTCATGATTACCGATCCTATTGCAGATTATTTAACCCGAATAAGGAACGCCATAATGGCCAATCACAGGATTGTTGAAGTTCCTGCATCGAATATTAAAAAGGAGATGACTAAAATCCTTTATGAAAAAGGGTATGTTTTAAATTATAAATTTGAAGACGACGATCGTCAGGGCATTATAAAAATTGCTTTGAAATATGATCCGGTTACAAAAATACCCGCTATCAAAAAATTAGAAAGAATAAGCACTCCTGGTTTGCGTGTATATTCTGATTCACATAACCTTCCAAGGGTTTTGAACGGAATGGGCATAGCTATTCTCACAACATCTCAGGGTGTTATGTCTGATAAGGAAGCCAGAGTGAAAAAGATTGGTGGCGAAGTATTGTGTTATGTAAGTTAATGGAAGGAGACCTGAATATGTCAAGAATTGGAAAATTGCCTATCGCAATACCAGCAGGTGTAGAAATTGATGTTTCGAGTAGTAATATTGTTACAGTAAAAGGTAAACTCGGAACCCTGAAACAAGCTATTGATCCCGCAATAACTGTTGCGGTTGAAGACGGAAATATTGTTGTGAAAAGACACACAGAACAAAAAAGGCATAAATCGTTGCACGGACTTTATCGTGCACTTATTGCCAATATGGTAAAAGGTGTTTCAGAAGGATTTAAGGTTACTCAGGAACTTGTGGGTGTGGGCTTTAAAGTATCAAATACCGGTAATTTACTGGAATTTTCATTGGGTTATTCACATAATATTTTACTTGAATTGCCTGAAGAAATTAAGGTTCAGACTATTACTGAAAGAGGTAAGAATCCCACCATTATTATGGAATGTGCTGACAAGCAGTTGATAGGTCAGGTTGCGGCTAAAATCCGTTCATTAAGAAAGCCTGAACCCTATAAGGGTAAGGGAATACTCTTTGCCGGTGAAGAAATACGTAAAAAAGCTGGGAAAACAGCAGCCAAATAAATAAGTTAACGGAATCGTGGTAAAATCCGATCAATAAATGAAGAATTAGAAATGGCTACAAAAAATTTCAAAGAGTTCAGAAGAAAGCGAATTAAAATGAGAATTCGTAAGGTTGTAAAAGGTACGCCTGAACAACCACGGCTTACTGTTTTTCGCAGTAACAAAGAAATTTATGCTCAGATTATTGATGATACCGTAGGCAATACACTTGTGGCAGCATCTTCAAAGGCTATTGCTGAGTCTGATAAGAAAGTTACAAAGTCAGAACAGGCCGGAATGGTAGGAAAGCTTGTTGCAGAAAAAGCTATTGAAGCCGGTATTAATAATGTAGTGTTCGACAGAAATGGTTATTTATATCATGGACGGGTCAAATCGCTGGCTGAAGCTGCCAGACAAGCAGGCCTTAAATTTTAAAAAATTATGACCAACTTGAATATACAAAGAGTAAAATCCAGCGAAATTGAATTAAAGGATCGCCTGGTTGCAATACGAAGAGTTACCAAAGTTACCAAAGGAGGAAGAACGTTTAGTTTTTCGGCCATAGTAGTAGTAGGTGACGAAAACGGAGTAGTAGGCTACGGCCTTGGTAAAGCTAAAGAAGTAACTGCTGCTATATCAAAAGGAATTGACGATGCTAAAAAGAACCTTATCAGGGTTCCTGTAATAAGAAATACCGTACCTCACGAGCAGATTGGAAAATATTCTGGTGCCAGAGTATTTTTGAAACCTGCTGCACCTGGTACAGGGGTTATTGCAGGTGGAGCAATGCGTGCAGTACTTGAAAGTGTGGGTGTAACTGATGTTTTGGCTAAGTCAAAAGGTTCACCAAACCCCCACTCGGTTGTAAAAGCCACCATCAATGCGCTTCTTGAAATGAGAGATCCCTACACTGTTGCCAAACAACGAGGAATAAGCATGAGCAGGGTTTTTAATGGCTGATGAAAAAAGTAAAACATTTCAGAAAATGAAAAAATTGAAAATAACACAGATAAAAAGCGGTATAGGTTACCCTCAGCGTCAGAAACGTACTCTGGAAGCACTGGGTATTCGCCGTATGCATCAAACCATTGAAGTGGAAGCAACTCCACAGATAGTGGGTATGGTCAATAAAGTAAGCCATTTGTTAAAAGTGGAAGAAATATAACGCTATCAAGAAACAACGAAAAAACTGAATAATGATAGATTTAAGCAATCTCAAACCAGCAAAAGGTTCGGTAAAAAAAAGAAAAAGAATAGGTCGTGGCGAAGGTAGTGGCAGCGGCGATACAGCTGGTCGCGGACATAAAGGTCAGCAGTCGCGCAGCGGTTACAGCAAAAGATTTGGCCACGAAGGAGGGCAGATGCCTATTTACAGGCGCTTGCCTAAATTTGGCTTTAAAAACCATAACAGAGTTGAGTACAGAGGCATCAATCTTGATACTTTGCAGAAATTAGCCGAAAAGAACAATTTTGAAGAGATAACTCCCGAAATATTGATAGAAAATGGTATTGTGGGGAAATCAGATCTTTATAAAATACTTGGACGCGGCGAACTCAAAACCAAACTCACTGTTACAGCACATGGTTTTTCAGCCTCTGCAATAAAAGCTATTGAATCACTGGGTGGTACAGCCACCAAAATCTAAATCTGGATGAAAAGGTTTATTGAAACAATACGCAACATTTATAAGATAGAAGAACTTCGTCAGCGAATTCTCTACACTCTCGGGATAATATTGATCTACAGATTAGGTAGTTATGTGGTGTTGCCCGGTGTTGATCCGAACCAACTGGCAAATCTCAAACACCAAACCGAAAGTGGGTTACTTGGATTACTTGACATGTTCTCAGGTGGTGCTTTTTCAAAAGCATCAATTTTTGCACTGGGTATCATGCCTTATATTTCCGCATCCATTGTAATCCAGCTTCTGGGAATGGCAGTTCCGTATTTCCAGAAACTTCAAAAAGAAGGTGAAAGCGGACGTCGTAAAATAAATCAGATAACACGATATCTTACAGTAATAATTACAGGATTTCAGGGTCCAGCATACATTGGTAATATGATTTCTCAGTTGCCTCCTGAAGCCATAACCCCTTTTAATCCTGCTATTACCACTCCTTCTACATTTTTCTGGGTTTCAACAATAGTAATCCTTATTTCAGGAACCCTTTTCATAATGTGGCTTGGTGAAAAAATCACGGATAAAGGACTTGGAAATGGTATATCGTTGATAATCATGATTGGAATTATTGCTCGTTTGCCTTTTGCACTTGCGTCTGAGTTTTTCTCACGTATGGAGCAGCAGGGAGGCGGGCTGGTAATGTTCCTAATAGAAATTGTGATTCTTATAATAGTAATTCTGTTATGTATCATGCTTGTTCAGGGTACGCGCAGAGTTCCGGTTCAGTACGCAAAGCGTATTGTTGGAAATAAACAGTATGGTGGAGTTCGCCAGTATATTCCTCTTAAAGTTAATGCTGCCGGTGTAATGCCTATAATTTTTGCTCAGGCACTTATGTTTCTGCCTATTACAATTGGAGGATTTGCTCAGTCAGAATCACTCAGCGGATTCCTTGCAGCATTTTCAAATATGAACGGATTCTGGTATAACTTTGTGTTTGCCCTTATGATCATAGCTTTTACATATTTTTATACTGCTATTACCATTAATCCAAACCAGATGGCAGAAGATATGAAAAAGAATGGCGGCTTTATTCCTGGCGTTAAACCAGGTAAGAAAACAGCAGAGTTTCTGGATACCATAATGTCAAGAATTACTTTGCCGGGATCAATATTTCTGGCTTTTGTAGCGATTATGCCTTCCCTTGTTGGATTAATGGGCGTAAGCAGACAATTTGCTCAGTTTTACGGTGGTACTTCATTGCTGATCTTAGTTGGTGTTGTGCTCGACACATTGCAGCAGATTGAAAGTCATCTGCTTATGCGACACTATGATGGATTGACCAAATCGGGTCGTATTAAGGGAAGATCATCGTTTAGTGTAAGTGGATAATGAATAAATAAATAATGATATATCTCAAAACAGAAGAAGAGATACAGCTTATTCAACATAGTTCTTTGCTTGTTGGTAAAACAATAGCCGAAGTAGCCAGGCATATAAAACCGGGGATAACTACAATGGAGTTGGATCAGATTGCTGAGGAGTTTATCCGCGATCATGGTGCAAAACCGGGTTTTAAAGGGTATAGGGGATTCCCTGCAACACTTTGTGTTTCAGTAAACGAAAACGTTGTTCATGGGATTCCTGATAAATATGAGCTCAGGGAAGGAGATATTGTTTCAATTGATTGCGGGGTTCTGAAAAATGGGTATTATGGCGATTCGGCTTATACATTTGCTGTGGGAAACGTAAAACCTGAAGTTCTTGCGCTTATGAAAGCTACTAAAGAGGCACTGTATAAAGGAATTGAGCAGGCGGTTGCAGGTAAACGTATTGGAGATATTGGAAATGCAATACAACAGCATGTAAACCCCATGGGTTATGGAATAGTAAGGGAACTTATAGGACATGGAGTAGGTAAGCATCTTCACGAATCGCCTGATGTACCGAACTATGGAAAAAAAGGACATGGAGTATTGCTTTCAGAAGGGATGGTGATTGCCATTGAACCGATGATAAATCTGGGAAAACGGCATATTGTTCAGGAAGATGATGGCTGGACAATTCGCACCCTTGATCGTAAACCTTCAGCACATTACGAACATACAATAGCAGTAAGAAAAGATAAAGCTGATATCTTATCAAGTTTTGAGGAAATCGAAAAAGTAATCAATAATTAAATAAAAAGGAACCTGAGTTAATATGGCAAAACAACAAGCAATTGAACAGGATGGTGTAGTACTGGAATCTCTGGGAAATGCTATGTTTCGTGTTGAATTGGAAAATGGACACATTATTACAACTCATATTTCAGGTAAAATGAGAATGCATTATATAAAAATTCTGCCTGGCGATAAAGTAAAAGTTGAAATGTCAGTTTATGACCTTACAAAAGGCAGAATAATTTATCGTTATAAATAAAGACTAGCTTGCAGAGTGAATATTAAAAAAGATTAACAGAATGAAAATCAGAGCCAGTATTAAGAAAAGGACACCCAACTGTAAAATTGTACGCCGAAAAGGTAAGGTTTATATAATAAATAAAAAAGAACCCAAGTACAAACAGCGACAGGGATAAGAAATTAATTAATTAACTGATATTAAATAATAAAGTTCTATGGCTAGAATTGCAGGTATTGATTTACCAAAGAACAAAAGAGGTGAGATAGGGCTAACCTATATTTACGGTATAGGGCGTAGTAGTGCCCAGAAAATTCTCACTGAAGCCGGAGTGGATTGGAATAAGAAAGTACAGGACTGGGACGATGATGAACAAAATCGTATTCGTACCATTATTGGCGAAAAAATAAAAGTGGAAGGAGCCTTACGTTCAGAAGTGCAGATGAATATCAAGCGTCTGATGGATATTGGCTCATATCGTGGTATTCGTCATCGTATCGGATTGCCTGTCCGTGGTCAGAGCACAAAAAATAATGCCCGAACCCGTAAAGGCAGGAAAAAAACCGTAGCTAATAAAAAGAAGGCTCCTAAAGGATAATAGTTTTTATTGCTCGTATAATTAGTAAATCAAGAAGACAGAAAAATAACTGATATGGCAAAAAGTACCAAATCGTCGAAAAAAAGAGTCGTAAGAATTGATCCCGTTGGAAAAGCATTTGTAAGTGCTTCATTTAACAATGTGATTGTTACTTTAACCAACGATAGCGGTCAGGTTATATCCTGGTCATCAGCCGGAAAAATGGGATTCAGAGGATCGAAAAAGAATACTCCTTATGCCGCACAAATGGCAGCCAGCGATTGTTCAAAAACAGCTTACGACCTGGGATTGAGAAAAGTAAAAGTATATGTAAAAGGACCCGGCTCCGGACGTGAATCGGCAATACGTACCATACATTCATCCGGTATTGAGGTAATTGAAATTATTGACGTAACTCCATTGCCACATAATGGATGTCGTCCCCCAAAACGCAGGAGGGTGTAATCAATTATCCAGAGTCTTATTTTTTTAAGTTGAATAGTATAAACCAAATCATAACATGGCAAGATATATTGGTCCGAAAACAAAAGTAGCCCGCAGATTCAGAGAACCTATTTATGGTCCTGATCGCTCGTTTGAAAAAAAGAATTATCCCCCAGGAATGCATGGAAACAGCCGCCGCAGGGGTAAAACATCAGAATATGGCCTTCAGTTAATGGAAAAACAAAAGGCTAAATATACCTATGGCATCCTCGAACGCCAGTTTAAAAATACTTTTAGAAAAGCTGCCGGTAAAAAAGGTGGCGTACTTGGTGAAGTATTACTTCAGTTGATTGAAGCAAGGCTCGACAACACTGTTTTTCGCTTTGGTATTGCACCCACACGCAATGCAGCACGTCAACTGGTTACTCATAAACATATCACAGTAAATAACAAGGTTGTAAACATACCTTCGTATCAATTGAGACCGGGAGATATTGTAGCTGTCAGAGAGCGTTCAAAATCACTTGAAGTAATACAGAATTCGTTGTCAGGACGTGGAAATCCGTATTCATGGCTTGAATGGGACAGCAGCCTGATGGCAGGAAAATTTGTTAATTACCCTGAACGTGAAGAAATTCCTGAAAATATTAAAGAACAACTTATTGTTGAGTTGTATTCAAAATAGCGTTTTGTTTTTGTTTTATCTTTATCAACACAATCCAGCGTAATCATGGCTATATTACCATTTCAGCAACCTGACAAGGTTATCATGAATGAATTGAGCGAGTATGAAGGCTCGTTTGAATTTCGTCCGTTAGAACCAGGTTTTGGTTTAACTATAGGCAACGCCCTGCGAAGAGTATTACTTTCATCACTTGAAGGTTATGCTATTGTATCTGTTCGCATTGAAGGCGTTGAACAGGAATTTTCTACCATTAAAGGAGTAATGGAAGATGTAACAGAGATTGTGCTTAATCTTAAACAAGTACGCTTTAAACGTATAAATGAAAGCGAAGAAAAAGAAAAAATAAACTTTACAATTACCGGACAGGATACATTTACAGCTGGTGATATGAACAAATACTTAACAGTGTTTCAGGTACTGAATACTGACCTGGTTATTTGTCGTATGGAACCCACTGTGAAGCTTGTGTTTGAGATTATTATCAGAAAGGGACGTGGTTATGTTACTGCCGATGAAAACAAAGACCCTAACGCCCATCTGGGAACTATTTCAATAGACTCAATACACACACCGATAAAAAATGTAAAATATATTGTCGAAGACTATAGGGTAGAACAAAAAACAGACTTCGAAAATCTTATTCTTACAGTAATCACTGATGGTTCAATTTTTCCAAAAGATGCCATAAAAGAAGCAGCACAGATCCTTATTTATCATTTCATGCTTCTGAGCGACGAAAAGATTTCTATTGTCACTGAAGAAAAACATGAAAGAGATGAATTTGATGAAAACACATTGCATGTACGCCAGGTACTTCAGTCAAGGCTATCTGATTTGGGATTGTCAGTCAGAGCGTTTAACTGCCTTAAAGCTGCTGATATTGAAACCCTCGGTGATCTGGTAGTTTACAATAAAAATGATTTATTGAAATTCAGAAATTTTGGAAAAAAATCACTTGCTGAACTTGAAGAATTACTGGCATCAAAAGGTCTTGAGTTCGGAATGAATATAGCTAAATATAAATTAGATAAAGAATAACAGAGATGAGACACGGTAAAAAAATAAGTAAACTGGGACGAAAAAGCGCTCACCGTAAAGCCATGTTCGCCAATATGGCATCGTCGCTGATCATACATAAACGTATAACAACAACCCTTGCAAAAGGTAAGGCTCTTCGTGTTTATGTTGAACCACTGATTACAAAATCAAAGGATGATTCAACCCATTCACGCAGAACAGTTTTTAGCTATCTGCAAAATAAGGAAGCTGTGGCTGAGTTGTTCAGAGAAGTTTCAGTGAAAGTTGCTGACAGACCAGGAGGATATACCAGAGTTTTAAAATTAGGTCCGCGTCTGGGCGATAGCGCTGAAATGTGTATGATCGAACTGGTTGATTATAATGAAAATCTGCTTGGCACTAAAGAAGCTGCCAAAGCAAAAGCTACACGCCGCAGAAGGGGAACAGGAAAGAAAAAAGCTGAAGATGCTGTTGCTGCACCAGCAACCCAAACAAAAGTTGAAGAGGTTGTAGAGGAAGCAAAAGAGGTAGTAGAGGAAGTAAAAGATGTAGTGGAGGAAGTAAAAGTAAAAGCAGATGAAGTTGTTGAAGAAGTTAAGGACGTAGTTGCTGAAGGTGAAACACCGGAAAAGGCTGAAGAACCTCAGGAACCGACTACTGACCCGGAAGAAATAAAAGAATAGGTTTGGTTTTTTGTATGGCGATACTAAGAGATATAGCACTGAGCTATATCTCTTTTTTTGTTTATATCCTGTAGCTTCCTGTATAATACCTCTGCAAATTTTAGATATACATAAATCAATGAGTAAGACAAAACTTTAATTTTGCCACAAACACTGATAATATTATTCACTATTAAAACCAATATAATTATGGTATCAGATCCTGCAAAAATTTTAAAACTCAGAAGATCATTTTTTAAAGCTTTTTTTTCATTGTTTTTTACAGGAGTTATATTTTGGACTTCTGCCCAACCTGTATTAAACTCGTGGGATTCACTGGCGCTTACTCCACCAATGGGCTGGAATAGCTGGAATTCATTTGAATATCAGGTGAGTGAAACTATCATAATGGAAATTGCGGATGCAATGGTTGCTAACGGAATGAAAGATGCCGGCTATGAGTATATCATTATTGATGATTTCTGGGTTGGTGGACGCGATAGACGTAATGTTCTTTTTCCTGACCCGGAGCGTTTTCCTTCCGGTATAAAAAAGCTTTCTGAATACGTTCACAGCAAAGGCTTGAAGCTCGGTATCTATTCCGATGCAGCAGAATATACCTGCGGAGGAGTGACTGGCAGTCTTGGTTTTGAAGAACTTGATGCTAAAACTTTTGCCGATTGGGGTATTGATTATTTAAAATACGATTACTGCAATGCTCCCAAAGATGTTACAACTGCTTTCACACGTTATAAAAAAATGGGTGATGCGCTTAAAAATTGCGGTCGTCCTATAGTTTATGCCATCTGTGAGTGGGGTCAAAGAAAGCCCTGGCTATGGGCAAAAGCAGCAGGCGGACATTTATGGCGTACCACATGGGACAGCCGCGATGCCTGGCAATCAAATGATAATGACCTCACAGGGATAATGGAAATATATGTGCAACAAAAAGGGCTTGAAAAATATGCCGGACCCGGAGGCTGGAATGACCCTGATATGCTTATGACAGGTCTTTATGGTAAGGGCAAATCTTCATCTTTTGATCATAGATTTACAGGCTGCACTTTTACTGAATATCGTACTCATTTTGCCCTGTGGTGCATGCTTGCCTCACCACTAATTCTAAATGCCGACTTGCGAAATCTGGATGAAGAAACATTAAAACTGATAACTAATCCTTATCTTATTTCAATTAATCAGGATGAACTTGGAAAACAAGCCAAAATAATCAGTGAAACTGAAGGTGTTGAGGTTTCAGTAAAGCCGCTTTCAAATAAGCGTTGGGCTGTATGTGTGTTCAATAAGAATGAATATGAAAAGGATTTTTCACTTGATGTCAAACAGCATTTGCAGCGTTGGGAGCCTCTTGAAGTGTTTGATGTATGGCAGGAGAAAACCTTGAAAAATACCAAACAATTGAAAGGTAAATTACAAGCTCATGATTGCAAAATATTTATCTTAAGTCAAGTAAAAGACAGGTGAAAAGTCATTATAAAATAATGGAGAATGCTTCAGGATCACACAAAGAATATTGGATAATATTCAATGCTTTATTAATATTTATTTTGATTATTTTTAGTTCATGTAATATCCATAATGACAGGGACATTTATCTGATGTTTTCTGAACCTGCTGAAGATTGGGAAAGTATGTGCCTGCCAGTTGGAAACGGGAGACTGGGAGCAATGATGATGGGGGGTACACATGAAGATATAATTCAGTTCAATGAGCAAAGCCTTTGGTCGGGTGATAATAACTGGGATGGAGAATATGAAACAGGAGATCATGGTTTTGGCTCATACCGGAATTTCGGAGAATTAATATTCCGATTTGATCACAAAGGAGATGTTTCTGACTACAGGCGTAGTTTGAATATCATTGATGGAATTCATAATACAACTTATAGCCTGAATGGGGTTAATTATTATTCCGAAGCATTTGCCAGTTTCCCTGACCAGACTATGGTTTTTCGTTATTACTGTGATAAGCCCGGAGGATTATCGGGTATTGTCATCCTGAAATCGGCTCAGAAAGCTATAACTTATACTTCTGACCAACAGCTTGTTTTTTACGATAGTCTTGCTAACGGATTAAAATATAGCGCAGTTTGTAAGCCCGTTAACCATGGTGGCATAATTATGGCAATTAATGATCAGATAAGGTTCGAAAACTGCGACACACTTACTGTTTTGCTTGCAGCGCATACTGATTATCTCCCTGATCATAATAAAGGATGGAGAGGTTCAGATCCTGAGGAAAAATTAAAACAGGAGATAAATACAGCAGTTTCTTTTGGATATTCGAAATTAAAAGAGAGGCACCTGTCTGATTTCAGGCAACTTACTGAAAGGGTGAGTCTTAAGCTCGCAAATAAAACAATACCTCATACTTGTTTACCGGAACGCCTTGAAGCTTATATTAACGGAAATGATGACCCCGGACTTGAAAGTCTTATTTTTCATTACGGACGCTATTTGCTTATCAGTAGTTCGCGGCAGGGCGGATTACCGGCAAATTTGCAGGGATTATGGAATAATAGCAATACGCCTCCGTGGGCAAGCGATTACCACAGCAATATAAATCTGCAAATGAACTACTGGCATTCGGAAGTAACCAATCTGCCCGAATGTCATATGCCGCTTTTTGATTTTTTGGAAGCAGCCTCTGAACCATGCAGAGTAGCTACACGCAAAGCTTTTGGTGAACATATCCCGGGTTGGACTTGTCGAACAAGCCAGAGTATTTTCGGTGGAAATGGCTGGGAATGGAATATTCCGGCAAGTGCATGGTATAGCCTTCATTTCTACGAACACTGGGCTTTTACAAAAGACGACACTTTTCTGGTTAACAGAGCCTTACCTATGCTTGGTGAAATATGTGCTTTCTGGGAAGCTCATTTGAAAGAACTTCCTGATGGAAGCCTTGTTGTACCGGATGGATGGTCGCCGGAACATGGTCCTCGTGAAGATGGGGTAATGCATGATCAGCAAATTGTATGGGAGCTTTTTCAAAATTATCTTGAAATGGCTGAAGCAGCAGGTAAAAAAGATGCCTTTTCAATGAAAATTACAGAAATGCAAAAGAAACTGGCGCCTAACCGTATCGGTAGCTGGGGGCAATTACAGGAATGGCAAACCGATCGCGATAATCCTAAAGATGAGCACCGGCATACCTCACATCTTTTTGCGGTATATCCAGGTAAGCAGATAAGCATTGAAAATACTGCTGACTTGGCTGAAGCTGCCCGCATTAGTCTTTTGGCGAGAAGCGGTTTATACACCGATAACGGGAATACTGAATTTACACATGCTTTAGTGAGTGGTGATAGCCGCCGGTCGTGGACCTGGCCATGGAGAGCTGCATTATGGGCGCGCCTCGCTGATGCCGGCAAAGCTTATTTAATGGTAAGGGGATTGCTTACATATAATACCCTTCCTAATCTTTTTGCCAATCACCCGCCTTTTCAGATGGATGGTAATTTTGGCATCTCAGCAGCTATAGCTGAAATGCTTATTCAAAGCCATAATGGATATATTGAATTATTGCCGGCACTTCCTGAAGCTTGGGCTGAAAAAGGAAGTTTCAGCGGGTTGAAAGCAAGAGGCAATATCATTGTTGATTGCTGTTGGGAACATGGGAAAGTAAAAACATTAAAATTATATAGCAATAGTACAAAATACGCATTGGTGAAATTTAACGGGGAGTATAAACAAATGAAATGTCAGCCTGAAAAGAGTTTTTAGAAACCGGCAGGCAATACATTGTGGTTGCTTATTTACTGAACTCAAAATCATAGCTCAAAACAATAATCCAGAGAAATTTGTAGCACGATAAATCATTCTAATCCGGATTATCATTGTATATACTATTGTATATTAGTGCCCTAAGCTATTAATCTTAAAATTTATAGCTTACAAAAACTGTAAAATTCCTTCCCGGTTCAGTAATGAATTCTTTTCCGAATCCGGAAAGATTGTTGAAAGCAAAGTTTAGGTGGTTGTGGTATAGTTTATTTGTAAGATTCAAAACTGAAGTGCCTATCGTAAGATTTTTCATCGGTTTTACTCCTGCTTCAATATCTACCAGGCTATAACCATTGGTGGGTGATTCATCAAATGCTGAAGATACCCGCTCCTGTTTTGATGTTACTGTATATTTGACCTTAGCCCATAGGAACTCTCTGTCATAGCCAAACGCAAACACAGCCTTCAAAGGGGGTGTCAGTGGCAGACTTTCCTTCAGGTCTTTACGTTCAGTAAATACATAACTCATCTCAGCAGAAAAGATGAAATGGTTGAAGAAACGGATGCTACCAAAAACCTCAGCACCATATTTAAAGGCATTAGGAACATTTTTGAAGACCTTGGGATTAACAGGTGTCATGGTGGGATTAAACTTTCTGATCAGTGTAGTATCTACTATTCCCATAATGTAATTTCTGTAACGTGAGTAAAACACCGATCCACTGTAATCGAAGCAGCTGATAATTCCATCATGGGGAATTCTGCCATAATAATCAATTTCGAACTGTTCATTTATCTCAGGCTTTATATATGGATTACCTACATATTCGTATGCATCAGAACCAATATTCGAGAAACAGATGTATTTTTCCTCAAGATTTCCGGTTCTCACTCCCTGGCCAAAAGCAAGTTCAAGCCTGTCATAATTATTTAACTGTAGAGAATATGAAATGGTCCCGCTGAAATTTACTTCCGATCTGTTTAATAAAACCGAATAAATCTCTTCGAATGAAGCGTCAGGATTATCAGCTCTTGAATTCACAAAATCAACCCTGTATCCAAAGGTAAAGACTGATTTTTCTGTAATAGAATATTTACCTTCAATAAAAACCCCTTTTTGGCTGAGCGAAGCATCCTGCCATATTTCATCGGTAAACTTTTTAGGTTCCGGCAATGGATTTCCTGTCATATCTTTTTTTACCAGACGTTCCCTACTTCCGCTACGAAACTGATTCGTGTAATCAATGCCTGTAAAAAGTGAAAGCCGTTCATCCAATCCCCATTCACCTTCCACTTTTCCGCCAATCATTCTTGACGTTACTCCTGCCACTGCTTCGGTAGAGGCAAACGAAATTTTTTGGTGATTATCCATCTGGTGGTCAACAAATGAATAGTAACCTTTAAGTGTAATACCCTTAAAACTGCCGCCACGTGTTATAAATCTATAGTCAATCCCTGCAATGCTGCTATCGTCGTAAACGGCATCCATCGGAAGCCCGGCGTGCATAATGTTCCTGCCAAAATTTTGCCGAAAACTCAGATACAGTTTCTGATAATTAGAAATGTGATATCCGGCTTTCAGGCTATAACCGGTATTTTTAAACGATGATGGTATTTCCCGCCCATCACCATCTTTGTAATTACCATAGTTCCGGTAGCCCAGGGTTCCGGAATAAACAAATTTCTTATAATTACCCCTCAATTGAACGATGCTTACCTTAGCATTGCTGTTATACCAAAATGAAATATATTTATGACCAAAAATTTTTTAGATTCATTTATTTG
>CAZJZG010000015.1:0-69796 GCA_964550455.1 uncultured Bacteroidales bacterium | reverse complement strand
GTAGTTTTTATCAGGTGAAAAATAGACATATCCCATTTTCTGAACCTTTGCCCTGCGATAGCCTTTTATCTCGTACTGCTCGGAGGGTAATGGCTTCAGATAACCTCGTTCTATTGTTTGAAACAGCTCCAGTCTGCTGGCTTCTTTACGCGTAAAGAGCAGTTTGTTGTATTCTGTAAGCAGTCGCCTAATTTCCCTGTTTAGTTCTTCTATAGAGAAGAAGGTCATCTCACGCAAAGGATAGTATATTCTTTGATAAGTAAGGTGTACAGCATTCTCTACCAAAGCTTTATCCTGTGGCGCATATACTCTTGTAGGATTAATAACACAAGAGTAATGACTGGCAAAGTCCTTGAAGCTGCGATCAATCACAGGCTCATGTTTGCTGGCTCTTGTAACGGCAGACTTTAGATTGTCTGAGACGATTGCCTTAGGAACACCGCCATAAAAGTGTAATGCGTTTTTACAGCAATTTATAAAGTCGTTACGGCTCTGTGTAGCGCAGGCTTCAACATAAGTATATTGGCTGCAGGGTAGTATTGATACGAAGACTTCAACTGATTTAATCTCGCCCGTATACTTATCTGCTATTTCAAGCTTCTTGCCGGCAAAGTCAACAAACATCTCATGACCTGCAATGTGTTCAAGCTTTAAAGAACCCTGTGCTTTACTGTATTTACGATGGAAATGCTCCAGAAACTGAGTGTAGCTGTATGGGGTACTCACATTATTTACATAGTCATTGTAGTGATACTGGAACGTAAAACCGGGATGACTGCGAGCTGCATTGATGCGCTCAAGATAACGCATTAAATCATCATGACGAGAAGTGTCAATAGTGGTTTTACTAGTGAAAAGTTCGCTTAAACGAATCTCATCAAAACTTAATAGCTGACTAATGCTATAGCCACTTGAGTTAAACTGATGCACATAGTTATTAACAGTATTGCGAGATATACCTAGTGTAGCACCAATCTTGCGATTGCTATAACCGTCTTTAATTAAAACTAAAATTTGTTTGATATCCATTGGATCAAGTTTATTTGCCATATCGCATCCCTTTTTTTAGGAGCAAGATAACTTGATCTTTTCAAAGTGGCACAAATCGAACCGTAAAAAGTGGCACGGTTTGAACCGAAATCACCTGCACACATACACCGAAATCACTGGCACAAATCGAACCGAAATATCCAATATTTTTCACTTTTTTAATTAGCTGATAATCAATAACAATATTTACTATTTTTCATTATTCTCAAAAATAAGCCTCCTCAAAAAGAGTAGGCTGCCTTGCTAATTCGATTTCTTTTGCCAGCCTCTATCTGGATTTTCGAGGAAATATAGCAGATGAATGTAATTGAACAAGTGAATTTTATACTTCAGCCTGCCTTGCGCTTAAGCCCTGATTATTACCTGCTGACTGTTTTTTCATTTTGCCCTGCATAAGCTATAGTTGGTGTTGTATGATATCTATCCTTTTTCCAAAATCTTAATAAGAAATCAATATCTTTTAGGTATTTTTTCTCGATACCTTTTGTAAAAAATGACAATTTAGTCTTGCAATTATCAATGCAGTACATAACCAATTCAGTTGAAAAACTTTCATTCATCAATAAATGCACCACATGTTCTTCGCTATCTTCTTCTTTAAAATATGGATTTGATGGTATTGGAAATGCTGAATTGACCGCCAATGCTATTTCGCCTCCGCTTTTGGGATTGAAGAAAACCAATCCTGTTTCTGATATTTCGGAAAAATCTTTTTGCGTATCATTTGTGCCAAAAAAACCATCATTTCTCATTCTTTGTTTTGCCTCTTTAATTTCTTCTTCTGATAGATTTAAAGTATTATTAAAGAATTCTATGTAGTCTTTATAAAATTCCTTGATTCTTACCGCTGGTAAAAATGCTATCTGAGAGCCATTATTAAAATCTTTAAATGCTGAAAATTGCTTTTTTAGCCGCTCATCAGTACCTAGTTCTTGATGGTCTAAAAAATTGACTGCCATTCTACTCTCCAATGAATTCTTTTCGTAAAGTATTAAATCAGGATTAAATGGGTGTTGGAAAAACACACCAGAAAACCACCATTCATCTTTCCACATTACAATACCCATAAATAAAATTGTATCCAACTCTTTCAAAGTTTGTGAATGGTCAAAAGATTTCTTTGTTAGATTAAATTTTTTACTGGAAGCAATATGTTCAAGAAAGATATTGTTTTTGTCTTGTCCTTTGTATAAGAAAAATCCTTGAATCTTTTGCGAGATAGCTAAAAAGTCTTTATTTAAAAGATGATCTGTACCCAAAATTTCAGAAACCCATTCTTTTCCTGTTAAGGCAAGTAACATGGTATGAGATTTATGTAGTGTTCTATCTCTGTTTTCATTTAGGAACATTGTTAAATTATAGTCATATCTGTTGTTTTCAATTATCTCAATTTCTTCTTCTTGTAATCTAAATGAAGTGTCGGTATAAAACAGGTAAGTTTTAAATAGCACAGTATCAATTAAATTTCGAGCAATATAAAAATCATTTTGGTTTTGGTCTATTTGATAAAACGTCTTTAAATATTCATTTTCTGGAGCAAATTCCCATTCCTTATCAAATACATCAAATATCTTTTCTGCCGTTTCTACAATAAAATCGTTAAAAGGTGAAATGAATTTTTCTTCTTGCACTGTATTCAAAAAATACCAGATTAAAAAACTAATATCTTGAGGATTAATTTCTTCTTCATAATACTCGTCCAAATTATAAAATGGTAGATGCTTCTTATATAATCTTTTATGAATTCTCACGAAAGAATTCCATATATTTGTTTCTGAAATCAAATCTTCGAAATATGATGTTAGAAAGCAAGACAACAAGTTAATATCTTTATTATCCAAATATTTCTGTGGAACGAACGATTGTTTATTTGTTGTAATAACCTTCTTAATATCATTACATATCTTTAGATAATAACTGTCAGTTACAGTTTGTTTCTTGTATGGTTTTAATTCTAACCAGTCTTTTATAAAAATTCTTTTATCCATTCAATTCTTTAGTATTGTATTTTGTCTCGCAAGCTTGCTGCCAACTTGTTTATCCTCTGCCTTAAGGTTAAACTATATAACAACTCCTGCTTCTATACCCAACTTTTGTGGCGGAATTGAAAAGCAAATTCTGCAAGCCTCCCTATTCTTAGGTCAGAAACATGCTCTCATTAAGATGTTTTTTAGTTTAGTGTTACAAAATTATACATTATTATTTAGTTACAAATTTATTTTTCGGTTGATGCTGGAAATGACTTTTTGCCTCCTTAAAACAGGTCTAAAATAGTTGTTTAGCATCAAGCCGCTATACTATAGTACAGATTTACAGGCTTTTGACAACCTAAACTTTGATAAAAATGGATTGATTGAAAAAAATGTAGTTTTGCTCATGGTAGTTGGATTTTTGCGAAGCAAAGCTGCTAAGAAAAAGAAGACGGGCTGCACAGTCTGTAAAGGCTACCTTTTCAAATAGTAATTCTTATTCTCAATTAAGTTCGTGCGACAAATAGTGTGAAAAGAATTAGTTAGCAGCAAACTCGCGTAGAAGCGCCCTACTCTATCACAAAGCTCCCTCTGAGGCGTATATCATCTGATGCCGCCCCAATCATCACTGTAAATTCGCCTGGTTCAACCACCTCTTCCATGGCTTGATTGAATAGCGTGAGTTGCGAATCGTTAAGTGTGAAGCTCAACCTTTTTGTTTCTCCTCTGCGAATATGAATGCGTTCAAAGTCTTTTAGCTGTATTGGCGGAGTAAAAACCGAGCTTACGTTGTCGCGTATATAAAGTTGTGCCACCTCATCGCCGTCGCGCTCACCGGTGTTGGTGATATTAAAGGTAATAAGAGTCTTTTCGTCCTGCCGTTCGATTGTTAAATGGCTATATTCAAATTGTGTATAGCTTAATCCAAAGCCAAAGGAATAGAGCGGTGCGCTTTCACCTTCCACATATTTGTTTTGCTCGCCTTGTGAATAATAAACGGGCAACTGACCAACCGAACGGGGAACGGATACCGGCAACCTTCCCGCCGGATTGTAATCACCGAAGAGGATATCGGCAATTGCATTGCCTCCTTCCTCGCCGGGATACCAGGCGTTGAGCAGGGCATCTGCTTTTTCGGATGCAAGATTCATATCGAGCGGTCTGCCTTGGATACAGACCACGACCACCGGCTTGCCTATCCCGAAAAGTGCATCTAACAGCTTTAACTGATCACCCAGCAAAGAGAGCGAGTTGCGGTCATAGCCTTCGCCCGATTCCATGTCCGGAATAATATCAACACGCTTATCTGAAACAACTGCTGCTCCTGTACCAACATAGTCGGTTTTGAAATCACGTGCACTTGAACCGCCCACCACGGCAACAACAACATCCGACTGCCTGGCTGCAGCTACAGCGGCTGCTATGTCGCTTTGCGTTGTGTCGCGTATGGCGCAAGCTTTGACATAGTGAAGTTTTATGTTTTTGCTCACTGCATTTTTGATACCGTCCAGGACGCTTATAATATTGTCTCTCTCCTGCGGCGCCGTATAGTCGCCCAACTGATTGTATATATTATCAGCATTGGGACCGACAATAGCGATGCTTTTTACATCTTTCGAAAGCGGTAGTAATTGCTTGTTTTTTAGCAAAACGGTTCCCTGCCGTGCCACTTCCCGTGCCAGGGCTTTATGGTATTCGTTTCTGACAATTTGATTTGCCTTTTCTGGATCCACATAAGGATTTTCAAACAAACCCATTTCGAATTTAAGTTTGAGAACACGAGATACCGCACTGTCTAATTCTTCCTCACGAATCAATCCTTCCGCTAAAGCCTGCTCCAGGTTCCTATCGTAAGCATTTCCACCAAGATCAACACCGGCATGTAATGTTAAGGAAGCAGCCTCTTTGATACTTGAAGCGGTGCGGTGTGATGTGGCAATTCCTTCGATACTGCCCAAATCGGAAAAAACAAAACCATCGAATCCCCACTGACCGCGAAGCACATCAGTCAGCAGATAGCGATTGGAGGTGCTGGGAATTCCATCAACAGAATTGTAGGAAGTCATAATAGTTTTTGCACCCGCTTCAATGGCCATTCTGAAAGGTGCAAGATGGTCAGAAAACAGCTCTCTGGTACCAATTTGTGCCGGTTGTCCATTGTGTCCGCCTACCGGAATACCGTAGGCTGCGAAATGCTTTAGAGTAGAATATACGTGTCGGCCTTCCTTGATGTCGTTGCCTTGCAATCCCTTTACAAACTCACTGCCCAACACTCCTGTCAACACCGGATCTTCACCAAAAGTCTCTTCCATGCGCGACCAACGCGGATCGCGTGCAATGTCGAGAATGGGTCCGTAGCCTATATGTGCCCCTTGCAGTCGAGCCTCCAGCGCAATTGCTTCGCCCATTTGAAAGATAAGTTCACGATTGAAAGTGCTTGCCTGTGCCAGCGAAGTGGGAAAAACGGTGGTACCGATTGCCATATGTCCGTGCGCGCACTCTTCGGCTATCAGCAGCGGAATGCCTAAGCGGCTGTTTTCGATAGTGTATCGCTGCAATTCGTTAAGTGCTTTGGCTGACAAACCGGGATTGAGCCCTGTCCGAAGTGTCTTTTGTGTCCACGGATCAGCACGGAGAACCGCCCAGAATACACCGGGATTAGACTCCGCCATCAGCTTTTTATATTTATCGGATACGACTACCTCATCGCCCTGTTTTTCATACATTTCCCAGCCCAAAGGAGCGCATAACTGCCCTATTTTTTCCCGAGTGGTCATTCGAGCGAGCAAGTCTGCTACTCTATTTTCGGTAGTTGCCTCCGGGTTTTTATAAATCGGTTGAGCTACTAGCGATGCAACCATAAATATAGCAAATATACCGGGTAAAACTTTTTTCATAATGCCATTTGTTAACTGTTAAACCACGAATGTCGTTGTTCGGGTATTCTCTCGTTTGTGTATCCGCTTCCTGACATCTGCACCCGTTCTCTACTGATATTTATAAAAGACATAAGGCTTACACAGATCCATGAAATTTAAATTTTCATATTACAAATCCGAGAAACAGAACTCGCACCACAAAGATAGAAGAATATGATAAAAAGCGCGCATTTTTACATAAGCTGTTCGTTTAGTCATCTGTATATTCCGAACTAACCTGAGCCCATTCCGGATCATAGTGACCCCCATTCCGGAATTTACACTTACACACTTTAAGGAATAGTGTCATATGATTTTTTTAAACCTATACTTTTTACTCTTTACATCTTTACACATCTGAGTATCTTAATACAAATACATGCTTTTCATTTTGGCTATATCCACATTTAATGTATTTTCCAAATAGTTTTCTACCGACCCATAATTTTCTTTTATACTACCTAAAGTAATCTGCATATACTCAGCCTCTACCGTACTCGCTATGCTGAGTTCGGGTATTTGTGCTACTAAAGCTGCATACTTGCTTTCCAGGTATTTATTCGACAGCAGGAAATCTTGTATGATAATATCTTCGTTAACACCAAGCGAATAAAGGAAAAGTGCAGCTCCTATACCCGTGCGGTCTTTGCCTGCAGAACAATGGAAACTTAGAGGAATTTTTGTTTCATCTTGAAGAAGTGCAAAAAATTTACGATATTGATCTATAATGTTATCTTCGGTACACAGACTTGAATACATAAGCTTCATGTAATCAATAAATATAGCAGGATTAATATTTTCATATCGTATTTCGTTCATGTTACCCGGAGATATGGGAAGAAGAACGTGATTCTTTGTTGTGGATGGAAGTTTATCCGCTGCCGCTGCAACTTCATTTTCGGAGCGAAAATCAACAACGGTATGCATACCGATATCACTGAGATAGTTAAGATCAGTTTCGGTAAGATTGTACATGTCATCAGTGCGAAATACCATGCCCCATTTAACGAATCGTCCATCGCTGGTTGGGTAGCCGCCTAAATCTCTAAAATTATATCCTCCTTCCATGGGCAGGTGTCGCTCTGAGAATATAGCATCACCATTGGAAGAGGTTAGTTGGAAATATTGACGTGGAAGAAATGGAATATCCAAAGTAAATATTCCTTTTTCATTACCTGAAGCTATTGGATTGGAAAAATCTATTGAATCTACAGATGTTCCGGCGTAGAGTTTCCATGGCGAATTAAGGTCAACATTAATTTGAGTTGTTTTCAATTTGCTGTCTTTCAATATTTCGGCTTTTGTTGAAATATCTTCCCCCTTATATTGTCCTTTTCTAATGCTACTATTGTTACAGGCGGTTAATAGTAAAATGCCTGCTAATGCTGTTAAAACTAATTTTTTCATATCTGTATTTTAATTTATATTACGAAATTCCAAAGATGATTTGCCGTTAATTTTCAACAAAGATAACATATATGCAAGTGTCTCTCAAAAAAAAAAAACCTGTCAACTGTTTTGTCCTTAAAAGCAATTTTTTTTGAATAGTTAACTTAACTTTCGCAAGTTCAATAAATAATTGAATATGAGATAAAAAGCAGCATATTTATTTTGTTATGTTATTGAAATTCAATAACTTTGCTTTGTAAACCAAACAAGATAAAATATGCTGCAGCGCAAAAGTACAACAATAATTTCAGAGATAAAAGACTTTTTTACTTCAAGTGAAAAAGCAATTTATACAGTTTTGACAATTTTAAGTTCTTTGACATTATCAGAAAAACAATTGGGCATAGATAGCAAATGCAATAACAAGTTTAAAAATATTAACAAGTTGTTGCTTGCTGTGATTTTTCCGTTTTTCGAAGTAAAAGATATCTGGCATTATAGGCAATCAACCTTATATTGGGCATTTAAGTGCGGCAAGGATATTTTTTACAGATTACTAAATGATTTTAATGTTCCCTGGCGCAAGATATCTTACAAAATAAGCATGCAACTTATAAGAAAAACAAAAATCAACAATGTTGATGGTAATAATAAGTTGCCTTGCTGTCTGATAATTGATGATACTGACCTTCCCAAAACCGGGAAGTGCATAGAGCTAATAGGCAGGGTATTTTCCCATGTAGCACAAAGAAGCATATTGGCATTCAAGGGTTTATTTTTAGGCTATCATGATGGTAAAAGCTTTTTTGCAATTGATTTTTCGCTACATGGAGAAGAAGGAAAAAACAAGAAAAAACCATACGGATTTTCAACAAAACAGCTTAAATCCCGCTATACAAAACAACGCGACAAAGGTTCACCTGGCAACAATCGGAAACAAGAGTATTTTACTACCAAAATCGAGAGTATGATAGAAATGGTACGCACAGCCATTGCTCAAGGACTTCGGTTTGATTACATATTAGTTGACAGTTGGTTTACCTGTTTTGCTTTGATAAAATTCGTATCTACACGTAGTATTGGTTGTCACTTGCTTGGTATGGCTAAAATGGGAAAAACAAGGTATTTGTTTAATGGCAAGCATCTTACATCCAAAGAGATCATTGATTGTTTGAGTAAACAAAAGAAGCTGAAACGATCCAAGCAATTATCCTGTTTCTTTAGCCAAGCCGTAGTTGATTTAAAGGGCAAACAAATAAAACTGTTTTTTTGCAAAACCTCACGCAAAGGCAAATGGAATGTATTGTTAAGTACAAACCTGGAATTGGATTTTGAGCAGGCTTACAAGATATACTCAATTAGGTGGTCTATTGAGATTTTCTTTAAAGAAAGCAAGCAGTATCTGGGTATGGGCAAGTGTCAATCGCAGGATTTTGATGCCCAAATAGCAAGTACAACCATTTGCATGATACAGTATAACTTATTATCGGTGGCAAAACGGTTTACCGATTATGAATCGCTGGGAGAAATGTTTCGTAATACAAAAGCTGAAACAATAAAGCTTACACTCGTAGAACGCTTATGGCAATTAATCGTTGATATACTTGCGGATTTAGCAGAATTGATTGAAATTGACACAGAAACATTAATGGAAAAACTATTCTCTGATAATCAAAGTTTTATAAAATTGTCAAATTACAAAGCCCTATTGCAGGCAGGGTAAACAGAGCTTGCGAAAGTTAAGAAATTAGAATCAGCGTAAGTTTTGTTCTCAATATTGTTTATTTTAGTTTGATTGGTGACGGTTCGGGTATTTGGCCGAAAGGGCTTACAAACAGCTTATTTGTTTATTTTTCAAATATCTACAAATTTAAAACACAATTTTGTTCGGTGCGTTTGATTGGCAAAATATTTAACAAATTTGTTTATCTGTTTTTGGTACTGTTTAAATTTTGTTGCAGAGTTTGTTTCAATGTTGCATAATCCCTGACGTTTCCACTTTTGTCCGAAATGCTATCCTGCCATTCTTTTGCTGTAATACCAAAAAGAGCAACATTCAATAAACCGGCTTAGATAACATAGTTGTTCACAATAAGCAACAAATTTATTAAAAAACTATCTACAGATTGACATTGGAAGCTAAAATAATAAAAGGAATTATTGTTATTTGCCTGATAGTATTTCTATTGCTTTTATCCGGGAATCAACAAAAAGGCAACGGGAACACTGGTTGGCATTTGGCAGGTAACATCCACTCCATAACTTTCGCCCTCGCTCGGGATTTGGAGTTTCTTATCCAACTGAAATTTACGCTTACTCTTACTCAAAGTTTTCTAAATTACTGTGCAAAATTAATACGTTAATTTTTGTCCAACAAATTAAAGGGTTAGGATAAAATAAAATTAAACAAATGGCAAAATTCTTAATTGAAATAAAAAAAAACCACGAATGCAGAACCTGAATTTCCATTCTCCGCATTCGTGGCGTTCATAATTTCAGCAGAATTTATAATCCCATAATAAGGTTTATTGTCAACACAAGGTCAGTTGTGTCCACCGTACCATCTCCGTTAAAATCAGCATTATCAAAACAGAATGGTATAGGGCTCATACCCAGGATATAATTTACTGTATGTACAAGGTCATTAATATTTACAACACCATCGCAATTTGAATCCCCAGGCAATACAATATCATATTTAACAATCAGATTCACAGGGATTTCCACAACAGGGTTTGAAGGATCATTGCAATACAGTTTTATCATTCCGCTATGTACGCCTATTTCAAGGCTTTTAGTCTTAAAATAAACCGGAAATTCCGCCCTCGAATTGGCTTCAATTAAAGAATTGTCGTTTATAAAATAAAACCAATCCTGCACACCATCTTCAAAACGATAAAGTTGATTACCAACTCCGCTCCACCACAGGTCAGTTCCGTCATGGGCAATAGAATAACTGAGGCTTGCCGGTGCATCAAACTGTTCAATTAACTCAAACTTACTATCATCAGTTTCAGTAAAATGAAGTATTTTGCCCAATGAACTTGCCCACAAATTCCCTTCGGCGTGAGAAGGTACCCAAACTAATTGTGTAACACGGTCTTCAAAGCCTGTAGTTAACACCTGCAATATTTCACCCTGATTATCAACTCTGTAAAACGTAGGATTTGATGCTCCAATAAGATTGGCAATAAAATAATTTCCATCCCATGCCAGAGAATAAATATCACTTGTAGGCAACTGGAAAGAAGCCCCTGTTGCAACACCTTCAAGTGTATATGCCATTACTGTCCCATTATTTTTTCCTATCCAGAGATATTCTCCATCATAAGCTATGCTAAATGGTTGTGCATGAATGTCATAGGTATTGACAATTTGTTTCTGAACCGTATCATAAACGTTTAAGGTGCCATTAAGCCCAACAATATATAACGAGCCATCAGCCCATGTAATGCCACTACGACTGAATGAAACATTTCCATAAGTTCCAAGTATGGCACCCACTTCACCGGCAGGGCTTATAAATTCCTTTTCTGATGAATAACGCAGCCATGTGTTACCAGTATTATTAATGGTCAGATCAACAATACCGTTTTGATTTGGTGCCAATGTGATACTCATAACTTCCGGTGTAACCTGAATTTCAGGATCTCCAACAATAATATAGTTTTCCAGATTGATCTGAGAGCTTCCAAAACTATTTGAAACTTCAAGCCCTACATCATAAATACCAATTGTTTCATATGTTACAGTTGGATTTTGTTGTGTGGATGTTGCCGGATTACCACCTGGGAAGCTCCATAACCACGAAGTAGGATTATTAGAAGAGTTATCAGTAAAATGAACTGATCCACCAGCAGGAACTGTTGTAACATCAGCGATGATATCAGGAGTGATTTCTGTTCCCATTAAAACATCAAATGAAATTGTTTCGCCTGCCTGTCCAATATTGAAAATGTTCAAACCGCCCGGACTACCATTTTGCAAAAAGCTGCTGGGATTAGTATAGTCATTGATTGCTGTACGATTGACATTAGAAGCAAAATACGCCTGGTTCACAGTGCCGTTATTTATTGTAGTGCCATTGGGGCGATAAACATATACTTCGTCCGGCGGGCCGTCGGCATTGCCATCACCAACTGTTAGATCAATCCGATAAACCAAAAGACCTGAACCCGGTAGATTCATTTCATATGTTCCGGGAACTTTTCTTCTATATTCAACAACAAAAAATTGTGTTGGCGAATTTGGCGAGGCAATTTTATAAATATTATTTGTGGGTGAAGTTAAAGGATTGAGCGTATAAGTTCCTGCTGTTGTAATTTCAGGTATTTCTGTGATCCATGTTTGCCCGGCATATTTATATTTCATGTATCCAAGCATATGTCCATATCCGCTCTCCATCAAATCCCATGGTCCGGCAGGCGAAATACCATTACCTGTGTAGTGATACAAGTCAGGTGCTCCAAGTGAGTGGAACATCTCATGACAAAGAGTCTGAACATCATTTTGATTCTCAGGTTGGAAGGTGTAATCATATACCTTTTTACCATGAATATATACATTATAAGTATAAAGTACCCAACGATGTGCCCATAACAGATCAGCCCATGCACCGGAATTCCCCCGAATAATGAAACACATATTATCAACAAGTCCGTCGTTATCGGCATCAAGATCCAAATCAAGCGGTACTTCATCATGAATAAAAGCAATGGCATCTTTTAACAAAGTATGCTCTCTGTTGGTACGTTGTGAAGAGTTTTTGTAGCCATCGGGATTATTAACTGCATGATACGGTTCAAAATAACTCCTGTTATGCGAATCCTGATAGGACAGGTTAATTGAAAGGTCACAGATTGGATAATGATGACTATCAATCAGCAAATTATCGTAAGAAACTTCGGTATAATAAGTTTGTAGAGATGAACCATCCGGATTATTAAAACGTCCGTCATAAACTGTGCGCGGAATTGAAAACTCAGGCTGATCGTTAAATCTGATATAAACTACCAAATTATTCAATATTCCTGAATGAGGAGCGCGGGTTGAGCGGTTGGCGTCTTTCCAGAATTCATCCTTTTTCTTTTGATATTCTCTTTGCGAAATTTTCGCCCATGGCTGCAAACCAACACTTTCAGGATTAACACTATTTATTCTATAAGTAGTAGGTACAACTATTTCGCCAGCTACTGTTCCATAATAATAAAAACCATCATCACCCACAATGATTGTAAAACCGGCATCGTCATGAAGCCAGTTAAAAAACTCATCACCCGATACAAAGCACTCAATTGTACTTCCATCAGGTTGGGTGACAGTGTATGGTAGTCTGTTGAACCATGCAGCGTGAAGAACAATTGAACTCATAAAAAGCAATAGAGTTAAAGGGAACCAAAGTTTTTTCATAAGATTGGAGGATTGGTGGGAAATGATTTTCATTTTTTAAGAATTTAGTGAGAATAATTTTAGGCTGCAAAGTTAATATTAATTAAAAAGACAAGAGCCCTGAAATGTAGAATTTATGAGCTTTTTATCAAAACCAAAGAAAAAAAAGTCAATCCGTATATTTGAACTAATGAACTTTTTTACTTTAAAAATTCCCCTTTCATTATTGATTCAGCTAACCTGAACATATCATTAAAGTCAGCAATTTCCTTAGTTTCAGACACAAAATATAAAGTTTTGGCAAACGGTATCATTTCCCTTGTATAATTGAGCCTTAAATAAGCCGGATCGAGGTTGTTCTCACCTAATCTGATACGGTCCAGAGCATCGGCATCTTTAAGTAAAGCTGTTGTTTTCCAGAATTTATTATTTTTTTCCAATTCAAATCTTTCAGAATGATTTTGAACAGCAACTCTGATCTCTTCAATCTCATAAAGGCTTATTCCCTGACTTTGAAAAAACTCAGTAAACTCCGGTAATTTATTTTGTGCTGCCCACAAGCCATGGTTCGTACAATAACCATCGTGAAGGCGCGACATATCATGGATGAAAGCAGCACAAAAAGCCAGGCGGGTTTCTCGCTCCAATTTCATTTTGTTACCCAGAACTAATACATGACACATTACCCTGTAAGTATGCTTTATGCCATGCAGTGAACTTTTTGATTCAAAATGGCTCTGGTGTAATTTGAATTTTCCAGGATCGAAAATCGGATTTTCCACTCTGCTATTTTACCTTTTCAAACACTATTTCAAGGATCTGAGCTTCAAGATCTTTTGCCTCTTTCTCAATAACAGCACCTTTGGCAATTATTTCATTAATAAAATCTTTATCCTCAAGTCCCGAAGCATTGATTTTAACATTCATAAAAGCTCCCATAACGGCAGTACGGGCACAAAGCGCACCTACTCCGGCATCAGATACCGAGCTTGGATTGCCATGCTCAGTCATTGCTTTTATCACCTCCATTGACTCGAAAGCTTTTTGCATGACCTTAAATGGGATCTCAATAGCATAACGGGTTGCATCCTGAATTGCTTTTTTACGTTCGGCAATTTCCTCAGGAGTACCTTTTGGCAGTTTAAAAGCTTCAATAATAAGGTTATATGATCTTGTATCTTCATCAACCAGAAACAACAGCTCATCCTTGATTTTCTGTCCTTTTTCAGCCCAGTTTGAGAACTCTTCCCAACGATCGTCCCAGCCTGCTTTATGTGCTGATAAATTTGCAACCATAGTTCCTAATGCAGCACCCAAAGCTCCTATATAAGCTGAAGCTGAACCACCACCCGGGGTAGGTGACTCGCTGGCTGTAATATTGGCATATTCCTTACAGGTGAGGTCAATCAATCGTTTCTCACTCTCATCCCGAAGTATATATTCAATGATTTTTTCATCAGGCTTAAAAGTTTTCAACTCATCAAGCCCCATAGATTTTACTGCTATTTTTATTATTTCTTCTTCTGATACTCCTACCGAACGTTTTTGTTTGCGCAGAAAATATTTACCAGCATCAAGCATGGCTTTTAAGGGGATCAAACCTACAATTTCCGAACCTGTTACCCTTAACCCACGTTCATTGGCTTTTTTACATGTTTCCTCAAAAGCTATATGTACCGGAGTAACACTGATGTTGGTAAGATTAATTGAGATCTGGGCTACGCCATATTCTTCAATAAACCATCCAATTGCCTTACATTCTTTTAAAGAACCTGGGATATAAACACCATTCCCTTTCTCATCCTTAACAATTTTTCCAGTGATGGGGTTTCCTTCCCGCATCGGGCGTCCTTTCTCCCTTATATCAAAAGCAACTGCATTAGCTCTACGGGTTGAAGTGGTATTCAGATTAATATTATACGCCACAAGGAAATCTCTTGCTCCTACAGCTGTTGCGCCTGATTTTGCATTGAAAGAAGCCGGTCCGAAATCAGGTTTCCATTCAGGTTTTACAAGCTTTTCAGGCAAACCTTCATATTCTCCTGCGCGGCAATTAGCCAGATTTTTTCGTTCAGGTGAAAAGGCTGCATTTTCATAACAATAAACAGGAATACCCAATTCATTTCCAATCCGTTCAGCAAGCTTACGTGCATAAACAACTGTTTCCTCCATAGTAATGCCAGATATTGGAACCAGCGGACAAACATCTGTGGCGCCAAAACGCGGATGTTCTCCCTTATGGTTACGCATATCAATTACCTCTGATGCTTTTTTAACAGCCCTAAAAGCAGCTTCAACCACTTCATCAGGAGTTCCCACAAAAGTTACAACAGTGCGATTAGTTGCCGCACCCGGATCTACATCAAGTAGTTTAACTCCTTCAACAGTTTCGATCTGATCAGTAATCTGCTTAATAACAGCCATATTACGGCCTTCACTAAAATTAGGTACACATTCAATAAGTTGTTTCATAAAAAATTTAATGATTTATTTGATTATTATTTAATAAAATATTTACAAATCAATAGCGGATCAATACCTTAACTTAATTTCTGTATTTCGCCATTTAATATCACAGTGTCCACTTTATTGCTACCATAGGCGTAAGGTAAAAAGGAATATGTTGGGACAGGTTTGGTAATGAACACATTGGCTTTTTTACCTACCGTAATACTTCCCAAATCCTCGCTTAAACCCATAGCATAGGCGCTGTTTAGAGTAACAGCATTAATTGCTTCTTCCGGGGTCATCTTGTATTTTATACAGCCCATTGATAAAACCAGTTGCATATTTCCTGACGGCGAAGATCCTGGGTTGAAATCACTTGCCAAAGCAACCGGCAAACCTGCGTCAATCATACGGCGGGCAGGTGCGTATATCAAACCAAGAAAGAATGATGCTCCGGGCAATAATGTTGGCATTGTTTCTGAACCAAGCAGCCATTTGATCTCTTCTTCTCCGGTATATTCCAGATGATCAACAGATAGAGCATTATATTTTACTCCCACCTGTATCCCACCTGAATAATCAAGCTCGTTGGCGTGTATCTTTGGGCGCATCCCATGTTTAATTCCTGCCATAAGTATGCGCTCTGTTTCTTCAACAGTAAAAAAACCTTTATCGCAAAATACATCAATAAAATCAGCAAGCTCTTCGGCAGCAACCAATGGTATCATTTCGTTTATTATATGGTCAACGTATTCGCATTGACGACCTTTATACTCAGCAGGAACAGCATGGGCGCCAAGAAAGGTTGATACAATGGTCAGCGGCGAAGTTTCTTTAAGCTTTTTAATCACCCTGAGCATTTTAAGCTCATCTTCTGTGTTCAAACCATAACCTGATTTAATTTCAACAGCACCGGTTCCCAGCTTAATAATTTCATTAAGCCGTTCTGTTGCCTGTTCTACAAGACTTTCAAACGATGTATCATGAAGTTTTCTGGCTGAGTTGAGTATCCCTCCTCCACGCTTTGCAATTTCTTCGTATGACAACCCCCTGATCTTATCAACATATTCAATCTCACGGCTTCCGGCATACACAAGATGAGTGTGTGAATCGCAGAATGAAGGAAAAACCATACGTCCGCCGGCATCTATTTTTGTAATTTCACGAACCGTATCATTAACAACAGAATTATTTAATTCTTCCATCCGTCCGAATAATGATATCAATCCGTCTTCAATAAATAAAAAAGCATTCTCAATAGTTTTAAGAGTTCCCATTTCAGATCCGCACAACCTTGCTTTTCTTTCATAATCAACACCTACAAGCTCTTTAATGTTTGTGATAAGTATAGTCATTTTACAATTTTTAATTTGACTACGAAAGTACTAATTTTTGTTCTTATGAGCCTAAGTATTACTCTTTGAAACAGAAACTCTGTTTTTGAAAGTCGGGTTTAAGTTAAAAATTGTACTTTTGTAGCCTTGAAAATGTAGTATTCATCAAAACGATTCCACAATGAAAAATTCTAACAAATTGATCAGCAAGGTGATGACTATTTTGTTCTTTGCCTTAATGCTGACAGGTTATGTCGCTAACACACAGACCTTCGAAAAAGATTATGTTGACGGACAAATCTTTGTTAAATTCCATGATGATTATGATCCGCAAATTTCCGTTGCACCCGATTATTCAGTAAAAAAGGAAGATGCAGGATATTTTTCTGATATTTTTAACAAGCATGAACTTATCAGCATTAGCCGCCCTCTTGATGCCAATAATAACATCAAATTATTAAGAACCTTCCTTTTAACTTTCACTGATCACAAAGCACTTGATAAAATAATTTCAGAACTTGAAACAAAGTCTGAAATAGATTATGCAGAAAAAGTACCTTGCTACTATCTCGATTTCAAGCCAAACGACAGCCTTTACAATCTGGTCAACGGACCATATAAATGGAAATGGCATCTCGATGTTATCAATGCTGAACAGGCATGGGAAATTACAAAAGGCGATCCTGAAATTAAAATTGCAATTGTTGATAATGCAGTATGGTCACATCACCCCGATCTTACCAATAAAGTTGTTTTGCAGCGTAATGTGGTAAGTAACACCCCGGATTCAAACCCTCCAAATACCGGTGATCCTGGCGATTGGTCGCACGGTACCCACTGTGCCGGACTTGCTGCAGGCGAAACAAACAACCATCTCGGAATTGCTGCTATTGGTTATAAAACAAGTATAATTGGTGTAAGAGCCTCCAGTCAGGCAGTAACAATTACTCACTCACAGCAGGGTGTAAACTGGGCAATTAACAATGGTGCCGATGTTATAAGCATGTCATTTGGAGGTTCTGGATTCAGCCAGACTTATCAGAATATTATTAATACAGGAGCAGCAATGGGAATTTCGTTTTTAGCATCCGCCGGAAACGAATCTGACAACGGAATAAGGTATCCTGCAGGCTATGCCCATGTTATTGCTGTTGCTTCAACTAATGATAATGACGTAAAAACTGACTTTTCAAACTGGGGCACTTACGTTTCAGTGTGTGCACCCGGAGGTTATGCTTCACCCGGTCCTATGGGACTTTTAAGCACTGTTTATGAAAACACATCAATGGGTTATTACGATTCATATTTCGGTACTTCAATGTCTACCCCTGTGGCAGCAGGACTTGCCGGATTAATGAAATCAATTAATCCCAACCTCACAAATGCTGATCTCAAAAGCGTTATGGAGGCTACTTGCGTTAATATTGACGCTTTGAACCCACAATGGGCAGGACAGTTAGGCGCCGGAAGAATTGATGCATACGAAGCTGTTAAAGCTGTTCCTTTTTCACCACAACCTGCTTTCAGTACCCCTGTTACTATTATTCAAACCGGACAGTCAATTGATTTTACTGATCTCACAAAAGGGATTCCCAATTCATGGAACTGGACATTCAACGGTGGAATACCTTCTACATCAACAGCTAAGAATCCCACGGGAATTACTTATTCCACTCCCGGCACATATAATGTTACCCTTACAGTTCAAAATGCATATGGAAATGAAACCCTTACCAAACAAGGCTTCATTGTGGTAACAAATAATCCGGCTCCATATCCGCAGTTTGAAGCCAGTTCAACAGCAGGTTGTATTTATGACCCAATTACAATTGAAGATAATACTCTTTATAATCCTATAAGCTGGCAATGGAGTTTTACACCTTCAACATTCATGTTCATTAACGGAACCACCTCTGCTAGTCAGCATCCCGAAATTATTTTCACTGCTCCAGGTGTTTACAGCGTTCATGTTACCGTAGCTAACGCCAATGGCAGTTCAACAAAAGTATTTGAAGATCATTTCACCATTGACGGAAGAAACCTTCCTCTTGAAGATGATTTTGAAACCGGAGAATCAGATAATTTCATTCTTTCCTCAAACTCAAAAGCATATGTAAAAGTTGACAAGCGTTCAGCAAAAGAAAGTGAATTCGGATTGCACTTCACCGGTGCAGGATTATTCACAGGATGGTCAGGTACACCTACCGGAACAACACCACAGCAGGCATGGAATTCAAATGTTGATTTTCATGGTTTTGCCGAAATATGTAATGTTGACGCCACTAATATGCCCGAAGTATATTTAGCCTTTGATTTGCGTCAAACCTATAGTTTGGGACCCAAATTCTCATGGCTCAGAGTTCTTATCAATGATACCGTTCAGGTTGCTGATATTGATGGCGTTATGGATTTTAATCCAACCACAAATGCTGATCCATTTTCCAAAAAGATATTTGATCTTTCTGAATTCAAAGGCACGGCTTTCACAATAACACTTCAATCAAGCTGCCGCATACATGATAAGATCAATAATGAAGGTGACAATGTGTTTATTGACAATATTTTCATTGGAAGCATGAGCCTGCCACTACCGGGCGATTCAAACTGCGACGGAGTTGTGAATGTACTTGATATTGTTACAACTACCAATTATATCCTGCTTCAGAACCCAACTCCTTTCTGTTATGAAAATGCTGACGTTAACGGCGACAATATTATCAACGTACTGGATGTTGTTGGTACAAACAGTATAATTATTGGCGAAAGAAAACATGGTTCGCAAACAGTGAATTCAGAAACAGGTTATATTTATCTGAATAATGACGGAATCGAACTAGCAAATGATGGTACTTTAGCCGGATTGCAATTTGATATTCAGGGATTAACAATGAAGGATGTGGAAATAGCTCTGAGAGGCTATGAATTCAGATGTGCTGAGATTGGCAACAGCCTGCGCTGTATTATCTTTAGTTTCGATAATTCGCCCCTGCCTGCAGAAAGAACAACCATCATGAAATTCAAGACCAGACTGAATGATCTCGCCTGGGGTGAAGTAATTGCTGCCAACGTTAATGCAATAGAAGTCCCGATGATGAAATATCAGTATAATGAAAATTTATTGACAAAAATTTACGAACCTGCTGTTTATCCTAATCCTTTCTCAGGTTCAACAATGATATCCTATTCATTACCGGTAGATTCACAGGTTAATATTGCATTGTTCAATTCTCAGGGTAAAATGATTCTATCATTGAAAGATACTTTTGAACCAGCCGGCGATTATCAACTGCCCGTTGAATCAGAAGATATGTTGCCCGGAATTTATTTCTGTAGAATTAGTATTGGTAATGAACTGTTTATTAAGAAAATAGTTTCGATGAAATAATTAAACTCCGGATGTATAGGGGAATGAACCTCTGTACATCCGGTTTTTTATCCGCTTGCACAAGTCCCAACGCTTATCATTGGGCTTCAAATCATGACAACCAGTAAACATGCTCTTTCCAAGTCAGCTTTCATCAGAGGCTGGCAATGCCACAAAGCATTGTATTTATACAAAAAACGCTATTATCTTCGCGACAAGCTGACACCTGAACAACTTGCAAAATTCAAACGCGGAACAAATATAGGTTTGCTTGCCAGAGATCTGTTCCCCGAAGGTGTTGATGCATCACCTTCTACCCCTTTTCAGTATGCAAAATCAGTGGCATACACACAAAGCCTCATTTCTCAAAACACTGATACTATCTATGAAGCTGCATTTATATATCAAGATGTACTGGCAGCTCTCGATATCCTGACGCTTCAGGATGGAAAATGGTATGGCTATGAAGTAAAAAGCTCGCTCAGGATCAGCGAAACATATTTAATGGATGCTGCTCTGCAATATTATGTGATCACCGGCAGCGGACTGAAACTGGATGGCTTCTTCATTATTTATATGAATGAGGATTATGTCCTTAAGGGCGAACCAAAACTCAACGAGTTGTTTATACAGCAAAATGTTACGGAAGATGTATTAAAACTGCAATCATTTGTGGAACAGGAGATCAAAGAGCAGCTTGCAGTGATAAAACTTGATAAATCACCCGCAATTGACATCGGTACTTATTGCGATTACCCTTATCTATGCGATTTTAAAGGACATTGCTGGAAACGTGTACCTCAGAACTCAGTTTTCAAACTGCAATGGCTGGATGAACTTCAGAAATTCGACCTGTATTACAAAGGAATACTACTCCCTGACAATATTCCATATGATTTCCTTACCGATCCAGTGCAAATCAGGAAGCTCAAGGCTCATAAGGAAAACATTGTTTTAACTGACAAAGCGGCTTTAAGGGAATTTCTCGGAAAAAGAAATCAACATTTATGTTTTTTGCGGGTCTGGTATCATAAACCTGCTTTGCCTTTGTTTGACGGCTTAAAACCCTACGAGCAACTTCCGTTTTTTATTAGTGTTGGAATACTCGGAGAACAGGATATTAAAATGGAAATAAATCATTATTTGCCTGAACCTGATATTAATCCTCTCAGACAATTCAGACAAATACTATCAGATGTTGCTGTTAAGTGTAATTGTATAGTTACATTTAATGATAAAGAAATCAGATTGGTTTATGATGAGCTTACCGCATCCGATCCGGAAATTAACCCTGTTTCATTTATTGATCTTGAAGATGTTCTTTCACTGAACTATTATTATGACCCTGCTTTTTTCGAACAAAGTGATATCCTGGCTTTAGAGGCTCATCACAACAGCGAGCTTGCTAAAGAAAAGGTTTTATCTGATGCTGAAGCAATACTTGAATATAATGAAGCTGTTGGAAATCTGACGGAAGCTGCTTCTTTTATGAACAAGATGAAAAAATCCTCGGTTCAGTATTTAATATCCATAAGATCCTTTTATAATTTCTTGCATGATATAATAGAAACTGACTGAATTGCAGTTTCTATTATCTACCCAGAATAAATAATCAAACTGATACATTATTTAGCAAACTTATGTATATTTGCAGTTCAACTATAAATATACATAAAAATGTATCTACGAAGAGAAATAGAACCAGAAGTGCTGGAAATGGCAGCACAATACCCGGTGCTCACTATTACCGGACCAAGGCAATCTGGTAAGACAACACTGGTAAAGCATCTGTTTGGGCATCTGCCGTATTATAATTTTGAAAGCCCCGATACCAGAGCTATAGTAGAATCAGATCCGCGTTCGTTTTTCAAACAGAATCAAAACGGTGCAATTCTTGATGAAGTACAACATATTCCTCAGTTACTTTCGTATTTACAGGAGATAGTTGATGAGTACAGAGATAGTGTAAAATTTATTCTCACAGGTAGCAATCAGTTTTCTTTGCTGGATAGTGTTACCCAATCGCTGGCAGGAAGAACAGCAATTATTAAATTGTTGCCATTTTCAATTCATGAAATTGGTGATAGTGCCAATAGCACGTCGGACAGTATCATGCTCAGGGGATTTTATCCCGGTGTTTATGCGCATAACCTGACTCCTTACAAAGCATATCGCAATTATTACGAAACTTATATTGAGCGAGATCTGCACAGTCTGATCAAAGTCAAGGATCTTAGCCAGTTTCGGCGTTTTGTACGGATATGTGCCGGCCGTGCCGGAAATCTGGTCAACTTTTCGTCTATTGCGGGTGAAACCGGCATTTCAGTTGCAACAGTGAAGGCATGGATAAACATCCTTGAAGCATCCTATATCGTTTTTATGTTGCAGCCTTTTTCCTATAATGTGAGCAAACGATTTATAAAATCACCGAAAATCTATTTTTATGATGTGGGCTTGCTATCTTATCTTTTGGGAATTGAAAATACAAATCAACTAAACCGTGACCCGCTCAGGGGAGCAATTTTTGAGAATATGGTGGTGGTTGAACTGATGAAAATGCGTTTTAATAAAGGACTCGACAGTAATCTATTCTTTTATCGTGATAGTAACCACAGCGAAGTGGACATAGTTCGCCAGCTTGGGCATCATTTACAACCTGTTGAAATAAAGTCATCTGCAACGTTTCATCCGGATTTTTTAAAGCAATTTACGCACTTTAAGAAAACATTTCCTGACAGGACAGTGAACCCGCTACTTGTATATGACGGTGAGTTTGAACAGGTTGTTCGTAATGTAAGTCTGGTTAATTTCAGAAATTTGAAAAATCTGGATTAATTGCTGATGATTACAACAATTTTAGGAGCAATCTCTATCAAAACATCCATTTTTCCTTCTTCATTCTCTCCCGAGTCATTCGGGATCAATTATCCATTATGACCTTATTAGATTATTACGCCCCTACAGGACTTAGGGTTGGAATTTGTCAAATTTTTTATAAACATACCACCCCTTCAGGGTTCTCTATGGTAGAGTGGAAACATGGGGGGTATAATAATTGCACCCCTTCGGGGTTACTAAAGGCATATTAGACTGACTTTCCAGGCGCTGAAGCTCTCGAAGCGCCTTTTTAAAAACCCTGACACTTCGAGAACCTCAGTGTCCGAGTTTTGAGACTGCCGAAATTGTTATTAAGCTCGTCGAAATATTTATTTATTAAACAGGCTAAAGCCCGTTCCTATTCATAACATTCTCAATTTCCCATTTTCCATTGTCCATTTTCCATTCTCCATTTTCCATTCTCCATTTTCCATTCTCCATTCTCCATTGTCAATTGTTAATTAGTTATTGCACCCCTTCGGGGTTCAAAATCTGCAGAATTAATGGGATAATTCAGCATTTCATAGTTCAGCCAGAGATAATTTTTATTTTGTAGGAATAAAGGTTTATGACTCTTTTCAGGCTTGTGGCATGATTTATCCGATGTTAAAAACTTTTTTGAAGATAAGTCTGCAGGGATATAATGAAATTACTTATTTTTGGGTCATGGAAGAAACTAAAACACCTATTGCTGAAAAAACTACCCGAAAAACGGCTAAACGAGTTGTTGTCAGCGATATAAGCGAACATGGAAAACTGCCGCCACAGGCTCTGGATCTTGAAGAAGCCGTTCTTGGTGCTATCATGCTTGAGAAAGATGCTCTCACAGCGGTGATTGATATATTAAAACCGGAAACCTTCTATAAAGAGATACATCAGTATATTTTTGAAGCTATAATGCAATTATTCCAGGAAACCCAACCGGTTGATATTCTTACAGTTACAAATAAACTCAAAACTAATGGCAAACTTGACATTGTAGGCGGACCATTTTACATTACTCAACTTACAAACCGGATATCATCGGCAGCCAATATTGAATACCACTCACGTATTTTGATGCAGAAATACATTCAACGTGAATTGATCCGTGCTTCATCCGAAATAATTCATGACTCTTTTGAAGATACTGTTGATGTTTTTGATCTGCTCGACAAAGCTGAAAGGAATTTGTTTTCGTTAAGCGAAACCAATATCAGACGAAGCGTTTATAATATGCCTGCACTTATCAGGGAAGCTGTTGAAAATATTGAAAAAGCAAAAAATACAGAAGGTGGACTTAGCGGGGTTCCATCGGGATTTTCATCGTTAGACCGCATAACCAACGGCTGGCAGCCTTCTGACCTTATCATTATTGCAGCCAGACCCGGTATGGGTAAAACAGCATTTATTCTGTCAATGGCTCTTAATATTTCAGTTATTCACAATAAGCCCATTGCTGTATTTTCTCTTGAAATGTCAGCAATCCAGCTTGTTACCCGTCTTATTTCAGCAGAAACCGGATTGCCTGCTGATAAACTTAAAAAGGGCAATCTCGAAAATCATGAGTGGCACCAGCTAAATGCAAAAATCAAGAACCTTGAAGATGCCCCGCTACTTATTGACGACAGTCCGGCTCTTACTATTTTTGAATTAAGGGCTAAATGTCGTCGACTCAAAGCTCAACATGATATCCAGCTTGCAATGATTGACTACCTTCAGTTAATGTCGGGTGGTGGTGAGGCTAAAGGTAACCGTGAACAGGAAATAAGCAATATCTCGCGTTCACTAAAAAGTCTTGCCAAAGAATTGAATATTCCAATCATAGCTGTTTCTCAGCTAAGCCGTGCTGTTGAAACCCGCGGAGGTTCAAAAAGACCCATTCTTTCCGACCTTCGTGAATCGGGAGCTATTGAACAGGATGCCGACCTGGTTCTGTTCTTATATCGTCCTGAGTATTATAAAATTACAGTGGACGACCAGGGCAACTCCACCAAAGGAATTGCTGAAGTAAGCATTGCGAAGCACAGAAACGGAAAATTAAGTGATCTGAAATTCCAGTTTATTAACAAAAATGCTCTTTTCCTTGAGCTTGAAACTTCTCCTCAGTTTGAATCCGGAACAGGTCAGGCATATGGTCAGAATGTGGTTACATACCAGAGTAAAATGAATGAAATGGATGATGAAACCGATGAAGAACAGGAATTACCTTACTAAATCATCATTTTTTCATGAACCCCTCATTACTTTTCAGTATCATTATAGCCATTCTTGTTGCCGACTTTTTATTTGAACTGTGGCTTGATTTTATTAACTACCGGCATCATTCCACTCATATCCCCGATGAGTTGAAAGGTATTTACGATGAAGAACAATACTCCAGACAACAGGAATACAAAAAGGCAAATACTCGTTTTGGTCTGATCTCAGGCATTTTTGGATTTCTGGTAATGATGATTTTTATTCTGGCAAGTGGTATTCCCTGGGCTGACGGGATAATCAGAAGCATTACCACACATCCTGTACTAATGGCATTATTGTTTTTTGGCTCACTAATGCTTGTATCCGATATTCTTTCAATTCCGTTTGCGGTTTATCAGACTTTCGTGATCGAAGAACGCTTTGGTTTTAATAAAACCACACCTTTAACCTTTGTACTCGATAAACTCAAAGGCTGGCTTCTTGGTGCAATAATAGGTGGCGGGCTGCTTTCACTCATCATATGGATTTATATGAAAACCCCGCAAATGCTTTGGATATATGCATGGATAGCCATAAGCATTTTTTCGGTACTCATGACCCTTGTATATTCAAGTATCATTGTACCCTTATTTAACAAGCAAACTCCTCTTGAAGCAGGAGAATTACGTGATTCTATTTTGCAGTTTGTCAATAAAGCCGGTTTTAAACTGAAAAACATCTTTGTTATTGATGGTTCGAAACGATCCACAAAAGCTAATGCTTATTTCACTGGTATAGGTCCTGAAAAACGCATTGTACTTTACGATACACTGATCAACGATCTGGAAAAAACAGAAATAGTGGCTGTTTTAGCACATGAAACTGGTCATTACAAGAAAAAACACATTTGGATAAACCTGATCACAGGCATTTTGCAAACCGGAATAATTCTGCTGCTGTTCTCAGTGTTTATCGGAAGTCCTGAGCTTAGCGCAGCATTTGGTGTTGAGGAGCATTCTTTTCATATAGGTATGATAGCCTTTGGAATTTTGTTCAGCCCCATATCATTTGTACTTGGAATATTTTTAAACCTTTGGTCGCGGAAAGCTGAATATCAGGCTGACAGATTTGCAAAAAACTATGGATTTGGTAAGGAGTTGATAAACAGCCTGAAAAAGCTTACTCAGAAAAATCTTGGAAACCTTACCCCCCACCCTTTGTATGTGTTTTTCCATTACTCCCATCCTACCCTGCTGCAAAGGATCAGAGCAATTAACAATAACGAAGGTTAAAATTGTTTTGGGAAGGATTTTACGACTAATATATATCGCTTTATCTTATCAGATTAGCCTTGTACTCAGAGCGATTTCCAACATTATCTTCAACCACCAGCAAAAACGAATTATTGCCTTTTAATGTTCTGTCGTCAATTTCGTAGGTTATCAGATCATTTTTCCTGTCGTAATCCATTAAAATCCATTTCCCATTCATGGTTGCCCTGTATGATTTAATACCTGCAAATGAATCGCTGATTTTCAGACTGATGGTTTTCTGCTGGCTAATATTCTTTCCGTTTTGAATATTGACAGGTATGATTTTTGGCGCCAGAGTGTCAACTTTCACGCTATAAACTCCAAAACTCCTTGATTTCGCAGTCATAAAACCATTTTTATAATCGCCACCTTCCGAAACCCACTGCCCCTTTTCATCAAGACGAGCAACTACTGCCTTATTGATCAATATCGGCGACAAACCCTCCGTCTTTATCGAAATCGTAAAGCTATTCTGTAAAGGTGTATAATAATTATGCACATGATAAAGCTTTGCAAAGGTTCCATTCCTTGGCTGTTCTTCCTTATAGGTGAACCAGATGTTCTCATACAATGAACCGGAGGGGATTTCAAGGTTAAAAGTCTCAGACTCAAAACTATTAGGACGATCCCACCTGAAATGAACCGAATTTTTATGCTCATTACGGTTTAAAGGTATATGCACAGGTGGTTTTCCAATAACCAGGAATTTTAAAACTCCTTTATTCCCAGCCACATCAGCAAGCTCAATAGCGACTTTGTATTCTTTGTTTTCATCAAAAGTAAACACACCCTTGTTTTTAACTGATGAATATATTTTAAGCGGATTATTTGGAAGTATCCTGGTTTGAATAAACCTTCGTTTACTTCTGATAAGTTCCTCATAATCAATAACCGAGTTCACATATCGGGTTTCATCAAAACTAATCTCATCCACACGGTAAGCAAAAACCTGCTCATCGTCAATAAAAATCTTAAATGAAACAATACCGTTACGAAGTTCACTGGCATTATGCTTGTCATACGACTGAACACCGAAAGCCACATCCCCCGATATCTTAAGAGGCTTATTATCGTTGATGGTGTATGTGTTGTTATTTGCCGTAACTGTGAACAGCATATTATCCGGAGAATTATTCACGGTGGAATATTCGTTTACAGGATAAACTTTGAAAGCCTGTATGACAGGAGCTATATTATCCCGGATGTCCAGCCCAAATAACAAGGGATTTATCGGGTTCTGATTTGCAGTTTTTCTTATCTCAAAATGCAAATGTGGTCCTCCCGAACTACCTGAATTTCCACTCCAGGCAATCAGATCGCCCTTCTTGAAATAAAATTTATCTTCAGCAAGGTATAAATCCACATCAAACGATTCCCTTCTGTATTGTTCTGCAACAACATATTTCTGAATGGCGGGGATAAAATTGCGAAGATGCCCGTACACAGAGGTATATCCGTTGGAATGTTCAATATATAAAGCCTTTCCGAATCCAACAGGCTGAACCCTTATCCTCGCCACATGGCCATCTGCAATGGCATAAACAGGTTTGCCTTCAGCTCCCTGAGTTCTGAGATCCACACCTGAATGAAAATGATTGGATCTGATCTCAGAGAAAGTACCGGACAATGAAGGTGTGAGATCAAGTGGCAGGCGAAAATATCCCTGTGGATATTTATTTTGTGCAAAAAGATTTGAATAATTACTTAAAAAGAAAACAAGCAGAAGAAAAAAAGTCCGGTTAAATCGCATATACTGAGTTTTTACCCTAACGAAGATAGACGAACATTATTTCAGGGCATTTTACTCCTTTTGGTTGATTTTTAAGAAACACCTAATCTAATAGCCTAAATTCATGCTACTTATGCGACTGAAATTCCGGTTCAGAAACAATTCCACTTTACTATATCTTTTAACGGCTTTCGTTTTGTTTCATGACGGTCGGGTTCACCTGCATCCAACGGATACCCCAAAGGAAGAATTACTACAGGTTCAAAGTTAGAAGGAATATTTAAAAGTTCTTTAAGTCTGTCAGGATTGAAATTACAAACCCAGCATGTTCCAAGCCCCAGTTCAGCAGCAGCCAGGGTCATGTGGTCGGCAGCAATAGCAATGTCAATATCAGCATGGTCTTTACCATCCGAACGCTTCCATGAGATATTGTGATTAGCGCAAAGTACAAGATAAAAAGGTGCATCCCTGAACCATACTCTGTTATAAGCCTCAAAAATGTAGGAACGATATGGCTCATCCTTTACAACAATAAAATTCCAGGGCTGCAAATTAGCTGCCGAAGGAGCAATTCTGCCTGCCTCAAGAACTTGATTGATTTTTTCCATTTCTACAGACCGTGTATCAAATGCCCGGACAGAGTAGCGATTCCGGGCTAAGTGCAAGAAATTCTTATATGATTTCATTGTTTTTCGTGTTTTTGTCAAATTAGATATTTTTTTCAGGTTTCTAATCTGAAATAAAAATATAAAAAACTAACACTGTTTTATTATTACGCATTTTTGTGAACTTGAAATATGACTGAAATACCACTAAACAACCACATATTATACTGTCCAGCTTGTCAGCCCCATAGTAGTAAATTCATAGCGCCTGACCCTTCCGCCCATCTTTTCAAGTTCCTGTATGACTTTAACGCGGGTATTTTCAGGGCAATAAAATATCATAAAACCACCTCCTCCGGCACCGGATATCTTACCTCCACTTGCTCCGGCTTTACGAGCAGTTTCATAAATAAGATCCAATTGTTCATTGGTAATGTCATCAGCCATTTGCTTTTTGTAATGCCACCCAAAATCAAGAATATGTCCCATTTCGTCAAGATCGCCTTTGAGTAAAGCCTCTTTCATCATAATAGCCTGATTTTTAAGTTGATGCATTGCCTCAATGGATTCAACCTTATTATGCAGCACATTTTTAACCTGCTGTTCTATGATCTTTGACGATAGCCGGCTGGTTTCAGTATAAAATAGTATCAGACTGTATGATAGTTCGTTAAGATATGTACTTCTTATGCGTAAAGGATTAACAATGACCTTGTTATCTTTAAAAAACTCCATGAAATTCACACCACCAAACGTAGCAGCATACTGATCCTGCTTTCCTCCTGCCATACCAAGGTCAATACGTTCAATTTCGTACGCCAGGCGGGCAATATCATATTCTCCGAGCGGGAGTTTCAGCCACTCGGTAAAAGCCCCCAAAATACTCACCACCATTGTAGATGATGTTCCTAATCCTGAACCGGGAGGTGCATCCACAAAGGTAGTAAGTTCAAATGACAAAGGTTTGTGCACATAATCTTTGACAACACGGTTATATACCCCTTTGTGAAGATCGAGTTTTCCATTTATTTCAAGAGTTTTATCATCGTTAAGTTCAATGCTTTGCTTACTGTCGTAGCTGTTAAGCACAATTTTACCATCGTTCCTGGGTATTATGGTAGCATAAGCATACATATTTATTGTAGCATTGAGGATCGCTCCTCCATATAAATCAGAATAAGGCGCCACATCAGAGCCTCCGCCTGCCAATCCAAGCCTTAAAGGTGCTTTGCTTCTTATTATCATCTTAATTTTATTGCTTTGTATCAATAATATCTTTTAATTCAAATATCTTTTCAAGAAAAAAGTCCCAGCCATATTTTTTCTTTTCTTCTTTTAAATGGTTCAGAAAATGAGATCTATCAGAAGTATTAAAAAATCTCAGAATGCCGTCAGCGATCGAAGCCGGGTCGGGCTCTACGATATAACCCACTTTTTCGTTAGGAACAAATTCAGCTAATCCTCCCACATCTGTGATTATCATAGGAACTTCAAAATGATATGCTATCTGGGTAACTCCGCTCTGAGTGGCAGTTTTATACGGCTGCACCACCAGATCGGCAGCGCTGAAATAAAGCCCCACTGCTGAATCGGGAATAAAATCGGTATGCAAAACCACATAATCAGAGAGATCATTTTGTTCGATCATAAGGTTATAAGGCTTGGGATCAGTATAATATTCACCTGCAACCAGCAACTTTATATTCTGAGCCTTTATTTCCGGATTTGCCAAAGCTTCAAGCAAAAGGTCAAGTCCTTTGTAATCCCTTATGAACCCAAAAAACAAAATATATTTTCCGTTTTCATCAATACTTAGCTTTTTTCTTGCTTTTACCTTATCAGTTTTTTTGCCAAAAACATCATAAACCGGATGAGGTGAAAATATTTTTGGCTTTTTACGCACAAATAACTCAACCTGTTCAAACACAGCCCTCGACATTGCCAGAAAACCATCAACACTACGGGCAAAATAAGTGGTTAAAATATTATCAAAAGGTCGTTTTTCGTGTGGAACAAGGTTATCAATAATTGTAATCACCCTGGTTTTACGATTCCTACGTATAATGCGCGCAAGGGTTCCCAGGCAGGGTGCCATGAAAGGTATCCAGAATTTCATGATAACCAGATCAGGTTCCAGCTTCCTGATCTTCCTTCCCCATTTCACCCAGTTTGCAGGATTTACAGAGTTAATTACCACCCTGATATCAAGGTCATGAGGTTTTGGTTCTGAAGAAAGTTGAGTTTTACCCGGAAAAAGAATTGACGGATATTGCAGGCTGAAAGTATAAATTGTTGTTTCAAAACCGGCACTGATAAATTCCCTTGCCAGTCTTTCATTAAAATTTGAAAGTCCGCCCCGCAATGGATATGCCGAACCAATAATTACAACTTTTTTTCCTTGCATCTCCGGCAGAATTAATTAAAAATCCCACTGTGTTTATAAATCATATTAACGTAATCAGTTTTTGTCTGTTTTGCTGTTGATAAAACACTTCACACCTTTCTTATTTTCAGATTCCGGTTTCTTAAAAAACATTTTATTCCAAACCTATCCTTTTCTCAATCTGATATTTATTCCTGTCGCTGTTATTACGGGCAATGAGTTCAGCCAGAAAACCGGTAAGAAACAGTTGAGTTCCCAGGATCATTGCCAATAAACCAAAATAAAACAGCGGGCGCTCAGTCATTCGGTAAACACCCATAAAGATCCTGGTATAAGCCAGATAACCTGCAATGACAAAACCTATTATAAAAATAAGGGTTCCGAGTAAACCAAAAAGATGCATGGGCTTACGTCCAAAACGGGTTACAAAGGCTATTGAAAGCAAATCGAGGAAACCATGAATGAAACGCTCAGCACCGAATTTTGTAGTACCAAATTTCCTTGCCTGATGTGTAACAACTTTTTCACCAATTTTCCGAAACCCTGCCCATTTTGCGATCATAGGAATATAGCGGTGCATCTCGCCATAGATCTCAATATTTTTCACAACTTCATTTTTATACGCTTTCAAACCACAGTTAAAATCATGCAATTTCAATCCCGACATTCGTCGGGTAGCTGCATTATAGATTTTTGAAGGAAGGTTTTTAGTGATTTTTGAATCATAGCGCTTTTTCTTCCAGCCCGAAACAAGATCATAACCCTCGTCAATTATCATTCTGTACAATTCAGGTATTTCTTCAGGACTATCCTGCAAATCGGCATCCATAGTGATAACCACCTCACCTGATGCCAGTGCAAACCCTTCGTTTAAAGCGGCTGATTTACCATAATTCCGCCTGAACTTGACTCCTTTGACATTAGAATTCCTGGCACTCAACTGTTCAATCATCTTCCATGAACCATCCCTGCTACCATCATCAACAAGTATAACTTCATAACTGAAATCATTGACATTCATTACGCTTTCGATCCAGGAAACAAGCTCCGGAAGCGATTCTTCTTCGTTAAATAATGGGACTACAACTGAAATATTCATGAAATAATAATTAACTATTCAATGGACCTTGGCACATCGCGTTTCAGAAAAATTGCAACTATCAGTGATAAAAGCAGGGCGGCTATCAGGGTGTTTATCAACGAACCGAAAGACATAAATCCGGGTGTCATAAATTTTTCAGTCATTGAAAGTGCCATATCAAGCTGTTGATCAGTCATATCAGGAGATTTCTCCAGGAGTTGCTCTTCAGTTTTTTGAAGTAAAACACTGATCTGTTCAGGAGCAAAAAACTTATAAAACACAAAGGTATATACAGCATTGATGATACCTGTATATAATCCTATCAATAATCCTGACTTAATACCCTGCCCATAGGTTAATAATCCGTTATTATACTGGTCTCGGAATTTTTTTGTTCCCCAGATAATACCGGCAAGCAGAATTGCATAAATAAGATAACCCCAGAAACCACGTGTATCAAGATCGAAAACGTATAAAACAATTGATATCAATACTATTGCGCCGCCAACCGGAATTGCGGTCATCATTGAATTTTTGTTAAGAGTCATTGATTTCTCTTCCATCATTGTAATTTTTGATAATTGGCAAATTTATAAAGTAAAGTTAAATATCAGGTTAAAAACACAAGATAATCCAAAAATTTCTATCTTTGCAGCGGGTAAGTCTGATACGACCAGCTCCTGCTGAACTCCCCCAGATCCGGAAGGAAGCAAGGGTAGGCGGTTGTAGCGGTGCGATATTTTAGACTTACCCTTTTTTTGAGTTCTCAGTACAATTAATCAACAAAGCTATGCTACTAAAAATTCATCCGGAAACCCCAAGCGCCCGCCATATTAAAATGGTAGTCGAATGTCTTAACGATGGTGGTGTAATCATTTATCCTACTGACACAATTTACGGGCTTGCATGTGATATTCTCAAACCCAAAGCCTTTGAACGAATTGCGCATATAAAAGGCGTAAGAAAAGATAAAGCCAATTTTACATTTATTTTTACCGATCTGAGTCAGCTTTCAGAATATACCAAACCCATTTCAAATGAAGTTTTCCGTTTGATGCGCAATAGTTTGCCGGGGCCATATACTTTTATTCTGAACGCCAGCAGTAATGTGCCTAAAATATTCCAAAGCAGAAAGAAAACTCTGGGTATCAGAATTCCGGAAAACAATATTCCACTGGAAATTGTAAAAGAACTTGGCAACCCTATAATGTCAACTTCAATCCGAGACGATGACGAAATTGTTGAATACACCACCGATCCGGAACTCATTTATGAAAAATACAAGGATATCGTTGATATAGTTATTGATGGAGGACCCGGCGACAATGTTCCTTCTACAATTATTGACTGTACAGGCATCGAGCCATTAATGATAAGGGAAGGAAAAGGAGAAGTTTGATTGTTAATGTTGGTTTTAGCAAAGATTTATCTTTTGCCGGATTTTACAGTAAACAGATAAAGAAGTTATTTCCGGAAATAATATTTGCCTGCTGATAAGAGTGCCTTGAAACAAAGTAATATTGGCTCTCAAAAAAAGCCGGTGAAAAGAAAATCATAAAAACAGGATTTATATTCCAAACTCAATTTTTTACCATGATCACAAATAATATTTTTGAAATATCTGAAACAATCCAAAGGTCAGAAGATGAGGTATTTGAAACACTTTTCCATGGAAATAACATAAGGGTTGAAAGAATTATTTCCATCGGGCAAACCACTCCCAAAAATCAATGGTATGATCAGGATACTGACGAATGGGTTGTTCTGTTACAGGGGGAAGCAAGACTGTGTTTTGAGAATGAAGAAGATATTTTTTTAAGAAAAGGCGATTATGTGCTTATTTCGGCCCGAAAAAGGCATAAAGTAAGCTATACAAGTACCGATCCTGCATGCATTTGGCTGGCAATTCATGGAAATATCAATATTTAATTCACTCATATACTGCAAATTACAATTTATTACTAAATTTTATTTTGTTAATTCAGGGAATATACATACTTTTGCGCCCTCAAAATTAAAAACTGATTCTGTAGCTCAGCAGGTAGAGCACATCCCTTTTAAGGATGGGGTCTTGGGTTCGAATCCCAACAGGATCACAAAAGCCGCTGAAATAGCGGCTTTTTTTATTCAATAAAATTCAGAAACTGGAAAACGTACTAATATGTATTTCTTTTAAGCTGAATGATTTACAAAGCTAATGCAGATAGAATATCTGAACAAAGCAAACAGATTAACAATCAGAAAAACCTTGAGTCTGCATAAAGCTTCCTACTTTGCTATTGTATATAATTTTATGCGAAGAAATCAACTGATCAAACCTGCCCTAATAATTTTAGGGGCTAAAAATATTACTAAATCAGGATTCTAAAAACAAAAGGCAAAATTGTGCCGAAGCCGACAAATTATTGTATTACCAGCTTTAGATTCCTGGTTATAACACTCCCAATACCTGAAGGTCTGGCTTCAATATTAAGCAGATAAAAACCCGGGCGCAGCTTATCCTTGTCGCTTATTGTGAATTTATGAACTCCTTCGCTCAGATAGCTGTCGTTTATAACCATTACATTGCGGCCATACATATCTGAGATTTGTATATGGGTTTCGGACAAGGCAGGCAATTCAACCTCAATAATAAAATCACTTTTAGCAGGATTGGGATATACCATTAGTTTATAATCATCGCTGGTGAAAGATAAATTATTCAATGATGATTTTACCACTTCAACTTCTTCGGCTTTTACATTCCCTGCAATTACTTCTCCCCAATTTATATCATGCCGTTGATCTCCAAACCTGATAAGCCTCACCTCTCCGTATGGTAAGGGGCGGTTATCAAGACTGTAGATAATTCCTGTAAGTTTGTTTTTATGCACACTGTAAGCAAACTCATAATCGCTCAGCTCCAGCCAGAAATCAGTGCTTTCAAGATTTTTACCTATGAGTTCAAACTGTATCCCTGCAAGAGTGCCATCGCTTACAATATCTATTGAATTTGAATTCAAGGTTATATATGCTTCGTTTGATTCAATATCGGCAATATCAGTTTTTACACCTCCGATTATAATATTCACAGTACCAATAACATCAAGGATATTTATCAGGTTATCTCCTGTTACATCAGCATTTTCAAAACAGAAAGGTGTAGGATTCAGATTAAGTATGTAGTTAATGGTTGTTATCACATCTATCACATTCACAATACCATCGCAATTGGAATCTCCGGCTAAAACAGGGTTTTCTTCACCGGTCAGGATTATATTATCAATATACCATGCATTTATGCTGTTTGGTTCTCCTTCAAACACCCATGCCAGCAGGAATTTTTCGCCGGCAAGTGAACCAAGATCAACGCTGTATTGCTGAGCAGGCAAACTTGTTGAAGGATTTAGCACCCATTGGTCTGACCAGTTCATACCTCCGTTAAAGGACGATTGCAATTTCATTGAAAATGGGTTTTGATTTCCAGAGTTATAATCAAGCATCGAGTGGAATTTTAGTATGAGTATATTATTCGACTGAGCATTTACCGGATTCATGACCAGTCTGTACGAACCATTAACTCCAGAGGTTCCTGAGAACATAAGTTCGGGTGCTTCACCTCCGGCATGATTTGAATTTACAACTGACCAGTTAGCCATAGTTGCATACCATCCTGCTGGTAACTGTCCCGGAGTAACTGATGTAAAATCCTGAGCATATGGAGTATATATCATTACACTATCCATACCGCTTCCGTTAATAGGGATATGCACAACATCAGGAATATTGCCAGAAATTGTCAGAAATGCAGAGTACAAACCTGGCTGTGTTGGATTGAAAACCACACCTATATCAGTAGTTTCACCAAACTGAATGGAAAACGGTAAAGCAGGCTGATCATGGATTGTAAACTGATCATAATTTTCGCCGGTCAGAGTTAAAGAATTAATATTAAGTGGCTGTGATCCATAATTGCTGATCTTAACGGTTCTTACAGCCGATTGATTACCAATAGTAACAGAACCGAAATTAAGATTTGTCGGACTTGCAATGAGTTCGGGTTGTTGCTGAGCCTCAACAGCATCAATATTTAATGTAAAATTTGTGTGCATAGGCTGGGGCCAGTTTGCAACTATTGCATAATAATCACCTGCAGGCAGAGGTAACTGGCTGAATGAACCGCCTGAATTGCCACCTGCAAACTGTATTACTGTTGGAGGATTGAAAATATCCGGGCATGCATTTAAGATAAAAACCCCGGCTCTGTTTCCGGCAGGACATGAAATATCGCCCGATAATATGCTGTTGGATTCCAGTGTAAAACTAAATACCAGGTCGTTGCCGGCTATATAATTTGACAAATACGTGGGGTTTGTTACTATCCAGTTAGGGAGGTAATGATTGCCATACAACTCGGTGCTTCCGCTATAATTCAACGGGAGATCTACAACCAGCGGATCTCCGCATGTTGCACCGGCAATGATACCGGTTCCGTTTTCATGAACAAGCATACCCATTGAGATCTTGACCATTTCGGCAGTATAAGCCATATTGCTATGAATAAGCAAATCGTTAACGGTATGATAATATGGGGTAAACTGATCTTCCATCAAAAAAACTGCCTTGAATCCGTTTGAATAAAAGGGCCAGCTATCAGATTGCTGCATGTATTGCGTGGTTTCAACCACAGTCAGCGGTGTAAAATTTTCAGCTATATAACGGGCAAGATTAGTTACCTGAGGCGAGTTGGGATACTTAATTATATCAACTTTCCATTGCTCAGGAGGCAAGGTGCAATAACTGATCATATCATTGTTGAGCATGAACTCGATATTCATGCCCTGGCTAAAGGCTTTGTCGGCAAAATCCCAGCTTCCGTACAAACCAAATTCTTCGGCAGGGAATGTAATAAATTTAATGGTTGATTCCGGAACATAGCCATATTTTTTCATGATCCGGGCAACTTCAAGGGCTGCTGCAACCCCGCTTGCATTATCATCAGCACCGGGAGCTATTACAAAAGGATTACTCGAACTTGGAACAATAGCATCGTAATGGGCACCCATAATATATACTTTATCAGGATTTACAAATCCCGGGTAAGTGGCTATTACATTATATTGCCAGGTTTGATAATAAGTTGAACCATAATTGTAGTTAAATGCAAAGGAATCGAGTTTGGTATCGGAATAACCATAAGAAATGAATTTGTTTTTAAGCCACACAGCAATATCCCTGTGATTATCGGCAAGGCAAAACCTGGTCCCAAAATCCTGAAGTGCCTGAATATGACTATGAATGCTGTCAGCATTTACCTTGTCAACATAAAAAGCTATGGCTTCTTCGATAGTCCTTGTTTGCTGAGCCTGAACCTCAGGGCGAAATGACAGCGTTAATACGAGCAGTGAAAGCAAAGTGAGTTTTCTCATTTTCATTTGGATTTAATCTTACGATAACATTTTTTTCTTTAAAATAGTATGTAATCCTTACGACTACAGGATACAAAGATAGAGATTTGGTTTGTATTGAAGGCTTGATTGAAACACCAATTATCCGTTGTAACCCCAAAGACTATTGCCGGTTTTTCAGTTTTAACCATATAATAAAACACTTAACAATCTGGATTTCAGGTGTTCCTGCTTTTGTTTTTGATATCATAAATCAAAGAACACAAAATTTCACTTGTGCATAAAACGCATAAAATCAATCAAACTCACAAGTAATCAGAGTAATAAGTCTGATTACTATACCTTAAAATTAAAGATATCCTGAACCAGATAGTATCATAATAGTTTTTCTATTTTTGCACATCATTACAATCTAAATGGAAAGCTTCCTACACGAGGGATATTTTGTACTCTTTGTCATTATCAGCTTAGGGTTGATATTGGGAAATTTCAGAATTAAAGGATTTTCACTTGATTCGTCTGCTGTTATTTTTATCGCTCTGTTAATGGGGCATCTTGGTTTTTCTATCCCTACGGAATTCCAGACTCTGGGTATCGTACTCTTTATTTTTACCATTGGTATTCAGGCCGGACCGGGCTTTATTGATGCTGCACTACGCTATGGCCGTCAATTAGCTGTTATAGGAAGTATACTGATTGCAGTAGCCGCCGGAATTACCTACCTTGCAATAATTATATTTAACATATCAGTTCCTGTGGGCGTAGGTCTTTTTAACGGCGCTCTTACAAGTACTCCAGGGCTGGCAGCAGCTTTTGAAGCAACAGGCTCGCCCCTGACAGCAGTAGGATATGGCATTGCTTATCCAGCAGGCGTGATAGGCGTGATATTGTTTGTACAACTTTATCCAAAACTGGCACGAAAAGATTTACAAGAGGAAGAAAGAGAATATATCCGACAAATGCAGGAAGGAAATCCCAAATTGCAGAATGTAGTTCTGAAAGTAACCAATGCAAATATTCATGGAAAGACTATCCGTGAGCTGGACCTTAGAAAAATGACCCAGGCTGTTATCTCCAGAGTTAAAAGCAATGAAAATATTTTTTCGCCTACGGTTAACACCATACTGCATCTTAACGATTTTGTGAAAGTAGTTGGAGACGAGGAAGCACTTCAGAAAGCAGCATTGCTTATCGGTGATGTGGCAGATGAAGAGCTTACCTTTGATGAACGCTTTACAGTAAACTGGTTGCTTGTAACCAATAGTAAGGTCATTAATAAAACCATACGCGAACTTAATCTCACTGCGCTTAATGCCACTATTACACGCATACGCCGAAGTGGAATTGATCTGAAGCCCTTTCCGCACAGCAAGCTACGTTTTGGCGATAAGCTTCTGATCTCCGGCTCTAATCAGGAAATGCCCGAAGTGAGACGACTGCTGGGTAATGATGAGAAAAAGCTTTCTGAAACCAATTTCCTCCCTATAGCACTCGGTATCGTTATAGGCGTATTAATTGGCTCTATCAGCATTCCGGTTTTCGGTTTGTTCGATTTCAGGTTAGGACTTACAGGAGGTGTGCTGGCAGCAGCATTGGTACTTAGTAATATAGGTAAAACAGGGCCCATACTTTGGTCAATGACGGGTAGTGCAAATCAGCTCTTACGCCGGCTGGGACTGCTCATATTCATGGCAAGCGTGGGCACAAGTGCAGGCAGCGAATTAGGCAGCGTGCTGAGCGACAACGGACTACAACTGATCGCTATTGGAATTGTTATTACAGTGCTGCCTATGTTTGTAGGGGCTTTTATCGGTCAGTATGTGTTTAAGCTCAACTTTATCACTTTATTGGGCGTTATTACGGGGGCAATGACGAGTACGCCGGGGCTAGCTGCCATTGACAGTAAAATAGAGAGTGATGCTGCCTCGGTAGGCTATGCTACTGTGTACCCTATTGCGCTTGTACTGATGATTATTTTCTCCCAGTTGCTGGCTTTGATGATGTAAATTGAAATCTTCGCAGGATCATTAGCACCAGTGCTAAACCTATTAAAAAAATCAGAGACTGAAATTGTTGAGACGCCCGATTATTACGAACCTACGGGGTTATTAAGGAATTGATAAATTTGCTCTACATGGTTAAAATGGGTTGTGATGTTATAAATTAAGCATACAGGCAGGAAAGCCAGCTTATACGCTTAACTAAAATCATAATTTTTATTTTAAGGTCAGCTCTGTTCCATATTCAACTTCTCGCTCCTCAAATAAAAAAAGTTCAAGTTCCTTTTTATGGTTAAAACCACTTATTTTTTGTTTATATGTAGCGGCTACTTTTCGACTTTCTATTTCCATCTTTCTATTTCTGCTTATATTCAAATACTCCTCTTCTTTATCAATTCCCAAAAACCGTCTATTTGCTAAATTAGCAGCAATTCCAGTTGTTGAACTACCTGTAAATGGGTCCAAAATCCAGGCATTGGACTTAGTTGAAGCTAATATTAAACGAGTTAAAAGCGATAATGGTTTTTGTGTAGGGTGTTTTCCGCATGATTTTTCCCAGGGAGCAATTGCCGGCAGCCTCCAAACATCTTTCATCTGTTTATTTCCGTTTAGTTGTTTCATTAACTCATAGTTGAAATAATGAGGAACTTTTTCACTTTTTCTAGCCCAAATAATTTGTTCGGTTGAATAAGTAAAATAACGGCATGAAAAATTTGGAGGAGGATTAGTTTTTTCCCAGGTAATGATATTGAGGATTTTAAAGTCTAATTCTGTTAAAATTTGTCCTACTGAAAAAATATTGTGCATAGTGCCACTTATCCATATTGTAGCATTCTCTTTCATCTTATCGCGAACCAATGTAAGCCACTGTCGATTAAAATTATTAATAAATGCAAATCCTTCTGACTTATCCCATTTCCCTTTGTTTACGCTTACAATCTGCCCGCTTTGTATTGAAAGGCCATCATTAGATAAAAAATAAGGTGGATCAGCAAAAACCATATCAAACTTATGCTCAAACCGGGGCAAAAGTTCCATTGTATCTCCATGTAAGAGGTAGAAATTTTTATCTTCGGACTCGAAATAAGGTTCCATCATGTGTTTATCTTCTTTTATGTGTTGCTATTGAGACTATTTTATAAATATCCTTATTTGAAAATGAACCCTGATAAATGCCTAAAACATATATGTCATTAATTTCAATAATTAGCATTGGGTCAACACCCCTATTTCTCATAGAAGGTAAATTATGTTCTATATTTCTTATCATTCTTTTTCTATATTTTCTGTCTGGATTCTTTGGATAAATTCTTTAAGTGTTGCAAGATTATATAAACTAGGAATAATATTAAAAGCTTCTTCTAATTTGTTTTTCGCTGATAACCAGCCTTGCCCATCTGTTATCCAAACAAATTCATAATTTGCATATTGATTTATCTTGGGCGCAACATCAGAATAAGCTCTTGCAGTTTCATTTAATTTCGAACCACCACCATTGTAATAATTTGTTTCTATTAAATAGGTCTTCTTTTGTGTTTGAATAACAAAATCAAAACGCTTTACATCTGCTCCCAAACTACTTATTTCAGTAAATTCAGTACTACTTACTTCTTTTTTATAAATAATCCCTGCATTATCAAAGAATATAGAAACTGCTTTTACCATATTTTTACCACCTCTGTTTTTTCTTGCGTTAGTATCTAATCCAACTTCAACTCCAAAAACATAATCTACCAGATTTGTAACATCCTTTTTTTTAAATATTTCAGCCAATCCTGTTTCTTGGAAATATTCATAAATCAGTGCAGGAGAAGTAAAATAAGATTCTAATAAAGCAACTCTACCGTAATGATTCGATATTTTTACTTTATTGCTTTTACGAACTGCAATTAAAATATCTAAGACGTCAAAAACCTTGGGATTTTCTTCGTAAAGTTCATTTATGGCTTTCTTTAAATTTTCTTTACCAATCAAATAATTTAATTGGTTTAATTTAATTTCAATTTTATTTACATTCCTTTTGACTTTTACAAAATCAGTAAAACTGCCCAAAGTAGCATTTGTTACAGAGAGTTGTGATAAGAAATTTTTAAATTTTTCTGTCATGTTAATATTTTAAATCTGAATTCCATTTTGTTTTCTATAATTAGATAATTTCACTTCTGTTTTATTGGTTCACTTTTGTAATAGCTCTGTATCTTGAACAATAACATCAATAAACTTCAAATCCATTCTGCGGGCGGCAGACAATCTATGTTGCCCATCTAAAAGATAAAAATCTTTATTTACAGTAATTGGAATCCAATATAGTAAATCAAAGTTTTTTATAATCTCATCCACTTTGTTTGTACTAAGCTCATTTGCATAGCTTAATAATCTTTTATCTATTTTTATATTATTAATAGGAACTTTTTCTATTAGTGTCCAATAAGGCTTATCATAATTTTTAACAAACAAATCATATTTATTGAAGTCTAATGCTTTTAAATACTTCTTTTTATTTACAATCAACAATTCGGTTAGTTTCCCTCTTTTGTCAGGATTTGCATTGATATTTCTTTTTGCTTCAATTCTCTTAATTTTAAAATCAGAATATAAATCATCAAAAAAATTATCATTTTTATCTTTGCCTCGTACATCTGAATTACTTAAAATCCAATTGTGGTCCAAATCATCAAGTTTCTTACAGAAGTCCCGTAGCCTAATTTGCTCATTATCATTAAACTCGTATTTTGCATATGAATTAAAACTTGATGTTTCGCTTAACGGTTTATAGGGCGGGTCAAAATAAAATAGAGAATTATTGTCTGCATAATCCAATGTTTGTTCAAAATCACCACTCAGAATCTCAACTTTTTGCAAGGCTTCACTAACAGCTAAAATATTTTCTTTGTCGCTAATAGTTGGTTTAATATAACTGCCCATTGGAACGTTATATTCATTCTTTCTGTTAACTCTATATAAACCATTAAAGCAAGTTCGATTGAGGAAAATAAACAAAGCAGCTTGTTCGCTTTGCGGGCATTCTCTTGAATTATATAAATCTCTTTTTTGGTAGTAATATAATTTCTTAACCTCGTTATTGCTATCCAGAGCATGAAACTCATTTTGAAAAATTTCTAGAAATGAAATTAATTCTTGGGGTCGTGAAGCAATAGTTTTGTAAGTGTATATTAAATCTTCATTAATATCATTAATGATGGCTTTCTTTATATTTGGAAACTTATTTAACATCCAAAAAAGTACGGCGCCACTCCCAATAAAAGGTTCAATGTATGTAAATTCAGCTTTTAAAATATTTATAGGCAAAGCCTTTTCTATTTCTGGGATGAGCTGAGTTTTTCCACCAGCCCATTTCAAAAACGGTTTCGCTATTTTGTTTTCTGCCATTTTATAATTCATTTATATAATTTCTTTCTTACAATATATACTCCAGCTAAAATCCTGAATAAGTATAGGTTAAGCTTAAATTCCTAATTTTAATAGTTACTCTTGAAGAGCACCTAGTTTTTTCATTCTAAAACATACAAAACTCTTAACTACAAAGTATTGAATTCGTATTTCCTCATAACTTTTGCATTTACAAAGATATTAAAACACCTGAAGATGAGCCGGTCAATTAAGGGTTAAAATACAAAACCTACAGGCTATTTAGTTGCGCAACTTTGTTTAACATTTTTTAACAGTTTAATATTGTGGTAGTTACAGCCAATTGGCTAATTTTGCCCTCCTAAAAATTCATTTTTATGACAAGTATAAATATCAGTGAGCTGAACGAAAAAATCAGACAGGAAAGTTCATTTGTTGATCTTATCAACATTGAAATGCAAAAAGTTATAGTTGGTCAGAAACATATGATTGAACGCCTGCTTATTGCATTGCTTGCCGATGGTCATATCCTGCTTGAAGGAGTGCCCGGACTGGCTAAAACACTGGCAATCACTTCACTTGCCAATACAATTCAGGCTAAATTCAGTCGTATTCAGTTTACTCCCGATCTCTTGCCTGCCGACCTTATAGGAACCATGATCTATAGTCAGAAAAAAGAAGAATTCATGGTTCGTAAAGGACCTGTTTTTGCTAATTTCATTCTTGCAGACGAAATTAACCGTGCGCCTGCAAAAGTGCAAAGCGCATTACTCGAAGCTATGCAGGAACGACAGGTAACTATTGGCGATAATACATTTAAAATTGAAGAACCTTTCCTGGTACTTGCAACCCAAAACCCTATTGAACAGGAAGGAACCTATCCCCTGCCCGAAGCCCAGGTTGACCGTTTCATGCTGAAAGTGGTAATTACATATCCTACGAAAGAAGAAGAAAAAATCATTCTTCGTCAGAGGATCACCAATGAAATACCAACAAATCAGGACATTATCAAGCCTCAGGACATAATGAATGCAAGGTCAATAGTAAGGGAAGTTTATCTGGATGAAAAAATTGAGAACTACATAACCGATATTGTTTTTGCAACCCGTTTTCCAACTGATTTCAAACTTAATAAATACAAGGATATGATCAGTTACGGTGCTTCGCCCAGAGCCAGTATCTATATGGCTTTGACAGCAAAAGCCTATGCTTTTATCAAAAGACGCGGGTATGTGATACCTGAAGATGTCAGAGCTGTTGCTCATGATGTTTTAAGGCATCGTATCGGGCTTTCGTATGAAGCCGAAGCTGAAAACATTACAACTGTTGAGATCATTAATGATATATTGAATACAGTTGAAGTCCCCTGATAGAAAACAAATCAAAGTCAAATAATTACCGATAATTTCAGTACATGCTGCTCGAAACCTCTGATATAATTAAAAAAGTAAGGCAGATTGAGATCAAGACCCGTGGATTGACAGATCAGATATTTTCAGGTCAATATCACAGTGCCTTTAGAGGTAAAGGTATGACTTTCAGCGAAGTGCGTGAATATCAATACGGAGATGATATCCGTTCCATTGACTGGAATGTTACCGCACGATTCAACCATCCTTACATTAAGATATTTGATGAAGAACGCGAACTAACGGTAATGCTTCTGATTGATGTAAGCGGTTCAAATGAGTTTGGCACGCAAAAGCAGTTCAAAGAAGAGTTAATGACAGAAGTTGCTGCCGTGCTTGCTTTTTCGGCAATTCAAAATAATGATAAAGTTGGGGTTATATTTTTTAGTGACAGGATCGAAAAATTCATTCCTCCCAAAAAAGGAACAACACATATTTTACGCATTATTCGCGAACTAATTGATTTTAAGCCTCAAAGTCAGAAAACCGATATTTCCGAAGCTCTGAAATTCTTAAACAATGTTCTTAAAAAGCGTTCGGTTGCATTTGTATTGTCCGATTTCATTGATCGTAATTTTTATGATGCAATGAAAATATCTGCACGCAAGCATGATCTAATTGCTTTGCGTATCTTCGATCCCAGCGAATCGCAATTGCCTCGCCTTGGTATGGTTCAGATGTATAATAAGGAAGAAGGTAAATCAATATGGGTTGATACTTCGGGTGAGGCAGCAAGGAAGCATTATCAAAACTGGTGGAAAGAAACTGAAAAATATATTCAGAATGCTTTTACACGCTGTGGTGTTGATAATGCAACCCTTCAAACCGACAGGGATTATATTAAGCCTTTGACTAATTTATTCAGAACACGTGGCAGCAGGAGGTAATAAAACAGACAGGTAAAAATGCGAAAATCAATTAGTTATATATTACTACTTTGCTTTAGTTTAGCCGGTTTACTGTCTTATGCCGATGATCCCGGTGTAAATATTGAAGGAATAATTGAATCGGAATCTATTCAGCTTGGATCGCAAACAAAAATCACACTTACTATTACATCGCCAAATGATTATTTCTGGCAATGGCCTGATTTGATTGATCGTGTTACTGACGAAATTGAAATCGTCCATCAGTCTGGCATTGATACATTAAAACATGGTGATAATAAAATGATGCAGTTAAAAAAAGAACTCATCATTACATCGTTCGATACCGGATATCATGCTGTGCCTCCGTTGGTTTTCTTGTTCAAGGCACCGGGAGATGAAGAATGGACACCTGCCGAAACCAATCCTTTTTTGTTGTATGTTGCCGGTGTGGAGCTAAGTCCTGACGGCGAACTTCGGGATATCAAAGAAATTTACAAGGCACCACTAACCTTTAAGGAGATATTACCATGGATCCTGATTTTATTGCTGGTTTCTGGTGGTATATGGCTTTACACATATTATCTGAAAAAGAAGCGGGAAAAAGCTTCACTTATTCCAAAGCCTTCAAAACCCAAAATACCTCCGCACACTCGGGCGCTTAACGAATTAGACGAACTGCGTGAGAAAAAATTATGGCAAAACGGTCGAATAAAAGAATATCACAGCGAGCTTACCGAAATTATTCGCAACTACCTGGAAGGCAGATATAATATTATGGCTTTGGAAATGACAACTTCCGAAATAATGGAAGCAACAGCTACCACCCATATACCATCAGAAGGCAGAAACAAGCTTCTGATACTTTTCACCAGGGCTGACCTTGTGAAATTTGCCAAGAGTATTCCCTTACCCGGAGAACACGAAGATAGTTTTTCAATTGCGGTAGATTTTATTCGTTCCACAATACCTTCTGTTATAATACCTAACGTAAAACAGACCAATGAAACCCAGGCTGATAACAATAATAAAGTAGAGCAATGATTTATTTTTTGAAAAATATTGATCATATTGATTTTGCACGGCCGGAACTGCTTTATTTCCTGTTGATCATACCCTTAATGATTGCCTGGTATATTTATAAGTACTCCAGAAATCATCCAAGCATACAGGTTTCCACAACAGAACCCTTCATTGACAAATCAAGATCATGGCGTTTATGGCTGGTACACCTGTTATTCGTTTTAAGAGTTCTTGCCATAGCACTTATTATTGTTGCACTTGCAAGACCTCAGTCCAGCCTCAGGCGTGAAGATATCACAGTGGAAGGTATTGATATTGTGATAACTTTTGATGTCTCAGGAAGTATGCTTGCCGAAGATTTCAAACCTAACAGAATTGAAGCTGCAAAAGATTTAGCCATCCAGTTTATTCATAACCGTCCCAATGACAGGATAGGGCTGGTTGTATTTGCAGGCGAAAGCTATACTCAATGCCCGCTAACTACTGATCATCCGGTTTTGACGAATCTTTTCAGGGAAGTCCGTCAGGGAATTATTCAGGATGGCACAGCCATAGGAGACGGACTGGCAATAGCCGTTGATCGTTTAAGAAACAGCAAAGCCGTCAGCAAGGTAGTTATCCTGCTTACTGACGGTGTAAACAATATGGGCGCAGTTGATCCTCTTACTGCTGCCGAGATGGCACGTCTTTACGGTATCAGAGTGTATTCAATTGGAGTAGGAACTATTGGAAGAGCACCTTTTCCGGTACAAACACCGTTTGGCAAACAAGTTCAGATGGTTGATGTGAAAATTGATGAGGAAATGCTGAAAGAAATATCAAACATGACTGACGGCAAATATTTCAGAGCAACAAGTAATGAAAAACTGGAAGAAGTATATAATGAAATTGATCTTCTTGAGAAAACAAAAATTGATGTAACGGAATATAAACGCAGGATTGATGAATTCAGGCCCCTTGCACTATTAGCATTATGGCTGCTTTTAACTGAACTTGTATTGCGATATACATTATTCCGGAGCACACCTTAATTAAATAAAATTTAATTTTGACCGATTTGATATTGATTTTGAATTAATAAAAATACACTGACTACTAAAAAGTAGGATTGAGAGATTAAGAAAAAATGATCAGACTTGAACACATAGAATATTTGAATTACTTATGGGTAATTCCGGCGCTGCTGCTGCTTTTCGTTTGGTTCAGATTATGGAAGAGCAAAACGCTGCGGAATTATGGGGAATTTAAAATCATTTCACGTCTGATGCCCGAAATTTCCGGTGCCAAACAATGGTTCAAATTCATTACTCTCATTGTTGCCATCGTTTTACTGATCATTGGTATTGCAAACCCTCAGGTTGGGTCAAAACTTGAAAAGACCGAGCAAAAAGGTGTTGACATTATCATTGCCCTTGATGTTTCAAACAGTATGCTTGCTGAAGATATTAAACCCAACCGCATTGAAAGGGCACGGCAGGCAGTAAGTCGTTTCATTGATCGCCTTGGTAATGACCGGATCGGACTGATAGTTTTCGCGGGAAAGGCATACCCTATGTTACCTCTAACGAGTGATTATGCTGCTGCAAAAATGTTTTTATCAAATGCTGACAATAGTGTAGTGTCAACGCAAGGCACTTCAATTGCCGATGCAATAGACCTTGCAATACAGTCGTTCCCGCAAGGACAACAGGGTAAGGCACTGATAATTATCACCGATGGTGAAGATCATGAAGGCGAAGTGATGAAAAAAGTTGAAGAAGCTGTAAGCAAGGGAATTGTAATTCACGCCATTGGCATAGGTTCGCCACAGGGTGTTCCAATACCCTTGTACAGAAATAATGTTCGCGTTGGTTTCCGCACCGGTAACGACGGACAGACTGTAATAACTAAACTTAATGAACCAATGCTTCAGCAAATAGCACATGCAGGTAAGGGTGCTTATGTGCTTGCGAGCAATTCACAATTCGGATTATCAAGTATTTATGAAAAAATCAATAAAATGGAAAAGGGAGAATTCGAGGACAGCCGGGCTTTTGCTGAGTTTGACAGCAGGTTTTATTATTTCCTGTTCGTTGCCTTAATATTATTGGTTTTTGAAACCCTTATCTATGATCGCAGTAGTCGCTGGATACGCAAACTCAGTCGTTTTGTACCCGTGGTTCTTATTATGATAAGTTTTAATGCTAACGCTCAAAACGAAAATCCGTCAATAAGACGTGGTAATAAAGCTTATAACAACGAAAAATATCAGGATGCGGAGGTGCAATACAGGAAGGCTCTTGAAAAAAATCAAAACTCTTTTAGAAGTAATTTCAATCTGGGAAATTCGATTTACCGACAGGAAAATTTCGAAGAAGCTGGTTATACATTTCAGCGGGCTATTGCTAATCAGACAGATAAGAACGAAATGTCGAGATCATTCTATAATTATGGTAACTCATTGCTTAAGAATCAGCAGATACCTGAAAGCGTAGAGGCTTACAAAAATGCTCTGAGGCTCAATCCATCAGATGATGATGCAAGGTATAATCTTGCCTATGCTTTGAATCTGATGCAACAACAGGAGCAACAGCAGCAAAGCGATGGTCAGAATGAAAAAAATGATCAGAATAATGAGGATCAGAATCAACAAGATCAGTCTCAGCAAGATCAACAGGAACAAAGTCAGGATCAGCAACAACAGGAAAGCCAGTCGCCGCAACAAATATCAAAACAGGAAGCTGAGCGGATGCTGCAGGCTTTGAAAGAAGATGAAGAAAAAACATTGGAAAAAATAAATCAGCAAAAAGTTAAATTACAAAGTATTAAAGTAGAGAAAGACTGGTAAAAATATGCAGGAATACTATGTCCTTCAATTCATTAATGAAATCGGGGTTCGGAAAATAAATAGTACTCCTGCATAAATAATAAAAAGAAGAGAAAACAGTTTCTATCAGTACATAAATGAAGAATAAGGGTTACAAAATATCAATATTATTCAGCCTGCTGCCTGTTATTTTAATGGCACAACAGATCAGTCTGTCAGTGTCAGTACCCGCTGAAGTTCAGGCAGGACAGCAATTCCGGCTGGTATATACCCTTAATGCTGAAGCTGATAATTTTAGCGGACCAGATCTTAAAAATTTTATAATCCTTTCGGGTCCATCTCAGTCAACCAGCTCGAATATTCAGATAATCAACAATCAGGTTACCCGTTCATTTGCCACTACTTTTACATATATAATTGCCGCTCAGCAGGAAGGAACTTTTACCATTCCGGGTGCCAAAGCAGGTTCAGGCGGAAAACAATACACTTCAAACACAGCTACAATTAAGGTTAGAGGAGCCTCTTCCCCACCCTCCGGAACTCAATCACCACAACAGCAGCAACAACAAAGACAATCAGCCGGAGGAATTACAAATAAAGATGTGTTTTTGCGTGTAGTAGCTGACAAAAAATCACCCTATATGGGAGAGCAGGTTATTGTAACCTATAAGCTTTACACAAGATTACAGATATCAAGCTATCAGATTGAGCAATCGCCCGGCACAAGTGGTTTCTGGTTAGAAGAACTGCTACGTGATAGCAGAAAACTAAAACAATACAATGAAGTAGTTGATGGTCAGCAATATACTGTTGCCGAAATTCGTCAGGTAGCATTATTTCCACAACGTTCAGGCAAGTTACGTATTGAACCTTTGGAAATTGATATTGTTGCAAGAGTTCAGCAGCAGGCGCAGCGTCGTACCGGAGATCCGTTTTTCGACAGCTTTTTTAACGATCCTTTTTTCTCATCCCGATATCAGAATGTAAATCACAAACTACAGTCAAACGCTTTTGAACTCGATGTAAAACCTCTTCCGGTCCAAAACCGCCCGTCAGAATTCAGCGGTGCCGTTGGCGACTTTAATTTCCGTGCTACCATTGATAAAACTGAACTGGCTGCCAATGAACCGATCAATCTGAAAGTTGTGATCAACGGTAAGGGAAATGTAAGATTAATTGACAAGCTTAATTTTCAGTTTCCACCATCTTTTGAGGTTTACGACCCAAAAATCACAACCGATGTTCAAGTCAGCCAGAACGGAGTTTCAGGAACACGTACTCTTGAATATCTTATTATTCCGCGCTCAGCGGGTAAATATACTATCAAACCGGTTAGTTTCAGTTATTTTAATCCACAACGTGAAACCTATGTAAATCATAATACACCGGAATTTAATTTCAATATTGCCCGTGGTGAAGGGCATGATATTACTGCCGGTTCAGCTATAGCCGACCAGCAATCAATTCAGTACATAGCGTCCGATATCAGGTTCATACGTCAGGCGCCTTTCAAACTCAGTAAAATAGGTTCTTATTTCTTTGGATCTTCGTTGTTTTATATTCTGCTCGTCAGCCCGCTGATATTGTTAGTAGTTTTTGTTGTTCTGCTTCAGAATCATATTAAAAACAATCGTGACATTCTACGCGTAAAAAACAAACTAGCTACAAGTATAGCACGTAAGAGGCTAAAACAGGCTGAACAGTTCCTCAAGGAAAAATCAGGTGAAAAATTCTTTAACGAGCTGTCGCAAGCTTTATGGGGCTATCTGAGCAATAAATTCAACATACCGCTTTCTGAATTATCTCTGGAAACAGTGTACGATCGTCTGACAGCAAAATCAGTTAAACCCGAAGTTATTGACGATTTTATCAAGGTTCTTGAACAGTGTGAATTTGCACGTTTTGCACCCGGGGATAAATTGCACGAAATGGATCAGCTATACGAACAAGGGCTAAACATAATAATGCGTATTGAAAAAGAACTGAAATGACAAAGGAATCAGCATATATAAAAAGCAGTCTTTGGGCACTTGTTATTTTGACAATTGTTTTTACAGGTGTTTCGGGTTATATTGTTGCCGGTCCTGCTGATGATACCATTATCGAGGCAAATGAAGAATATTCCAACGGATATTATGAACATGCTCTTGAACTCTATAAATCAGTTATTAATCAAGGGTTTGCCTCATCAGATCTTTACTATAATATTGGAAATACTTACTTCAAACTCAATCGTTTTCCTGAAGCCATTCTTAATTATGAACGTGCTTTGGTGTTGGCTCCTCACGACGAAAATATACGTTTCAACCTTGAACTTGCCCGGAAACATACTATTGACAAAATAGAATCAATACCGGAACTTTTTTATGAGCGATGGTTCAAATCTCTGATAAATATTAATACTGCTGACGGATGGGGCACATTTGGCATTATTCTGCTTTTTATCGCTGTTGTGTTTGCAGCTATATTTTTATTGTCAACCCGCCGCGGGATCCGTAGTTTTAGTTTTTACTTTTCGCTAATATTACTGCTTCTTTCAATAGGATCATTATCACTGGCTTATCTGCAGCATAATTCCCGTACTTCAAACCGTGATGCCATTGTATTCGACCCTTCAGTAACAGTAAAAAGTTCGCCATCAGAAAACAGTATTGATCTGTTTGTTATCCATGAAGGTACTAAAGTTAGAATTTACGATATTATGGGTGATTGGTACGAAGTACGTATTGCCAGCGGAAGCCAGGGATGGATAAAAAGCTCTTCAGTCGAAAAGATTTAAAAATCATCCTGAAAAAATTTCCATCTTAGTAAAAACCTTTTGATAACAAAATCATAACCTCTCAAAAACAGTCCGGTTGTGCTTTTGTGGCCTGATCAGCTTTATTATTGATATTTATTATCAGGAACAGGCTGAATTAATTAAAATTTAGATCTGTAAATATAGTCACTGGCTTAAGACAGTATGTTGATTATACAAATATAACCGCCGGTTGAAGCCGGCGGCTATTGTTAATTATATCGCTGAAAAATTGAAACGAATTTAAGTAAGGATCTAAGGATTATATTCCCATCATGACAACCAGTTACTTCTTTATTATCTTTTTCAAAACCACTGAGTTACCGTTTGAAACCTTAACTAAATAAATACCCTGTGGCTGTGATGACAGATCAAGTTCATATAAGCTATTCCCGCTTATTTCCTTTGCAAATATTCGTTCGCCTATAAGTCCGTACACTTCAACAATAGTATTTGATGTAGGTTCTGAGAATTCAAGTATTACACGGCCATTAGTTGGATTCGGATAAACCCTGAATAAATCATCGGTTTGTGTTTCAAAAACTTCTGCTGACTTTTCTGATACTATTTCATCATAGGTATCTGACTCTTCATCCACTGCTAACATTACAGGAGGTAATGTACAGTAATCATTTGATATAAATGCATGCAGATAAGCTCCTGAACGCACAGATGTCCCCCCGAGCATACGGATATTATGACCGGCAATAAGATTGACATTGCCGCCGTTTTGCACAATAAAGGTACTCCCGCCTCCGGCAACTGTCAATGTATTGCTTGCATCAAAGCATATATCCTGTCCATTGACTACATCCACTCCCTGAAGCGTCACATTTCCTGCCACTTCACCGCCCCAATGAATGCGATTGTTTGGGTCATATTCATAACTACCTCCGCTGAATCCTCCGCTATGACCTCCAAATGTTACTACGCCTGAATTAACTGATTTGTAAACATTGAAATTGCTACCCCATGAATTATTGGGGAACATTGCATTATTCAGAGCAAAAGTCTGGCTGTTATTAATGGTAAGCAGTCTGCCTCCACTCTGACCATTGCGGAAGATGCATGATGTAAAGGCGTTAGAAGGATCAACTATTGCACCCGACTTTAAATTTACCCCATTCGTATTCATATACTCAAAAATGGTATGTACTGCTGCTATTTTACCACCATTCTCAACATTTAAAGCATAGTAACCTGATGATTTGCGGGTAATTTTTGATTGCATTCCTGATGTACCATTAAATTCAATTAAACCTCCGTTATTTACATTAACAGATTTTGATGCTGCCAAGGCAAGTCCGCCACCAGCATCAACTGATAAATGACCACCGCTATTTATCGCTACATTACCTGATACTGTGACCAGGCTGGATGAAGTATTGAGCCGACCTTTATTGACTGTAAAATCATTGTTAATCGTAACCGGTTCTCCATTCATGAATGCAGAATATAAAGAAGAACGATTGATTACTAAATTATGGAAGTAATTGCCATTATAACAGTAAATTGCGCCATTATTATTATTACCGGTTATCTCAACTACTCCTCCTGTAGGTTTGAATACATTCGGATCAACAGCACGGAATGCTCCACCTGTTCTGATAGCCCCTCCGCTAATTACTGAACTTGATCCACTATTAAAGTAAGGATGATTATTAGTTAGCTCAAATAATCCATCAACTAATTGCAAGCTTCCTTTAATATCTGTCCAATTACTGATATCCGCCCTATTATTTATAAAACTACCCCCATTTATTTTTAACACCCCTGTAGAATTAATACCAAAACCTTTTGTCAAAAGAGTATTACCATCAGCAATATCAAGAAGTCCTTGAATGGTATAATCAGAATTGATAGTAAGTAAGCCACCTCTCGTTGCTGTGTTTGTTGGCTCCTCACCTGTAGAGTAACTACCTTCTAACGCTTTTTTAGAATAATACATCATGTATATTTTGCTTGTAGAAGCATCAGTAAATGCACCGTTAACAGTTAGATCATGGTTCTGCATATAAAACTCATTATCCGGTGATATGGTGAATGAACCATTTACAACTATAGGTTCAATTGCTGATAAGTCAATATAACTCCATTCACCGCTATTTTTCTGTAAGATAACATTTCCGTAGGTAGCAGACGACTCAAAATTAGATAGTCCTCCTCCTGAATCACCTTTAATAACAACGGTATTACCTGGCAAAATATTAAATGATGATCCACTGCGTGGAATTATCCATCCATATATATTAATAGTACCTGCTGTAATATTAGCAATTGAGCCAGATTTAAACTCGAGCCAATTTAAAAATGCTTGTCCAACAGTTAAGACATCACTTGGATTTGTCATGTTCAGGGTTCCGCTTACATAGCAATTTTGTTTTATATTAAGCTCCCTGCCATTGAGAGTTAATGATCCTGTAGTAATTGTCAGGTCACCAAGAATATCAATATTTGAATCCAGTCTGATATTGTTTGCCCTTGTTCCATCACTAAGAAGTTGTCCGCTTCTCCGGTCATATACAGGCTCACCGGTTAAATTTAACCCACTTGCCATTGAGCTTTTATCTATTATAACATTTCTGAGTTTGCTTCCAGACACCATATTTAAAAATACGTCATTACTACCATAAAACTCAAAAGTCCCTCCGGCAGGTGTAAAATCAGTTCTGTTGCATGTTAAGCCACCGCTTGTGCGTATGATCCCTCCGGTAATATTATGAGCAAAACTGTATGTTAATGAATTATATATATTTATTCCCCTGTCTTTAAAATCCAGTACTCCACCACTCATATTTATTTCAGCATTTCCAGCCCAAGGCCAATAACTTGATGAAGATCCGCCATAAATATTAATATTTCCACCACCATTAAAGTTAAGTTGGCCATTTAAATCAGTCCATCCGGCAGCATCCTGATGCAAATTAATAGTTCCACCCGGATTTACAGAATAACTACCAAATAGTCCATTGTCAGCAAGATCCAAAGCTGTAAACGTTCCTTTCAATACATCAATTCCACCGCTTGTCCAGTCATATTGGTTACATGTAACTGTATGTGCAACATCATTAACACGAAGAGCCAATCCCATATTTGCCTCAAGAATATTAAAGTTTTCGCTGGATTTAACATATTGATGCCCTGGTCCATTAAAAATAACCCGCCCTGTACCTGCAATAAAAGCACCTGAGCCTTTTTCATTAGTCCAGTCTCCGCCCACACGCATAATTCTGTTCTGCATATTGAATACTCCTGATTTTATTACAACATCTTTTTTTAATTCAAGAATATTACTTAAGGTATTATCAATCGTAACATTTCCTGACTGATTAAATGTAAGATTATTAAAATAATCACCAGTATTCATTCTTAAAGATTGGTTTGTACCATTAAGCACAACTCTACCAAAATTGCACTTAAAAACACCATTACTATTTAAATTTCCTTTCAGGATCACATCATAACTTGAATAAATATTAAATTCCGCATTTGTATGCACGTAAATATCACCATTGATTTTCAATACTTGATTTGATAATGCGCTAACCCCTATTTCTGCACCTGAACTTTTATAGCTACTTACGTTGTTAAATGAAGAGGTTTGAGAATAACTCCTTATGAACTTTTGAGTTGTACCAGTAAATGCAACTACACCATTAGCCAGATTTACATTTGAGCCTGCCTGAAATTCCCAATTTCCATATACCCAAAACACTGAATTTGCTGTGAAATTTGCTGTTGAACCCGATTTCCAGAGCACATCACCATTATTGTAAATCTTACCTGATGAATTATTCATTGTCATTGTACCAGTAATATTCATATTATTATTAACAATTAAGGTGTAACCTCCAACGGTTAGCGTTGCACCTGAATTTATGGTTAAGTTTCTACATGATGCATCTGCGGTATTTATATTAGGCTGTCTTGTTGCACCGGTGGGAATTATTACATCAAAGGTAATATCAGGTACTACATTCCCATTCCAATTGCTTGCTGTATTCCAGTTTGTACTGGTATTTCCGGTCCATATTAGCTCATCTGTCCTTTGATAAGCCATGGTATATGAGCCTGAAGCACTACCATAACCATTAACTCTTACATAAGCATATCCTGTATATGTAGCCATCCAGGTAACCTGAGAACGTAGTGATTCACAACCATCATCATTGAATGCAACCTGTGTGCAATTATCATTAAAAACATAAAGTCTTGTATCAAAATTTGCAGTTGCTCCGTTACCACAACCGGTTTTAAAGGTATATGTGCGTCCTTGTTGAACTGAAACACGATAAATTTTACATCCACTGGCTACAATTGATGAAGAATGAGTTACCCATGAATTGCCTGGGGTAGCTGTGAAATTGTATCCGGGACAAGCAATGCAATTTATTGTAGCAGTTGAACGGTAAGCAGCAACAACATGTTTAGTATTACGAATTGTTCTGGTATTATCACCATTTGTTGTATGACCTGTAGCAGCCCCCATAAAACTAATTGAAGGGTTTGAAAAATATGCCACCCTAGTGGATGAAACAGGATTACCCGGGAAATAACTAGCAGCTGTATAACTCATTATCGAAGAATACCATTGGTTATTTGACCCTTTCCATCTCCATCCTGCTGAATAAGAGTATAATCCCGGACCAGCCTGATAATTTTGTTGCTTGTGGTGGTGGCAACCCATATTATGCCCCATTTCATGAATTGCTGAAAAAGCATTGACAGAACCAACTCCAACGCATGAAAAGGCATATGTTGGAGTTCCTCCGGTATCGTTCAGTATCCATCCAATACCTCCACCCATTGTTGTAAAAAGTTGCACCAAATCAGCTCCATACGTATTTCTTAACGTGTGTACGTTATCCATATAGCCGTCATTCGTAAAGGTAAGCCTTTCTAGATCTGTTGAGCCATTACCACCAACTTCAGTATATTGCACCTCTACGTTATGCACCAGCCTTAATGTCAATAGTGTGTTACTGTTTGAAAGCACTGTGTTACCCAATACTATAGAGGTTGCTATTATATTGAAAATGCCACCATTAGAATTGCCCCAGTTACGTGCTGCAGGTGTAAAAACAATCATAACATCCACAGTTGCCGGGTCATTGGGACCAGCCATTGTATAATCAATTTCTTTTTTTATTACCTCTTGTTCCTCTAGTTCTTCCTGACTAAGTTTCCCAGGGATAAGAGAAGGATTTTCAACCAACTCAGGAAGCAACTTTGGATTTATTTCCAGAAGATAATGTTGTAAAGTAATAGGATCGCTAATTATTTGATAATTGATGTCTTTTTCAGGAATAAAAATATTTGTAAGAGTTCTCCCCTCAGTAGTTGCAATAACCATAAAAGCATAGTCAAATGAAAGAAGATTAGCGGTTATAGTCACATTACCTTCCATGATCTCTTCCACTTTTTGAACTTTAGCTGTATAAACAGCATCAGAAAACAAATTAAGGACTATGATATCATTTTCAGAAATATCTGAATACGACTTTATCATTTCATTAATCTGAACATCCCTAAAACGAGTTACTGCATTTTTGTTGTCAAGAAAATGTAGAGCAGTGTTTACATCACGTCTTACAGCGGTTTCATACAATATAAGACTTATGTCACTATTCCGGGCATTCGTGCCGGGTAAATTAATCAGACTTAAGATACTGATAATAAATGATAATTGTAGGATTTTTGTCTTCATAAAATTTTGATTATTGGTTTAAAAAATAAATTGGCTATTCTGTTAAATCTAAGTTAAAATACATACTTACAGATTAATTTTTAATGATTTTTTCAACAGACACTGATTTATCGTTTGAAACTTTTATCATATAAATTCCTTGTGGCTGGGATGACAGATCAAGTTCATATAAGCTATTCCCGCTTATTTCCTTTGCTAATATTCGTTCGCCTATAAGTCCATATACTTCAACAATAGTATTTGATGTAGGTTCTGAGAATTCAAGCATTACACGGCCATTAGTTGGATTCGGATAAACCCTTAAGAACAGATTATCAGGTTTAATAAGCGGTTTGTTTTCATTATCAGAAACATTATCAACATTTACAAGATCGCTTCTGTAATTCAAACAAAACATATAATCAGATATGATCCTTGCTCTCATGTAAGCTCCTTCGTATGCCCGTGTTCCCTCAAGCATACGTATTTGTTCACCGGCTTCAAGATTAATACTACCGCCACTTTCAACCTGGAAAATATCCTGCCCGCCAACAATTATAGTTTTTATAGCAGCAACGCATGTGTCAACCCATGGAGGTATATTAACAGGACCTAAAACAATTGTATCGTGAACAACAATAGTAGATCTGGTTATTTTAAGCATATAGTCTTCTGTTTCACCATAGGCAAATGTTCCGCTTCCATCCCAGTTAGCTGAAACCGGTGTTTCAGTAATTGAAAAACGCGTCCATACATAACCAGATTTAGAACCAATTCGGAAATTCGGGGGAGTTAGTGAAGAAAGAGCTCCGCTAAAACCAGATGGAACCACAAAATTCACTAAGGCATGTTCTGGTACATTCCATTGGTTGCCACACATTGAACTGCCTCCCCAATTTCCATCCTGATCCCAATCAACAAGCAGATTTACATAAGCCGGCATTTGGCCCGGCAAATTATTAGTAACATTGATATCAATATTCTGCCCCCAATTAGCCACATGGCATGTCCTCCAAAGTGGATCAGGTCCAAGATCAGTACACGGCACTACCACCATTTCTGTTGCATTTGTTGTAATACTATATGCTTGTGGTATTATCAATCCTGCATCACCGTCATTAAAGCCATCACTAAAGCATTCATCCATATCATAGTTAAACGGATTGAATGACGGGCACCAGCCAGCATTACCATCAGATTCATAATCAACCGTTTCACCAAAATATGCTTCTTTATTTCCGGAATGACGAATAAAACTATTAGCAGGACCAACATTAACACATGTAGGGAAATTCCCAATGGTGGAAGGTAAATAAGCCAGTGAATTTTCCGGAGCATCGCCAAAATCATACTGTCCACAGGGTTCTCCTTCTATATACAGAACATAGTCTTCCACTTCGCCATTTGGCCAGTAACCATCAAAACTGATTGGTAAATTGTTAGTTCTGAATCTAAACCTAGCGTATGTCCTGCCCATAGCTGCATCGCAGGGGACATCAAAAACAATGTCATTAATTCCCTGATACAATGGATGTGTAACAAGAACATGTTCATTAGGATCAGCCCAGCTACAATTTATATTAAAATCAATCCACACATCAAGATAACCATCAGTTGAAGACGTAACTAAAGCAGCTACCGTTTGTCCCGGGCTTATTACTGTTGGAAGTATAACACCATCTTCATCATCGCCAAGAGATGGGAACAATATATCATTATCATCACCGGTAGCACTAATATTAGGTTGCCCATCAGGTTCAGGGTCAACCATGTTGCCAAGATATACACCCTGTACAATCTGATGCCGTGCTCCATTATTTATCAATAATGTCGGATAACATCCATTCTGACTCCGGTCAGGAGCATCGCCAAAATCAAGATCCTCCGGATCAATGCATTCCACTGTAATACAAAATACTCCGGCGGTATTAATACAACCAAAAATATTTTGAACCACCACTATTAATTCATACTCCCCTGACACACTACTCACAAATGGTATAGTCTGACCCGTTCCCACCAGCGAATTATTCTGATTATACCATTCAATCAATGGATAATTGGACGGATATGTATTATTCCATGATTGCGAGTTCAGTGGTAACGGCACATACATGTTCAATGTGTCATTGCATTGAATGGTTTTACAACCTAAAGGAAAATGACTCACATCAGGTTTTGGAAATATGACCCCGGCAACGCCATAAGCGGAACAACCTGTTATTTTATCAGTAATTATCAAACTATAAGAACCTGCAGCCGAAGCAGTAATAACAGGCGTACTGGCACCAGTGCTCCACATATAATCATATTTTGAAGGATCATTGGGGGTTGGGACAAATGTCAGTGAATTGCCTTCACAAGCACTTTGCCAGTTGAAATTCAAGGGTGGAATTTCATAAAACGTAACACAAACTGTATCATAATTAGAACAACCTGTAGTAATATCAGTAACTTCAAGCACAAACTGATGCTGATAAGGCAATACTGCTGGTAATGTTATAGTTGCCAGAGTATTATAAGCAAGATTACTGTTATTTGCACTAAATGTTGCACCTCCCGGAATATCAGACCATGAATATGAATAGACTGTATCATAAAAAGCAGATAAATTCAACTGCATCCAGCTTCCTGGATATGAACAATGAGTCCGTTGAGCTTTTATTTTTGCTTTTGGCAACCCGTGCATGTAAATATAAATGTCGTTCGATTTATCAGAACATCCAAAATTATTTGTTGCCAGCACATAATATTCACCATGTTGTTTTGCATAATAGTCTGAACTTACAGCTCCAGGAATCAAAATACCATCTCTGAACCATTGATAACCCGACATTCCTGAACATGCTTTTAACAATACTGAATCACCAGGACAAAATATGGTATCAGTAGTATTGATTACACATGACGGTAAAGGATTTACAATAATCTGTTTGATCACAGTAAGAGTGCATAAATTGGGAACGGTTCCTACAAGAGTAACATTATAAATACCAGGAGCACTGTACGAATGTTCGGTATATTTTGTAAATGATGTAGAACCATCACCAAAATCCCAGGTAAAGTCAAAACCTGTAAAAGAAGGAATAGCTGTAAAACTAACAGGTTGATCCATGCAAGCTGGATTAGGGCTGAATGTAAAATCAAGTGTACATGGTGGAAGTACCGGTAGTTGACCTCCCGGACAATTATCAATAAGAACATGTATTGTTTTTGTTACTTCACAAACCCCGGTGGACACAACCACTGAAAAAGTATGAAGAGCCGGAGATGGTAGCAGTGTAGTAATCAGATAATTGGATGAATTAGCAAATGGAATTGGATTACCATTATGATACCATTGGTATCCGGGATACCCTGAAGTAATGTTCAGAAGAAGATTATTTGGCACATCCGGCAGGCAATAAGCAGTTGGTCCGTTAGCAATGATAGGAGATACCAAAGGCGGATTGACAATGGTTACAGGCATGGTATCATTGCCGGCGCAAGAACTTACAATTATATTTGCAGTAGCAGGAGTACCGTGCCATCTTAATGTTACCTGATCGCCACCCTGCCCGCTGAGTATTGTTCCTCTGTTAGGTGGTGAAACTGACCATTGAAATCCTCCCGGAGGAACCGGAAGTGCAATAGTATATGTTTCAATACCATCAACACATACAGTGCCAGTTCCCGAGATTATCGGCTGAGGATATGGATTTACCGTTAGTGATTGAATTGTTGAATTACAATATTTACCAGGAGTAAGTTCAACTTGCTGGTAAACATTAATAGTCCATGGACCTGCTCCTGATAATTCAATGATAGCCTGATCCCCATCTTCACCTAAAACAGAATGTATAATTCCGGTACCTGGAGATACTGACCATATAAACGGACTATCATCCACATTTGAAGTAACACTAAAAGTAAAGTTTTTATTAGAACAGGCAAATGCCGGACCTGAAATGGCAGATAAAACAGGTTTTGCCACGACTTCAACAACCTTGTAGGCAGTATCGTTGCAAAAAGAACCGGGAGTAGAATTTACGGCTTTTAAAACATAGGTTCCGGGAGTAGTCCAGGTTACCGGGCATGGATTGAAAATACCTGCCGGGACTATTGCACCAGCAGGATAAACCGACCATAACGCCATGCTATTAGCCCCGTAAAGTTCCGTATCATTTTCACACACAATATCAGCCCCATAAATAATATCAAAAGATGGTAAAACAACGACATTAATAACGCTAAGACCGGAACATCCAGAAAGAGGATTATTATACGAACAACTAATAGTAAAATATCCTGGTGAATTAAAGGTCACATTTATGTTAGAAACATTCTGATCAAAATCTCCAACAGTATATACTCCTCCTGTAACCGTCCAGTTATAGTAGGTTCCCGGAAGATGAGGCAAAGAAAAATTACCGGATGCACCAACACATAAAAAGCCAGGTCCATTAACAGGCATATCTGGATAAAGAACCGGAACATGTAAGGTTGTAATCGCCGGACATGGTGATGCTCCACAGTTTGGAGTCTCTAAAGTAACTGTTGTTGGAATATTGTTGATCTGATCCCACATTACCTGAACACACATGGTTCCCTGACCTGAAATTATGGTTCCGCCCATTACACTCCATATATATGAAGAACATGTATCAGGAGTACAAAACTTATGAACCTCGTTAGGGCATGCTGTCCCGAAACAACAATCTGTATCAATTCTAGGCCCCTTTCCGGCTAAAACTACAATTGTTTTTGAGATAGTATCACTACAGCCACAAACACTTTTTTCATCTGCATTGTCACTCCCACCACCAAAATCAGTAACAGTTAATAAAACAGTATAAATCCCAGGAACTGAATAGCTATAAACTGTGTTAAAATCGTCTGAGGTATTGCCATCGCCAAACTGCCAATGGCTTATTGCTCCGCCACTCGATATATTTGTGAAATAGACCGGCGTATCTGTACAAACTGTATCAGCCGAGCGAATAAAACCAGCTTTTGGCTTATCAATAAGACAAATCTGAACCAGTAATGAGTCAACACAACCGTTAATTCCAGATATAACAACTTTGATGAAACCTGTTGAACCTGATCCCCATTTCACAACAACCGGGTTCCCGGGATTAGCACTGATCATATTACCCCCCACTATAGTCCATGAATAGGTGTACACAGGATCATTTGGGTAAACAGTGTAAACATGTGTGCTCTCCTTACAGGCTACAAATATATCTTGCGTAATGTTGCCAAGGTTTCCCCCTTCTTTCTCACAAGCGCCTTCAGGTGCACATATCTCGACTGCATCCTTTATTTTGAACTCCGGACAACAGGTTTGAGCTGTCGAACTAATTGGAATAGCACCCGATAATATGACTGCCATACAAACTACAGCCTTTTTAGCAAAACTGATAAAATCAGTATTTTTTATTTGTGATAACAACTCACTAAGGGTAGAGTTCACTCCCATAAATTCGCCTCCTTTTTATTTTGTTGGTTATCTGGTTCAGGCTTTAAAATCTTGATTTGCAAAATTATATCATACTTATACCGCGATGCAACTTAAACAAAGAGATATAATTCCTGTGTTCAGAGGATATGTTTCCTGTTTTTTGAGGAAATATTTCCTGTAAAAAGAGGAAAAAATACAGAGCTAGGACATTTTGAGATAAAATAGTATATTTATTTTATGACAAAATGCTAAAACACATATATATTCCGCCTATATATCTGCTATTACAATTTTATCTACTTTTACATACTAATCATTTTAAGCTCTGACTTTTATCTACCCATTTATTATATTAACTATTTCAACTGCGTCAAGCACATCTATTATATTATCTCCTGTAACATCAGCATTTTCAATACAAAATGGATTTGGGTTTTGTTGCAATATATAATTTACTATTGTAACACCATCAAGTATATTAATTATACCATCACAGTTTACATCGCCCAAGGTTGGATAACTCAAGTTACCTATAAAAACATTATCTATAAAAACATTATCACCTTCACTATAAGTTTTATCATAAATTCGACAGCATGATTGAAGTGTTACTGTAAAAGCCATGCCTTTGAATTCTGAAAGATTGAATATTTTTCTTGAAAACGGCTCTGTGTTTGCAGTTGGATTAAAATCCATAACACCATCAATATCAGCAACCTGAATAGTGTCATTAATAAGAACCCTGAACCAGGAGAATTTTTGACCTAGACTATAGGTTTGGCGTAGATCAAACGCTAAAAATACTTCTGACATATTAGTAGCGTCAACTTTACATATTTCAGCAAAACCATGAAAATCAACGTTTGTATTCCATGCCTGCTGTGGTGTTGTTCCTGTAGGTGTGCCTGTCCATTCTGTGAATACTACTCCGCCTGTAAAATGTAATCCAAAATTACTTTCGTTTGCTGAACGATTATCAACTTTTACAAATGCTTTTGAGTTTGATGAAAGAATAAAATTCTCTGATTCTCCGCTTTCAAAATCATCTTCAAGCGGGAGATTTCTTCCGTCAATGGTAAAATAATCATCAAATAGCATAGTGGTAGAGCCATTGGCGTTAACTACAGTAACATTAACGCTGTAAACACCGGGAGCAGTGAAAATAATTTCGGGATGCTGACTAGCAGAGGTGGTTCCGTTAATGAATGTATATGTGGATGGTATAAAACTCCATTGCCAGCTTGTCGGATTATAAAGAGTATTATCTTCAATTATAATAGGGTCATAAATACAACCTGTTGTTAAGCTGGCTTCAAACTGCGGATATGGAGCCGGATTGTTTGTTACAACAATAAAGCCTTGTTTGGTAAGGGTTTCATTTCCATAAGCGTTCTGAGCATTTAAAGTAACATCATATGTGCCGGGAGTGTAATAGGTGATGCCTGTTGGATCTTTAACAGTTGAAGTAGCAGGCATACCTCCGTTGAATGTCCAGTTCCATGAATTGGAAATTCCTTTTGTTAGATCAGTGAAATCAATTGACTGCCCAGGTTGAATAATAGATACGGGAGTGCTGAAAGCTGGTTGTGGTGAAAAAGGAACAGCTTTTACTGCTTCATATGCATCAATTCTTCCGGCACCTAACTGTCCTGCCCATTGTGGATTCAAAGCGTCAATATTTACGCAAGTTGCCTGCATAATGCTTTTAAGATCATCTGGTGTAAGGTCAGGATTAATTGATTTCATCAACCCGGCAAGCCCTGCTGCAATCGGAGTAGCCATGGAGGTACCAGCCATTAGGTCGTAATATCCCAATGATGAATTATAAATAACTGAGCTTAAAATCCCCATAGGACCGGGTGAAGCATAGCCTCCGGGAGCACACACTGAAACGTAGGTACCCCAGTTTGAAAAATCTGATTTAACATCATTATCGTTGGTTGAAGCAACTGCAATTACATTATCATATCCGGCTGGATAAAAGACATTATTATTTGAATCATTGCCAGCACCAGCAAAAAACACTACTCCCATTGAATGCCCAGTATTAATCAGGTTTTGAAAAGTCTGAGTGTATATTGTATAAGCAAAAGACATACTAATTATATCAGCACCATTATTAATTGCCCAATTAATACCCTGAAGGTGATGTGTAATATCATTCCAATGACCATGAGCTGCTTTGACGCCAATAATACTTGTATTATACCCAATTGTAGCAATTCCAATATGGTTGTTTGTTTCGCCTGCTGCAAGTCCTGCACAATGAGTTCCATGCGACCAGCCGACCGGATCACCACTTGCAGGAGGATTGGAATTTTGAACATTGTTGACAGCATCATATTGTAAAACTACTTTATTAACCAAATCAGGATGATCAGCCCAAACAGCATTATCAACAATGGCAATCTTAATTTCAGGATCACCTTTTGTAATTTCCCATGCCTGTTCTGCATTTATAACATCAAGATGCCATTTCCATTTATATGGTCCGTAAACAAGATTGTAAAGACTGTCGTTAGGCTTGAAGCTGGGATAGTAGCAAGGTACTTTTTCAGCATAATCTATTTCAGACTTTGTTTCAAGTTCTGAGATTATTTTATCTAGCGCTTTATGGTCAGCAAAAGTTAAAAGAAAGGTTCTTAACAATTTTATATCATTATTGATATCAAGGGGTCTGCTAACGCTGATAAGTTCATATTTATTAAAAATATCGGCAAAATAACCAGCATCTTCTTTTTTTACTGTATAATCGGGTCCAACAGATATTTGCGGATCATAATAATCATGAAATTTTACAAATAACTGCCCATCAACAAAATTCTTTTCGACGTTTTGAGCATAAATAACTAAACCATTATGTAAGCAAATCATTATAAAAATATTAATTAACTTACTGATTAGATTGTTTACATTTTTCATTTTTAAAGGATTTTGGTAATTTATTATTTTGTTGTTATCATAATACCTAAATAGCTAAATTGAATAGGTTTTGACTTTATAGAAAATATATTTTTCACTATATAATATTAAATAATATCTTCAGAAGGATAGATATTATATTTTTTCCAATAAATAATCTTTATTATTATCGTAATAAAGTTATATTATTTCCAACAGATTATTTTTCTTCCAAATATTTGATTATTAATAATTATTTTGCAGAAATAAATTCCGGGTAATATATCTTCTGATTCAACAGACAGTTGATAATCGCCGGCTGGTTCATAAGTATCTTTCAATGATAGAATCATTCTACCATGAGTGCTGAATAATGCAATATTAACCTGAGAATCAACCGGTAATGAATAAGATATCATTGTTGAGCCTGAGAAAGGATTAGGATAAACAACAGGTTCATAAATTTTTATCATTAAATTTTCATTGTACTGATATTTCATCATTGGAACTTCTATTGCATTAACGTTGGCAGCAATTACTTCACCCCAGGCGAGATTATTCAGTTTGGTTTTGAATTTCATGATGGTTGTTCTTTCTGAAGGCAATGGCGAATTATCGAAACTGAAAATAATACAGCGCAAGCTGTTGCCAATTTCAGCACATCTGAATTCATAGCCTCTCAGAGCTATTTCCACATCCTTCATCGTTAATCCCTGAATATCAAATTGCAAGCCGGCTAAAGTGCCATCATTTATAATATCAATTCCATCAATATTCAAATAAATGTGAGCTGTTTCTGAATTTACAATATACGAACCATGTTTGTTTCCGCCCATAATTAGATTTACTATGCCAACAACATCCAGTACGTTGATAATATTATCACCACTTACATCAGCATTTTCAAAGCAGAAAGGAGTAGGGTTCTGAAGCAGGATATAGTTAGTAATTGTAACAACATCAAGCACATTCACTATCCCATCACAATTAGCATCACCTTCATGTATTTGAATTACATATTCGTCAGCCCCGATATCAGGATTTTTACCGCCTAAAAATCGTATATCGCCATCAATATCATAAAGAGGGCAAGAATAAATAATCCCGTTTAATTCTAAATCCTTTATTCCGGCATTTCTCATTCGCGAACGGCTGGTGAGGTGATATCCATCAGTCATAAAACCTGGTTCTATATTTATATTGCCGTCACCAGGCCATACTTCCGTATCTTGAATATTTGAATATCGTAATTGTATATTACTTTCAAAATAGAAGATTGACTGTCCTTCCTCAGCCATATTGCCCCACACAATAGAATTCATTAATAGTGCATCAGCCCTATATATACTTACGCCCCCTCCTTCAACAGCGGTATTATTTATAATAGTATTGTTTATAAACAACACTTCATTACCAGAATCAAACAAAGAAATCCCCCCGCCTGATAAGCTCGTATTTTCCTGAATTACGTTATTTTGATAAATTCCAATTGACCTAAATAAACCTAATCCACCTCCTAAACATAAAGAATAACTTGTATTATTATTAATAATATTATTTTCAAACACAAAATCATATGTATTGACATCCTGAATGAATACACCAGGTCCCCAGCTATAATTAAAACCAGGACCTTGGCTGACATTATATGAAACAATATTATTCGAAACATTACCAATTACATTTACAATAGTGAATCCTCCGCCCAAAGTCTCATAATTCGAAGTACCAAAATCGGTTTTAACAGCATTGTGAAAGAATTTATTATTATGCATATAAAGCTCCAATGGTCTGGAGTCAAACATCATCAAACCTCCCCCAACTCCACCCATTGATCCATCAGCACTATTATCAAACAAAATATTATTTTCCATCACAAGATTACCTCCACTAAACATGCCTGCGCCAACAGCAACTTCGGCTATGCTTTTTACATGGTTGTTTTGAATCTTATTACCTCGTAGCACTACCAATGGTATATGTGATGGAGAAGAAACTATTGAAATACCCCCGCCATAAACCCTTTCAATAGCAAGTAAGTCATTATTAATTATATAATTATTTAACAGTTTTCCACCTGAACTTATATATATACCTCCACCAACCCAGGCATTCAAACCAGGATTATAAAGTCCTGTACCACCGGTTATTGTGAAACCACATAATACTGAAGTTGTATCTTCCTGGGTTTTAAAAACCACTACCGAGCCTATATCGGGCAATGAAGGTTGACTTCCGTCAATAATAGTATTCACAATATGATTTGTATCTCCATCTATTATAAAATGACTTGCAACCATTAAAGGGTTTACACCCATAAAATTGAGATTTTCATAATACAAACCATCAGCAACCAATACAGTATCCCCTGGCATAGCATTACTAATAGCATCCTGAATTGTAGAATAATCTCCGGGGACATTTAGTATACCTGATAGTTTAAAACCTTGATATGAAGAATCTGGAAGCTCCGTATTATCATTTGATATTGAATCTCTTTTTGCTGGAAATAAATAATCCATTCCCGGCATAACTTCAGTGTTTTTTTCTTTATATCCTACAGGAGAAATTATTGAATTGTTTAAACTATTATCATCCAAAGGAAATGATTCTGTCTCCTTACCAGATTTGATCATAATATTATCATTGTTAGTTTTATCCATCCAACCAATGTTATCATAACGAAGAAAATTTTTATTTTTCATCAAACTTTTTGCTTTAATTGAAAGTCCGTCATCAGGGTTGATTTCAGGATAGTAACATGGTACTTTTTCAGCATATTCTATTTCAGGGCAGTTTTCAAGCTCTGAAATGATCTCATTTATTTCACTATAATTCTTGAATGTCAAAAGAAGAATACCTAATGATTTTGCATCATTATTGTCTTCAAAAAAGCTACTAATTTTCAAAACCTCATGTTTTTTAATAATTTTTGAAAAACAATCCGCATAATCTATTTTTCCAGAATAATAATCATCGTAGAACTTGACAATGATTTCACCATCAACATAATCTTTTTCAAAGGTTTGTCCATTAACGGCATAACCTTGCAGAACTGAGGTAAATAGTAACACAACTATTACCTTGCGAATTAACTTGTTTAAATTTTTCATTTTTAAAGGGTTTTGGTAAGTAATTAATTTATGGTTATAAAAACTATTTCAAAAAGAAAGTATGTTTCACATTCATTCTAAAACATGCTATTAATAAGGTCTTTACTTTCAATTTTGGTAACTGATATCATAAAATGTAGTAAGACATTATGAATTGGAAACCCGGTTTATTATTTTTAACCAAATACGACCTAACCATTGGCAAGACAACATAAGCAGTTTTACCAATATTCTGTTCTTAATAAATTTTAGTATCATACTGTATGCTATGAACTGTATGCTATGAATGAAGTAATAAGCCCACTCAGTATTATTCTCAAATTACACCAACCAGAATAAATAAAACAACAATATTAAACTGTTAATCTTATTCATTTATCTCAAATATTTTTATTTAAGAAATCCCAAAGTTTCTATATTCTTCATATTGACAACTCCTGATTTATAATTTCTAATAAAATTCTTTAATACGAATACTCACTGGTAGTTAGGCAATAGTGGAATAAGCTTATTCCTGAAGAGTTTACTATAAATTACATAGCACTATGATAAGCCTGAGATCTAAGTAGTCAAATTACGAGATATTGATCAAAGGTAAATAAGATGAATATTCACATTCTTTCTCAGTGCATTATCAGTTATCGTCAATATCGTTTAGAAAATTACCTGGCAAAGGTACAATCGTTTATAACCCTAAAATAAAAAAATATCACGATATATTCCTTATTTTCAGAGGAAATACATCCTGTTTTTTGAGGAAATATTTCCTGTAAAAACAGGAAAAAATACAGAGCTATGATATTAGTCTGCTTATATAAAAGCAGTTATATCATAGCTCTGCTGAACTCAACAATCTTAAAGGACTTGTTTTTCAGGCTATTGAGAAAACCAAGATTATTGTCTGATCAGCTTTTCAACACCATAACTATTTCCCTGGATCACTTTTATCAGATAGATACCGGGATTATATTGTGTTAAGTCAAATTG
>CAZJZG010000014.1:0-70371 GCA_964550455.1 uncultured Bacteroidales bacterium | reverse complement strand
TTTTGTAAATTACAATCGTTAATGCCGGTGGTTAAAATATTCAGAACAATTGAGCAGAGCGAAAATTGGTCTATTATATTTTTCCAATCGGTACAAAAGCAAACTATGAAGCTTTCAGCGTGGTTCTAAAAGGCTTCAAACTCCTGATTTTCAATATAATAAATAAGTCAAACGATATTATTAGAAAGGAAATTATTTTTAAAGAGATTTATGAAGCTGAGAAAAAGCAAATGGTTTACTTACTATTTCATATCAGATATGTGAAAGTACAAGGTTCGTTTTCACATAAAAACATGCATCAACCTAAATTCTTTATCCTGACCCTAAAAGCAATGAAGCAATGAAATGAATATTTGTTTGACCGAAAAGATCAACAGAATAAATATGCATAAAAAAGGTTTGGTAAAAAAAACATAAGCCCGCAATCAGCAAACAAGGCTAACATACTGTTATAAAGATGTTTATGAATCCGATTTTGCTTTATCAAGCTTCGTATTTTCAAGATAAAGAAAGGTCAATACCGTTTGTCCTACTGCATTTATTGTGTTTTTGTCTATTACGTCCATATTATCATTTACAGTATGCCAGTGTTCAAAAAAACCGGTATAGCTGTTTTCGCCGTAATGAATTATATCAATTGTAGGAATATTTGCAATCTCGTTGATATAGGTATGATCATCCACAATGGCATTGGTTCTTTTATATGAAAAATAAGAACCCATGTTGATCTGATGAGCTATATCCCACACTTTTTTCATCACATCGGGAGCATGATACATTGAAGTTGCTTCCATTGTAAACACAGCATCCGAAGCTCCCACCATATCCAATAAGATCCCCAGGCGTGCATTATAATTATTTATATGAGGATTTTTTGCCCAATATTGTGCTCCCAAAGCCCAATAATCGCCGGTTCTGGCCTGAATACTCTGATGTTCACCATAGTCTTCAGCATCAAACAAAATAATATCTATACCAATATTTAGCGGGTTCAAAGATATCTGACGGGCTATTTCCAATAATACACCAACTCCACTTGCACCATCGTTAGCACCGGGTATAGGGGTGAAATGATTTGCAGGATCAGGATCATGATCAGCAAAAGGACGTGTATCCCAGTGAGCACATAATAAGATCCTGTCTTTTGCATTTGTATTAAAAGAACCTATTATATTCTTGATATTCAGTACAGTACCATCATAAGCCCTGACTTTAGCTTCCTGTACATCAAGGTTAGTGGTATAGTTTCCCAATGTTTGCATCAGAAACCAGGCACATTGAGAATGAGCATTGGTATTTGGAACTCTTGGACCAAATTCAACCTGCTTCTCAATAAAAAAATAAGCTGAATCGGGGTTAAAAACAGGCGCTTCTGCCTTCATAATCTGCTCGGCAAGGCTTATCGTTTTCCCACCTGACTTCTGCTGACTTCCGTTACATGCAGTTATAAACAACAGGGTTGCCATAAAAATCCCCATAACTGTAGGTTTATTATAATTCCGAACCATTTTCAAAAAGCTTTTTCTGTTTTCTGTCTTTTTAATCATATTTTCTATGTGTTCAGGGTGAATCAAACAAATCAGTAGGCTCACCATATTTATTTCTGAACACAAAAGTATCGAAATTATTACGAACCCGGTCAGATTTTTCAAGACGTTGTAAATTAGGATGCAGTTTTGAAGGATCGCCATAAGTGCCAATAGTGAACACTGTCAAAGGTTCTACGGAATCAGGTAATTCAAAATACTCTCTTATTTTATCTTTGTCAAATCCAGCCATCTGATGAACAAACAATCCTTCAGCTTCTGCCTGAACAGTAAGCATTGCTACCGACTGACCAACATCATAAAGAGCAATTGTTCCGGCTTTACCTGTTTTAGGACTAATGGTTTCAGCGCTTGCAAGAACCAGTACAGGAGCTTCTCCTGCCCATAATTGGTTGAACTCCACAAGTGAATCAAATATTTTCTGAAAAGTTTCGTCGCCTTTGAAACCAATAATGTAACGCCATTCCTGATCGTTTGAACTGGAAGGAGCCCAGCGGGAGGCTTCAAAAATACGTTGAAGTTTATCAATAGCGATCTCTTTTGATGAAAAAGCGCGAGGACTCCAGCGCTCCATTAATAAAGAATGAATATCGTATTTTACAGGTGCTGTTTTTCTCATTTTGTATAAAAATTCCATGAATTATCCTAAACAATAATGTAACGGAATAGGTTCAATAAAACAAAAGAAAATTTTGTTCTCATAATAAAATACTGAATCATACCGGTTTACAGATATTTTATATTTGTTTACCAAAACTTAAACAAAAAGTTTTTAATAGCCGAAGTATTTTATTTATGTTCAAATAGCTGTAATGCCCGATTTTCCCTCTTAAATCAATGATAAAAATATCTCAATTAATTAATCCACCGTAAGTTAAATTACATAACATGGCTCCACCGGAATAAATGCAAATCTTGTATTTTTACTCTCAAAAGCAAATGTATTGATCATATGATATGCTAAAACTGGCGCCCATGAACAACACCTTAATGGATTATTAATAAATTTGTCAAAATAAATTTATGATATCATTAAATTAATCACCAGTAAATGATGCACTTAATAATTACTACTTTATTACTCACAATTTTATTTTCCTGTTCGCAATCAAAACACAAAGCCATTCACTTAGTGAAGAATGATAAAAGCGAATATCATATCATTATTCCCGAAAACGCCACAACTGAGGAAAAAAGAGCTGCTGAGCTTTTTAATAAATATGTTAAAGAGATCTCCGGATGCGATTTACCTGTGATCGCATCAAATGATCCGGAAAACGATTTAATTATATCCATCAGCAAAAGCGAGACTATTGAAAGTGCAGATGGATTTTCAATTAAAACCGAAGGATCAAAACTAATAATCACAGGTGGCAGTGCCCGGGGATGTATTTATGGAGTAACTGAAATTATTGAAAACCACCTGGGAGTGAAATATTTAAGTCCTGAATTTATTGTGATACCAAAATCAAAGAACATTACTCTCCCGGCAATTTATTTTAGCGATTCATCACCCAATACATATCGCAACGTTCCGAGAAAATTCACTGAAGACCCCGATTACAAGGATTTTCGTCGCCTGCATCATATCAACGATATGTTTGCTAAGAATTATTATGTACACACTTTTAATAGGTTACTACCCTGGCAGGAGCATTTCAAATCACATCCTGAATATTTTGCCTTCATGAATGGCAAACGAATCATTGATCAGCCCTGCCTTACAAATCCCGATGTTTTTGATATAGTGATAAAGAAGCTTGAAGATGAAATGAAATTACAGCCAGAAAAACTGGTTTGGTCAGTAAGTCAGAACGATAATTTCTCATACTGCCAGTGTGATAATTGCAAAAAGGTCATTGATAAAGAAAAAAGCGCCGCCGGCCCTGTTATTCATTTTGTTAATCGCGTAGCAGAACATTTTCCTGACAAAATAATCTCAACTTTAGCATATCAGTACAGCCGTCAGGCACCAGTTATTACAAAACCACATGAAAATGTTCAGGTAATGCTTTGCACCATTGAACTTAACCGGAGCAAACCTATTGCTGAGGATCCTACAAGTATTTCTTTTCTAAAAGACATGGAAGACTGGGGTAAAATATGCGCTCATATTTATTTATGGGACTATACTGTTGATTTTGCGCATAGTATAAGTCCATTCCCGAACCTTCATGTGTTAAAACCTAATATTCAACTCTTTGTAGCAAATAATGTAAAAGAACATTTTCAGCAATCGAATACAGGGGTAGGGCATGAATTTTCAGAATTAAAATCATACTTGCTTTCCAGGCTTTTATGGGATCCTGAAGCTGACGATCAGAAAATAATCGCTGAATTCACTGAAGCTTTTTATGGTGATGCAGCACCCTGGATACGAAAATATATCAGTCATATGCAGCAGGAGATTTTAAAAACCGGCGAATGGCTTGACATATACGGACCTCCTAATAACCATCAACACACATTTTTATCTGCTGAGAATATTGAAAAGCATAATTATTATTTCAATGAAGCTGAGAAATCCGTTGCTGATAAACCTGAGTTCCTTCTTCATGTTCGCACAGCACGTATGCCACTGCAGTATGCAATGATGGAAATTGGTAAAAATGATATGTATGGACCACGAGGCTGGTATCATGAAGAAAACGGCGAATTCATTCCCAGACAGGATATGCTGAATATACTTGAATCATTTTATCAAACCAGTGAGGATTGTAATTCCGAAAACCTGAACGAATCAGGGCTTACTCCTGAACAATATTATAATTCCACCAAAAGATTCATTGACATTCAGGTAAAAGGTAATTTTGCTTTCCGAAAAATGGTTTCTGCCAAACCAGCTCCTGCTGAGAAATACAGTGATGGTAACCTTGCTTTGCTTACCAATGGAGTTCGTGGCGCCAATGATTATAAAGTTCACTGGCTGGGTTGGGAATCTCAGGATTTCTCGCTTGTGATTGATCTTGAGGAAATTATTCAGGCTGAAAGTATCGAAATCAGTACTTTGTACGATCCCAAAAGCTGGATTCTTCATCCCAGGGCTATTACCTGTCTGGTTTCTGATAATGATCTGGATTTTGATCTGATTAAAAAACAAACAGTTGAAGGTAATCAGCGTGAAGAAGAGATCAACAGATTGTTTTCGTTCCATCCAAAGAATAAAAAATTCAGATATGTGAGATTTGATGTGAAAGGAACGTTAAGGTTGTTCGACTGGCATCCTTCGGCTGGCAGCGCTTCATGGGTATTTGTTGATGAAATCATTATTAAATAATAATATAACTAATTTATTATGAACACTTTAAAATCATATTTTCTTCTGATCAGCATTTTAATTTTCTCTTTTAATGGTTTTTCACAACACAATATTGACACTGAAATTAGTTATCAGTGGCCTTCCGACCCTGCTACAAGTGAGAAACTACATCAATGGCAGGACTGGAAATTTGGTGTAATAATTCACTGGGGTCCCTATAGTGAATGGGGTGTAGTTGAAAGCTGGAGTTTATGTCCTGAAGATGAACCCTGGTGCAAGCGTACAGGACCTTTTTCAGATAATTATTATACATACGTAAGTGCTTATGAAAAGTTAAGAAAAACCTTTAACCCTACTGGTTTTGACCCGGACCGCTGGGCTGAGGCGTGCAGAAAGGCGGGAATGAAATACGTGGTTTTCACTACTAAACATCATGACGGATTTTGTATGTTCGACAGTAAATACACAGATTATAAGATCACCGATCAGGGCAGTAAATTTTCAAAGAACCCAAAAAGCAATATTGCAAAAGAAGTTTTTAATGCTTTCAGAGAAAAAGGACTGGCAACAGGTGTTTATTTCAGCAAACCCGATTGGCATAATAATGATTACTGGTGGCAATATTTCCCTGTTTTCGACCGCAATGTGAATTATGATCCCAAAAAATATCCTGACAAATGGGGAAACTACAAAAAATTCACTTTCAATCAGTTAGAAGAACTCATGACCGATTATGGGCCTGTGGATATTCTCTGGCTCGATGGCGGTTGGGTCAGACCCGATAATTCACTTACAAAAGAAACAAGACCATGGCTGGGAAAAAATCAATGGATACAGGATATTAATATGCAGGCAATTGCTTCAATGGCAAGGCTTAATCAGCCGGGTTTACTGATAGTTGACCGTACCGTACATGGTGAATTTGAAAACTACAGAACGCCTGAACAGCAAATACCTGTAACCATACCTGCATATCCCTGGGAAAGCTGTATTACACTTGGTGACAACTGGTATTCAACCAGCCCTGCCGAGAATTATAAATCAGTAAATTGGGCAATTCACACATTAATAAAGATCATTGCAAAAGGCGGAAACTTTCTGCTTGGCATTGGGCCTGATAAAACCGGCAATTTCGTTCCGGAAGTTTACAAAAGGCTTGACCAGATCGGGAAGTGGATGGATATAAATTCACAGGCAATCTACGGAACCAAGCCATTACCGCCTTATGACCTGGGAAGGATATATTTCTCACAATCAAAAGACGGAGAGTACGCTTATGCTTTTTATCTGATAGACGAAAATGATCCATTTCCAGTTTCGGTTGAACTGCCAGATATCTTTGCCGGTAATCATAAAACTGTAAAACTACTGGGTCATGATAAAAATCTGCCACTTAAAAGAAAAAGCGGAATTACAAAAGTTATGATCCCGGAATCCTTTATCAAAGCATACAGCGACACATCGGCTTTGGTCTTTAAACTCAGGAACCAGAAATAATTTCCTTTCTGTTTTTGGCAGAAAAGGTTCGTACTAATAATAAATTTCAGATCCGTTAAGAAAACGAGATTTGATTAATTTTACCACTTGGCAAAACTTTGGATCCAAATTTAAAATCAATGATATGAGCAGTAATAATGACGAAACTGTAAACTGTGCCGGTTGTACTACTTATCCTTGTTATAAAGGTGAAGAATGTATTCGCGGACAAAATTTTGATAAATATCGGGAAGCTATAGCCAAAGAATATGAAAAACCGGAAAACAAAAAAATTCTTGAGGCTTCATCGCATATTGAGGTTGAACATTACATGCAATGGAACCGGCTTGAAGAGATCATAGGGTTTGCCAAACAGATGGGGTATAAAAAAATAGGTATTGCTCATTGTGTAGGTTTGATAAATGAAGCCAGGGTACTTAAGGATATTCTTGAACAGTCATTTACAGTTTGTAGTATCTGTTGTAAATTTTCAGGCACCTCAAAAAAAGAATATGGCCTGACTCAGATACGTGAAAATAATTTTGAAACAATGTGCAATCCTGTTGGTCAGGCAATTGTGCTTAACGAACTTAAAACAGACCTTAACCTCATTGTAGGATTATGTATTGGGCATGATATACTTTTCACGCAAAATTCAAAAGCTCCTGTTACCACTTTTATTGTAAAAGACAGAATAACAGGTCATAATCCTGCTGCAATTATTTATTCTAATTATTCCAAAAGAAAGCTAATAAGTAAATGAGTCCGCTGTCAGATTAAAAAAGTATGATAAGTCCGGAATGATTATGACTTTTTTGTATTCAAATCAAATTTCTCTGAAAATATCCTGTATTTCCTTATAGGATAGCACTGTTATTTCATTACTTCTGACTTGCGTCATATCACCTCCGTACACAACATAGCCGCCATGCGAATTGCTTATTTTGTTCCAGAATAAAACTCCTTTGAAATAGTCGTTCGTTACTGTTTGTCCCGACTTTATCTCAACAGGTAAAAGGCGATCCCCCTGTTTTATCAGCAAATCAATTTCGTTGCCAACATTGTCGCGCCAGAAAAAAAGGTTGTGTTGCTTTGCTTTGTTGTAACGCTTTTTAAGAAACCCCAGGATGACCATGTTCTCAAAAACAGCCCCTCTAAATGGATGAAGGTCTAGTTGTGCCGGATTTTCGATACCTAAAAGTGCTGTAGCAAGTCCTGTGTCATAAAAATAGAGTTTCGGCATTTTTACAATACGTTTATTAAAATTTTCGTGCCAGGGTTGCAATCTGAAAAGGATAAAACCTGTTTCCAGAACACTAAGCCATGTACCAATGGTTTTAACATCTACTCCAGTTTCAACTGCAAGACTGCTCATATTAAGTAATTGTCCGATACGACCGGCGCAAAGTCTGAGAAAACGCTCAAATGCAGAGAGGTCAGCAATGTTCTTTATAAGTCTCACATCACGCTCAACATATGTTCTGATATAATTGGAATACCAGACCGTAGGGTCAACATCCTAACTATAAAGTACCGGATAGCCACCTTTGAACATCAACTGATTGCTGTTGATTTGTTTGTCATTGATTTCACCTAAAGAAAGAGGCAATAAGTTAAGATAGCCAACCCGTCCGGAAAGACTTTGTGAAATGCTTTCCTGAAGCAGGAAATTATTCGAACCCGTTAGAATAAACATACCATTCCCGGATGATTCATCCAGAATCTGCTGTAAATAGGAAAACAGATCCGGTACACGTTGTATTTCATCCAGTACGGCTCCAAATGGATAATTTGACAAAAACCCTCTGGGGTCATCAGTTGCAAACATGCGTAAATCGGGATTTTCAAGATTTGCGTATGGTTTATCACTGAATATATGCCTGACAAGGGTGGTCTTGCCCGATTGTCTTGGCCCAATGATGGCCACAGCTTTAAACTGTTTCGCCAGTGACCTGATTTCAATTTCTGCTTCTCTTTTTATCATAGTGCAAAATTACAATTTTGGAATTCAATTCTAAAATTGTAAGAAAAATAGTTTTCTATTACCGTATTTCGTGGAAGAGAATGGCATTAAAAATTAATTGGATATAAATGTAGTTAATGCGGATTTGAAGTAATAACCTCATCAAAATCAGAACTCTATACCTTTTCTTGCTTCAACACCATTGTTATAATAATGCTTTATTTCTTTCATTTCGGTAACCAGATCAGCCATTTCAATTAATTCCGGCGGCGCATAGCGACCTGTGATCACGATCTCCATATCCTGAGGTCTGACATTTATTACATCAGTTAATTCTTTCAATGTAAAAAGCTTGTAATACAGTGCAATACATGCTTCATCGAGTATTAAAATATCATAAACGCCGGAATGAATCATTTCAGAGACTTTCTTCAAACCCTCTCTTGCAATCCTGATATCTTCATCCTCAGGTGCATGCATGATAAAACAATCGCGACCAAACTGCTCCAGCACTATTTGTGGTTCAAATCGTTTTAAGGATTCAATCTCGGAATAGTGCATTCCTTTTACAAACTGAGCTATAAATACACTTTTGCCTGCGCCTGCTGCACGTATTGCAAGCCCGATAGCAGCAGTGGTTTTACCTTTGCCATTCCCTGTATATACATGAATATAACCTAACATTTTGAATCGGTTTTTATAAAAATGTAAAGTTAACTACTAAATGTTTATGAATTACTATCCCGTAAAGGATATTCCAATCTCAGAACAGTTTCAACTTCCTATTCCGGATTATCAGAGAGTGTTTCAACATGAGCCTAAGGCATATTTTACGTCTTAGTATCAGCTATTTGCAAATTTAACTCGTTTTAATATAGCTTCCGAGATCTGATCGAAGGCTTTAATAACACTAACATCAGTCTGATTGAAAATACTAAGTCCTTTTTCAGCAGTTTCGCCTACTTCCTGCACCAATGGGATCTGACCTACAAGTTCAGTATTTAATTCCTGAGCCAGGATCTTACCACCACCTTTGCCAAAAATGAAATACTGTTCATCCGGATGTTTGGCCGGTGTGAACCACGACATATTCTCAACAACCCCCAGTATAGGCACCCCTATATCCTGATGCACAAACAATGAAGCGGCTTTACGTGCGTCGTTCACGGCAATTTCCTGAGGAGTAGTAACAATGAGCGCTCCTGTCAGATCAAGTTTCTGAATTGTGGTTAGTTGTATATCTCCGGTTCCGGGCGGATAGTCAATTATCATAATATCAATTTCACCCCATACAGTATTCTCAACAAGTTGTGTTATTGCGCTTGCAGCCATAGGCCCGCGCCATATAAGAGGCTGGTTCTGAGTAATGAAAAATCCAATTGACATGATCTTTACACCAAACCGCTCCACAGGATTCATCATTTCTTTTCCATTCTCAGTATAAACTTCAGGTTTATAATCTTCAATACCAAACATTCGCGGTATTGATGGCCCGTAAATATCACCATCAACCAAAGCGACTTTTAAACCGTTTCGTGCCAGCGAAATAGCCAGATTAACCGATACTGTGGATTTTCCAACTCCTCCTTTACCGGAAGCTATTACTACAACGTTTTCAATGTTGTCAAGTTTAATTTTTTCAATTTCCATATTAATAACTATTAGCTTTAAATTCAATCATTTGTACACTTTCAAAAAATCAAAACACTTAAACATTGTCAAATAAATAAAAATTTCAACGATCAACTATCATTCTGAAAGCTCAGATTAAGGGACAATGTTCAGGTAAGGCAAACCTTATGGTATAATTCTGAAAAACTCCTCTGCAAATATATTGGTACTTATTGACATGATGCATTTTTAAGCTTATTAAAATTATCAAAATACTCCTTAGATCCTTATCTTTTCTGCTGAAAGCCCATTTTTGACATATCCATGTTCTCACACTATGTTTTTCATTTCCTTATTTAAACTTGATATAAATTATTGCTCAATGTGTTAAATTAATGTTAAATATTCAAATTAAACTCTTTTAATTATGTAATTTCGCCACATTATTATAAAGTACTTAATAACTAACACAACTCATAGTATGGCAAAAGTTATAGGCGATATTGTCATTGACATTGAACGCTGCAAAGGGTGCGAGGTTTGTATTCCCGCCTGCCCCCATGATGTAATAGCGCTCGCCAAAAATGTGAACGGAAAGGGATATCATTATGCTGAAACAATTAACGATAAATGTACAGGTTGCGCCAATTGTGCCATTGTTTGCCCTGATGGTGTCATAACAGTTTATCGCGTAAAAATTTAATTTCTGTTTAACTCAAAATATGTTAAGAATGAAAAAAGAGCTTAAACTTATGAAAGGGAACGAAGCCATTGCAGAGGCTGCAATTCGCGCCGGTGCCGACGGTTATTTCGGATACCCTATTACTCCTCAATCAGAAGTACTTGAATATCTGATGGCAGAAAAACCATACGAACGTACTGGTATGGTAATATTACAGGCTGAAAGCGAAGTTGCCGCTATTAATATGGTATATGGTGGCGCTGGTTGTGGGAAAATGGTTATGACCTCATCATCAAGCCCTGGTATCAGCCTTAAACAAGAAGGAATATCCTATATTGCAGGCGCTGAACTGCCCTGCTTAATAGTTAATGTGGTTCGTGGAGGTCCGGGGCTCGGAACTATCCAGCCTTCACAATCCGATTATTTTCAGGCTGTAAAGGGTGGCGGACACGGTGACTATAAACTGCTGGTTCTTGCTCCCGCATCGGTTCAGGAAATGGCTGATTTTACCACTCTTGGTTTTGAACTTGCATTTAAATATCGTAACCCTGTTATGATACTCTCAGATGGTGCTATAGGACAAATGATGGAAAAAGTGCTGTTACCCGAACAGAAACCGCGCCGCACCGAAGAGCAGATCAGGGAACAATGCCCATGGGCTACTCTTGGAAAACCAAAAAACAGGGAGAGAAACATTATTACTTCTCTTGAACTGGATTCATTAAAACAGGAACAGGTTAACCTTCGTATTCAGGCCAAATATGAAAGAATGAAAAAAGAAGAGGTTCGATACGAAGAAATCATGTGCGATGATGCTGAATACATTTTAATAGCTTTTGGTACCAGTGCGCGTATTAGCCAGAAAGCCCTTCAGTTGGGTCGTGAAAAAGGAATCAAGGTCGGACTTCTTCGTCCTATTACTCTTTTCCCATTCCCTGAAGAAGCTATAGCAAAATTATCACAAAAGGTCAAAGGCATGCTTGTAGTTGAAATGAACGCAGGACAAATGATCGAAGATGTAAGACTTTCAGTTTGCAATAGAATTAAAGTTGAGCATTTCGGACGTTTCGGCGGTATCATTCCCAGCCCTACTGAAGTATTGCATGCATTGGAACAAAAATTAATCGGAGGATAAAAGATGGAACATACACTCACCAAAGAAGAAATTCGTCAGGAAAAAAATCTGGTTTACAAGAAAACCAATGTAATGACTGACAATATACTGTCATACTGTCCGGGCTGCGGACATGGAACAGCTCACAGAATTTTAGCCGAAGTAATTGAAGAAATGGATATTCAGGACATAACCATAGGCGTTGACCCTGTTGGTTGTTCAGTCCTTGCATATAACTTCTTCAACCTTGATATGCAGCAGGCTGCTCACGGTCGTGCTCCTGCTTTGGCTACTGCTATTAAACGTCTGTTTCCCGAAAAATTTGTTTTTACCTATCAGGGCGACGGCGACCTCGCTGCCATTGGTACGGCTGAAACAATTCATGCCTGTAACCGTGGCGAAAATATCACTATCATCTTCATAAATAACGGGATTTATGGAATGACAGGCGGACAAATGGCTCCAACTACCCTGCCGGGAATGAAATCAAGTACTTCACCCTATGGACGAGACGTACAAATTATGGGTAATCCATTGAAGATCACTGAACTTGTTGCTCAACTTCCGGGAACATGTTTTGTAACCCGGCAGGCTGTTCATACCCCTGCAGCAGTTAGAAGAACTAAAAGAGCCATGCGTCTTGCTTTTGGATACCAGAGCAAAAACATGGGGCTCAGCTTTATTGAAATAGTTTCAAACTGTAACTCAGGATGGAAAATGACACCACGGCAATCAAATGAGTGGATGGAAGCAAATATGTTCCCGTTCTATCCTCTTGGAGATATTAAAGTCCCCGAGAAATAATTTAGATGAATTTAATATTTATGAAAACATCGAAATAAAAATTTTTAACGATGACTGAAGAAATAATTATAGCCGGATTTGGAGGACAAGGAGTTCTCTCAATGGGCAAAATTTTAGCCTATTCGGGAATGATGCAGGATCAGGAAGTGAGCTGGATGCCATCATACGGTCCCGAAATGCGCGGAGGTACCGCAAATGTAACAGTTATTCTTAGCGATCAGCGTATTAGCTCACCAATACTAAATCAATACGATACTGCTATATTGCTCAATCAGCAATCAATGGACAAGTTTGAAAAGTCAGTTAAAGCCGGTGGCACACTCATTTACGATGGTAATGGTATTACACGGCATCCTGAGCGTAAGGATGTTAACATTTATCGTATTGATGCTGCTGACGAAGCTTCAAAACTGGGTCTTTCCAAAACTTTTAACATGATAGTGCTGGGCGGATATTTAAAGATCAAACCTATTGTGGAACTCGAAAATGTTATCAAAGGTTTGAAACAATCCTTACCCGAAAGGCATCATCATCTGATCCCTGAAAATGAAAAAGCAATCAATCGCGGAATGAAAATTATCACTCAGACTCACTCTGCTTAAATAACTCATGTTTACTTTTTAAAAAACTTTATCGTATTAATTGCGGTAAGGTTTTTTTTAATCTATTGCATCATGATACAGCCCGAAAACCTGAAATCCTTTCTTGAAGAAAAATATATTCAATACAACACAAAAAGTTTTATAACCGGCGACCCAATTGAGGTTCCGCACATGTTCAGTAATAATGCTGATATTGAAATTTCAGGATTTCTTACCGCTGTTATCTCATGGGGAAGGCGGCACGCAATTACAAAATCAGGCAAGGAATTAATGAGAATGATGGATTTTGAACCCAAAGTTTTTGTAAAACACGCTTCCGAACATGAAATAGCAACTCTTAACAGGTTTGTATACCGTACTTTTAGCGGTTTGGATGCCATGACTTTTATTCTGGCTACCCGAAATATTATCAATGAATATGGTTCGCTCGAAAAAGCTTTTTTTTCTCCTTATGAAGATGATATGGCACTGATCATCAGTAGATTCAAAAAGAGATTTTTTGCTATAGAGCACCTGTCACGAACCCTTAAGCACCTTCCTGACCCGATGAAAAATTCAGCGGCAAAACGAATAAACATGTTTTTACGATGGATGATCAGAAAAGACCTAAACGGAGTTGATTTTGGGATATGGGAAAGTACAGGGGCTGATAAACTTATATGCCCGCTTGATCTTCACAGCGGACAGGTTGCACGTAAACTGAATCTTCTGTCACGGAAACAAAATGATTGGAAAGCCGCATTAGAACTTACGCAAAATCTACGTCTCTTTGATCCTGAAGACCCTGTAAAGTTCGATTTTGCACTTTTTGGACTGGGATGGTACGAACAATTCTGAAAAACAGGAAGAATCGGAGCTGTGAGCATGGGCACTGAGTCTGTTAAAAATCCGGGCGCTGAGGCTCTCGAAGCGCCCGATTAAAATATTTCACCCTTTCAGGGTTTGTAAGTGGTAAAGCGATAGCCGTTTTTTACAAGAATTACACCCCTTTCAGGGTTCATAAAAGGATGTCAAATTGGCTTTTTTACAAAAATTTCATCCCGTAGGGTCAAAGACCCTTACGGGTTATACCAAAACTAAATTAATAATTAACCAAAACGGTCAACCCTATTTAGGGAAGTACATACCTCAATTAGATTATTCCGCCCTTACAGGGCTTAGGGATAGAATTTGTCCAATTTCCTACAAATATACAACCCCTTCGGGGTTGAGAAAGAACACTTTAGTTAGAATATCAATTTACGATCCTTAAGATATTATATGTTCAGTCTCTTTGTATTTTGAAATCAGATAACTATTCTTTGTTAATCAATAGTTTAGCAGTTCATAGTCAGTCATCAATGCTGACATGAATATACAAACTTCAATCAGATGTAACTAAAAAGGCAGATCATCCTGTGGTTCTGCCATTGCCGGCGGCTCACTGTATTGATCTTTTTCATCAGAAGGTGTGTCAATACCGATATCATCACGACGGGAACCGAGCAAAGTCATATTGTCGCCTATTATCTCAGTAACAGTTCTTTCAACATTATCCTTGTCAGTATATTTTCTTGACACTATCTTTCCTTCTATATATACCTGGCTGCCTTTACGCAAAAATCTTTCTGCAATATCTGCCAGTCCTCTCCATAATACAATGCGATGCCATTCAGTCTGGTCAATGCGGTTACCTTCTTTATTCTTATATGATTCAGTAGTAGCCAGTGAAAAATTGGCAACTTTGGCACCACTTTCAATGGTGCGTACTTCCGGATCTCTTCCAAGATTTCCGATTAAAATTACTTTGTTAACTCCAGCCATAGCTTCAAATTTTAAATTAATGATTTGTTTGACTAAACAGAGAGCAAATATAGTAATTTTTGAGGTAAAAACAATAGATCGGTGTTAAGTTTTTTTAATATTTTTACATCTTAAATAAAAAATCATGGGAATTTTCCAATCCGGATCTTTACAACACATCTCTCCTATACGAAAGATAATAGCGCTCATTCTGCTTTCATTGTTCAGTATGTTGGTTATTATGTTGATCGGGTGGCTGATCGCCACAATGCTCTTTGGTAATGCCTTAACACTTATGACTCAGCTAAACGATTATCAAAACTATGAAGTAGTAAGACTATTAAAATATTTCCAGATCATAAATCAAATTGGACTATTCATTGTTCCACCTGTTTTATTTGCATTTCTTGACAGCGATAATATCTGGCGCTATTTAGGGTTGACCCGTAAGCCTCAACTCAGGGTGGTTGCTCTTAGTATAATAATTATAATAGCAATTCTGCCTTTAATTCATGTTTCAGCACTTTTTAACGAACAGTTAAAACTTCCGGTCTGGTTACAAGGACTGGAAACCTGGATGCGACAATCTGAGATCAACGCTGAAAACCTCACAAAAGCTTTCCTTGATGTAAAAACAACAGGAGGATTTCTGGTGAACATATTTATGATAGCTCTGATCCCGGCTGTTGGCGAAGAATTATTGTTCAGGGGGGTGTTACAAAAATTGTTGCATCGCTGGTTTGGCAATGTTCACTGGTCAGTGTTGATAACTGCTGTTACATTCAGTGCAATGCATCTGCAGTTTTATGGTTTTCTTCCCCGCATGATACTTGGTATCTTATTCGGTTACCTTTTTGTAATTACCCAATCCTTATGGGTTCCCATTATAGTACATTTTTTTAATAATGGTATGGCAGTAATTGCTGCTTTCTTATTCCAAAAAAAGTTTATTGAGAATAATTACGACGAGATCGGACAGGTGTCTGATCCCTTACTAATAATTGCCAGTTTAATTATGGTTATCACCCTGTTTGTAGTTATTACCAGATTATCAGATAATCAGGGAAAAACAAATACGCAGATATAATAAACCGGGGTAAGCTTTCATTTCAAAAACCTACCCCGGCTCATTAATTTTTCACAACACTATTGTTCTACTCTTTTTCTGGCAGAATAGTTAATACGGAAAGCTCCAATTTGTCGTAATTCCTGCTTAACATCGGTTACAACACCCATTCTTACCTGTTCATCAACTTTTAATGATGTGGTAAGAAATCCTCTGTCAGCTTCATCACGGGCTTCGCGTTCAGCAATAATAAAATTCTGAATATCGCTAATTGTGGCAAATCTGTCGTTAAGCTGAATACGTGATTCAGTACCATATATCTGGCTTCTTAAGGGAGTTCCGATATATATATAACTTACCAGAGATTTTCGTTTAATTTTTTGTACTTCAGTAGCGTCGGGAACTTTAACTTTTACAATGAGAGTAGTTTCACGCATCACCGTAGTTACCATAAAGAAGAATAGAAGCATAAAAATAACGTCCGGCAATGATGCTGTTGAAATTGCAGTAAGTGTTTTACTACCTTTTTTTCTGAATCTTGACATATTATTTTCCTCCTACGTCTTCTGGTTCGGCTTCTGAAATAGCAACTGGAATAGCTTTATTAATAGCATTAATCCAATCATTATTTGTAAGTTGATTGTATCTTATTCCAAATTTCTCCATTGAGAGTTCATTACGCATTTCTGCAAATGCGGCAGCCAGCTCATTCTGTACCTGAATATACATATTGTACGATGTCCCACGGTCGTTTTTCAGAGAGACAATCCCTCTGGAAACGGGCACATTCCCTAATCCTTCAATTTCTTCAATACGTTGTTCAGGCCAATCAGAACGATTGCCCCTGTTTTGAATAAATTCCTTGACAGTTCTTCGCAATGTACTTATATCGCTTGGCACTCGGTTTACCATCAAAGCATCACGACTACTGACAAGAACATTCATTACATTTCTTTCTTTAATATCAGCGGGCTTGACTGTTGGATCGGGTGGCGGAGGCAATCTCCTTACAATTCCTGAATCAACGTCCATTGTTGTTGTAACAAGGAAAAAGATCAGCAAAAGGAAGGCGATATCAGCCATTGATCCGGCATTGATTTCATTAACAGGTCTCGCCATTTTTATAAATATTTAATTTTTAAACAAATTTGAAATTTCAGCATAAAAAACAGCAACAACAGAACCAAGAGCTATTATATATGTAACTATAATAGCTGCTCCAATCTGGCGCGAAAATGATTCGCTGATATTATATTCCATTAGCTTAAATGCTGACAATTCATTCTTAGACAGGGCATATGCTATTACTCCGACAATTACCAACACAATCACTCCGATCAACGTCCTGATAAGTTTTTTGGGTTGAGCAATGATATTGATTATCGGAAATAGTAATGCAAACAGTAAGCATAACCCAAGAGCAACATAAGCTGTAATAAAAAACGGGTTAAGAATACTGTTCTGAACTGATTGGTTATCTTTCATCTCATGTCCGCCCTTTATAAGAACGGCCACCATGCCTATAACCGCAATGACAATCAGGATAACAGAAATTATCTTGAATACTCTTACTGTGATATTTTTTTCCATTGATTACTTATTTTTTTTCGTTTTTCATATCGCTTTTAACAAGCAGTTCTACGAATGTAGTGGTGCTATCTTCCATATCATTAACAAGGCCGTCAATTTTTGACAGGATATAGTTATAGAAAATCTGAAGAATAATAGCAACAATAAGTCCGAACACTGTGGTTAACAGAGCTACTTTAATACCTCCTGCCACAATGGTTGGTGAAATATCACCTGCAGCTTCAATAGCGTCAAAAGCCTGAACCATTCCCACAACAGTACCTAAGAAACCGAGCATGGGTGCCAGTGCAATAAACAACGAAATCCATGAAAGACCTTTTTCCAGACGTCCCATAAGAACACCACCATACGAAACTATTGATTTTTCAACTACATCAATGCCTTCGTTGTAACGGTCGAGACCCTGATAGAATATACTAGCAACAGGTCCGCGTGTATTTTTACAAACATCTTTGGCAGCTTCAATTCCACCTGTTTTCAGCGATGACTGGACTTTGTCAAGTAACTTTTTGGTGTTGGTAGTTGACAGGTTGAGGTAAATGATACGCTCAATGGCAAGAGCAAGACCAAAAATTAAAGTTAACAAAATAATTCCCATAAACTCAGGCCCGCCTTCAATAAACTTTTCCTTTAAAACCTGGTGAAAAGTCTTACCTTCGGTGGTGGGAGCAGTCAGAGTTTCTGCAGTTAGAGTTGGTGCAACTTCTTGTTCAATTGTTTCTTCGGTTTGAACTTCCTGATTCTCAATCTCTTCTTCCTGAGAATAAACCTGTTTTGAAATTCCGAGCATTAGCACAACGGCAATGGTCAGCAGAGCGATTACTTTTTTCATAATTGATTGCAATTGATTTTTAATTCGCAAATATAATAATTTAGTTAACAGATGCATATTTTAGTTGCGGAGAGAGAGGGATTCGAACCCTCGGTCCCGCTCCACACGGAACTCACACTTTCCAGGCGTGCGCCTTAGACCACTCGGCCACCTCTCCGAAAATGTCTTCAGGTTTTCCCTTACTCATTTCGGGCTGCTAAATTAAAAAAAATATTAACAATGAAGCCTTTTTTAATCTTTTTTAATCAGTTATGTAAATTTTGATGATGTAGAAATTAAATAATTAGTTTACTTCGGTTTTTAAATAAGAATATAATAGCAGATAAAAGCATTATTACTGAACCAAAAGCTGATATCCTCGCAATGTAATCTCCATAACGAACGTAGAATGTTTCACCTTCGCCTGTATAAATAACCTGACGTATCACCGCAGGCTCCCAATAGGCAGTAGGTTGTATGATATCGCCGCGTTTGTTAATAAAACAAGAAATGCCGGTATTAGCTGACCGGGCAATATATCGGCGGGTTTCAACAGCCCTTACCACCGAAAATAATAAATGCTGACGATGACCGGGGCTGTTTTCCCACCAGCCATCATTAGTAATAACAAAAATCATCTGAGCTCCCTTTCGTATGAAACCGCTGATAAATTCTCCGTAAACCGATTCGTAACAAATGGCTGTGGCTACTTTCAATCCCTTATTAGTAACAAATGGGGTACGTTCGGCATCAACACCCAGACTTCCAACTGTACCCCCAAGGTCAATAGCGAGTTTTTCAATGAATTTCAAATATCGGGTTAAAGGCATCTGTTCAACGCCGGGAGTTAATTTAGATTTGTGATAAAGCTGCAAAACATCTGATGTATCAATCAATACAGCAGTATTATAAGCATCATAATAAAAAACTCCATCAGTAAATTGCCTCGAAGTTGACGAAGGTATTTCACCTTCACCGTAAACTTTTCTTGATGACAAACCTATCACAATTCCGGCATCAGGAAAATGTTGTAAATATTTTTTAAATTGCCTTATACTTTCCGAATATTCAATTTTATGTTCCCAGATATACTCCTGTATAGCGCTTTCCGGACAAACGATGAAGTCAACATTTCTGTCTAGTTTCCTTACTGCAAGATCCCAGTTCCGGTCAACTACATAAAGAGGATCAAGTTCGTACTGTTCAGTATAAGGGTCAATATTTGGCTGAACCACCACTACATCAACAGCTTGTCCATTATCAGAATTGTAATTATAATATATTGTTAATGAGATTATTACAGGAATTAAAATTACAAGCGAAACCTTACATATTTCAATAGTTAGCCTTCGGACCGAATAATTTTTTACAAGGTATGACCCGGCATTGAATAGCATTATATTAATAATGAGTATCCAGAGGCTGCCTCCAAAAACTCCTGTGAACTCATACCATTGTATCAGCTTTGGATAAGCGCTGAAACCATTACCAAGACTGAGCCAGGGCCAGTTCAGATCCCAGTGATGATGGATGAACTCAAAAGTGATCCAAAAAAATATTAAAGTTAAAAACGACTGTGACTTTTTTATAAATGAGCGGTGTGTAAAATGGAAAAGTACAAACCAGAAAGTCATGAATATAGTGTTCAGCACTATAGCCAGAGCAGCTCCAACTACTGTTGAATGTACGATCCACCAAGTTGTAAGAAGATTCCAGAGAAAAAAAGCAGGAAAAACATACGGGATGATCGAAAAAACAGAAGTTTCTTTTTTCCGGTTCAGAAAATGGTTCTCAATAATAAGCAAAGGAATAAATGCAACAAAAAGCAACAAGGGAAAACCTCGCTCAGGCCAGGAAAGGCTGAACAGCAATCCGCTCAGAACCGAAAGAAGAAACAGATGATACGATCTCATTTACTATGATTACTTGCTTTCAATAGCTGCAACACCAGGAAGAATTTTGCCTTCGATATACTCGAGCATGGCTCCGCCACCGGTAGAAACATAACTGACTTTATCAGCCATTTTGAATTTATTGATGGCCGCTACCGAATCACCACCACCGATAAGCGAAAAAGCCCCTTTTTGAGTTGCATTTGCCACTGCTGTTGCAATATACTTCGTACCATGTTGGAAATTAGGCATTTCAAAAACACCCATAGGTCCATTCCACAGTATGGTTTTGGAATTCATCAGCACTTCTTCGAAAAGTTTACAGGATTTCATACCTATATCCAGCCCCATATAATCAGAAGGGATCTCACCTACTGAACATTCAATACGTTTGGCATCGTTGGCAAAAGCATCAGCAGCAATAACATCAACCGGCAGTATTAGTTTAGCTCCAAAAGAATTTGCACCATCAATAATATTTTTTGCTACTTCAAGTAAATCATTTTCAACCATCGAACCACCTATATTTCCACCCATAGCTTTGATAAAGGTAAACATCATACCTCCGCCAATTATCAGATTATCAACTTTTCCGATAAGATTTTCTATCACTTTTAATTTCGACGATACTTTGGCGCCTCCCAGAACAGCCGTAAAAGGACGTTCGGCACCATGAACAACCTTTTTCAGGCTGTTAATTTCGGCTTCCATCAAAAGCCCAAAAAGTTTATCATTGGGGAAATATCTGGCAATTACTGCTGTGGAAGCATGTTCGCGATGAGCAGTTCCAAAAGCATCGTTAACATAAACATCACCCAGATCAGCCAGTTTTTTGGCAAAATCAGCATCGCCGACTTCTTCTTCTTTGTAAAAGCGCAGGTTTTCAAGCAGAAGTATCTGTCCGGGTTTCAATCCTGCAGCCATATTACGGGCTGACTCACCAATACAGTCATCAGCAAAAAGAATAGTTGTAGAAAATACCTTTTCGAGATATGATACAATATGGCTGAGTGAGAGTTTTGATTCCGGACCTTTCTTGGGTCTTCCAAGATGCGACATAAGTATGGCAGCCCCACCCTTGTCAAGCACTTCCCGTATAGTTGGGATGGTAGCATCAATGCGGTTTGTGTCAGTTATTTTCTGATTATCGTCAAGAGGTACGTTATAATCCACCCTGATAAGGGCTTTTTTTCCTTTGAAATCATATTCCTTAAAACTTTTCATTGCTATTTGGATTTTAAAAATTTTAAATGTTGATCACAGCATTTTAATACCGCTTGCAAAGATAAACGGATTTATTATTCCGGAATTATAGAAATGATTCACTGATCAATTAAGATGTTAATTATTTTTAAAACAGGCAGATAATCTTACAAAAACTAAAACTGCAAAATATTAGACAGAACAGGTTAACTTCAAAACAGTGCAGATCAAAGTATTCAAATGAAGCCAAAACTGAGTAAATTAAATCCCGATCAGCTTTAGGATCCAGGAAGCTAAAGAGTTTTAGTATTGCATGGCAATTTTATCTGATTACTGATTTGCCAAACCCACAGCATAACAGAAATCCGTATCTTTGCACCTTATATAAATAATTGAAAAAATAATTAACATTCTGTATGACAGAGAATAAGAAAATACATAAACGCTATACAGTTACTGCAGCGCTTCCTTATGCCAATGGTCCGGTTCATATCGGACATCTGGCAGGAGTTTATGTTCCTTCCGATATTTACGTACGCTATTTGCGCCTAAAGAACAAAGATGTTGTATATATCTGTGGTTCTGACGAACATGGCGTTCCCATCACAATCAAAGCCATGCAGGAAGGCAAAAGTCCTCAGGAAATTGTTGACAAATACCATAAAATCATCAAAGATTCTTTCGCTGATTTGGGCATTTCATTCGACATATACAGCCGCACTTCAAATGCGGTTCATCATGAAACAGCTTCGCAGTTTTTTACTACCTTATATAATAAAGGAGAGTTTATTGAAAGAACCTCAATGCAGCTTTATGACGAAAAGAGCAAACAATTTCTTGCCGATCGCTATGTTACAGGCACCTGTCCGCATTGCAGCTTTGACAGAGCTTATGGCGATCAGTGTGAAAATTGCGGAACTTCACTAAGTCCAACCGAATTGATCAATCCCCGTTCAGTTCTTAGCGGTAATGCACCGGTTCTGAAAGAAACCAAACACTGGTATTTACCCCTTGACAAACATACTCCATGGCTTAGTTCATGGATACTTGAAGGTCACAAAGACGACTGGAAAGCCAATGTTTACGGTCAATGTAAATCATGGATTGATCACGGGTTGCAACCTCGTGCTGTTACCCGCGATCTTGATTGGGGTGTGAAGGTGCCACTTAAGGAAGCAGAAGGCAAAGTGCTTTATGTATGGTTTGATGCGCCAATTGGCTATATTTCGGCTACAAAAGAATGGGCTGAACAGAAAAATGCAGATTTAAAAAAATCCGGAAGTGATAAGTTAATTGACTGGGAACCCTACTGGAAAGACGAGGAAACCAAGTTGATCCACTTTATTGGTAAGGATAATATCGTGTTTCACTGCATTATTTTCCCCGTTATGCTGAAGACCGAAAGCTCATTCATAGTTCCGGAAAATGTTCCTGCAAATGAATTTTTAAATCTCGAAGGTGATAAGATCAGTACTTCGCGCAACTGGGCAGTATGGCTGCATGAATATCTGCAGGAGTTTCCCGGGCAGCAGGATGTGTTGCGTTATGTGCTTACAGCCAATGCCCCCGAAACCAAGGATAATGATTTCACTTGGAAGGATTTTCAAACCCGTAATAATAGTGAACTTGTTGCTATTCTGGGTAATTTCGTGAACCGATCATTAGTTCTGACGCATAAGTTCTTCAACGGAATAGTACCTGAAAGCAGTGATCTATTGCCAAATGACGAAGAAGTACTGAAGGCGATAAGTGAATTTCCTGAAAGAATTTCAAACAGTATTGAGCATTTTAGATTCAGGGAAGCTTTAAACGATTTAATGAACCTTGCACGTATAGGGAATAAATACCTCACCGAGACTGAACCCTGGAAACTTATTAAAACTGATGAGAAACGCACAAGAACAATTTTAAACATATCCTTGCAGTTGTGTGCAAACCTGGCCATACTTTCAGCTCCATTTTTGCCTTTTAGCTCCGATAAACTTTACAGGATACTGAATCTGAACAAGCTGCAATGGGTTGAAGCGGGTAAACCAGACCTTTTAAAAACCGGACATGCACTTAATCAACCGGAGCTATTGTTTGCACAGATTGAAGATGCAGCCATAGAAAAGCAAATTCAGAAGCTCAATAAAGTCAAAGCTGAGAACGAAAGCAATGCTTTTACGACCACATCAGCCAAGCCTATGATTGATTTTGAAGATTTTGCAAAACTGGATATCCGGACCGGTACCATTCTGGAAGCGCAAAGGGTTCCCAAAACAAAAAAGCTGCTTAAATTAACGATTGATACGGGCATTGATAAACGTACCGTAGTTTCAGGGATCGCCGAAGATTTTGTACCGGAGGAAATTATTGGCAAACAGGTGTGTTTACTTGTGAACCTCGCACCAAGGAATATAAAAGGAATTGAATCGCACGGAATGATACTTACAGCCGAAGACCACGATGGAAAGCTTTATTTTATTTGTCCGTCGTCGCTTACCCGTAATGGAAGCGAAGTTAAATAGGTATAAGCAATACACACAAATTCATTTTCTTTCATAAATACAGAATGCCTGTTCTTAACGGGTATCAGAAATCTGCAAAAAGCATCCTGATATCTAGCAAGCTAAAAATCATCATCTTATTTAAATAATCATTTTTATGTCAGTTTCAGTTTTAGTTCTTTTAATTATTATCGGACTCATTGCCGGAGTGTTTAGTGGTATGGTAGGGCTTGGCGGTGCAATTGTTATGATCCCTGCCCTTGTTTATTTTGCCGGCATGGGTCAGCATCAGGCACAAGGAACCAGCCTTGCCGTTATGCTACCCCCTGTTGGGATACTTGCAGCATACAATTATTATAAAGCGGGTCAGTTAAATTTGAAATTTGCAATGATAATTGCGGCAGCATTTATTATCGGTGCTTATTTTGGGTCGGGAATAGCCCTTAAAATCCCGGCACAGGCAATGCGCAAAATATTTGGCTATGTATTAGCCGGAGTTGCAGTATATATGATATTTTCAAAAGGTTAAAATGTGCTTTTGTATTAAATATCTGTTTTACAGAAAGATAAATTTTAGTATCTGATTTTTATATCCATAATTTTAGTTGAAGAATAATTTAATAAACAGCCTTTGCAAATTATTATCAATATATTACGGCTGGATTTCTCCGAATTGTTAATAACCTTTTTCCACCGATTAATATTATCATTGTATATTGGTAAACCCAAAACCACACTTCAAACCTAAATCTAATTAATTAATATTGAATGGTTTACACAAAGTTGTGTAAGGGACTTATCGGCTAAAAAAAATCAAGACGTTAAAAATCAGCATATTCAGAAAACATGGAAAATTTTGTGAAAGAAGGTAAAAAATCGAATTTGTTGAATCAGATCAAAGAAAAGCGTATTCGCCCTAATATTTTTGAGGAGACTAATGAAGAGCAATCAGATACTTCCTATTATTCTGATCAGGATCAGGAAGAATTAAAAACATATTCCACTGAAGAAGCCATTAAAGCCTCAACTGAATATTTTAAGGGTGACACACTTGCAGCCAGTGTGTTTGTTAATAAATATGCACTTAAAGACAGTCAGGGTAATATTTATGAATTAACGCCTGACGAGATGCATAGGAGGATTGCAAGGGAAATTGCCAGAATTGAAAGAAAATATCCCGATCCTATTTCTGAAGAAGAAATTTATGAGGTGCTTAAAGATTTCAGATATATTGTTCCTCAAGGCAGTCCAATGGCTGGTATTGGAAATAATTTTCAGGTGTCATCGCTGTCAAATTGCTTTGTGATAGGCGATGATGTAAAAGGCGATTCCTATGGTGCAATAATGAAAGTTGACCAGGAGCAGGTTCAGTTGATGAAACGCCGCGGAGGTGTTGGTCATGATCTGTCGCATATAAGACCTGGTGGCAGTCCTGTAAAGAACAGCGCTTTAACCTCTACCGGGATAGTTCCGTTTATGGAAAGATACTCTAATTCAACCCGTGAAGTAGCTCAGGACGGGCGGCGTGGCGCACTTATGCTAAGCATCTCAATAAAACATCCTGACTCAGCCGATTTTATTGACGCTAAACTGGAGCAGGGAAAGATAACAGGGGCAAATGTTTCAGTACGTATTGACGACGAATTTATGCATGCGGTAACGAATGAGACCAAATATCGTCAGCAGTTTCCTATTAATTCTGATAATCCAATAGCAGTTAAAGAAATTGATGCAGTTGCGCTATGGGAAAAAATTACTCAAAACGCCTGGCGTAGTGCTGAACCCGGAGTACTTTTCTGGGATACCATAATACGTGAATCAATACCTGATTGTTATGCTGATCTGGGCTTTAAAACATTATCAACAAATCCATGCGGCGAGATCCCATTATGCCCTTACGACAGTTGCCGGCTTCTGGCAATAAATCTTTTCAGCTATGTTGAAAATCCGTTCACTGAAAATGCTACTTTCAACACTGAATTATTTACAAAGCATGCCCGCCTTGCACTTCGTATAATGGACGATATCATTGACCTTGAAACAGAAAAAATTGACGGGATTTTAAAAAAGATAGGTTCTGACCCTGAAAATGACGAAACCAAATTCATTGAAAGAAATCTGTGGGAAAAGATCAGACATAAGACACTGCAGGGGAGGCGTACAGGCATTGGCATTACCGCCGAAGGCGATATGCTGGCGGCATTGGGAAAACGTTACTGCTCTGACGATGCTATTGATTTCTCAGTGCAAATACATAAGCTGCTTGCTGTTGAAGCATACCGCTCGTCAGTTTCACTTGCCAGGCAGCGCGGAGCTTTTCCTATTTTCAACTACGAACGCGAAAAAAACAATCCTTTCATAAACCGCATTGCAAGCGAAGCTCCTGAAGTGATTGAAGAAATGAAACAATACGGAAGACGGAATATTGCCATGCTTACCATTGCTCCCACAGGAAGCGTAAGTATTTGTACACAAACCACTTCGGGTATTGAACCAGTGTTTTTGATTACATATAAACGAAGGAGAAAGGTAAATCCCAATGATAAAAGTGTAAAGGTAACTTTCGTTGATGATAATGGCGATTCGTGGGAAGAGTTCAATGTATTTCATACGAAATTTATTGACTGGCTTAAAATAAAAGGATATGATGTGGATGTGGTAAAAGATCTTGACGATGCTCAACTTCAGGAAATCATCAGATCATCACCTTATTATAAAGCTACATCAAACGATATTGACTGGGTTAGCAAGGTAAAGATGCAAGGCGCTATTCAAAAATGGGTTGACCATTCGATCAGTGTTACTGTAAATCTGCCAAGGAACGTTACGGAAGACCTTGTAAGAGAAGTGTACAAAACAGCATGGGAAAGTGGATGTAAAGGAATGACCATCTACCGTGAAGGCACACGTGCAGGTGTTCTTGTGAGTAACGATAAGAACAAGGAAGATATTGAAGGTTTTCATGAAACCAAAGCACCGCCCCGCCCGCGAATTCTGGAAGCTGAAGTTGTACGCTTTATGAATAGTGATGAACAGTGGATTGCAGTTGTAGGACTGCTTAACAAACGTCCATATGAGATTTTTACCGGTAAGGCAGAAGAGTTTTATCTTCCTCCGTGGGTTACCACCGGTTGGGTAATAAAAAACAGAAACGAAAAAGGTATAAGTCGTTACGATTTCCAGTTTGAAGATCGTTATGGTTATAAAGTTACTATCGAAGGGTTATCGCGCTCTTTCGACAAGGAATTCTGGAATTATGCCAAGCTAATCAGCGGAATTCTGCGGCATGGTATGCCTTTGCCTTATGTTGTGAACCTTGTTGACAAGCTCACCCTCACCGAAGACAATATCAACACCTGGAAATACGGAGTAGTACGGGCATTGAGAAAATTCATACCTGACGGCACCATTGCCGGCAGCCATACCTGCCCTGAATGTGGAAACTCAGGCAGCCTTGTTTATATTGAAGGTTGCCTTACCTGCAATAATTGCGGTTTCTCAAAGTGCGGGTAAGTAGTCAAGCCTTAAAAAGCCAATCTACTTTGTTTTTGTAGAAAAATAAGATCAAGAATAGACAGAAACATGATCTTCATTTATTCAACATCCTTTTGAAGTCAAATGCAGCGGCAGTTAACATAATATTGATATTATCGCTCACCACTCCTTTGTAAAAGTTGCAGTTTAACTTGTGGTCTGATTAAACATGTCCAATTACCCGCTCTATTGTTACTTTTTTTTATGGGTGTTTCTGATTTCCTTTCGTTTGAGACTGGTCTAAAACTGGTCAGAAGATTGGGATACACTATAATAAAACTAGTTTAATTATAGTTTTTGGGCTTAGGTATCATAAAATCCATACAGGATTTAGACTTTAAAGGTATTAAAGCCTGCATTACTCTCTATCTAAACATTCTGCTATTTATTTAATTGATATTCAAATATATAAAATATTCTTAAATGTTGACCAAATATTAAGGACAAAATATATTGAGGCTTTATAAAAAATAAAGCATCCTGAAGTCTGAATGACTTAATTTTAGAGATTTAGATTTTAATGAATTTTGTTTCTGAATTTATTTTCATTCCATTTTACAGGATGATTTATAATAGAATAACTTGTTTCCAGGTTCGTAAAATCATCTTTTTTGGTATGCTTTTGGCGAGCAGCCAACATGTTTTTTAAAAAATACCCCAAAATGTGACTGGTCATAAAAATTCAATTCGTTACTTATTTGTTTAATTGACATTTTTCCCATTTTCAGTAATGCACGGGATTCAATTATCAGATATTCCTGTATCCACTGACCTGCCGTCATACCACTTACAGAGCGAATAACCTCAGAAAGATATTTGCTTGTCAGGTGCAGTTTTTCAGCGTAGAACGTGATTTGGCGCTCTTCCTTAAAATGACGCTCAACAAGGTGCATAAACTGTTCGAAAAAGTATTCTTTCGTATGTAGTTTGTATTTTGACTTCTGTTTGTATTGTTGTTGTAGCTGGGCGTACACATTATAGAACATCACACTTATATAGTGCTGAATAATTTGTCGTGAAAAAAGATGTTTTTCAGTTAGTTTCTGCTTTATCAGATGGTAAAGTGTAACTGCTTCATTCAACCTGTTTTCAGAAAGCTGAAAGCCACTTTCCTTAAAAAAATGCTGCTTTAATTCTATGGTTTCAAAAAAGTCAATATTATTATCCCAGAAGTTTTTCTTCATAATATAAACGATGGAGTCTGCATCGGGCGAAATTTCCCTGATCTCAAATACCTGTTTCGGCATAATGACCAATAAGCTGCCTTTCTCAAGCGTATAGTTGCGCCAGTCGACTTTTGCTTTGAAATAGCCCTCAAGGTAAATGATTATGATTAAATCATTTGTCAGATAAGGGTAGTTTAAGATCTCTTCTTCGGGTATATTTTCTGATAAGAGTATGTTTCTTATATCTGCCGATGCTATAAAACTTTCTTCAATACTCTCATTTTCAAAAATTTCAAACAGTTCGGAATGATCAATTTGTGTGACTTTATCTTTCATTTTTATTTAAATTTTTATTGCAAAAATACGCATACTGTTTCAATATATCAGTAATTTATAACAATATCATGGTATTTTATACATATTTAGCATGTTTTTTAGCTGTAATATTGTTCTTTGAAATCGAAGTGAGTACTTATCTTGTATTACTCAGCGATTTCCAACGAACGGAATAGAGTACAAATAAAAGAATAGATAAAATGAAGAATTATTTAAAATCAGCTTTTACAATGATGCTGTTGTGTAGTATTATCGCATGTTCTAAAGAGAAAGGAACGAAAAATGAAGAAAAAATCATACCGGTAAAGATAACTGAGCTTATAATCTCGCAAACAGCAAGCGAAAAAAGCTACATTGGTACAGTTGAAGAATCAGTTGCTCTATCACTTTCATTTTCTGGTATGGGTACTGTGGAGCAAGTGTATATATCCGAAGGGCAAAAGGTGCAGAAAGGGCAGTTACTTGCCGTTCTTAATTCAGCAACTGCCGATAATTCATATCAATTGATGCTCGCTAAGCAACAACAGGCACAGGATGCTTACGACCGGCTTTTAAAAATTCATGAAAATGGTTCTTTGCCCGATATAAAGATGGTAGAGGTAGAAACAGGATTGCAACAGGCAAAATTAATGACTGCCGTAGCAAAAAAAAAATCTGGATGATTGCAAACTATATGCTCCTTGGGCCGGCGTTATCGCTTCTCGCAGGGTTGAATCCGGAAGTAGTATTATGCCAGGTATTACAGCATTTAAACTTATTTCCATCAATAAAGTTAATATTAAAATATCTATTCCCGAAAATGAAATTGGTAGTATCACCGAAGGACAAACAGCAAAGATTGTCGTCTCAGCACTTAATAACGCCGTCTTTACAGGGAAAATTGACATAAAAGGTGTAGCTGCTACCCCTCTGACGCATACTTACGAAGCAAAAATCAGTATTAACAACCCACAATTACAACTAATGCCGGGAATGATTTGCAAAGTTTTGCTTTCAGGAGATGCAGATGTATCTGAAATAGTCGTACCATTTCATGCAATCCAAATTGCTGCTGATGGTAACAAATACGTTTGGTTAGCTGATGACGGGATTGCTAAACGTCGCCTTGTAAAAACCGGTAATCTGACCAACAACGGAATTACTGTAACTGACGGACTGACGGAAGGCGACAAACTTATTATTGAAGGCTTTCAGAAAGTTAGAGAAGGAAGCAAAATTTCAATTAACAGGTAAGAAATGAAACACAATAATAACACTATTCAATGGGCAATGAATAACCGCCAAATTATACTGTTGGTAATAACGGTATTGTTTGTGGCAGGCATTTATTCTCTTGTAGTAATGCCCAAGCAAGAACAGCCTGAATTCACTATTCGTCAGGGCGTTGTGGCAGGCGTATATCCGGGTGCCACAGCGTTTGAAGTGGAGGAGCAGCTTACCAAGCCACTTGAACGTTATCTATTTACATTTACTGAAGTCAATCGTAAAAAAACTATTTCCAAATCAGAAAATGGAATAGCCTATGTCTTTGTGGAACTCTCAGATAAAGTAAAGGATAAAGACGTTGTTTGGTCAAAAATTAAACATGGATTGAGTTTATTTAAATCATCTTTGCCTGCAGGTGTGTTAGCAGTAGTTGCGAATGATAATTTTGGTGATGTTGCTTCACTGCTCATCACAATGGAGTCAGACGACAAAACAATGCGTGAAATTGATGCCTATTGTGATGCACTAGAAGATCGTCTTCGAACTGTGACAAATGTGGCTAATGTACGGCGTTATGGCTCTCAGAAAGAACAGATCAGCATTTATGTTGACAATGAAAAACTGGCAAAGTACGGAATCGGATCAAAAATGATGATTGCAAACCTGATGGCACAAGGCTTTACGACAACTGCTGGATATTTGGAAAATGAGCAAATAATTGCACCGATTCATATTAAAGAAAGCTTTCACAGCGAACAGGAAATTGCTAATCAGATAATATTTTCAGACCCAAATGGTAATGTTATTCGGGTTAAAGACATTGGGCGTGTACAACGTGAATATCCAACCCCGGAAAATTTCATCACCCACAACGGTAAACGTTGTGTATTGTTGTCAGTTGAAGTAAATCCATCAGCAAATATCATTTTTTTTGGAAAAGAAGTAAATACAGTATTGGAGAAATACAAAAAGGAACTTCCTGAAGGCGTTAATATCAACCGCATAGTTGATCAGCCAAAAGTTGTTAAATATTCAATAAACAATTTTCTTCTATCACTACTCATTGCTATTTTGGCTGTAATCCTGGTAACAATGATTTTGTTGCCCTTTCGCGTTGCAGCAGTATCGGCAATGTCAATTCCCATAACTATTTCTATCACTATGGCAATTATGTTCGCAGCTGGCATTCCACTTAATATGATTACACTGGCTGCTTTGATCACTGTATTAGGAATGATTGTGGATAACTCTATTGTCATAGTAGACAGTTATATTGATAAGCTTGATATGGGTAAAGACCGCTGGCAATCTGCAATCCGCAGTGCTCAGGAGTATTTCAAGTCCATCTTTTCTGCGACGCTGGCTATCAGCATTACCTTTTTTCCTGTTATATTTACAAACACCGGTACAATCCGCGATTTTCTTTTACATTTCCCCTGGGCTGTTAATATAACATTGTTTATTTCACTTATAGTGGCAATGCTTGTCATTCCGATACTTCAATATTTTCTGATAAAAACAGGTATCCTGTATTTGCATGACGGAAGTACCCGGAAAAAGCGAAAAACGCTGCTCCATTATGTTCAGTCAGGTTACGAATGGTTACTTGAAAAGGTTTTTACTTATCCGAAAATAACGATGGGAGCCGGTATACTATCGGTACTTTTGGGTGTAGTTATTTTTATAAATCTCCCCAAGCGAATGATGCCAATTGCCGAACGCGATCAGTTTGCCGTGGAGATATATTTACCTAACGGCAGCCCGCTTGAAAAAACAGCCGCTGTTTGTGATAGTCTGGAGCATCTTCTGCGAATGGACAAGCGTGTGAAATCTGTTTCGGCTTTTATAGGGACCAGTTCACCGCGTTTTCATGTGGTTTATGCTCCAAATATGCCTTCTAAAAACTATGGGCAATTTATTGTAAATACAATATCAAACAAAGCTACGGAAGAACTTTTAGATGTATTTACTAACAAATATGCCTTTTATTTTCCTGAAGCTTATGTGCGTTTTAAGCAACTTGATTTTCAGGAGGTAGATGCTCCGATTGAAGTCCGTTTTATAGGAGAAGATATAAATGATCTAAAATTACAGGCAGAAAAAACAATACGTTTTTTGCAATCACTCGATGAATGTTTGTGGGTACGTACCAGTTTCGAGACACCCTCGCCTATCGTTAGCGTGGAGCTGAATCAGACTGAAGCCGGACGTTTAGGCATTAATAAAATCTTCACCTCTTTGGGTATTGCCATGAGTACAACCGGAATAAAGATTACAGATCTATGGGAGGAAAATTATGCAGTTCCGGTAGAAATACGACCTGAAAATCCAAAAAAAGTAGTTGAAGATATCGCAAATGCACCAATTTCGGGTTTACTAGGCGCTTCTGTTCCTTTACGTCAAATAGGAGAAATAACCCCTCTGTGGAACGAAAGCGCTATTACACATCGGAATGGAATACGGTCACTAAGCGTACTCGCTGATGTGAAGCGTGATGAGTATCCCAATATTGTGTTCAAAAAAGTGAATAAGTTTGTAGAAACAGAAATTGCTCCTTTTTTACCGAAAAATGTTGAATACGAACATGGTGGCTTGCCTGCGTTTGAAGACGAAATAATGTCTCCGATGTATTTAGCTATGGTTATTTCTTTCGCAATGATGTTTTTTATTCTCGTTTTTCATTTCAAAAAAATCAAACTGGCAATTATTGTAATGATCTCAGCCTCTATGGCAATTTTTGGGGCAGCATTCGGTATTTGGGTTTTAGGTATTGATTTCAGCGCCTTTGCTATTTTGGGAATTATCGGACTTATCGGGATTATTCTTCGCAACGGTATTATAATGTTTGACTATATCGAATTTTTACGCTTCAACAGAAATATGTCTGTCCGTGAGGCATCCTTTGACGCGGGTAAACGCCGAATGCGACCGATTTTTCTTACTTCAGCAGCCGCATCAATGGGAGTTTTGCCGATGATAATTTCAGGAGGCCCCATGTGGTCAGGAATGGCTGCAATTATCTTTTTTGGAACATTGATTTCAATGGTGCTGGTAATAACAGTTATGCCTGTAATCTATTGGTTATCATATAGGAAGCAAGATGTAATCAAAGTAAATATTTAAAATTAAAATAATGAATAAAACAATTATAATATCAGTTTTGTGTGTAATTTCCTTGTTCCCGCTATTTTCACAAAATGTATTAACATTGGAACAATGTCGGGAATTGGCTTTGAAAAATAATACACTATCAAAAAATGCCGAATTAGCAGTTCAAATTGCAGAGCAACAAAAAAAAGAAGCGTTTACAAACTATTTTCCAAAAATAAGTGCAATAGGATTAGGATTCTCATCAAATAAGCCAATAGTTTCGATGGAAATGGATTTATCAACAATGATGCAGCCGATGATGGAGGTCTTTAATCCTGCTATAATATGGGGAATGCAACAAGGCGCACCCATAGACCCGAATGCGCTCGAAGCACTGAGTAATGCTGAACCACAAAAAATAGAAATGTTAAAAAACGGAATGATTGCAGGTGTACAAGCAGCGCAACCAATATTTGCCGGAGGACAGATATGGAATGGAAACCGGCTTGCAAAAACCGGCTTAGAAGTAAGTAAACTGCAAAAGCAGATTTCTGAAAACGAAGTTCTCCTCGAAACCGAACACTACTTTTGGCAACTTATATCATTACGAGAAAAAATGAAAACAGTTGAAAATTCAGAAAATATGCTTGCCAATATTTTGTCTGATATAAAAATTGCCGTAGAAGCAGGGCTTACTACAAGAAATGATTTTATACGTGTAGAACTTGAACAAAACAAGTTGGAAAGTGAAAAATTAAAACTTGAGAACGGCTTGCAGATGCTTAAAATGGCTTTGGGACAAAAAATCGGTATACCAACTGATAGTTTCGATATTCAGCAACCACAATTTGATACCTTTATGCCACTGGTTAAAGCATCTTTTGAAGAAAATTCCTCAAATCTTCAAAATCGTCCGGAATACAAATTGTTGGATAAGTCGGTAGAAGTAAGTCGTTTGCAGCACGATATGGAAGCAGGTAAAAATTTGCCGACAATCGCAATAGGTGCAGGTTATAACTACATGAACTTCGATATTAAAAAGGATGATGGTATGAAGAGCGATTTTGGGATGGTGTTTGCTACCCTTTCTGTTCCTTTATCGGATTGGTGGGGTGGCTCGCACGCAATCAGGCAAAAAAAGCTTGAAATAAAGCAAGCTGAAAACACAAAAATGGAAAATACCGAATTACTGTTACAGCAAATGCAAAATGTACAAAATGGATTGAACGAAGTATATCACCAGGTTTTACTTGCAAAAAAAACCATTATATCTGCTGAACAAAACCTGAAAATAAGTCAGGATAACTACAATGCCGGCATCATAACACTGTCAGAGTTACTCGAAGCACAAAATTTACTACAACAATCCTACGATCAATACATTGAAACTACCACGCAATACTTTCAGAAACAAACAAAATGGAAACAAGTAAGCGGAAAATAAATAATGCATTTTTAAAACATTTAAATAAAACTATCTAAGCCAAAAATGAACAAAAAGATAATATACAAAAACCGTCTTCCAATGCAATCTCTGTAATACAATTGCCTTGGTTACCAAGATTTACTCAGATTCATTAAATGTTTTTTGAATAAGAATGAATGGAGACTTGTCACCATTATAAAAACGGGATGAAACAGAAAAGTAGAATAAGTAGGAAAATTTATTATAATCCAATTAAAAATATATTAGCCATGGTTAAGAAAATTTTAGCAAAAAAAACAATAATAAGGTTTGTATTAATTTCAACTTTATTGTTTTCAAATTTATGTCTTTGTGCCCAAAGGGAAGAAATGCAAACATTGTTTGGCAGAAGTGAAGATGCACGTATTGGAGGTTACGGAACTTTTGAGATTAAAGCTTCGCAACTGGATGGAGGTATTAATGGATTACTTTTAGGATGGAGGGGCGGAGCAATTTTAAATCACTCATACGTACTTGGACTGGCAGGCTACGGATTGCTGCCTACAAGAAAAATAACACCACCTTCGGATATAGAAGAAATTGACAGGGATTATCATTTAACAGGCGGTTACGGCGGTGTTCTTCTTGAATACATTAATTCACCCCGTAAACTGTTACACTTTACTGCAAATACTCTGATTGGTATCGCCGGTATAACTTATACAGATATAATTAACAAAGATTACGACACACATAAATCATATCCAAAATCTATAAGTTTTGTTGTTGAACCGTGTGTTGAAATGGAATTAAACGTCAGCACTGCTTTCAGAATGTCTCTTGGAGTAAGCTACCGTTATTCTCCTAATTTTAAACTAAGGTATAATGAGCAAGATAATAAAAATGCTTTCAATGGTCTCTCTGTTAATCTGGGATTTAAATTTGGTGAATTTTTAGGTTATAAAATTAAACCGAAAGAAAAATGATGCGGCTGCCAAAGTATTTATAATCAATTCACATCTTACATAATAAGTTAATTGTGAGAAAATATTTTTTTATAAAAAAAGACTGTTTATCCCTCATCTCGGTATGGTCTTCAAATAAATAAAGTAACTTCTTAAAAGGTTATATGACTAAAATATCTAAAGTGGAAAGAATTTAAAATGAGACTCTATTTTTTATTAATAGGTATCTTGTTAAATGGTATTGTTTTATCACAGGATTCAATTAACCCAAAAGACAAAAAGCAAAACTTTATTATTTCAGGCAGCTTTGGGTACGGAAATGTAATTCCCACCAATCAGTTTGTAAAGGGTGATAATCTACAAAACAACATAATAAACCATTATAAGGCATTTTCGCTGAAAGTATTATGGCAAAACCCCGGCTATACTCACTGGCAGAGAGTTTACAAAGGACCGTATTATGGTTTTGGCATATCAAGGGGAGATTTTGGCAATTCGTATGAAATTGGCTATCCGGTATCCTATTACGGTATATTGGGACAGCCGCTTGTAAGACTTAAAATAGTGGAATTTTTCACAGAGTTTCAATGCGGATTAACAAACAACTGGAAAAGTTTTGACATTCTGAAAAATCCTAAAAATATAGCAATTGGCGGAACTTTTACGGTACATCTGGATATTGCCTTAAAAATGTTTTTTAATTTAAGCCCCAAGTATGATCTCTGTGCGGGAATGAGCTTTATCCATTTTTCCAACGGCGGTTTAAAGCGGCCAAACCGGGGTTTCAATATTTTCTCTCCACATGCGGAGTTCAGATACAGATTTGTACCCCGTCCCGATTATAAAAAAATGGAGAAAGCGAAGAAGTTAAAACGGTCACATGATTTGCTTTTGATGAGGGTGGGAAGTATTCATCAGCTTGTGGAGTTTGAACCGGATTCCAATTATTTTTCCGTATATGGCTGGAGCTTAATTTATTTAAATCAGATTTCCAATGCTGTAAGGCTGGGGATAGGAAGAGACATGAATTACTGGTGGGGCATGACGGTAAATCCGGACGGAACAATAGGCGACAGAACTATTAAAAATCTTTCGGTAGGCTACATTTTGCAACCTGAAATGATAATAGGCAGCTTAACACTTGTGGGCGGTGTTGGCATTTATGCCGCGCATTCACAGTTTGGCAGTTTCAAACAGATGTATCAAAGACTTGGAATTAGGTTTGATATTTATAAAACATTGTCGCTTGGGGTAAATGTGCGTGCCATCAATTTTAATCGCGCCGAGTTTATGGAATTTAACATAGGTTACAGGGTGCGATGGTTCAAATAAGTATGCCGTTTTTAAGGATTAGTTAAACCTCTTTTTATAAATATTAAAAGTTTGATTGTGCCTGAAAAAAGTGATCTTATCGGCAAGGCGGATAAATATCTCAAGATTGTTTTGCCTGAGCCAGTTTATGGCTTCAGGCTTTTTAAGACAGGCATCGGTAAATATTATCAGAAAATTATAATCATGCTTTATCAGCCATTCGTAGGCTTCTTTTTTCCCGTCAACAGCCAGATCGAAAGCTGCAAAATGAGGATACCCATTATTAAGCAGCCATTTTGTAGCTTCTTCACTTCCCCGCATTGAGCTTGAAAGGGCTGCCAACTCAGGATAACCGTTATTAAGCAACCAATTGAATATCTGATCGTTATCAGAAAATGTTTCTCCAAAAGCCAGCAATATTTTCTCCGGATAGTCAATCATGACAGGTGATCATTAAATTCGGAACTAACAAAGGTAAGCTTTATTAAACGATTCTGCCTGATCTTTGATATAGAAAAACCAATAGGTTCAAACACAGGAATTAATAATACACCTCGGTTTGTATTCCCAGCTCGTTTACCTTTTTTGCGATCCGGTTAAGTTCGTCGTACGATAATTTTTCAAGACCTGATAATGGAGTTGAGCGGTCAATGGGATAGATCATTACCAGACGTGGTGAAATTTCTTTAATGAACTCCAGCCATGCATTCACATTTTCGTCGCTTGAAGAGTCAAAATATTCTCCATTTACTGTGCCTCTTAAAAACAGGCTTTGAATTATGAGATTCCCTTTAAATTCCTTAAGGTTTTCAACAATTTTAGGCAAAGAAATATTCCAAACCGGATTATTGATCAGTTTCATGTAGTCTTCAGTTCCTACATCCAGCTTCAAAACATTCTTATCAACTTTCAATAGTGCCTCTTTTATTCTGGCATTGCCAAGTGTAGTAGCGTTTGAAAGTACTGTTATCTGAGCATCAGGGAAGAATTTGTCGCATAAAAGGATTGTAGCATCAATAATTTCAGGAAAATCAGGGTGCAGAGTTGGTTCTCCGTTACCGGCAAAGGTGATATTATCAGGACTTATGCCTCTTTCTTTCAGTTCGGCAAATTTAGTCTCCATTGTTTCCTTTATAATTTCTCCCGGAATAAAAGTTTCAGAATCGGATTCTGAAGTATCGTGGGTAAGTCCACATTCACAATAAATGCAATTAAATGAACAAACCTTTTTATTTAATGGTAAAAGATTAATTCCCAGCGAAATACCAAATCTGCGGCTTCGAACCGGGCCAAAAACAATATCGCGAAAAAGAAAACCTGACATGATAAAAATATTTTCGGCAAAAGTACTGTATATTTACAAACAGAAGAATGAGCAGATAATAAGACATAAATTCAAAAACCTCATGATTTACATATATAAAAATGAAAATACAAACCGTGAGACATTGAACAACAAACACATAAAACAGGCGTTGACTTATAGTGCAGTATTGATATTGACTGTATTTAAAGTGTAAAAGACATAGTTTTGAACCCCAAATAGATTTCATTTCCGAACACAAAAAAACATCAATCAAAGGCACTTACCAAATGAATTCTGCCAGCATTAAAGATATCAGAGAGCCTATCGAGTCATATTTGAAGGATTTTGAAACTTCTTTCAGAAATTCGATGAAAAGTTCCGTTCCCTTGCTCGATGTCATTATGAACTATCTTGTTTCCCATAAAGGTAAGCGAATGAGACCTTTGTTTGTTTTTCTTTCAGCAGGAGTATGCGGCAATATCAACGATCGTACCCAAAGGACGGCAACTATGATTGAACTGCTTCATACTGCTACTCTTATACACGATGATGTTGTTGATGACTCGCATAAACGCAGAGGATTTTTCTCAATAAATGCCTTATGGAAAAATAAGATTGCTGTCCTTGCCGGTGATTATCTGCTGTCACGGGGGCTGTTGTTATCTCTTGACAATAATGATTTCGATCTGTTGAAGATAGTTTCTGATGCTACCCGCGAAATGAGCGAGGGTGAACTGCTTCAGATTGAAAAAGCAAGGAGGCTGGATATTACAGAAGAAATATATTTTGAGATCATCAAAAAGAAAACTGCTTCGCTGATTGCTGCCTGCTGCAAAGCAGGAGCTGTATCAGTAAATGCTCCTGGCGATATGCCAGAACGTATGCATGCTTTTGGTGAATACGCCGGAATAGCTTTTCAGATAAAAGATGATCTGTTTGATTATCAGAAAAACAATAGTGCAGGAAAACCAGTTGGGAATGACCTGAAAGAGAAAAAAATGACCCTTCCTTTAATTTATGCACTGAACCAAACCGGATTTTTTGAAAAGCAAAGGATAATTTCTGCAGTAAGAAAAAAAAATGCTGAACCCGATACAGTTAACGCTGTAATTGAAAAGGTTAAGAATCTTGAAGGCATCAGTTATGCAACTGAAAAAATGTTTTTATATCGTGATAAGGCACTTGAAATCCTTAAAACCTTTGAACCGGGAGCTATGACCCGTTCTCTTGAACAATTGGTTCATTATACCATTGAGCGAAACAAATAAAGGATCATTAACAAATATCAGAATAATTGGTATCAGAAATCTACACAAAAAAGGTGTTATACAGTTTTTAACCTTTATAATTATTCACATTTAATCCTTGTTTCTATGATCTTTGTTCATTTTTCCCTGTGGTTACCATTGTTTTTCATCTGGTTACTGCCTTTTTCAGAAACGACTTATAAATCTGATCATGAGTCTCACAATGTTGTTTGCCTGAGTGAGTATGAAGATGCTTTATACAAAGAGCTGAATAATTACAGAATACAAAACGGGCTTGATCCTATTACCCTATCACCTTCGCTTACATACGTAGCACAGGCTCATTGCCGCGATTTAAGCGAGAACTTTCCATTTAATGACAAAGACTGCAATATGCATAGCTGGTCGGACAAAGGCTCCTGGACACCTTGCTGTTACACCAATAATCACGAGAATAGGTATTGCGCGATAAATAAGCCAAAAGAACTCACATCATACAAAAGCGAGGGTTATGAAATAGCTTTCTTTTCAACTTACAACTATCCGGATGCTGTTAGTTTTGCCAAAGATGCAATAGATATGTGGAGCAAAAGTAAAGGTCATAATGAAACCATATTAAATTTAGGAATGTGGAAGAAAGTAACATGGAAAGCCTGTGGTGTAGGCAGCTACGGCGATTTTACAACAATATGGTTTGGCACTGAAACCGATGATGATACTACTATTGTAAAAATTTGCAAATAAAAAGCCGCTCCCGAAATCGAAAGCGGCCCATTGCTTAATTCTGTATATTCATAGTTACTTAACTTCTTCAAAATCAACATCAGTAACTTCATCATCTCCACTCTTAGGTTCAGAAGTACCCGGGTCAGTATGAGGCTGACCTTGTGTTTGTTGTTCCTGAGTAGCCTTGTATAATTCTTCGCTGGCAGCCTGCCAAGCAGAATTCAGTTCGGCCATTGAAGCATCAATTTCAGCAATATTGTGATTTTTATGTGCTTCTTTCAGTCGTGCAAGTGCTGATTCAATACGTTGTTTCTTTTCAGCCGGTATTTTATCACCATACTCTTTCAATTGTTTTTCTGTCTGAAAAGCAAGTGCATCAGCATTATTCATCTTATCAACCTCTTCCTTGAGTCTTCTATCTTCTTCGGCATTTGCTTCCGCTTCAGCTTTCATACGTTTAATTTCATCATCGTTCAATCCGCTTGTAGCCTCAATCCTGATCTGCTGAGACTTACCAGTACCCTTATCTTTTGCAGCAACATTTAGTATTCCGTTAGCATCAATATCAAATGTTACTTCAATCTGAGGAATCCCACGCGGTGCAGGTGGTATCCCATCAAGATGGAATCGGCCAATACTCTTATTTCCACTTGCCATTGGACGTTCACCTTGTAAAACATGGATCTCCACTGATGGCTGATTATCCGAAGCAGTTGAAAATACTTCTGATCTCTTGGTAGGAATTGTTGTATTAGATTCAATCAATTTTGTCATCACACCTCCAAGGGTTTCAATTCCAAGTGAAAGCGGGGTTACATCGAGCAGCAGCACATCTTTTACTTCACCTGTAAGAACACCACCCTGAATAGCGGCACCAACAGCAACTACTTCGTCGGGGTTCACACCTTTTGAAGGAACTTTTCCAAAAAATTCCTCAACTACTTTCTGAATAGCAGGAATACGTGTTGAACCGCCAACCAGAAGGACTTCATCAATTTCCGAAGCCTTGAATCCTGAATCGCTGAGAGCTTTTTTACATGGCTCAATGGTAGCTTTGATCAGACTATCAGTGAGTTGTTCAAATTTAGCTCTTGTAAGTGTACGCACCAGGTGCTTTGGAATACCATCAACAGGCATTATATAAGGCAGATTTATTTCGGTGGATGTTGAACTTGAAAGCTCAATCTTGGCTTTTTCTGCAGCTTCTTTCAAACGTTGCAGAGCCATAGGGTCTTTACGAAGATCAATATTCTCATCTTTCTTAAACTCTTCTGCCAGCCAGTCAATTATAGCCTGGTCAAAATCATCACCTCCAAGGTGAGTATTACCGTTTGTTGATTTAACTTCAAAAACGCCATCACCAAGTTCAAGTATTGATATGTCAAATGTACCTCCACCCAGATCGAACACAGCAACTTTCATATCCTTATGTTTTTGATCGAGACCATATGAAAGGGCTGCGGCAGTAGGTTCATTTATAATTCTTTTCACTGTAAGTCCGGCAATTTCACCGGCTTCTTTTGTAGCCTGACGCTGTGAATCACTGAAATATGCAGGTACTGTGATAACTGCTTCGTTAACAGTGGTTCCAAGATAATCTTCGGCTGTTTTTTTCATTTTCTGCAATATCATTGCCGAAATTTCCTGAGGGGTATAAAGTCTATCGTCAATACGAACACGAGAGGTATTATTATCGCCTTTATCAACCTTATAAGGTATCCGGTTCACTTCTTTCTGAACTCTGTCGAAAGTTTCTCCCATAAATCTCTTAATGGAGAAAACTGTCTTTTTAGGATTGGTAATAGCCTGTCGTTTAGCAGGATCACCTACTTTTCTCTCACCGGTTTCGGTAAAAGCCACTATAGATGGTGTAGTACGGCGTCCTTCGCTGTTAGGTATAACAACAGGTTCGCTACCTTCCATAACAGCAACACATGAGTTAGTTGTTCCAAGATCTATTCCAATTATTTTTCCCATAGTATATAATATTTTCAGTTAAAAATTTTTTAAACTACTTTAGGGCAGTCAAGGATTGTGCCATGATAGAAAATCGAATTGTTTGTCAGGTAGCTGAATAGCAAATCTTTCTCTTTACACAGAAACGCAACACATTAATCTTTGGCTGAAAATCAACAATATAGCTACAGTAAAAGAAAAAGGTCAGGAGCTTAGGGAAAGAATAAATACAGAATTATGCATATGACAATTAGTCAGACCCGGGGATCATTTAGTAGGAATCCACTGGAAATTATATCCGTCCATTTCCATGAGCTTGGTTATGGTGTTAAGATGCAGTAAATGCACCCGCTTCTTCTGGTACCGGGCACTGAATACACCCAGGCCATTGGTAATATTAGTGTATTCAGGCTTTTCCTGCACTATACTTGATGAAGGCTCATTTATCTCAATATAAAGACTCAAATCGGAAGCGGCAACATAAAAGGTGAGTTCAACATCTACTGCATAACGTTTTACATTTTCCTTTTTCTCAACCTGATTTTGAATCATTGAAAAAAATGTTGAATTTGTAAAAGCCAGTTCAATATCAGAATTGCTCTCCTTTCCGGGCTTGATGAAGGTGGATTTCCATTCAGTGTAATGATATGTAGAATCGCCTGTGTCAGTATTCACTTCAAGGTAATTAAAATGCATGACCATCTGGTAACGGCCTGCATTCCTTGCCGGTCTCCATTTAAACATACGTGATTCAGCACCACCCGGAGGGTTAAAATTCAGGGTAGAATTTTCAACCGGAACTATAATACCAAAATCACCTACAAGTGGAGTTTCGGAAGAAACAGCCTCGCCATTAGGTTTCTGAATTATAAGATGATAATCAAAACCCGGGCTCAGTTCAGCCGGAAAGCAAAATACCGGTTGCCGCACATTGAAAAACCTGCCTGTGTCTTTATCGTATATCGTTATTGTATCAAGTTCAAATCTTCTGTTCAACCTTTTATTATAATACTCATCAACCATCACACTGATTTTTCCCGGATAAAGATTGGAATCAGGCTCAAGAGCCATTTGCATAACATTGCCCTTACCAAGAAAAGCTTTCTGGATCCTGATATAATGAATACTATCGTTCTGGTTCAAAGCTCCATACACTACAGTAATATCCTTCCAATCAGCATTAATATCAAAATCTGTTTCGCAGGAAGCAAAAAAAAGGAAAGCAGTTAGGAATATCGTAAGACGCAGGTAGTTCATCATTGAATGTAATTTCAAAAAAAAGTAAATATGCGGCAAAGGTAACTATTATGCATCAGAACAATAATTGGCAGGTAATATTTATAGCTGAGAAAATAAAAAAATTAAAACATTCAAATTTCATATTCACTCATAAAGCCCTGATCCTTCTTATCAGCGCCCAGAGGAATCCGGCAAGCATTATGAAAGTTCCCAGCCATAACAATCGGATAAATGGGAATATGACAGCATGAACCACAATATGATCTTCAGAAACACCGTAAATACCAAGGATAATTGAATGAGGCTTATCTCCGACCCCTTCAAATCTGAGCTTCATATTCTGTTCTTCAAGAAAAGCATCTTCAAACAAAGCAGTATGCCCTTCAATACTATATCTTACCCAGACTTCTTCTGTTGGCTGCATCATGCTTATAATCTGAAATCTAGCATTCAGCGCTATTCTCTCAAATTCATCCCCGGGCATTTCCACTTTCAGGCTATCAAAAATTATCATACTCCGCATAGCCATGATCGTATCTCCAAGCCGTATTATCTCACGCGAAAGCAGGCTAAGACCATTCTCATCAGTAAAATCAACTTCATGAGCATGACTCACATAGGTATAAATATCCCTGGTAAGTTTATGACGTGTTGCAGGGTTGCTTACTTGCCCCATTTGCGGATGTCTGTTGATTGATGGTACGAGCGTAAAATCGAGGTAATAGGAGCTATCAGCATTAAGTTTCAGAAAATCAAGAGTATAAAATGTTTCATTAACAACTGCTTTCCGATTACTGTATACGACGTGATATTCGCCAAGGCGTGTCATTTGTCCTTTTATCAGCTTAATATTTTCAGCTTTAATAACAGGATCCTTTGAAATAGTTTTTTCGTTTGTAAATGTAATCACAACGGCAGCCAGTAAAATCCCAAAACCTATATGAGTAATTGCGCCGGGGAGATTATGCATTTTTCTGGCAAACCTGAACAAATAATCAAGCGAAGCGAATACCGCAAACAAAGCGAATCCCAGCAGTAATAAATTCATGAAACGCGCCGGCACAAAAACTGCATAAATAATGGTTAAGCCTGCTGATATCAATAAAGAAAACAGAATACGGCGAAAGAACACCCCTGCCTGATTTTTCCCATAATTCAAAAACTGGGATAGCCCTATTAATAGTGCTATCATCAGTGCGAAAGGTATTTGCCAGCCATTGTAATAAGTTACAGGGTCGTCAGGCGGAGCCATATTGCTTCCTAAAACAGCATTAATGACCGGAATGGAAGTAGCAAATATTATTTGAAATGCCGATAGTAAAAGTACAATGCTTCCTGCTAAAAGAAAGAAATCGCGTGAAAGCATGGTTTCACTTTCCTGCTGAGGGATCTTTTTCCAGTTTAATACAAGCCATACCAAAGGTAAGACAAAAAATACAGCCATAAAAAGTACGAGCTGAAAATACTTTTTATCAGCACCAAATGAATGTACTGAGGTTTCGGCAAGTATGCCACTCCGGGTAAGAAATGCAGCATAAAGAACGAACAGGAACCCCAGGAATACAAAAATGAATGCAGCATGCAACTGTTGTTTTCGTTTAAGAGCCAACAACATCAGGTGCAAAGCGCCTGCCATGACCAGCCATGGCACCAATGATGCGTTTTCAACAGGGTCCCATGCCCAGAATCCTCCGAAAGTCAATGACTCATATGCCCACCGTCCACCTAACAATATTCCTGCTCCCAAAAAGATCAAGGCTGCCAATACCCAGGGCAATGCAGGTTTAATCCAGCCGGTATAATCCTTTTTCCATAAAGCTGTTAAAGCAAAAGCATAAGGGATAAGAAAAAGTGCGTAACCAAGGAATAAAACAGGAGGATGGCTTACCATCCAGGGATTTTCAAGCAAAGGGTTCAAACCAACACCATCCGCAATTTGTTCAACATAATTGGGATCACTGAAAAAGGTTTCTCCGGCATACTCAGGCATTTCACGCAAAAGGGCAAAAGGACTGCTCCCTATTTTCAAACCCATAACCCTTACACCCAGCAACATAGAAGTAAGGAAAAACTGTGATAAAGAAACAATTCCCATTACCTGAGGTCTGAATGTACCGGCTTTCATCAAAACTATCATTCCTGAAAGTCCCTGAAGTATAGCCCAAACCCAGAAACTACCCTCCTGACCTGCCCACAAACATGCTACTATGTATTTTGCCTGAAGTGCCACCGAACTGTAACGGTACACATAATTATACTCGAACCGGTGACTGAAGATCAGATAATAAAGAATGATGCCAACGCCTGCAAGGCTCAGAACATGAGCAATATAAACCCATTTTGCAGCACGGAAAAGTTTTTGTTTCTCAATTTCATTTTTATGGTTCGAAAGAAAAAAATAAATAGCCGAAACAATTGCAGTAAAAGTTGAGAACAAAACCAGTATGTGCCCCACAGTACCGGGCAATGTCATCTCTCCAATATATATAATGTCTTGAAAATCATTCATCAAAGTCAAAATTTAATGTGTTTTTAAATATGCACAAAACTACATGTTTTTCATTTATCAAATAAAATCTGACGAATTTGGTTGTTATACGAATTGTATTTACAAAATAGTCCAAGCTGTTTTGTAAATTACAATCGTTAATGCCGGTGGTTAAAACATTCAGAACAATTGAGCGGAGCGATAATTGGTCTGTTATATTTTGCCAATCGGTATTAGGCAAGAAAACCGAACAAAATAGTCCTGCGCTTCAAATAGTTTGAATTTCTTGTTTTTTTTAGACCTTTGCAATCCAATATTAATTCAATTATAAATGACAAAAATAATCGGACTTGGTAACGCATTGGTTGATATTGCTATTCCGCTTCCCGACGATGAATGGTTAAAGGATTTTAAATTACCAAAAGGAAGCATGCAACATGTTGAACGAAGTATTATTGACAAATTACTGGAAAAAACTGCCGCTTTTAACCAGCAGATAACCTCGGGAGGCTCTGCTGCCAATACTATTCATGGATTAGCCCGTTTGGGCAACAATACTGCTTTTATTGGAAAAACAGGCAAAGACCGGCTTGGCACAATTTTTCATAACGATCTAATAAACAGTAGCATTAACCCACATCTTATTATTTCGGAAACCGAAACAGGTACTGCTATTGCATTTGTAACTCCTGATTCAGAAAGAACATTCGCTGTATTTCTTGGTGCAGCGCTTGAACTTGAGGCTTCTGACCTGAAACAGGAAATTTTTACAGGATATGACTACCTCCATATCGAGGGTTATATGGTGCAAAATCACAAACTAATTGAAAATGCCTTTATTCTGGCAAAAAATTCCGGGCTAAAAATCTCCCTCGACCTCGCAAGTTATAATGTTGTTGAGGAAAATCTGGATTTCTTAAATAATATGATCGGGAAATATGTGGATATTATTTTTGCCAACGAAGAAGAAGCACAAGCTTTCACAGGTTTATCACCTGAACCGGCACTTGCTCATTTGGCTGGGATTTGCGAAATTGCTGTTGTAAAAACCGGAGCCAGAGGTTCAATAATAAAATCAGGAAATGAAACCCATCACATAGATATAATTCCGGTAAATGTTGTTGACACTACCGGTGCCGGCGATCTTTATGCAGCCGGATTTCTTCATGGGCTGGCACAGGGTCTGTCTCTTGACAAAAGTGGAAAAGTAGGTGCATTATTGTCAGGGAATGTTATCCAGTATTTCGGGGCAAAAGTTCCGGCTGAGTCATGGACAAATATTAAAAATGAAATAAAGAAGCTGTAACAGACTGTTCTTTTTAAAAGTTCAGAGAAGCCTTATATCTGTATCTTTATTACTCCGCCAGTTTCCCTATAAGTGTGGCTGCTGTGCAATCAGTAACGGTTACATTTTTATATGTCCCAGGTTTTATATTGGAATCTGCAAACACAATCACTTTGTTACGGCTATTTCTGCCCATGAATTTTTTGTCTGACCGCTTTGATGTGCCTTCTACAAGTACTGAAAAAGTTTTTCCAATATCCTTCTGATTGCTTTTCAACGACAACTCCTGCTGCAAGTTAATGATCTCTTCAAGGCGGCGACTTTTCAACTCATCCGGAACATCGTCAGCAAGTTTTTTTGCAGCTATTGTACTCGGACGTTCAGAATATTTGAACATATAAGCATAGTCATATTCAACCCATTGCATCAGCGACAGGGTTTCCTGATGATCTTCTTCAGTTTCGCTACAGAAGCCGGTAATGATATCAGTAGTTATACCACAGTCGGGTAGATTTTTCTTTATTGCGTTCACACGATCCATATACCATTCACGATCATATTTCCGGTTCATGAGTTTAAGGATACGTGAACTGCCCGATTGAACAGGCAGATGTATTGAACGGCAGATATTCTCATTGCGAACCATGGTAGCAATCAGCTCATCCGAAAGGTCTTTTGGGTGTGAAGTTGCGAACCTGACCCTTAAATCCTTGTTTATCAATGCAATTTTTTTAAGTAATTGCGGAAAACCTAAATTGCCGCTCTCATCCTCCCAGTCGTAAGAATTAACATTTTGTCCCAGAAGGGTCACTTCCCTGTACCCCTGATTAAATAACATGCGGCATTCCTGTAAAATGGTTTCAGGATCACGACTGCGTTCAACTCCTCTGACTGATGGCACAACACAATAAGCACAATAGTTTTCGCAGCCGCGCATAATTGAAATAAATGCTGAAACCTTGTTTTTATCCAGTCTTACAGGATTTATATCGGCATAGGTTTCATCGGCTGACAAGATGACATTAATAGCTTTTTGTCCGCCTTCAGCTAAATCTACAAGTTTTGGCAGATCTCTGTATGAATCCGGACCGGCTATCAGATCAACAAACACTGCTTCGGCGAGCAATGATTCTTTCATACGTTCAGCCATACATCCCAATACTCCAATCACCAGTCTGGGATTTGATTTTTTAAAACGCTTTAGTTCATTTAGGCGGCGCATTACCCGTTTTTCTGCATTTTCACGGATCGAACAGGTATTAACAAATATCAGGTCAGCATTTTCAGGATTTGAAATTACTTCAAACCTATGGTCAACAAGAATGGAATTCACTATTTCGCTATCAGAAAAATTCATCTGACAGCCATAGGTTTCTATATATAGTTTCTTGCTCAATGTATTATTCGGTTACAGATTACAAAAATAAAAATCACGGAATTAATTATCCCAAAACTCAAGCAAAATTAACATATTAACAACATTTGTAAAAAACTTTTGTTTTGAGAATAACAAAGTCTTCATATAACAAGTTAAGTTTATTGCGTTACTTTGTGCCCGTTTTTAAAAAATCTCACAACAATTCAGAAAATTACCTATGTCGAAAAATCTTGTTATTGTTGAGTCACCTGCAAAAGCCAAAACAATAGAAAAATTTCTGGGAAAAGAATTCCAGGTTAAGTCATCGTTTGGTCATGTAAGGGATTTATCAAAAACCCAGCTTGGTATTGATATTGAAAATCATTTTAAGCCAAACTACGAAATACTTCCTGATAAGAAAAAGATTGTCAGTGAATTAAAAAAGTTTGCCAAAGATTCAGAATTAGTATGGTTAGCTACTGACGAAGACCGTGAGGGCGAAGCCATATCCTGGCATCTTGTTGAAACTCTTGGTATTGAAGAGTCTAAAGTTAGGCGTATAGCATTTCATGAAATAACAAAAAATGCAATTCTTAAAGCTATTGAGAACCCGCGCTCAATAAACAAGCAACTTGTTGATGCCCAACAGGCTCGTCGTATTTTGGACCGTCTGGTAGGTTATGAAATTTCTCCAATTTTATGGAAAAAAGTAAAACCAGCACTGTCAGCTGGCAGAGTGCAATCAGTAGCAGTAAGATTAATTGTTGAACGCGAAGAAGAAATAAAATCCTTTATTAGCGAAGCTTATTATAGAATCACTGCTCTGTTTGAAATCAGGCGCGATGACGGAACCTATTCATTCACTGCTGAATTGCCTGAGAAATTGAAACTTACTGATGAAGCTCTTGCATTTCTTGAAATATGCAAACCGGCAAAATTCAGTGTAGCCAATATTGAAACAAAGCCGGCAAAAAAATCACCGGCACCTCCGTTTACCACTTCAACACTGCAACAGGAAGCCAGCCGGAAACTCGGGTTTTCAGTATCAAAAACCATGCTTGTTGCTCAACAACTGTATGAAGCCGGAAAAATAACCTATATGAGAACTGACTCGGTAAACCTGTCGGATAATGCGCTGGCAGCAGCAAAAACTGAGATTGAAAAACTTTATGGAAAGGATTATATAAAAACACGCAAATACACCACCAAAACCAAAGGTGCGCAGGAAGCCCACGAAGCTATTAGACCTACTTTGATGAGCAGCAGTGCTATAGAGGGAGATGTTTCGCAAAAGCGTTTGTATGAGCTTATATGGAAAAGAACCATAGCTTCGCAGATGAGTGATGCAATTCTGGAGAAAACCAATGTAGATATTAAAATATCCACTACTCCTGAAATACTTGTTGCAAAAGGTGAAGTCATTAAATTTGATGGCTTTCTGAAAGTATATATGGAATCGAGCGATGATGAAAGTGAAGAGGGCAAAGGCGATATTTTGCCCCCGATGAATATAGGAGACCCTCTCGAGTTGCTGCAAATGACTGCCACACAGCGATTTACTCAACAACCACATCGCTATACTGAAGCTACGCTGGTAAAAAAGCTTGAAGATCTTGGAATTGGTCGTCCTTCAACATATGCTCCTACCATTTCAACCATTCAGAAACGCGAATATGTTGAAAAAGGAGATAAAACAGGTTTTAAACGCAGCTTTGAAACCATGGTTCTGAAAAATGGAAAGATCACCAAATCAATGAAGTCAGAAAATGTTGGTTTCGAGAAAAATAAACTTTTCCCTACTGATATTGGAACGCTTGTAAATCAGTTTTTGGTGGCTAATTTCATGAATATCATTGATTATCATTTTACTGCAACGGTTGAAAAAGAATTTGACGAAATTGCGATGGGCAATAAGGCATGGAATGAAATGATCAGTGAGTTTTATTATCCGTTTCATGAGCGTATTAAAGAGGTACTCGTAAAATCGGAAAAGGCAAAAGGTGAAAGACTTCTTGGTAAAGACCCGAAAAGCGGTAAAAACATATATGTTAAATTAGGTCGTTTTGGGGCAATGGTTCAGCTTGGCGAGTCGGATAGTGAGGAAAAACCTCAGTTTGCCGGTTTGAAAAAAGGACAAAGTATGGAAAGTGTAACTCTTGAAGATGCCCTGGAACTTTTTAAATTTCCGAGGACCATTGGTTCATATGAAGGTAAGGATTTACAGATTGGAATAGGACGTTTCGGACCATATATAAAACACGATGACAAGTTCTTCTCACTTAAAAAAACTGATGACCCACTGACAATTAAGGAAGAACGCGCTATTGAGATAATCCTTGAAAAACAACAATCAGAAAAAGAAAAACTTATCAAGGAATTTAAAGAACGCGATGATATTAAAATTCTCAATGGCAGATATGGACCTTATATTGCAATGGGAAAGACAAATTACAAAATTCCCAGAACAATGGATCCCAAGGCATTGACTTTAGAGCAATGTCTTGAAATCATTGAAAAGGAAGGAACTAAAAAAACTGCAAGAGCTAAAAAGAAATAGACCAAAGAAAGATATTCTTATAATCAATCCTGGTTCTTTACTTTTTTTAATGCCGGAACACATCATTTCACACTTCACTGATGGAAAATAAATATTTCTTACAACCAATTGATCCTGAGCTATTTATTCCCAAACAAGAAGGACAAAATTTATTATCGGATCATATTTTAAAAAATTTTGCCGATGCTCCATTTCCTGACATTTCAATAGCCAATGCAGCCATTATAGGCGTGGAAGAAAGCCGGTACTCTGTTGATAATCAGACATCGCACGAAGGAAGCAATTTAGTGAGAAAACATTTGTATCAGTTAAAGCCCGGAACTTTTAAGCTGAACATTGTAGATCTTGGTAATATCGGACAGGGAGAAAGAGTTGAAGATACTTATGTTGCCCTGGCTGACATAATAACTGAATTGTTTGAAAACAATGTTATTCCCATAATAATCGGAGGAAGTCAGGATCTTACCTATGGCTGTTATAAAGCATACGAAAAGTTACAGCAGATTATCAATATTGTTGCTGTTGACAGAAAATTTGATTTCAGCAACGGTGATGATGATACCCATTCAGAAAATTATCTCAGGAAAATCATTTTACAACAGCCCAATTATCTTTTCAATTATAGTATTATCGGGTATCAGAGCTATTATGTTGAGCAGGATCTAATCAAGCTAATGGATAATCTGTTTTTTGATACTCACCGTCTTGGAATGATAAAAGGCAACCTAATAGAAATAGAACCACTCATCCGAAATTGTGATTTGCTAAGCTTTGATATGGGAGCTATTCGTGCCGGCGATTCACCGGGGCATGCCACTGCCGGACCCAATGGCTTTTTTGGCGACGAAGCTTGTCAGATCGCACGTTACGCCGGTTTGTCAGATAAATTGTCGGCAATTGGATTTTTTGAATATAATTCAGAATACGACAATCGTGAGCTTTCAGCCCAACTAATGGCGCAAATGATATGGTATTTCCTTGAAGGACTGTACAACCGCAAAAATGAAGATCCGGCAGTTAATGCCGATGATTTTCTTAAATATCATGTGTCAGTGAATTCGGGAAAAGATGATATAGTTTTTTATAGAAGTAAAAATACCGATCGCTGGTGGATGGAAATAGGTTCAAAACAAAGTATTAAAAATGAATACCGCAGGCATAACCTCATTCCATGCTCTTTTGCTGATTACAAAAAAGCTTGCGACAACGATATTCCCGACAGGTGGTGGAAAACTTTTCAAAAGCTTATGTAAAAATAAACCCCGAAAATCCGGGGTTTTATCATTGAAAATTTGTTGCAGCTGTTATTTTAATGCTATTCTTCCAGGATTCTCCTGTATGAAGGATTTCCAGCTATTATGACTTTTTGCAGCTTCTGACCCAACTGATTTTTGAAAAGAATGACAAACTGCTGCTGCCAAACCATCACTGGCGTCAAGATTATCAACAATGACAACCGAAAGCAGATTTTCAAGCATAGCGGCAACCTGTTCTTTTGATGCATTACCATTACCTGTAATAGCCTGCTTGATACGGCGCGGAGAATATTCAAAAACTTCAACCTTGCGATAAAGCGCTGCTGCCATTGCTACACCCTGAGCACGACCTAATTTTAACATTGACTGAATATTTTTACCATAAAAAGGAGCTTCAATAGCCATTTCATCCGGCAAATGCCCATCAATCAAATCAAGAGTGGTTTTAAAAATATTACTGAGTTTTAAAATATGCGAATCTTTTTTACTAAAAGTCACTGAACCTAAACAAACAACGTTAAGGTTCTTACCTTTGCAGCGGATTATACCATAGCCCATAACATTGGTGCCGGGGTCAATGCCAAGAATAATGCGGTCTTTTTCCAAAAGATAAATTATTAAAATGAATACAAAAGTAAGGAAATCGCTCAACTTCTTGTTGCAACTGATCATTATTTTGCTTGCATATTGGTTCATATATCGGGAATTATTTCAAAAAAGAGATATTCTTCAGGTAGTCAAAATTTTAAAAGATCAATTTTTAAACCGGGCTTTTCTGTATTTTCTGATCTATATTTTTTTACTAATGTTTGTTAACTGGGGTCTGGAAGCACAAAAATGGAAGTATCTGATCGGGAAATTTGAACATATTTCGTTTTTCCAGTCATTCAAAGCAGTTTTTTCAGGAGTTACGGTCAGTGTTTTTACTCCTAACCGCATTGGTGAATATTTTGGCAGAGTGTTTATTCTCAAACAATTGCATCCTTTGAAAGGAGTATTCATTACTTTTATTGGAAGCATGGGGCAATTACTTTCCACTATTGTATTCGGATTACTGGCTTTATTGTTTTTCATGCCACGTCTGTTTGATATTTCACTTTTTCCGAACCAATTGATTTACTGGGGTATAGTCATTTTGTCATTGTTATGTATTATTTTTCTGATCTTATTTTATTTGAATTTCCAGTATGTTTCAACTTTAATTGAACGACTGATTCCCCACAAGCATGAAAAAATAAAACGTTATACGGATATTTTTAAAAGTTATCAAAGCCGCGAACTTGCCTTTGTTTTCCTTATCAGCATTTTAAGATACATGATCTTTTCCTTACAGTTTATTTTATTGCTTCTTGCTTTTGATATCAAACTTCCTGCATCACAATACCTTATACTTGTACCCCTGATCTTTTTTGCGATTACAGTAGTTCCCACCATTGCTCTTTCTGAACTTGGTATTCGAGGCAGCATTTCTTTGTATTTAATTGGTTTTTTTATTGAAAATTCAGGTAATATGGATAATGACACATCTGTTGGCATTATAGCTGCATCCACTTTATTATGGGTGATCAATCTGGTTTTACCGGCAATTATAGGGGCATTGTTCGTTTTCAACCTTAAGTTTTTACGTCCATATAAAAACAACCTTAACAAATGACTTTAGCCGTAATTGCAATACTTGTAGCCGGATTTATATATTTCTGCCTCATTGTATGGCTGTCATCGGGGTGGCGTAAATTGAAACCGTTTACATTTAATCGTAATAATAAAACATCAACTTCAGTAAGCATAGTTATTGCCGCCCGTAACGAAGAACAGAATATTGCCCAGTGTCTGAACGATTTGCTCGTTCAGGATTTCTCCGGAGAAAATTACGAAATCATTGTGATTGACGACCACTCTTCTGATAATACCTCTGAAGAAGTGAACAAAATTGCAAACCTCACTGATAAGATAAAGCTTATTCGTTTAGCTGAGAAGAAAGAGAAAGCCAAAGGCAAAAAAGCTGCTCTTGCAGTTGGGATTACTGAAGCCAAAGGTGAACTGATCATTACTACTGATGCCGATTGCAAATTTCATAAACAATGGTTGCAAGCTTTCGTATCATATTATGAGGCTTTTAAACCGGTAATGATAAGTGCGCCGGTAATTTTTGAACCACAACAAAGTATATCCGGTAAATTCTATGAACTTGAATTTATGGGTCTCGTTGCTTCTGGTGCCGGAGCTTTCGGACATAATAAACCATTAATGTGTAATGGTGCAAACCTTGCTTTCTCACGCCGGCATTTTCTTGAATTTCAAAACCATAAAACCGATAATACCTGGGCTTCAGGCGATGATATGTTTTTAATGCACTGGATTAAAGATAATTATGGTGCTAAAAACATACATTTTCTCAAATCCAGTAAAGCAGTCGTTAGTACCAAAGCACCGGCAAATATTCATGATTTCATTATGCAACGAATCAGGTGGGGTTCAAAAACCAGAGCTTATCCCAATACTTTTACTGCTTTGGTAGCAGCCATAGTATTTATTAATTCAATTTTTCTGATTGCCGGTTCAATCTCTGCGATTTTTTTCTCAGCTTTAATTTTACCTATCCTGATTAGTTGGATATTAAAATTTTTAAGCGATTGGATTCTGCTTTATCCGTCTTCAAAGTTTTTTAATAAATCCGGACTTTTAAAATGGTTTGTTCCCTTTCAGATATTTCATGCCATTTATATTTTATCTGTTGCCCTTTTATCCATATTTTCAGGCTATAACTGGAAAGGCAGGAGACTATGAACGAGCCTTGATCAGGCAATTCAATTTCAAAGTCACACCACTTACTGAATTTCTAAATCCGGTATTTCCGCCTTATCCAGGCGCAATAACCTGATTCCAAATATCTTACAAATTCTCGCATTATCTTTTGCTTTTGTTTATTTTCTTTCTTCTAAAACCCTGTTAAGAATTTATTTATCACCCATTCTGTGAAAGTTAAACCGTTTTAGTATTTTTGGAAGCTAATTGTATCACCAAAATTAACCTGTATGACAAAACATGTAATGCTTATTCTCATCGGATCACGTGAGGAAGCTGTTGAAAATGTTCAAAAAATTTTAACTGCCTGGGGATGCTATATCAGAACCAGACTTGGTTTGCACGGCAATATTAACGACAAGTGCTCACATAAAGGCTTGCTTTTTCTCGAACTGGACGGAGAAGTGGATAAGTTGAAAGAATTTGAACACAAATTAAATCTGATAAAATCAGTAGATGCTCAGCTAATCGAACTGAAAACTGAATAAAGTCAGGCATATACAAAGAAACAACGAAAATTTCGTTGTTTCTTTGTTTGTTTCACCAGACATTTTTCTGATTTGCAATAAAATCATATGTCCCTTATTTCAATCCGGGGCAGTAGCGTTAATTTAGAATCCATTTCCACCCAGTTGATTTGTACTTAAAAATTACTGAATCTTAAGCATTCAGAATTTGAAAGCAGAATTTAGGCTGTTTGAAGGAAATAGCATTTGTACATTTATTACGAAAAATGCTCAAGCCTCATACATTCAGCTTTTTGGGTTCCATATGAATAGTTGCTATGATGCCGGTTTCCTCCCTGATTGCATTTTCAATTTTTGTTGCTATCTCATGTGCATTATGCAGTGTGAGTTCGGGCTGTAATTTAATATGACAGGTAAGCTCAGTATGATCGCCATAGTTATGGATGTGAATATGATGCAGGTGCACATCTTGCCCAATTACTTCAAAAGAAATATACTCCAGTTTTTGTATAAGTTTATTATCAGGTTCCTCACCCATTATACTTTGAGCCGACTCCTTTATAATACCATAAGCTGCATAAAACAATGCAAGTGATACAAATATCCCCATTACTCCGTCAATCCACCAATAGCGGCTTCCAAAAAGAATTCCCACAAGGATCAACAATGATGATAAAGCGTCACTACGGTGGTGCCAGCCATCAGCCCTTACAGATTTAACTGATGTTTTTTTGTAGATCCAAAAGGCATATTGCGCCATAACTTCTTTAGCAACAACAGATATAACGGTAATTATTATTGCCCATATTCCATAATTCGCACCGGTATGATCAAAAAGTTTTTCAATTGATTCATACAAAAAGTTAAATCCTATAACCCCAAGTATGGTACCTATTATCAATGCAGCTATCCATTCTGCCCTGCCATGGCCAAAAGGGTGGTCGCTGTCAGCCGGTTTTGAAGCGACTTTGATACCAAAAAGCATTATAACCGAAGTCAAAGAATCACTCAGAGTATGCCATGCATCAGCAATAAGAGCCACTGAGCCGCTGATAATACCAACCCAGTATTTCAGCACAAATAAAATGGTGTTCATAATCAGCGAAAACCAGCCTTCTTTTTTCGCCAGATCCATCTTTTCATTTTTGGTTCTCATAACCTTGCTAACTGATGTTTTTTAAGTGCTTCTGCCACAACAAGGTCGGCAGCCCGGGTGATCTTTATGTTTTCTGCATCTCCTTTGGTCAAGAAAATATTAACTCCGTGAGCTTCCACAACTGAGGCATCATCAGTAAAAGATTCATTGTATTGTTGCTCATATGCTTTTTTAAGTATTGAGGTCATAAAAACCTGAGGCGTTTGAACCATTCTAAGTTTTGCTCTGTCAACAGGTTCATTATCTTGACCTTCAATTTTCCGAACCGAATCGCTTAATTCAATAACAGGGACAACAGCCTTGTAAACCAATGCTAGATCGTACGATCTAATGATAACTTCATTACTTATCAAAGGTCTGGCAGCATCATGAACAGCAACAATTCCATCCTGATCAACAAGCGCAAGCCCGTTTTTTACTGAATAAAATCGCTCAGAACCTCCTGCTACCAATTTGTGGGGGATGCTGAAATTATAAACCTGACAAAGCTTTTTCCATTCATTCTGAAGACTCTCAGCAAGCACAATAATTATGTCAATATCCGGTATTGACCTATGAAAAGCTTCAACTGAATGCATCAAAACAGGTTTGCCGCAAAGAATATCAAATTGTTTTGGAATTGTATTGCTGTAACGTTTTCCAATGCCACCGGCAACAATAATCGCGAACTTTTTCAAAGCAGATTAGTGAGGTCTGTATGATAAAAACGTATTTCCTAAGATTTATAGGCTAAATAATAAGCATTGCATCTCCGTAAGTGAAGAAATTATATTTCTTTTCTACGGCAACCTTATATGCCTCCATTACAAAATCATAACCACCAAAAGCACAAACCAGCATCATCATAGGCGACTGAGGTAAATGTAAATTACTGATTAATGCATTGGCAATACTAAAATCGTAAGGAGGGAAAATAAACTTATTAGTCCATCCTTTGTAAGGTTTCAACATTCCGGAAATTGTAACCGTTGACTCAATAGCCTTCATACTTGTAGTTCCAACGGCGCAAACTCGTTTCTTGTTTACTTTTGCCTTATTCACAATTTCCACAGCTTCTTCACCAATTAGAATTTCTTCTGAATCGGGTTTATGTTTTGTAAGATCCTCAACTTCAATACCTCTAAAATTTCCAATACCGGCATGAAGGGTGATTTCAGCAAATGTAGCGCCCTTCAACTCAAGCCTTTTCATTAATTCACGGCTAAAATGCAGCCCGGCTGATGGAGCTGCAACAGCGCCCACGTGTTTGGCATAAATGGTTTGATAGCGTTCCTTGTCTTCGGGCTCAATATCCCGTATTCTCTGAATTTCTTCAGGTATGGGAGGCCTTCCTAAAGATTCCATATTTCTCTTGAACTCATCATAAGGACCATCATTAAGAAATCTGATTGTTCGTCCGCGAGAAGTAGTATTGTCAATTACTTCAGCTACCAGCGAATCATCATCACCAAAAATCAGCTTATTGCCAATTCGTATTTTACGAGCAGGATCAACAAGAACATCCCATAAACGGGTTTCAGCATTAAGTTCACGTAACAGAAAAACAGTAATCTTGGCTTCGGTTTTTTCCTTCTCACCCGTGAGCAATGCAGGAAAAACCTTGGTATTATTGATTATAAGAACATCATTATCATCAAAATAATTAAGAATTTCGTAGAACATCTTATGCTCAATAGTCTTTTCTTTCCTGTTAAGAACCATTAGTCTTGAATGGTCCCGTTCAGGTGATGGATGTGTGGCAATAAGACTACTAGGTAAATGAAATCTAAATTGTGATAATTTCATATTTTTCTGATAAATCGGAATGGCTATTAGAAAAGGAGTGCAAAGATAGGCTTTTTTCTTTTTATAACCAATAGATGGGGTGTTTTAATATAAAAATTTTTTCGATTTTTCTGTCAATGATTCTCGGAAATTGTGTAATTTGCTGTTTATTACAGTATTATGCTGAACTTATTTTTTCTCTTTTAATTTGCTTCCCATTGCAATAATTATATTCAATAACTCATCTAAGTCGAAAGCCTTTTCCGAAGTAAAATCGCCTATTCTGTCACGATGCAGCGAATGCAGATGTGCGCCGGTGTTCAGCATAACTCCCAGATCACGGGCAATAGCTCTGATATACGTTCCCTTACTGCAAACAATACGAAATTTAATATCCGGCGGCAGAAATGATTCTATTCTGAAAGAATGAATATTTACTTTTCGTGCTTTCAGTTGCAGTTCCTCATCATTGCGGGCATAACTAAAAGCCCGTCTTCCCCCAACTTTTATAGCCGAAAAAACAGGTGGGACCTGAAAAATCTCTCCGGTAAGTTTTTGTGCCGCTTCTTCAACATCACTTAATTTTACATGCTCATACGGATATTCGCAGTCAAAATCAGTTTCAAGATCAAATGATGGAGTAGTACTGCCAAGTCTGAACACTCCACTGTATTCTTTTTCAAGATCCTGAATACTTTCAATTCTTTTGGTGTATTTTCCGGTACATAAAACCAGCAATCCTGTAGCCAGAGGGTCAAGAGTGCCGGCATGTCCTATACGGATGCGGGGAATATTAAGATGTATTTTTATGGCTGAACGCACTTTATTGACAACATCAAACGATGTCCATGATAAAGGCTTATTTACCAGCAGGGTCTCTCCTGAAATAAAATCAAAGTTGTACTTCATCTGCATACATGCAATTTAGAAACAGCAGCCGGTATTTGGGTTTAAAAAACCGAAACACCAATTGCAATAAGCCCAATAATAAGGCAATAAATTGAAAAATATGAAATATTTCCTTTCCGAACCAAATTAAGCATCCACGAACAGGCAATAATACCAGAAACAAATGCTGCAATAAACCCAATTCCCAGCGAAGTTATTTCATGATTGTAAGCTGCAGGAGTCTGGAGTAAATCTTTCAGTTTTAAAAGAGTGGCACCTGCAATTGGAGGCAACACCATTAAAAACGAAAAACGTGTGGCAATATTCTTGTCAACTCCAAGCAATAATGCAGTACCAATGGTAGCCCCCGATCGTGAAATCCCGGGCAGAATGGCTATGGTCTGGGCAATTCCTATCAAAAGGGCTTTAAGGTAACTTATATCCTTATCATTCTTTTTTACGAACCTTGTAAGAAACAAAACAGCAGCAGTGATAAGCAGCATAAACCCAACAAACATTATCCTTCCCTGAAAGAATCCTTCAATTTCGGATTCGAAAAGCAAACCTACAATTCCGGTTGGTATCATTGAGATCAGAATAAACACAACAAAACGGGTATGCTCATTCCATTTGAAACTGAATACCTGTACTATAAGGTTCCAGATATCTTTTCTGAAAACAACTATTATACTGAGCATGGTAGCAGCATGAACAATAACCGTAAACATCAGATTATCTGCACTTTGAGTCCCAAGTACAGCTTTACCAAGTTCAATATGCCCACTACTGCTAACCGGTAAAAATTCAGTAAGACCCTGTATTATGCCAAGAATAAGCGCTTCAATCCAATTCATTTATCCGGCAGTTTAGTTTTCAACAGGTTTTTTCATTATGGCATATATTTCAATGATATAACCAATCAGGACAAATATTGGTGCCAGTGTAATTCTGCGAAAACTGAATATAGACTGATCAAAAACAGCAGGGTCTTTTGAGCCTCCTCCCGTCATAAGAATGAATCCTATTGCAATAAATATCAGACCAAGGATCAAAAGCATGTAATTTGACTTTCCGAAAAGAATACTATGTCCCGACTGAGGTGTTGAATTGGAAACCGGCTTAGTGGTTGATGATTTTTCTTTTGAGTTCATAAATAAATTTCTAAGTGACTATTGATATAAATCGTCCAGGCTGGATCGCAGATATTTTCCAACTGCAAAATAAGTGGAAATAAATGAAAGCAGTACTCCGAGCACTATTACTGAACATGTAAGTATAATAAACATCCCGGCACCCTGTATCTCAGCCAGCTCCGGCATTTCTTTCCGTGAAAAAAATATTACCAAAGCAAGGAGTATCAATGCTAAAAAAGCACTGTAAATACCATGTAAAATCCCTTGTTTAATAAATGGCTTCCGGATAAAACCCTGAGTGGCACCTACTAACTGCATGCTTCTTATCAGAAACCTTTTTGAATATACAGCCAGCCGGATAGTATTATTTATAAGTGCAACTGAAATGAGCAGCAATAATATGCTGAATCCCACCATTACCATGCTGATCCGATTAATATTCTCGTTTACTAAATGAACCAGCGATTTCTGATAAATAACCTCCTCAACAATGGAATTAGCAAGCAACTGCTTTTCAATATCCATCATATTTTCATTAGTGGTATAATCAGCTTTAAGTTTAACATCAATACTTGGCAGCAATGGGTTATAGCCTATAAAAGAAATAAAATCCTCACCAAGAGTTTCTTGCAAATCAGATGCTGCTTTTTCGCGGGGAATATATTCTGTGGATTTTGTATAAGGCTGTTTTTCAAGAAATTGCCGAAAATCAGTGATTAAATTTTCCTTTACATCCCTTTTAATGATAATTGACAACCCAATATTTTCCCTTATAAGTACTGATAAGCGCCTGCCATGCAACATTGCGAGACCTGCAAATCCAAGCATGAACAAAACCAGACTTATACTAATAATAGTAGTGGCATATGATGATTTCAGCCTTCGGCGGTTGTGTTTATCTTCTATTCTCGTCATATCCGGAATTAAACAGGCGAAATTACAAAAAATTGTAAGTTTGAAGTTATATTAACAAATGTAGTGTATGTAATACCGTAGAATTTTACTACAGTAACGCAATTATTAAGAATTTATGAAGAAAAGGATTTTCATGTATTTATTGTTAAAAACATTCAAAAAGCTGAGAATTGTAAAATATGATCTTAAATATCAATAAAACAATTCCGATTTCGTTTATGGTTTGTTAAAATCATTCATTATCATCTGATTCATGAACTCCGGCAACATTTTTGGAAAACAATTAAAAATCCGGGATTATTCCGGATTCTCAGGATCTTATGATACTTCAGGCTTTGAAGGCCAGTTCCTTGAATTTGTCAGGCAATGGAATAACGGCACAGAGTTTTTTAAATTCCACACTTCCGGATCTACCGGAAAGCCAAAAGAAATTGATTTCAGCCGCAAAGCAATTATTGGCTCAGCAATGCTCACCGGAAGATATTTAGGATTACAACCGGATGATACCGCTTTGCTTTGCATGCCTCTTGAATATGTTGCCGGGAAAATGATGCTTGCCAGAGCCATAGTGCTCGATTTATTTCTTGTACTCTCAAAACCAGTTGCCAATCCATTAAAAAGCATTTCTGAAATCACAGGTATTGATTTTGCTGCCATGACCCCTATGCAGGTTCAGGAATGCCTTTCTGATCCGGTTACATCAATGCAGCTAAGAAACATTAAATGCCTTATCATTGGCGGAGGGCCTATAAATCCTGATCTTGAAGAACAGCTTGCAAATTTTCCTAACCGGGTATTTGAAACTTATGGGATGACTGAAACCCTGACTCATATTGCCATGAAAAAAATTAATGGCTCTGACCGAAGTGATTTTTTCAGGGTATTGCCGGGAATCCGGATTGGAACCGATTCGCGAAATTGTTTAAAAATAAAAGCTCCGCATATAACTGATTCTGAAATTATTACGAACGATCTGATTGAATTGCGTGACGACATGCATTTCAGATTATTGGGGCGAGCTGATAATGTGATAAATAGCGGCGGTATAAAAATCATACCCGAACAGATAGAAAAAAAACTAAAAAAACATATTGGTAAAAATTTCATTATCACTGGCGAAGCTGATGAAAGGCTGGGAGAACGGGTGATAATGATAATTGAGGGTTATACTGATTCGGAAAGTGAAGTAATATCCTCAGATTCAGAGTTTAAAACTCTGAATGAAATTTTTGCAGCAAACCTTTCACCTTACGAAAAGCCCCGCAAAGTTTATTCTGTCGAAAAACTCCTTTTTACCTCAGCCGGAAAACCTGTCAGAGGAAATATTACCGGTTTGAAACCAATTAATAATGTGTAAATCTGCAGGTTAAACCAATATTACTTTTAGGAAACCCCGAAGCCTGCAATTACGACTTAAATGCTCTTATAACAAAATCATTAAGTACATTAAAGGTTGTTTCAGGTGCTTCAAGATAACCCATATGTCCAACATCATTAAGCAACAGTGTCTCAGCATGTTTGGGAATGGCAATCTGTTCCATTACTTTATCAAAAGGAATACGGGAGTCCTTCTTGCCCACTATGAAAAGCACCGGTATTGACAGGTTTGCCAGAACATCCCTTTTGCCTGTGCGGAGTTTCATACCTTCAAGAGCTGCCACAAGCGATCTTGCCGAAATACTTCCCGCCTGATTTTTCAATTTTTCTATTTCACCACTCAGGCGTTCATGATTTTCTTCAGCAAAAAGACCCGGAATAAACTGATTGATAAAACCTGAGCGGTTCATTTTCACCAGTTGTATGGTACGATCACGGTTTTGTCTTGCCTCATCACTATCGGCATCTGCCTGAGAGTGAAAAAGCACAATGCCTTTGAGCATTTCGGGAAACTGGTTTGCAAATGCAAGTGTAACATATCCACCCATTGAATGTCCGACAAGAACACAGCTTTGCACCCTGCAAAACGATAAAACTGCATTAACAGCTTCGGCTATCAGCTCCATGGAATGGGTCTCCGAGAGATTTCCACTCCTTCCGTGACCCGGAAGATCAATACAGATAACCCGGAAGTTCTGAGATAATTTTTCAGCAAAATCATTCCATATCTGCAGCGACTCAGTAAATCCATGAAGCAATACCAGGTCAGGTCCTTCGCCTTGAATACAAAAATGAATGTTTTGGTTCTGAAATTCAATATTCTGGTTCATAAATTATTTTTTAAGACCATTAATACATTAAAACTGCAATCCGAATACTACGGGGCTGTTAAAATCAGTGCTTAAGGTTCTGAATTTAAACGTCTTGTATTTTATTAGCCATGGTTTCTTCAATATCCTTTACAGATTTGGCTAAAGGTTTACCAAGCACATGATAGCCACCGGAAGTTATTAACACATCATCTTCGATACGGATTCCGCCAAAGCCTTTAAGTTTTTCAACCTTATCATAATTGATGAACTCACTGAATTTTCCTTCACCCTTCCATATATCAATCAATGCAGGAATAAAATAAATACCGGGTTCCACAGTAATAACAAATCCTTCCTGCAAACGGCGTCCAAGGCGTAGTGAAGCCAGCCCAAACTGTGAGGCGGGATGAATTTCATCGTCAAAACCTACGTATATCTGGCCTAAATCTTCCATATCATGAACATCCAATCCCAGCATATGACCCAGACCGTGAGGGAAAAACAAAGCATGTGCACCGGCTTCCACGGCATCATCAATATTTCCTTTCATCAAACCAAAATCCTTAAGTCCGGAAGCAATTATTTTACTTGCCATCAAATGAACTTCCCTGTAGGTAATACCGGGCTTACATGCCTCTATTGATTTCATGTTAGCTTCGAGAACAGTTTCATAAATCGCTTTTTGTTCTGGTAAAAAACGACCGCTTACTGGCATAGTACGGGTATAATCGCTGGCATAATCCATAAAGGTAGCTGCACCGGAATCAATTACCAGCAAATCTCCTTCTCTCATGATATTATTATGACTGTGATTATGAAGGATCTCGCCATTAACTGAAAGGATCACAGGAAAAGAAACACCATTTCCTTTTGAAAGTGCAATTCCTTCAATATAACCTGCAACTTCCTGTTCAATCATCCCCGGCTTTACAAAACGCATTGCAGAAGTATGCATCAAACAGCCAATATCAGCAGCTTTCTCCAATTCGGCAATTTCGAACTTATCCTTTATTGAACGCTGTTTTACAATTGCCCTGATAAGCTCAAGCGAAGCATAGGATTTAATTTTTGAAGGATGAATGCCGGTAAGCTTTTCAAGTAAAATAATGTTCAAAGCTCTGTAAGGTGGTGTAAAATGAACTTTCCTGCCCTGTTTTATGGCTTCCCCGACATAATCAAATAATCTGTTAAAAGGTTCGCAGTTCTCAACTCCAACACTATCAGCTTTTTCGCGCATTGATTCCTGAGGACCCATCCAGATAATATCATCAATGTCAACATCATTTCCGAAAAATATATCTTTTCCATTGTCAACGTCAACAATTCCGGCAAGGTCAGGAAGGTTATGACCAAAGAAATAAAGAAAATTGCTGTCCTGACGGTAATGAAAGGTATTTGCCGGATAATTCATTGAAGCTTCAGGATTTCCCAGAAACAATATCAACCCGGAACTTACATCTTTACGTAACTGATTTCTTCTTTTGATATAAACTGATTTTTCGAACATAGCATTAGTTTTTAATAAAAGTTTAAAGTAAAATTTTGAGTTTATAAAATATTAACAATTAAAAGGTTTATTTGTCTTTTCTCATCAATTCTTCAATTTCATCGGCTTCAATCGGAATATCAATCATAAGGTCAATAGGGTTTTCATCAACGATTATGTCGTTTTCAAGGCGTACCCCTATACCTTCACTTTCGATATAAATTCCCGGCTCACAGGTTACAACCATACCTTTTTGTAAAACCACCTGACGGGTGCCCACATCATGAACGTCGAGTCCAAGAAAATGTGAGACGCCATGCATATAATACCCATAATAAAATTTCTTATCAGGATGGGCAGCTTTGTCTTGCTCAGTGTAAAGTCCAAGCCTAATACACTCGTTATCAATCATTTTACACACTTCTTCCTGCACCTGATCCAATGTTACGCCCGGCACTAATAATTTTATTGTTTTCCGTAAAACCCTCAACACAGCATCATAAACCTGTCGCTGTCGTTCAGTAAATTTACCGTTTACCGGAAAAGTACGTGAACAATCGGCAGAATAATTTGCATATTCTGCTCCAAAATCCATAAGTACCAAATCGCCATTCTTACAAGGCTTATCATTAACGCAATAATGAAGTATGCAGGCATTTTTTCCGGAAGCTATTATTGCCGGATATGCAAACCCTGAAGAACCATTTCTCAAAAATTCATAGCTAAGTTCTGCTTCAACTTCGTATTCCATCATTCCGGGACGGATTGTTCTAAGAACCCTTCTGAAGCCCTGATCCGTAATTTTACAGGCTTTTTTCATTATCTCAATTTCAACATCGCTTTTTATCAGCCTAAGCTCAGTGAGTAAAGGCGCAAGGCGTTCAACAGTGTGAGTTGGATATTTTTCCCGAACCCATTGGGCAAAACGCAGATCGCGGTATGGAACCTCAGTAATATATTTGGGATACTCATTCATATTCAAAAAGATGCGCTCAGATCGCGCAGCCATTTCATTGAATACTATCTCAAAATCATCAAGGAATTTAACTGTTTTCACTCCTGAAATTGATTTTGCCTGTTCGGGAGTATATTTTTCTCCATACCATATTACTTGTTCGCGACTTACATTAGGTATGAACACCACTTCGCGCATGGTTTCAACAGGATGATCCGGGCAAAGCAGAAGGATACATTTTTCCTGATCGAGTCCTGTGAGATAAAACAAATCAGAGTTTTGCCGGAACACAAAATTCTGATCCCCATTCCGTGGCATTTCATCATTTGAATTAACAACAGCCAGTGAATTGTTTTTCAGCTTTTTAATCAGCGCTTCCCGATTTTTTATAAAAAAATCAACTTGTATTTGGTCGTATCGCATAACAGATTATTTAGAATTTTTATAAATTACTGATTAGTATGCGCACAAACATTATTTATACATACTTTTGTTCGGTGCACGACAGTACAAAAGAAAGAAAAAAAACCGATATTGCTCTAACCAATTCATAATTATTTGATTAATAATTTATTAATATGAGTGACTCAAACCAATCTTTTGCCTCTATCAGCCGAAAGGTTATAACAGCCTTAGCAGGTTTGTTTCTGATAACTTTTCTGGCTGTGCATCTTAGCACTAATCTGCTGATGCTTAAACCTGACAATGGCGCAACTTTTGGCAAAGCTGTCAAATTCATGACCACCAATCCATTGATCAAAGTAATGGAAGTTGTGCTTTTTTCCGGATTTTTCATCCATATCCTGCTGGGTATTTTTATTACTCTGAAAAACTGGGCAGCACGACCTGTAGGATATAAGGTAACACAAAGATCATATACTTATTTCATGTCGAAATATATGATCCATACCGGTGTGATTATCTTTATTTTTATTCTCTTACACCTATGGCATTTTTATGCTATTAAAATGGGTGTTGCGCCAAAGAATGAGGTAATGAAAGATATACACGATTTTTACCCGCTTGCGGTAAAATATTTTCAGATGCCCCTGTTTTCGTTTGGTTACATTATAGCATTCATGTTCCTTGGCTTTCATTTAAATCATGCTCTTCAATCAGGTTTTCAGACTCTTGGGTTGAACCATAATAAATATATGCCAGCTGTAAAAATGATTAGCACTATTTATGCAATTATTGTTGCAATTGGTTTTTCGGTGATTCCTGTTTATTTCCTGTTTATTTATAATGGGTAATATATTTAACCACAATTCATTAACAAGTAAATTTCAAATACTATGATAAAACTTGATGCAAAAATACCCGCAGGACCACTGGCAGAAAAATGGGATAATTACAAAGCATCGTCCCGGCTTGTGAATCCTGCCAACAAGAAAAAGCTTGAGATCATTGTTGTAGGAACCGGGCTTGCCGGTGCAGGAGCAGCTTCATCGCTGGGAGAATTAGGCTATAATGTTAAAGTTTTCTGTTATCAGGATACCCCTCGCCGTGCTCACAGTGTTGCAGCCCAGGGAGGTATCAATGCTGCCAAAAATTACAGAAACGACGGTGACAGTGTTTACAGGCTTTTTTACGATATGATAAAAGGTGGAGACTATCGTGCACGCGAAGCCGATGTTTACCGCATAGCACAGGTGAGCAACGATGTAATTGACCATTACACTGCATTGGGAGTGCCTTTTGCACGCGATTACGGCGGAGCGTTAACCACCCGCTCATTTGGCGGTGTTCAGGTTTCCAGAACTTTTTATGCCAAAGGAGCTACAGGTCAGCAATGTATTTTAGGAGCCTACTCGTCTTTGAGCAGGCAGATTGCAGCCGGAACCGTTACCATGTATTCACGCCGCGAGATGCTTGATCTGGTAGTTATTGACGGGCGTGCCAGAGGAATTATTGCCCGTAACCTTGTTACCGGAGAAATTGAGCGCCATGGCGCACATGCAGTGGTTTTTGCTACCGGAGGCTATGGAACAGTTTATTATCTGTCAACACTTGCTGTTAACAGCAATGCTTCAGCAGCATGGATAGGGTATAAAAATGGAGCTGTTTTTGGCAATCCAAGCTTTATTCAGATCCATCCTACAAGTATTCCGGTTCTTAACGAATTTCAAAGCAAACTGACACTTATGTCAGAATCGCTTCGTAATGACGGAAGGGTATGGGTCCCTAAAAAGCAGGGCGATACCCGCCATCCTAACAGCATTCCTGAAGATGAACGTGATTATTATCTTGAAAGAAGATATCCTGCTTTCGGAAATCTGGTACCCCGCGATGTTGCCTCACGTGCTGCCAAAGAAAGATGCGATGCCGGTTTTGGAGTGGGCGATACCGGATTAAGCGTTTATCTTGACTTTAAAGATGCAATAAACAAACAGGGCGAAAAAGCTATAGAAGACAAATATGGCAACCTGTTTGAAATGTATGAAAAAATTGCAGGAACCAACCCATATAAAGAACCCATGCGTATTTATCCGGCAGGGCATTACACTATGGGTGGTTTATGGGTTGATTATAATATGATGACAACTATCCCTGGATTATTTGCAATTGGCGAGGCTAATTTCAGTGTTCACGGTGCTAACCGCCTGGGAGCAGCATCGCTGATGCAATGCGCCGGTGATGGTTATTTTATCATTCCTTATACTATTACTGATTATCTGTCGGATCAGATTAAACTGCCAAAATTCAAGACCGATCTGCCGGAATTTGAAGTAAAAGAAGCTGAAGTCAAAGCTCAGATTGCAAAACTGATGTCTATTAATGGAAAACAAGCTCCGGCAACTTTCCATAGACGATTGGGCAAAATAATGTGGGATCATTGCGGAATGTTCAGAAACGAAAAAGGATTGAAAGAAGGATTAGAACAACTTGAAGAACTGGAAAAAGAATTCTGGACAGATCTTCGTGTTACCGGTTCGGCTGATGAACTGAATCAGGAGCTTGAAAAAGCAGGCAGGATTATTGCTTTCTTTAAAGTTGGTAAACTTATGATCCTCGATGCTTTGAGCCGTAATGAAAGCTGTGGTGCTCATTTCAGGGAAGAAAGCCAGACTGATACCGGAGAAGCTAAGCGTGACGATGCCAATTATTCCTACGTTTCGGCATGGGAATACAAGGGCGAAGATGAAATGCCCGTACTGTACAAAGAACCACTTAAGTTTGAGTATGTTGAGATGAAAGAAAGAAGTTATAAGTAGTTGAAATCTAACCAATAAAGCAATAGAATAATGAATTCATATATCAGAACCGGTTTAACAGAAAAAACTCAACTGCCACCGGTAGTTTTCATTAACCTGTTGCTTTGGTTTTAATGCCCTGGTCAGATATTTTAAAAACAGAAAAAATTACAACGATGAAAATTAAACTTCAAATATGGCGCCAAAAAAATGAAAAAGCCAAAGGAAAGTTCGAGAATTATGAACTTGATGATGTATCACCCGAAATGGGTTTCCTTGAAATGCTGGATGCACTTAATCTTAAACTGGTAAGTGAGGGAAAAGAATCCGTAGCCTTTGATCACGATTGCCGTGAAGGTATCTGTGGCTCCTGTGGTTTGTATATTAACGGTCAGCCTCATGGTCCTGAAGCCAAAACTACGACCTGCGAGCTGCATATGCGATCGTTCAAGGACGGACAAACCATTGTAATTGAACCCTGGCGTGCAAAAGCTTTTCCCATCACTAAAGACCTGATAGTTAACCGTACTGCTTTTGACCGTATAATTGCGGCAGGTGGTTATGTTTCAATTGACAGCGGCTCGGCACCCGAAGCTAACAGCATTCCTGTTTGTAAGAATGTTTCGGACAAAGTATTTGATGTTGCAAACTGTATTGGCTGCGGGGCTTGTGTTGCTGCATGCAAAAATTCTTCAGCCATGTTGTTTGTATCGGCTAAAGTATATCAGTTAGCTATGTTGCCTCAGGGTAAAGCCGAAGCTAAAACAAGAGTTCAGAAAATGGTTGCAACAATGGATGCTGAAGGTTTTGGAGGATGCTCAAATACTTATGCCTGCGAAGCCGAATGCCCCAAAGGTATTTCGGTAAAAAGTATAGCACGCCTGAACGCTGAATTCCTGACTGCAAAAGTAGTTGCCGAAAGAGTGGAATAGAACCGGGTTCTAAATTACTGTTATTCAGTAGGCTTTCCATGAATTCTGATTAAGAATTCAATATGATGGCAGGTTCAAAATAAGATTAAATTAGCAATAAACAATCTGAATATTTTTTTAGGCACTTTCAGAAAAGGCTTAAATATTTGATTTATAAATAATTAAG
>CAZJZG010000013.1:0-71132 GCA_964550455.1 uncultured Bacteroidales bacterium | reverse complement strand
GGTACAAAAAATTTAAAATTACTAAATTTCTGTCCAGTTTTATTAGACCAGCTCATCTTATTTACAATAAATCAATTGAGAAAATGAATAAAGTTGTTAAAGATGCCTATGAGGCTATACAGGGAATAAGTGATGGAATGACACTGATGTTCGGAGGTTTTGGTCTTTGCGGAATTCCTGAGAACTGTATTTCTGCATTGGTGGAAGCTGAAATAAAAGATCTTACCTGTATTTCAAATAATGCCGGTGTTGACAATTTTGGTTTAGGTTTGTTGTTAAAAAAGCGTCAGATAAAGAAAATGATCTCATCGTATGTAGGTGAAAATGATGAGTTTGAAAGACAGTTGCTAAGCGGGGAGCTTGAAGTAGAACTTATTCCTCAAGGTACTCTTGCAGAAAGATGCAGAGCCGGCGGAGCAGGCATTCCGGCTTTTTTTGTTCCTGCAGGCTATGGCACTGAAGTAGCCAAGGGTAAGGAAGTTAGGGTTTTTAATGGAAAACCCCATGTGCTTGAAACTGCTTTAACTGCTGATTTTGCTATCGTTAAAGCATGGAAGGGTGATACAATAGGGAACCTGGTTTACAGGGCAACAGCTAATAATTTCAATCAGCCTATGGCAATGGCAGGAAAAATCACTATTGCAGAAGTTGAAGAACTTGTCCCTGCCGGTACTTTGGACCCGAATTTTATTCATACACCCGGGATATTTGTCCAGAGGATTTTTCAGGGTAAAAATTATGAAAAAAGAATAGAACGCAGAACTGTCAGAACCTGATAACTTTTTGTTTTACATTATTTTTTGGATCTAATCATCGGTGTATTAGTTGTTTAGGACTTGTGATCCGGAAAATATTTTAAGAAATTAAGCTTTAATCTCAATATAATAAATCATGCTTACTAAAGAACAAATAGCTCAACGCATAGCCAAAGAACTTAAAGACGGATATTATGTTAATCTTGGTATTGGCATTCCTACCATTGTGGCTAATTACATTCCCGAAGGAATGCAGGTAATTCTTCAGTCAGAGAATGGTATTCTTGGAATGGGTGTATTCCCTGAGGAAGAAGAAGTAGATGCAGATCTTATAAATGCAGGAAAACAAACGGTAACAGTTAATCCCGGAGCTGCCTTTTTTGATTCAGCAACAAGTTTTGCAATGATACGTGGTGGTCATGTTGATCTTACAGTACTTGGTGCTTTTGAAGTATCAGAAAAAGGTGACATTGCAAGCTGGAAGATACCCGGGAAAATGGTTAAAGGCATGGGGGGTGCTATGGATCTGGTAGCAGCGGCAAAAAATATAATTGTAGCTATGCAGCATACATCTCCTTCGGGTCAGTCGAAACTTTTGAAACAATGTACACTGCCTCTTACAGGCGTGGGATGCGTGAAGAAAATAGTTACTAATCTTGCGGTGCTTGAAGTCATCCCTGAAGGCTTCCGGCTCCTTGAACGTACTCCCGGAGTGAGTATTGATGAAATTCGCAGGGCAACCGAAGGAACCCTGATCGTGGATGGAGAAGTAAAAGAGATCGAGCTATAGAAAACTGCTTACTACATTGATTTACAAGCTAAACAAATTCTTCGCCTTTTTTTGTACGTATATCTTCTACAAAATTGCGTATTTCCTGCTCATCTTTTTTGTGACAAACCAAAAGAATATTATCAGATTCAACAACAATATAATCTTCAAGCCCATGTAATACAACAAGTTTGTCTTTGGGCATATTTACAATACAGTTTTTAAGCTCATAACTCATTACATTGTTTCCGATAATAGAATTCCCCGATCCATCCTTAGGCAGATTCTCGTATAATGAACCCCATGTTCCTAAATCTGACCAACCCAGATCAGCAGAGATAACATATACATTATCAGCTTTTTCCATAACCCCATAGTCAATTGAAATATTCTTTACTACAGGGTATGCCCTCGAAATAAAATAGTTTTCCTTTGGGGTATCGTAAAAATCAAGGCCTTCCCTGAAAATTTCATCAACTTCAGGTAAATATTGTTCAATTGCTTTCATAATAATTTTCAGCTTCCAGATAAAAATACCGGAATTCCAGAGGAAATCACCGCTTTTCAGAAATGATACGGCCAGATCATATTGTGGTTTCTCAGTAAATGTTTTTACTTTCGAAATACGATTGTTATTAGTAGAGTCCTCTTCAAACTGAATGTAACCATATCCGGTATCAGGCCGGGTAGGTTGTATTCCAAGCGTAAGCAGCCAGTCATTTTTTGCACTTGCATCAAGTGCGGTAAGTATGACATCAGTGAAATTATTTATTTTCGAGATAATATGATCTGATGGGGCTACAACTATGTTAGCATCAGGATTTTTTTTGAAGATCTTGTAGCTGGCATAGGCTATACATGGTGCTGTATTCCTTCGCATTGGCTCACCAAGTATCTGTTCGTCAGCAATTTCAGGAAGCTGGTTTTTTACGTAATCTAAATATATTTCACTGGTAACTACATATATGTTTTCTGTTGGACAAATGTTTCTGAACCTGTCAAAAGTGGTTTGTATCAATGTTTGGCCTGTACCAAGGATATCAATGAATTGTTTGGGTCGGGCTGTTTTGCTCATAGGCCAGAAACGTGCTCCAACACCACCAGCCATTATTATGCAATAGTTGTTTTTATTCATGATAGAGTATATTATTTGTTTATGGATATTTGTTTTGCCAAATATAAATGAAAATTCAATTTGCAGTTGGAAATTCTTGAGTAATTTATCTTTTTATTCTGTAAGGCAATACCCCTACTAAGGGATCGAAAGCGTACAAGCGATTATCTTTTAGCCGTCTACACTTAATTCTTTTCCTGGCCATTTCTATTTTTTCGAATACCTGATTTCTGTAAACAAATGTTTCCCCATTAGGAATGCCTTCTACGGTAAGCTGATCAGTATCAGGTTCAAAGGATTTAAGAGCATTTTTCAGAGCATCTTGACCTTGTTGCAAGGTTGTATTAGGTCGGGTATAAAAATTTATTGCTTCACTTATATTCTCAGGAAATAATCCGGGTTTATTGAAATCATTCAACAATTTCTTGAACAACATATTCCATTCCTGTCCGTGTGGTTTTGCTTTTTTTCCGTATTGTTGCCAGCATTTCATATGAGCGATCTCATGAATCAGAGTTATTAGAAATTCGTAGGGATTCAAGTCATGGTTAACCGAAATGCGATGTGGCTGACCATTAGCGGGAGGACGATAATCTCCGAGCTTGCTTGCCCGCGTCCTGCTTATACGTAAAATGGCTTTATTTTCAGTAAGAATTAACAGGATTTTATCTACAACTGACGGAGGTAGATACTTACTCAGAATTTGTTTGTCCTTCATGATATGCTACCCAGTCAATAGTGATTACTTCATTGCTTCCTAATTCGCTGAATCTTGAACAGTCACATCTCTGGTGATATCTTTTCTGGCTTTTACTGCTTTTACGTGAGGTAGAGCAGGAGCTAAACAAAAAGGCAAGCATGAGAATAAGGATAAGAACTGGCAATTTTTGAATTTTCATTGTATTGTGATTTAATTACTTGAATTTGAGATGTTTGTAATTGAAAGGCGAAGTCCTTTTTTATTGTTTGTATTATAGAGCAAACGGATAATAATAAAGGATATTTTTATACCGGATAATAAAACAGATGGAATTACTGAAAATCCGGATAAATATTAATGGGCATGGATTTATGCCACAAGAATTTTTATCTGATTTTTCAATTTATTATACTGTTGAATTAACAGATTTTAGAGGATTATATTTATCTTAGCCGATTATTTTTCACAGGTAATGAAAGCACTATACAGCCTTGGACAATATCTGCTATTATTAAAACAGGTATTCAAACCACCTGAAAATAAAAAGATTTACCTGAAGAGGATCATTCTCGAAATGGATCGCCTCGGGTTGGATTCTCTTGGCATTGTGATGATCATTTCAATATTTATGGGAGCTGTACTTTGCATACAGCTTGCATTCAATATTGATCACCCGCTTGTACCTCTCTATACTATAGGTTATGCTGTGCGCGAATCAGTTGTACTTGAATTTTCGCCAACTATTATCAGTCTTATCCTTGCCGGTAAGGTTGGTTCTCTTATTGCTTCCGAAATTGGAACCATGCGCATTACCGAACAAATTGATGCTCTCGAAATTATGGGTATTAACCCAGCAGCTTTCCTGATTTTCCCCAAAATTGTGGCATCAGTACTCATTAACCCGGTACTTATTGTAATAAGTATGTTCCTGGCTGTTCTTGGTGCCTGGCTGGCAGGTATTACAACGGGACTTGTGCCTACACACATATTTGTTCTTGGTATCCAGTCGTTCTTTGTTCCGTTCAATATTTTTTATGCTTTGATAAAGACAGCGGTATTTGCTTTTCTTATTGCATCAATTTCAGGATATTATGGGTTTTATACAAAAGGTGGCGCACTTGAGGTTGGCACTGCAAGTACCAAAGGTGTAGTTATGAGCAGTATCATGATAATTGTTTTTAATCTGATTTTAACTCAATTGTTCTTAACATGATAGTGGCCGAGCATTTATCAAAACGATTTGGTGAGCATCAGGTGCTTGATGATGTTTCAGTAAGGTTTGAACGCGGAAAAACCAACCTGATAATAGGTACCAGCGGTTCAGGAAAGACAGTATTGATGAAATGCCTTGTAGGCTTAATTAAACCTGATAATGGTACAATTGAATATGACGGAAGACCTTTTTCTGAATCAGCACCACAGGTAATTGGTGAAATCCGGCGCGAAATAGGTATGTTGTTCCAGGGTAGTGCCCTGTTTGACTCAATGACTGTTGAAGAAAATGTGATATTCCCGCTTTCGATGTTCACTAAGCTTTCGCGGGATGAAAAACTTGAACGTGCAAACTTTTGCCTGCAAAGGGTGAACCTTGAAAATGTCAATAAATTATATCCTTCAGAACTTAGTGGGGGAATGAAAAAACGAGTAGCTATTGCAAGAGCAATTTCAATTAATCCTAAATATTTGTTTTGCGACGAACCTAATTCTGGTCTGGATCCTGTAACCTCAAATGTAATTGATAAATTAATAAGCGAGATCACCAGAGAGTATAAGATAACTACAGTAGTTAATACTCACGATATGAATTCGGTAATGGAAATTGGCGATAAAGTATGTTTTTTATACCAGGGAAGATTGTGGTGGGAAGGCTCGCGCGAAGATATATTCAACAGCGATACCAAGGAACTTAATAATTTTGTTTTTGCTTCACAGTTGGCAAAACAACTGAAGCATTAAAATAATGTGATGAGCGTTATAGATATTGTTTTACTGATCCCTGTTGTGTGGTTTGCCTATAAAGGTTTTTCAAAGGGACTCATTCTGTCGTTAACTTCTCTAATAGCTTTATTTGCCGGTATCTGGATCTCAATTCATTTTTCAGATATGGTTGCCGACTGGCTTCGCAACGATATTGGTTTCGACAATTCCTATATGAGTATTATTTCTTTTGTTTTAACATTTGTTATTGTAGTTGTAGTAATACAGATACTTGGGAACTTGTTGGACAAATTGGTAAAAATGGCTGAATTGGGAATAATTAATCGTTTGTTCGGAATGATGTTTGGCCTTTTACGTGTTGCTCTTTTTCTTGGCATCATTGTTTTTGTATTAAACAGTATTGATACAAAAGGTAAATTGATAACCGGTGAAATGCGAAACAAATCATACCTTTATAATCCTTTGTCAAAGGTAATTCCGGGTATCTGGCCTCTTGTTAAAGATTGGATGCCTGAAGTAAAACCAGAGAAAAAAGAGGAGAAAAAGGAAGAAAAAAAGGATGATCCTCCAGCTATAATTGTTTAAGAGCGACCAAATTCCATCAGATACCGTTTGATAAAATCATCAATCTCTCCATCCATAACAGCTTGAACATTTGATGTTTCATAACCTGTTCGCAGGTCTTTAACCAATTTATACGGGTGCATTACATAATTTCTTATTTGCGAACCCCATTCAATAAGTTTTTTACTGCTTTCAATTTTTGCCTGCTCTTCCTGCTTCTTTCTAAGCTCAATTTCATATAGTTGTGATTTAAGCATTCGTAGTGCTTTTTCGCGGTTTTGCTGTTGTGACCGTGTTTCCTGACACTCTATTATAATCCCGGTAGGAGCGTGGCGAAGACGAACAGCAGTTTCTACTTTATTTACATTTTGTCCGCCCGGACCACTGGAGCGAAAAGTATCCCATGAAATATCAGCAGGATTAATTTCTATAACAATATTATCGTCAATCACAGGGTATGCATATACCGAAACAAATGAAGTATGGCGTTTGTTGGCAGCATCAAAGGGCGATAATCTGACCAGGCGATGAACTCCGTTCTCACCTTTCATATAACCGAAAGCATAATTACCGTCAAATTCAATTGAAGCAGTTTTTATACCGGCAGTATCTCCTTCCTGAAGATTGAGAACAGTGGTTTGATAACCATTACGTTCGCCCCAGCGCATGTACATGCGCAGCAACATTTCAGCCCAATCCTGACTTTCAGTTCCTCCTGCGCCTGAAGTTATCTGTATTATTGCTCCCAGCTTATCTTCTTCGCCGCTGAGCATATTTCTGAATTCAAGGTCTTCAATGAGGTTCAAAGAGGTTTTATACTGTTTCTCAACCTCCTCTTCTGTTGCTTCCTCGAGGTGATAAAATTCCCACAATACAGCCAGATCATCATAGGCAGTTTGTGCTTTATCAAAAGCTTTTACCCAATCTTTCTTTTCTTTAATGGATTTTAAAACAGCCTCAGCTTTTTTGGTATTGCTCCAGAACTCTGGAGCATGTGTTAATTCTTCCTCTTCCGAAATAAGTTGCTTCTTCTTATCTATGTCAAAGAAACCTCCTTAAGGCATCAAGCCTCTGTTTCAGTTCTTTGACCATTTCTGATGTTGACATGATTTATCAGACAATTAGTTTTGTATATATAAATTAATATTTTTGGTTAAGTGTTTTATTATCAGTACATTATAGTTAATTATTTATGCTCGAGGTACAAATAGTGCCCAAATACTACTTAAAAACTGCTTTCTGGGTGCTTATTTCATTTCATTAAAAACAGCCGTATTAATTGCAAAGATATAACTTCTTTAACAACTTCAGGTTGCTCTGTTACTGTTCGGTTTATAAGTCGAGCATTTGCGCTCTCATCAAAAGTAATACCTATATCTTTCATACATGAGCTCGAGGAGTTCGAGCTCATGTTTTTTCTATCTGTACTTTTTACACTTTGCGGAAAGTATTCATCAAGCCATTGCGCTCTCATCATAGGTAATGCCTATATCTTTCATTGATGAGCTTGAGGAGTTCAAGCTCATGTTTTAATCCAGTTGATATTCTTTCTTGATTTGCTCAACAACTTCATTAAACAGGTCGTCAGATAGATCATAAATAATATTATCCTGTGATCTTAGTACAGGTATAACGTATTTTGCCATATCCAGTAAAACCTTGAATTTCTCCCTTGCTTCTAATTCATTGAAAGCCTCGTTCAGTTCTGAAATATGCTTTTCGAGAAAATCACTAAAAAAACCCCTGATGTTTTCGCTTGATTTGTTCTTGCTTCCCTTCGGTCTCCCCCCGCCAGGATTGCCAGGCTTAAATTTACCCTTGTTGTTTAAATAATCATTCATAGCTCTGAGGTTATTTTCAGGTTAGTTAATCGCTGCCTGGTCTCTGGTTCGTTTGCTATTGCTTCCAGGTCGAACGCTTTCCAGTTGGGTATTTTATATTCTTTTGTCTCCGAAGTCATTGTATTGTGGTCAGATTCTCCCACAATAGGCAAATTTCCTCTACCTGATTCTAAAATATTTATTTTAAATAATTCATCAGAATATAAACTTTCCTCCTCCAGATACGGTTTGCCATCTTTGAACGACCAGATTCTAAGATAACCAGGATTTTCTTTAGCTTTTATTCTTTCTGCTAATTCGTTGATTGTTTTTTTCCTGTCTTTCATACTTCTAATATGTTTTTTAATTTCTGCAATCTACTAAGGTAAGGAAAAAATGTTTTGTTGCCATTATTGGCTTTAATAAATGCAAGGTGCTTTTCAATAAACGTTGAACAATTTATTATTGTGGTGCAATGGTTCAGCTTTACCGGTTGTTTAGGTATTTCAATATTTGAAAAACAATTTTCAAGTTCTGAAATAGTATTGTTCCAGTTTTCTATTTTCTTTGGTGGCACAATTTGTTCAACTTTCGGTAATGGTTCAGTGTGTGAATTAAAATGTTTTGTTTTGTGGGTAACTTCAGTAACTTTTTTAGGTTCGGGCTGTGGGTCTTGTTGCCGTTCCCTGAATTGCTTCCAGTCATATTTTATCAAATAATCTGCAATATCCTTTCCTTCTGTTTTATCCTGGTCGGGTGCTTTCTGTTCCAATAAGTCCAAAATTTCAAACCTTGTTCCAGGTAAACGTCTTTCATATTCTTTGGCTTTGGTTTCCCATTCTTTAAAGGTGTTACCGTCTTTTGAAAGGTCAGGAAATACAATAACAAAACGCCCCTGCAATACCTTCAATTTATCAAATGAAAAGCTGCTTTTATTGTACACTGCCAACCAAATAAGGTTTTCAGGGGTCTCAGGTAAGCCGAAATACAACGTACCGTAAACGGCTGTTTTAGGTGCTTCTACTAATGCAACGGGGTTACTGGGGTACTTATTCAAAAGGTGCTCACCAAACAAGCATGTAATTTTTTTATCCTGATCAATGTACTTTTTGAGCCATTCAGGTAAAGGCTTATTGTTCCTGGTATGGTGTTTTTCAATTATTGAATGTAAAAAGTTAGTGTTTAGTGTATGGTTTTTTTCATCAAATTGCTTTACCTGTATAGCCCTAACATTATTTTCAATATCAATGAATGGAAATGTTATTGCCCCCTTCCAATAGCCTTTTGCAACCGTGCCCAGCCGGTACAACTGTACAACCTTTGTAATGTCATCAACTTTAAAAGGAAATGCAACGTTGTAAAATAGGTTCTGAATAAAGGTATTTTCTTTATATCGTTCAGTCTGTAATGTTTGTTTGAATGTATCAAAGTCAAAGAATACTGGTTCAGGTTGTGATCCTGGTTTCTTAATAATATGAAATTGCTTTTGTTGTTCAATATTCGTTTTTGCGTAACCATCTGAATACGGATTCAAATAATAAGAACATTTGTTTTCACGGTCGCAACGTCCGTACTGCTCCGGTAAATATTCGCCCGTGTTTGTATCAATGTACTTTACAAATGTTTTTGCTTTACAGTTAGGGCAATAATGCTTTACGCTTCCCTTTTCTAATGTGTATTGGTACACTGTATTCATATTTCAAAGTATAAACGGTTTAACTAATCGTTTTAAATTAAAACATCATTGCATTAGTGGCATTAGTGGCACAATCCGCAATTAGTAAGGGTTTCAGCTTGTTTTTTAGTGGCACAAACTTGGCACAAGTGGCACAAACTTTTTTTGAAAATGCCAGTTGTGCCAACAAAGTGCCACTTGTATAAAGAAAATAAAGTCCTGAAATGCAATACATTACAGCGCTAAATGCCAGTTGTGCCAGTTGTGCCAGTGTGTTATCAGTATAACCTTTCATATTCACCTTGTTTTGTCCATTTGAATAAATCTTTTCTATTCAAAAACCGTTTGTAAGTTCGTTCAGGTATTCCCATATTTAAAGCAATTTGCAAACCTTCATTTGTTGTAAAGGTATCTGGTAAACTCAAATAAAAAGTTTGTTTATCAAGTGGTAATTTGTCAAGTGGGTTTGCATCTGTTACAATATTAAAAACCTTAATAGCTGTTTTTGTGAAATATTCAACCAACTTTAACGCCCCTTGTACAGCTTCAATACCAATTGCGTTTTTATTATCTATATTGCAGGCATACCGTAACATTTGAAGTATTAAAGCAAACCGAACGGCATACATTTCAACTTTAGCATAAATACCGCTAATCGCTTCATTTTCGGGCTTATTACTAAGGTCTGTTAATTCCCTTTGCCATTCAGTTAAAAGTTGTCTTGCTTCGGGTTTAAACTTCAATACTACTGGTTTAGAGCTGTTATTATCTATATCCCTTTCTAATGGTATATTTAAAAGGTTTGAAATAATATTTTCCCAACTTTCAGTTATTAAAGGGTTTAATTCTGTTTCACTCCAGTATTCTTTTTTTAGGTTATCAGGTATAACAAACAGCAATCTGTCTATAAATCCGTTTTCAGTTCTGTTATCAGCTAATTCATTTAAAATACCTGGTTGAATTGTCCCTATAACTGAAATAAACGGAAATGGTATGTAATTCGGTTCGCTTGTTTTTCGGTTTACCCTTATCGGTTTACCACTCCAGGCACTTAACCAAAATTGTTCTTCGCTTCCCTTGTTATACCGATTGAAGTTTTTATACCAACTTGCCAGTTCATCATTATAAACGCCAATACCCCTTAAATTGAATTTGTGTACATCTACAAGCGCTTCAGGTGTAAAGTCAGTTACCAGTATTTGTTCCCAACTTGGTCTTATAGGTTCATCATATCCTTGTTGTTCCCTTTCTTTCTTAGAAAGTGTTACAATAGAATCATATTCTTGTTTTTTAATCAGGTATTCCTGATGTTTTTTATTGTCCCTTTGTTCAATTGGCTTTAAAGCAAAGGTTAAAGGGTGTGTTTTATTTGTTCCTGCACGCCCAACAATAGCCAGGTATAAAACGGGTGTTTCTTGCCAACCTTTCATTACTTCAATACGGTGTGTATTTCCTATTGAAACAGAAACAGCATAAAGTATTGAAGCCCCCATAAAGTCAATTGGAAATTTCAAGCTTTCATTTGTTGAAATTATTATTTCCTGTATAGCTTCTGGGAACACTTCAACCGGAAAGGGATTTTGATTTGCTTCCGCCCTAACTTTTAATTGTTCAATATGATTTAGAATAACTTCCGGATTGTCAAGGTCATTAAATACTGGTTTCAATTCCATAGCTATCAATATTTGAATGTTCAACAAAATTGGTAGTATAGAATCCTGCACGGTGTTTTGAAACTGCACAAATACCCTTGCGAACAACAACTACACTTTCCTTTTCTTGCATTTTGGCAATGTACCGGCAAATATTAGCCCTTAAAATACCAGTTTCAATAGAAACCATTAGCATAGTTTTAGGCTGCTTGTAAAGCGCTGTAAATACCCTGTTGTATTGTGTAAAATAATTCTTATCTTTACCCCGTCTTTTGCACAAAAGTACTCTGGGGGTTTGTAATGATCTATTCATTATTGCCCCCTTTCTTATTTATTCAGCAAATACGCTTCTGCTTCCTGTTCAATTTCAGCATTTGTCTTTTTTCGCCCTGCTTTTATGTATTCCATTAGTTCAGTGCGTGAAAAGTACAGCCTTTTGCCCCGCTTCATTACGGGCAATTGTCTTTTGTGTACCTTTACATAAATTGTTGGTACTGTCAGTTTTAATAATTCTGAAGCCTCCTGGATTGTTAAGAATTGTTCAGGTTTTTCGGTGGTGGGTAGTTCCTGTTTTTCAATTAACAGGCTTTTCAGTTCGCTTACTTCTTTTGCTAATAAACTTACCGCCTTTGGTAATTCATCAAATTTTAAAAATTCCGCCATTGTTCTATGAATTAAACATTAATAATACAATTAATTATTGTAGTGTCGTTTTCATAGAATAGCTAAGGGATTAATAACAAAAAGAATTAATACAAATATACAATATTGTAAATTACATTGCTAAATTAGTTATTAAAAATATTAAAGAAAACACGTGTAATTTGCTGATACTTAAATTATTATACTGTTTATATCTTTTTGCTGTTTACATATCTAATTTGATTCTGTTAGCTGCTTTACGCTTGCTTTCATCTATTATCTTAGCATAAACCTGTGTGGTTTTCAATTCACGGTGTCCCAACATTTTTGAAACAGTGTAAATATCTGTTCCCATTGAAAGCTGCAAGGTCGCAAATGTATGCCGGAATGAATGAAATGTAATATCCTTTATTATCCCTGCTTTTAAAACCCACTGCTTTAAATGAACATTCAAATACGCTGAATATTTCAACCCTTCAAATACATTCTTGCCAGGTTCACCAGGTGTACCCAAAAGCTCAAGCGCTTGTTCTGAAATTGGTAATACTTCAACGCCTTTGGTTTTCTTTTGTCTGAATTGCAGGTAATACCCTTCTGATTCGCTGTAATGTACTTCACCCCAGACAAGTTTTGAAATATCAGAAAAACGTAATCCGGTAAGGGCTGCAAACAACGCTGCACTTTTAAGCAATGGTATTGAACACGGTGTATTTGCAAGGGTTTGTAATTGTTCTAATGTTAAGTATTCCCGCTGTGTTTCTTGCCCGCTTATACCGTCTATTCGTGTACTTAGATCAATATCAATAAGCCCTTTTTTAAATGCTTGCTTCAATGCTGCCTTGAATATATTATAATATGTACGAGCTGAATTTTGTGTAATGCTCATGCTTTGAGTACCCCTTTGCCGTTTTGCTGTCAATAGGTATTCCCTGAATTCATTACATAAGCTTTCATTTAGCTTTGCAACCGGTAATTTGCCCCCTGTGAACATATCGAAGTAATTAAGTGCCGTTTGCCATACTTTTTTATTGCTTCCTGTCTTAGTATCAACTAATTGTTTGAAAAACTGCACAAAGTCTGTTTCTGCTTTTAGCTTTGAACTTAGGAAGCCGTAATTTTCTGCCTGAATTTCAATTTGTCGTTTTGCCCGTATGTTTTTAGCTAATAGTAAAGTTTCTTTGTTGCTCTCCTTATCAAATGGGTTTTTAGGTTTGTCAAATATGTACAGCCCTAAGAATTCCCTTCTTGTTGGTTTCCCTGTTTCTGGGTGCAATATTGCAGGGTAAAAGTCAAGGTATAAGCTTTGCCTATTCCCTGAAATAGTTTTTTGTCTTAGTGTAACCTTTGTTGCCATTGTCCTTTATGTTAATTGTAAAACCTGTTTTTATAACCCTTACATCTTTGAATTAGTAAAAGGTACAGCAAAGGTACAAATAATGTTTATATAAATAACTAATAAAGTAAAATAAATAATAATTCAACTAAATAAAAAAGCCCTTGTATCAGGGCTTTACATAAGTTTGTTATTTATTTAGTATTTTGTTGTTTTATTCAGATTAGTTTTGTATATATAAAGTTCTGAATGAATTAAAAGTTCAAAAATAATAACATAAAACTGAAAAATTTCAAGTCAGTGATGAGTTTTTGGCTTCTGTTCAATCTCTGTTACCGAACATCATGTAAATGTGGTGCTCCGTAATATTTCAAAAACGAGTCCGGACTCATAGCCTTTGTTTATAGCATAGGAGGCAGTTTTATTGATCTTTGAATTGTATTCCCCTGTAGTTGTCTTCCATTTTTTTTCCAGCAAGTCAGCAAGAGTATTTCTGTAATCGTTTTCATCAATTTCGTTCAAAGCCTTGTTTATTAGATCCTGAGAAATATTGCGCTGAAGCAGGGCAGCCATGATCTTTAGCTTTCCCCAGCTGTTCATTCTGAATTTTCCTCGTGCAAAGCTATTAGCAAATCTTTGTTCATCAAGAAATCTTTCCTTTTTCAATTCATTGATGATTTCCGGTATCCATTCAGGTTTACAATTCCAGAATTTCAATTTTGATAATACTTCCATTTCACTACGATCCTGAAAATTACAAAATCGTTTTGCTTTTTCCGAAAAATGATTGATATTTAAAGAGTTATCATCCATTATTGAAATCAGTTAAAATCAATCAATCGGATATCAAAGATCAACACTGAATTATCAGGAATGCCATAACCTGCTGAATTTGACCCATAAGCAAGGCGCGACGGGATTAGCAGTTTCCCGGTCCCGCCTTTCTTAAACAGTGGAATTCCTTCCTGCCAGCCTTTAATAACTTGTCCAAGGCTAAAAGGTGCTAATTCCTTGCCTTCATTTGAGTCGAAAATTGTGCCATCAAGAAAATAACCGGTATATCGCACACTAACAGTTGAATAAGCATTTGGATGCCCGCCTGTGCCTAGGTTCTCAATTACATAAAATAACCCTGATGGGGTTTCAAGAGCGTTGATATTGTGTTCATTTATATAATCAAGTATCTTTTTTCTGTCAATTTCATCCTGTTTGCTTTCGTCTTTCTGACATCCTGCAAAAAACAAAGCACCAAAGAATACTATAAAAACAATTCTGTTCATATTCATGAAATTAATTTGCCAGTAATTCGTCAACAAGCTTTACCAAGCCGGTTCCTGCTTTTTCGGGAATTACAGTAAGATTGCTTATATGCCTTATTTCGCGTGCATTTGGATCAACCAGATATTTAGGCGATTTAACCGGAACATAATCAATAAGTCCTGCAGCGGGATAAACAAGCATAGAAGTTCCTACCACAATGAAAATATCAGCTTCGGAGGAAATTTTAGCAGCAGGGACTATCATTGGTACAGCTTCGCCAAACCATACAATATGAGGACGGAGTTGTGAACCTTTTTCACACAGATCATCTTTATTCAGTTCCCAGCCATCAAGCTCGTATACCAGATTGGGATCGGCAGTACTTCTTGCCTTTCTTAATTCGCCATGAAGATGCAAGACCTTTTTTGAACCTGCACGCTCATGCAGATCATCAACATTTTGCGTGATTATTTGAACATCAAATTTTTCTTCAAGTTTAACCAATGAGCAATGCCCTGCATTTGGTTTTACCTCAAGAAGCTGTTTACGGCGTTGATTATAGAATTTCAGAACAAGTTCAGGATTACGCTCCCATGCTTCGTAGGTAGCAACTTCTTCAATTCTGTGATTTTCCCATAATCCGCCGGCATCACGAAAAGTGCTGATACCGCTTTCAGCGCTAATACCTGCGCCACTTAATACTACAATTTTTTTCATCAGTACATTATTAATGTCGCAAATATACGCAAGAATTTGAAATTATAACCCATGATTTGGCAGCAGTTTTGATGAAACGCTTCTCCTGTACGTAAAAGGCGGATTTCGCATTTACCTGAATGTGAATGATACTTAAACTCAAATAGTGCTGTTTTCAAAGCTGTCAAAGTCACGAAGCTTTAAAAGAAAAAAGCCCGTAATGTGTTGATTTACAGGCTTTTATTGTGGAGCGTAGGGGAGTCGAACCCCTGGCCTTTAGACTGCCAGTCTAACGCTCTAGCCAACTGAGCTAACGCCCCGAGCTATGTTTGGGGCGGCAAAGGTAGAAAATTTTCTTTTATATCAAATCTTTTTAAAAAGCCGATTATCCTTTTCAAATTTAATCTTTTATAGATTTGCAGTGAATTTTATCTGAACACTAAGCTGAAATTACAAGATAAACCATACATTATCAATAACATATCAATATATGCAGGAAACCAAACGATTATTTGCCGCTGTAAAAATTCAGGCTTCCGAAACTTTTTTGGAAGTATATGACAGGATTAAACAATCGCTCAGAAACGAACGTATTACCTGGGTTAATCCATCGAATATGCATTTAACAATAAAATTTTTTGGCGATACTTTTGTACATCAGATCCCCGATATTGATAAATGTTTAAAAATTGCCTGCCAATCAACAGAAAAGTTCAGTTTGGAGGTCAGAAATACGGGTATGTTTGGCAGCAGATATGATCCGCGTGTTATTTGGTTTGGAATTGAAGCCGGGGAAAATATGCAACAACTTTTCAGCAGGGTAAGCGAACAATTGAAAACCATTGGCATCTTTCCGGACAGGCAGAATTTTGTGCCGCATCTTACTATTGGAAGGATAAAGGGATTAAGGGATAAAATAAGTTTTCAGCAGGTTCTTGAAGAAAATAGGATACATGATTCAGGAAGCCAGGAAATAGAGGAACTGATATTTTATGAAAGCATCCTTCGCCGCGAGGGTCCAATATATATTCCGGTTCACACGTATCAGTTTCTTTAAGATCAAAACCAGGATTTACATCGGTTCAGATATAAAAGCCTGTTATACAAAAATATGTAACAGGTTCTTGAGCAATAGATATCATTCAGCGTTTTTTCGTTTTTTCCAGTCAATATAATGAAAGACCAACAGACTGACTCCTCCAAACAGAAATAGCATGGCAAAATATGCTTCCTCTTTTGTGAAATAAACCGTGTGCGACAAAGCATTGGCAATGATCAGCCCTGACCCCAGCCCTACCAGCAAGATGCCCCATTTTAAATTCTGCATGGGTTGTTTTCTGGTTTCAAAAATTTTAGGATCAACTCCTCTTTCAATCATAAGTACTCGTTCAGCTTTTCTTTGACGAAGATAAACAATGGCAACAACCATCGCGAAAGCACCAAGTGGAACTAATATTCCTTCCATATTTAAATGTTTTTTAATTTGTTTCCGAACTATATGACGCATGCTTTATGATGGAGGTTACAAACGAAAACGAAGATTAAATAATATTTTTCGTTTTTTTTCTGATAGTGCCTTTTCATTCAAAGGGAAAACATTCCCGATCGTTGCAAAATGTATTTAATCAGTTTTCAATAAATACCAACAGTATTACTTTATGTATTTTTGTAGCTGTTAGCCAGTTTTAATTTTAATATATGATTGTCAACGGAAAACATTATTTGACCTTATGGTGGGAAAACGGTGCGATTCACCTGATTGACCAGAATAAGCTTCCATTTATATTTGATGTTATGGTTTGCAGAACCTGGGAAGAAACTGCCGAAGCTATTCGTAATATGAATGTAAGGGGTGCCGGGGCTATAGGAGCAGCAGCGGGTTTTGCCATGGCGCAGGCTTTTTTACAGGCATCATCCATAAATAAAGATGAATATCTTTTAGCAGCCAGAGCAGCTATAGAGGCTACACGCCCCACTGCGCGGGATCTTTTTTTTGCTACACAAAGAGTTTCTGCATGTTCAAATACAGAGGAGGCTATCAGGGAGGCTCAGGGAATTGCTGCTGAGAATAGTGAGGAAGGCAGGCTCATAGGTATATTTGGAGAACCGCTGATTAAAGATGGAATGGGAATATTGACCCATTGTAATGCAGGATGGATAGCCTTTGTAGATTATGGCAGTGCGCTTTCTCCAATATACGAAGCCAAAAGGAAAAACAAGGATTTTACGGTTTTTGTTGATGAAACCCGCCCGCGTTGTCAGGGTGCCAGATTAACTGCCTGGGAGCTTGGAAATGAAAATGTCAGACATCATATAATAGCTGATAATGCAGCGGCATATATGATGCAACATGGGAAAATACAACTTGTTATGGTTGGAACCGATCGTGTAGCAGCTAATGGAGATATTGCCAATAAGATCGGAACACTCGAAAAAGCGATCCTTGCTGATTATTTTGGTATCCCGTTTTATGTTGCTGCTCCACTTTCAACTTTCGACCTGAGCATGACATCAGGTAATGAAATTCCTGTTGAGTTCCGCAGTCCCGATGAAGTACTTAGTATTTCGGGGTTGAATAACCAAGGGGAAATTGAAAATATTAAGATAGCAGCTCCCGGTTCTCAGGCTTTGAATCCCGCTTTTGATGTAACGCCGGCAGCACTGATAACAGGTTTAATAACGAGTAAAGGGATTATTAAACCCAATAAAGAAGAAATTTCGAAACTTTTTCATTAATCTCATTTCTTATGCGCTTACGAAAACTACAACTACTTTTTTATCTGTTCTTCATTTTAACTGTTTCCTTTATTAAAGCCCAGGATCCAAATTGGGAAACCTATTACGAAAAATCAGGTTTTCTTGAAACACCGCGCTACGAGCAAACTGTGGAGTTTTGCCAACGTCTTGCTGACTACTCGCCTGTGGTTCATTACACAAATTTTGGCGTAAGCCCTCAGGGCAGGCTTTTGCCTTTGTTGATCGTTGACAAGGATGGTCATTTTACTCCGGGGAAAAGCAGTAAAACTGTTTTGTTAATTGAGTCCGGCATTCATCCTGGCGAACCTGATGGAAAAGATGCAGTTTTGATGCTTATCAGGGACATTGTCGTTTATAAAAAATATAATGATCTGCTTGAAAATATAACCATACTTTTTATTCCTGTTTTTAATGTTGATGGTCATGAGCGGTTCGGGCCATATAACCGGATCAATCAAAACGGTCCTAAAGAGATGGGGTGGCGCACTACAGCACAAAACCTGAATCTTAACCGTGATTTTGTCAAAGCTGACGCTCCCGAAATGCAGGCTTGGCTTAAATTATTTAATGAATGGAAACCGCATTTTTTTATTGACTGTCATAGTACTGACGGAGCTGATTATCAGTATGCAATAACCTATATGATTGAAACTCTGGGCAATATGGATAATAATCTTACTCACTGGTTAAGTGATGTTTATGAACCTTCTGTAAGCAAGAAGATGGAAGAATCAGGATTTCCAATATTCCCATATGTTACTTTCAGACAATGGCATGATATACGTAGTGGTTTGCGAACCGGTGCAGCACCAGGAATGCTTTCGCAGGGCTATTGTGCATTGCTTAATCGTCCGGGTTTGCTTATTGAAACTCATATGCTGAAAGATTATAAAACCCGGGTTGAAGGTACATACAATATGATACTGTTTACTATGAACATTCTCAGTAAAGAGGGAGATAAGCTGAAAGACCTGATAGATAAGGCTGATAATTACTGCGCTTCGGCAGAATTTCGTAAAGAACCATTTCCCCTGGGGTTCAGAATTTCAAATACTGATAGTATTATGGTAGATTTTAAAGGAGTTGAATATGATATAAGTACCAGCGATTTAACCGGTGGCTCCTGGTTTCATTATTATCCTGAACTCCCGGTAACTTATTCATTACCACTATTCAATAAGAATATTCCTTCGGCTACTACAATGCTGCCCGAAGCATATATAATTCCCGCTGAATGGACAGAAATAATAGGGCGGATAAAGTATCATGGTATAACAATGTATCCTGTGCGTGAAAAAATAAATATTGAGATTGAAACTTATGTTTTTGAAAATCCTGTATGGAGCATTATGCCAAACGAAGGACATCACACTGTAAATGCTGAGGCTACACCGGTTATAATGAAACGTGAATTTGCTGCTGGTTCAGTAATAATACCTATAGATCAGCCATCAGCGCGGCTTATTGCACGTATGCTTGAACCCAAAAGCAATGATTCATTTCTGTACTGGGGGTTTTTTAATGCTATATTTGAACAGAAAGAATATGCTGAAACCTATGTTATGGAACCATTGGCAAGAAAAATGCTCGATAATGATGAAACTCTGAGGCAGGAGTTTGAAGATGCAAAACAAAAGAATCCCGATTTTTTTAAACAACAGTGGAATATTCTTAACTGGTTTTACCTGCGGTCAGATTACCGCGATCATAATAAAAATGTTTATCCGGTTGGTAGAATAAAGGATTTGAGTACTATAATCTATTAGTTTCTTAATTCCGTATCCAGAAAATGAATTGTCAATAAAGCATTAATATTTTTGGTTTAGCGGATAATTGTTAAAGAATAAAATCCGGCTGGCAAAATAGGTTTTAAGCTGTAATGTATTGTTTAATAAGGTAAAACATGATTCTTTCATAATGATAATTAGTTTTTAGAATGAAAATTTTATTATCATAGCATTGGTATTTAAATAATTTGTCTAATTTTGCACCCCCAATTTGCAACAACTAAAAAAAGCAAAGAAATAATGGTAGCAATTGTTGATATAGCAGGACAGCAGTTTAAAGTAGAAAAAGGACAAAAATTATTTGTTCACAGGCTTGAAGGCAGTACAGGCGACAAAGTTGAATTCAGTAATGTATTGTTGATTGAAAATGAAGGTCAGACAGCCGTTGGAACGCCTACAGTAGAAGGTGCAGTTGTTACTGCAACTATTCTTGAGCATTTAAAAGGTGATAAAGTACTGGTGTTCAAGAAAAAAAGAAGAAAAGGATATCAGAAACTCAATGGGCACAGGCAATACCTGAGCAAAATTGAGATTAATGATATAACTAATTAAGATAAATGCAAGTTTAATCTTCCGTAAGGAATTAATAATCAGATATTATGGCTCACAAGAAAGGTGCTGGTAGTTCAAGTAATGGTCGCGAATCGCACAGCAAACGTTTAGGAGTGAAAATTTTTGGTGGTCAGTTTGCACAGGCTGGCAATATTATTGTCCGTCAGCGCGGAACTGTACATTCACCAGGTATCAATGTTGGCATGGGTAAAGACCATACCTTGTTTGCATTGACTGATGGTAAAGTGGAATTCAAAAAAAGAAAGAATAATAAATCCTATGTTTCGGTTTTCCCCGAAACCCAGGAATGATTGGAATAAGTTTGTTCTTTAATAAAGATTTGTGGTACCCGGTATATTTATAACCGGGTTTTTTTATCTAATTTTGCTGCTTTTTAAGTTGATATATTATGTTAGAACTCAATGTAATAAAAGAAAACCCTGAATTCATCATTGAAAGGTTGAGCGTTAAAAACTTTGATGCTGCTACCATTGTTGATCAGATAATTCAGATTGATAAAACCCGCAGAGATGCAAAAAGCCGCCTGGATCAGGTGAATGCGGAAATGAATCAGATTTCAAAAGAAATTGGCATTTTATTTCAAAATGGTAAGAAAGACGAAGCTGTAGCTCTGAAAGAAAGAACAAGCACCTTAAAGACTATGGGTAAAGAACTGAGCGACCAGCTTAGTGAAGCAGAAAACGAGCTTCAGCAATTGCTCGTTCAGCTCCCGAATCTGCCACATGCTTCTATTAAGCCTGGCAAAACTGCCGAAGACAATGAAATAGTCTATCAGGAAGGTGAAATTCCTGTATTGCAGCCTGATGCAGTGCCTCACTGGGATCTTTGCAAGAAATATGATGTTGTTGATTTTGAGCTTGGTAACAAAATTACCGGCTCCGGCTTCCCTGTATATCGCGGTAAAGGTGCCCGTTTGCAAAGAGCTTTGATAAATTTCTTCCTCGACAGAGCCATTGCAGCAGGATATCTTGAATATCAGCCCCCCTTGCTTGTAAATGAAGCATCAGGGTTTGGAACAGGACAATTGCCTGACAAGGACGGACAGATGTATTTTGTGAATGAAGATAAATTATATCTGATACCCACTGCCGAAGTTCCGGTTACAAATTTTTATCGCGATATGATCGTGAAAGAAGGAGATCTGCCGGTTAAAAATGTTGCCTATTCAAGTTGTTTTCGGCGCGAGGCTGGTTCGTACGGAAAAGATGTAAGAGGTCTTAACCGCCTGCATCAGTTTGACAAAGTTGAAATTGTTCAGATCCAGCACCCGGAACGTTCGTATGAAACGCTTGAAGAAATGCGTAACTATGTAACTACTCTTCTTCAGGCACTGGAACTGCCATTCAGGGTTGTAAAACTTTGCGGAGGTGATATGAGCTTTACCTCAGCCCTTACTTACGATATGGAAGTGTATTCAGCCGCTCAGCAACGCTGGCTTGAAGTTAGTTCAATATCAAATTTTGAATCTTTTCAGTCAAACCGTATGAAACTCAGGTTTAAAGATGAACAAGGTCGCTCAAGACTTGTTCATACACTAAACGGAAGTGCTCTGGCGTTACCACGTATAGTGGCTGCTTTGCTCGAGAATAATCAAACCAGCGAAGGAATTGTTATTCCCAAGGCATTACAACCATATACCGGTTTTGACATTATTGATTAAACTCCCGGCAGTACACTTTTTTTTTGTTAATGATCTTTTGTCCTGAAAGGTTTTCTGTCAGGTCTTTAGTTCTTTTCAGAGGTTCAATTACTTAGCTTATGAAAATTAAAACATTTCTTCATACTTTTCTTATCCTGATTTTTATTATGCTGGCTGGAATATTCAATGCACAGGCTCAGCAGAAGAATACTGAGAGAGACCTTGCTCTCGAGTATTACAGGAAAATGGATTATGAAAAGGCATTGCCTATTTTTGAAAAGTTATACGACAATAACCAGTCTGATTTCCATTATCACTACTATTTTCATTGCCTTATTGAAGTTCGTGATTATAAAAAAGCTGAAAAACTGGTGAAGCGTCATTTAAAGGCTAATAATAAAAACCCCAGATACGAAGTAGATCTTGGTTATGTGCTGATTACAAGCGGTGATGTTCTGAAAGGGAAAAAACAATATGATGATATCATAAAAAACCTTCCTGCAGATAAGCGTACCATCATTGATGTTGCTAATGCACTCATTTCGAAGCGTGAAAACGATTATGCAATAAAAGTATACCATAGAGGTAGGGTATTGCTGTCAGAAAACGATGCTTTTCAAATGGAACTGGGAAATTTGTACGACCGCATGGGAGATTTTGAAAACATGGTAAATGAATATCTGAATCTGGTTAAAACAGATGTTAAAAATTTACAGCAAATTCAAACACGACTGCAAAATTCACTGTTTTCAGATACCGAGGGCACACGCTTAAAATACCTGCGAACCTCACTGCTTCGGAACATTCGCCAATATCCGGATGTAAATGTTTATTCTGAACTTATGTTATGGCTGTCAATACAGCAGTCGGACTTTGAATCAGCTTATATTCAGGCAGTAGCGCTTGATAAAAGATTAAATGAGAATGGAAAAAGAGTTTATTCCATTGCTAAGCTTAGCACTACCAACAATGATTTTGATGTAGCTATAAAATCCTATGAATATATAATTACCAAGGGTCCTGAAAATCAGCATTATATGAATGCAAGGATTGAGATCCTCAAAGCAGAAACAAAACGGCTTGCATCTGTTAATCCGCTTAATCAGGAGTATTTATCATTGCTTGAAAAGCGATATAACGAAACTCTGGTAGAATTTGGCAAAAATCGTCTTACTATTTCGCTTATGCGCGATCTTGCCAATCTTTATGCATTTATGTTTTATGATGCTGATAAAGCCATTGAACTGCTTAATGAAGCTTTGGCGATAAAGGGGCTTGGAAAGGAAAAACTGGCAGAATGTAAACTCGATTTAGCAGATGTTTTGCTGTATGCAGGCGAAATTTGGGAAGCCACTCTTTTGTATTCCCAGGTTGAAAAAGAACTTCCAAACGAGCCAATAGGCCATGAAGCCAAATTCAGAAATGCAAGACTATCGTTTTATATTGGTGAATTTGAATGGGCAAGGGCACAGCTAAATGTATTGAAAGCCGCTACATCCAAGCTTATTGCCAACGATGCCATGGCATTGTCGCTGCTGATAAAAGATAATATGGAACCTGACAGTACTTATGTGGCACTTGAATACTATGCCCGTGCTGAACTGCACAGCTACCGTCAACGCGACGACCTTGCTTTGCAGGTTCTTGATTCTATTACTACACTGTTCCCTTATCATCTTATAAATGATGATGTACTGTATAAAAGAGCAGAGATAAGTATTCGTCGTGGAGAGTATGACAATGCAAGTACGTATCTTGAGGAAATTGTCATGCAATACCCCAGTGAATTACTTGCTGATAAAGCTCTTTTTAAACTTGCCGAGATTTATGACGTTTATTTGAAAGAGCCAGATAAGGCTATGGAATATTATAAGGAGTTGATGTTGAATTATCCTGCAAGTCTTTTTGCCGACCCTGCCCGTCAGCGGTTCAGAATACTCAGAGGGGATGTAATTTAAACTTTTATAAAAAATTATCCGTTTTTAATTTTTATCTAATTGCTTCCAGTAAGACCCAAAAAACACTTAGGTCAACATTTTCTTCACGACCGGAACATTGCAAGAAAAATTGCATCAGGTTTAACGGGTCAGATATCAAATGTTCTTGAAATAGGACCTGGAACCGGCATACTTACTCAGTTTCTGCTTGAAAATAACGATCTTAATGTTAAAGCCATTGAAATTGACAGTGAATCAGTAGCCTATCTTGGCGAAAACTTTCCCGGATTACAAAAAAACCTTATTGAAGACGATTTTTTAAAAACCGATTTGCAAGGTCTTTTTTCTGAGCAACCTTATGCAGTAATAGGTAATTTTCCTTACAATATTTCAAGCCAGATCTTTTTCAGAATAATTGACCATCGTTATCTTATCCCCGAGGTGGTTTGTATGGTTCAGAAAGAGGTCGCACAGAGGATAACGGCAATGGCCGGCTCAAAAACCTATGGGATACTGAGCGTGTTACTGCAGGCATGGTATGATATTGAATATCTTTTCACTGTTAATGAAAATGTTTTTAATCCACCGCCAAAAGTAAAATCTGCGGTAATGCGTATGGTTCGGAATAAAAGAAATAAGCTGGATTGTGATGAGAAACTTTTTATGCTGGTAGTAAAAACTGCCTTTAACCAGCGCCGTAAAACATTGCGCAATGCCTTGTCAGTATTGACAAAAGATACTAAATCCAAGGAGATCCCATTTGCCGATAAAAGAGCTGAACAATTAAGTGTTGATGATTTTATTATGCTGACAGCTTCACTTTTTTAAGCTGTTATTGTCTGTCGTATTTCATTATTTCATCGTTGACATAGTCCAGTTTTATTCCGGCTGAATCAAACATAGCTTCCGATTCGGCAGAGTCGTGATACCTGAATTCGCAAACCACCCGCTTGATGCCGCAATTGATGATAAGCATGGCACAGGTGCGGCAGGGGGTCATGCGACAGTACAGAGTGGAACCTTCCAAAGCAATTCCAAGTTTTGCAGCCTGGCAAATTGCATTTTGTTCAGCATGTACTGTGCGAACACAATGCTGGGTTACTTTTCCGTTTTCATGAGTGATACTTTTAAAAAGATGTCCCACATCATCGCAATGCGGCATACCAATAGGCGAACCTACATAACCTGTTACAAGTATCTGGCGGTTGCGGGCAATCACACAGCCGCTGCGACCGCGGTCGCACGTGGCACGCTTGGCAATGGTGTTGGTAACTTCCATAAAATATTCATCCCAGGTAGGACGTATATATTTTTCTGAACTCATGTTTGATGAAGATTAATGTTAATTAATAATGTCTTTGGGTTTGAAAATAGTGGAATATGTCTTTAAGTACCATAGAGGATCAATATTTAAAGCTCAATTTTAATGAGTATTTCATCTATCTGCCGGTGCAGGTCTTCAAAACTGCCATTATTGTTGAGAACAAAATCAGCTTTTTTAATACATTTCTGAAGATTTTGTTTATTGGGATCCCTGGTTCGCATCTCGCGTTTTTCATTTTCCAGGAATGTTTCATAATCAATCATATCAGTTTCTGATCTTCGTTCAAAGATCCGCTGATAACGGATTCTGGGATCAGCATCAACAGCAAAAAGAAAGAAACTGCCTTTTTGTCTCAGCGATTCAATTTCGCCAACGGTTCTTATACTTTCAATAATACAGTTTTTCCCAATCTCCACCGCCTGCTTGTAAAGTTCATCAATAATAAATGAGGGTGAATTCTGTTTTCGCAGGTCATTGGCAACCACTACCATACTATCGCGGTTTACCGGAAGTCCTTTTTTCCGGATTATTTCAATAAGATATGCCCGAACCGAATAGTGTTCGAACCCTTTCTTACTCACAAGATAATCAACAATAGTACCTTTCCCGGAGCCAAGTGTGCCGGTGATCCCAATTACTATCATATTACAGATGTTTAACTGTGGCTGTTTTTAATTCATCAACCCATTTATTAGGTGGTTTTTCAGGCGTAAAACTTTTTATTCGCTGAATAAGTTGTTCGGCATTATCATCAACCAGCAGGTTTGAGCGATGCTCGGTTCGTACAAAATGTTCGTTTACAGTGTGATCCAGAAACTTTAATAAATCGTTGTAATAGCCATTCACATTATAAAGTGCTGCTGGCTTTGAAATAATATCGAGCTGATTCAATGAAAGTATCTCAAATATTTCATCCAGGGTTCCCAAACCACCCGGCATAGCAATAAAAGCATCCGATAAAGCAGCCATCATAGCTTTGCGTTCGTGCATAGTATCAACCAGATGCAGATCATGAACACTTTTATGAGCAATATCTTTTGCAGCAAGATTATTTGGCATGATACCGGTAACTTTTCTGCCTCCGTTTATAACGGTATCAGCCAGAATGCGCATCAGCCCGATATTACTGCCACCGTACACCAGATCGAGTTCGTGATCAATTATTGCCTCTCCGAGTAAGCGGGCATGAGTGGCGTAGGTTTCGCCTTTTCCGGTGCTGGAACCACAAAAAACACAAACCGATTTTATAGTATTTTCTGATCTATTGTTCATAAACTAAAATGAAATTAGGATGACAAAATTACAAATTTCGTGGTTAGCAAAGGATTTCACAGATATGTATTTAAAAACTGACGGGTGTTTGTATTATAGCTACCGGGAAAAATAATTTTTTTTGAAAAATATTTTCCATTTTTTTGTGATAATGAAAAACATTGTATATTTGCACCCCCAATGCGGAAGTAGCTCAGTTGGTAGAGCACGACCTTGCCAAGGTCGGGGTCGCGGGTTCGAGTCCCGTCTTCCGCTCACGTCCCGGTAGTGCCGGGATTTTTTGTTCAGAGATAAAATAAATTTGAATATTTGTTGAAAGCGTTGTAATTTTGCACCACAAAATAATTAATTAAGCCCGGGTGGTGGAAGTGGTAGACACGAAGGACTTAAAATCCTTTGGCCGTATATGGCTGTGCGGGTTCAAGTCCCGCCCCGGGTACAGAAAAGGTTGAATCAATGGTTCAGCCTTTTTTGTTTGAAACCTACAAATTCATTTCAGATGTATTTTGCCTATTCCTCACTCACCATTCCCTGCTTACATATCTGAACATCAGATAGATATGTATGAGCTGCAATAAACGTTTTTTGAACGTAATAAAGTAGTCTTTATGCCCACCTCCCTGATTTCATTAAGCTTTTCATGACTTCTGGCAGCTTACTGTTTTATGAACTCCGGGCATGGGGAAAAAAAAGGAGTATCATAAAAACTGCCATTTCCTGGCTTTATATCAGCCCTGTCTTTTGTTTTGAAGCTATTTTATCCATTATCATTGCTATGGCACCATCGCCGGTAACATTACATGCAGTGCCAAAACTGTCAACAGCAATATAAAGAGTGATTATCAATCCAGTCATTTGTTCGTTAAAACCCAGCGAACTTTGAATTATTCCTATGGCAGCCATAATTGCCCCTCCCGGAACGCCGGGGGCTGCAATCATTACAATTCCCAACATGAAAATAAACCCAAAGAAGTTAAATAAATCAATCGGGATATTGTAAAAATAAAGTGTAGCCAGGGCAAAGCCTACTATTTTCATGGTGCTTCCTGCCAGATGTATTGTTGCACAGAGTGGTACGGTAAAAGAAGCAATATTAGGGTTGATCCTGTTATTGATGGTACATTGTAAAGTAACCGGTATTGTTGCTGCCGATGAAGCCGTACCCAAAGCGGTGGCATAAGCCGGCAGCATATTCTTCAATGCTTTGAAAGGATTGCGCCCCGATATGGCTCCGGCTACAATGAATTGAATGATAAGCAACAGTATATGAAGAATGAAAATAACAAGTATGACCTTTAAAAACAGGAGAATAACGGAAAAGACCTGTCCTGACACTGACATTGAAAGAAACATCCCGAAAATGTATAAAGGCAGCAGAGGAATAATTACTGAAGCTATTACGAGTGTTATTATCTCCCTGAAATCAATAAATACTTTTTGCAATGTGTCACCTTTTAAAAGTGTTATGCCCAATCCGATGGTAAAGGATAAAACGAGGGCTGACATGACATCCATGACCGGAGGCATTGAAATACTGAAAAACGGCTTCACCAGATCTTCATTTATAGTTTCAACATCCAGCGGTTCAATACCTTCAGCAAGTATATGAGGAAAAACGAACTGACAGGAAGCAAATGTGAAGAAACCTGAAAACAAAGTAGAAGCATAAGCTATCAGGGCGGTATAAAGCAGGAGCCTCCCGGCGCCTTTGCCAAGCTCGCCTATTGCCGGAGTTATCAGTCCTATAATAATAAGCGGGATTATAAACGATAAGAAATTGCTGAACAGGCTGTTAAAGGTAGTAAATATTCTTGCAAACCAGAAAGGAACAAATTGTCCGAAAATAATGCCCAAAACAATTGCAATTGCAACTTTCGCCAACAATGGTAATTTGGATAGTTTCATGTAGTAGTATTGAAAAATCGCGGTAAAATTAATTCTTTTACCGAAAAAGTGAAGTGTGTTAAATTTGGAAGAAATTATTATAAATGTTAACGGGCTTAAGCCCGTTAACAAATAGAAGTTCCCCAAGCCACTGGCTCATAGAATTCAAATACTATTACTCCGTTGGCTAAATATTGATCAGCTTAACAAGATCATTCTTTGTTTTGATAATGGTTTCCATTGTTTTCAGCATTCCTTACTCTATTTTCAAATTAACTTTCTTTTGGTTGTAGCAGAACAACACGAATCTGGAAGTTTAACTTATGTTTATATCTCCGTCTTCAATGTTTAAGCACATATTCCTAAGATAATGTCTGTGGTGTTTTGCTGCTCATATTGATCTCCGTAAAATTTAATATTGCCTCTGTAACCCACTGATAAATAGACCGGAGCTGCTAAAGCAATTTCATAATTCTTTATTTTAAGACAAATGACCGAACTTAACTGGCTTTTTATGTTCTATTCAGGAAGTTTATCCATATCAAAAATGATCTGAATACATAGAAAATGTAGAAATTGCAAAAAAATCACAAAATGATACGAAAGAATCTATTGCCTTCGTTTACTGTAAGCAGGATGATAATTGAGCAGGCAGTAGTTTTACTGTCTTAGCCCTTTTTATTTTAACAGCTTGGTGGTTAGCTGGTGAGACTGTTATTTAAGTTATTTTTGCCAAAAATTTGAAAACTGAAATTTTAAATCCGACAATGATGAAGCAATATTCTCTTTTGTTTGTGTTTTCTCTATTCATTCATATAAATTTATTTTCTCAGCATATTACCCCTCAAAATGATACTATTAAAGGCGTATCTGAATTTGAAGCAGAATTTCCTAATGCTGATGAGGCTTTCAGTAACGATAGTATTCCTTTGATTGATTCTCTTGCTGTTTTCGACATGCTTAACCGTGGTCCAATTCTTGATATGCTTGATAGTCTGTTGTTTTCATCTTTTTTTTCCGGTAATGGTTTTGTAGCTGATACAGCATTGCTTAACAAATATGGTTTTCAACCCAATGAGATCCCAACTTATTCTGATTCACTGTATTTTGAACGTATAAGCAAGCTTAATGCTGCCACTCCCATTGAATTGACATATAATGCACAAGTCAAGGATTTTATAGGTTTATACGCAAACAAGAGAAGAGCGCTTACTTCACGCATTTTAGGACTTGCCGAGCTATATTTCCCTTTATTTGAAGAACATCTTGACCGTTTAAGTTTACCTCTGGAATTAAAATATCTTGCTGTAGTTGAATCTGCTCTTATTCCCAATGCGCGTTCAAGAGCCGGTGCAACAGGGCTTTGGCAATTTATGTATGGCACTGGAAAATTATATCAGCTAAATGTTACTTCTTTTGTTGATGACCGCAGCGACCCTTATAAATCAACAATAGCTGCTGCCGAGCATTTGCGTGATCTGTACAAACTATATAACGACTGGTTGCTTGCCTTAGCTGCATATAACAGTGGAGCAGGAAATGTTAACAGGGCAATTCGTCGTTCGGGTGGAAAAATGAATTTCTGGGAAATCAGTCCTTACCTGCCAAGAGAAACCAGAGGTTATGTTCCTGCATTTATTGCAGTTGTTTATGTTATGAACCATGCAGCCGAGCATAATCTTTATCCCATAACCCCTGCATTTATGCATTACGATATTGACACGGTTATGGTGAGAGATGTTTTATCGTTTGATCAGATCTCTGAAAAGTTAAGGATCCCCAACGAACAGCTTTCTTTTTTAAATCCTTCGTATCGCCATGGAATTATTCCGTCAACCAGCGAAAAACAATATGTGCTGAGATTGCCTAAGCAGTATGTCACTGAATTTTTATCAATTGAGCAGGAATTATATGCTTATAAAACCCAAAAGGGAGTTGAGCGCTCAACTCTGCTTGCAAAAATGGATAATATTAGGGAGCAGCAGTATCATAGAGTGAGAAGTGGTGAAACTCTTGGAGGGATTGCAAAAAAATATCATTGTTCGGTAAATGAACTAAAACGCTGGAATAATCTAAGAAGTAATACCATTCGTATAGGACAAAGATTAATTGTGTATCCGGGTGGTAATTATCAGGCTTCAGCAAGTTCGGAAAAACAAACAAGTACTACTTCCCAGGGAATTACGCATCATACAGTTAAAAAAGGTGAAAACCCTGCTATTATAGCCGCTCGTTATAAAATTTCAGTAAACGACCTTAATAAGTGGAATAATCTTACAAGTAAATCAATTATACATCCGAACCAAAAGCTTATAGTTTCCGATCCGAATAAAAAAGCTGTAATGCAGGACACAAATCAGGCCGGGAAATTCATTTATTATACTGTTCAGCCGGGCGATACTTTATGGGATATTGCGAATAAGTATAAAGGTGTTACAGTTGATCAGATAAAAGAATGGAATGATCTGAAAAGTTCGGATCAAATAAAGCCCGGGCAAAAACTTAAGGTAGGCGTGGCTGGTTGATTATGTCCGGAATACTGGTAATTAATCAGTGTTTTTTTATATTCTGATACTTGTTTTAGTTCTTAAAACTAATAATAACAACCATTATAAATGGTTCCTAATAAAAAAGCCATGAAACAAGTGAATCTCTTTTTTTATCTGTGCCTGACTGCTATCACTATGGTCTCATGCAGCTCTGATGAGCGTGCAATACCTAATTCCGTAGGAAAATCATCCGAGATGCTGATAGTGATTGAAAAACATAACTGGAATGGTTCAGCAGGCGAAGAAATCAGGAGTTTTTTTGGTCAGGAAATGGAAGGTTTACCACAGGTTGAACCTTCGTTTAAGCTTACCTGGATCCCTGAATCGGAATTCGCAACCATTATGCAGTCACATAGAAATATATTCATAGCAAGCATAAAACCAGACATTATTAAGCCATTTATTGAAACAAAGCGCGATCTATGGGCTAAACCACAACGCGTTATTAAAATCAATGCAAGCTCTGATACTGCATTTATCAGGATTTTTAAAGAAAATCAGAATGCTGTGTTGAAGTTATTTGAACAGGCTGAAAGAGAAAGAATTCAGAAAGCATATAAATCAGTTCTTAATCAATCTGTTGTAAAAGAGATTTCTGATAACTTTGGTTTCACCCTAATAATTCCATCAGGTTATTATACAGCTAAAAATCAGTCGGGTTTTATGTGGATAAGACGCGAAACTGCCGAGATAAGCCAGGCAATCCTCATTTATTCATACGATTATAAAGATACTGTTGATTTTAATCCCGGACATATACTTGCTATGCGTGATATTATTACCAAACAGCATGTACCGGGTACTTTTGATGGTACTTATATGAAGGTTGAAAATGAATTTATGCCTCCTGTTTCTGAACGTATTGATTTTAATGGCAGGTTTGGTGTTGAAACACGGGGACTGTGGAAAGTAAAAGGAGATTACATGGGAGGACCATTTGTTAATTACTCAATTGTGGATGAAACAGGTACCAAAATATTATCTCTGGATGCATACGTATATGCGCCAAACGAAAATAAGCGGGATCTGATAAGACAATTGGAGGCAATTTTATACAGTTATGAACCCGAGTTGAAATAATCTTATTTGGCAATGTTTTTGTGTTTGAAAAAATCAACTATCTGAATATTAAATTTAAAAAAAACAAATTTTTATGAAAAAAGTAATCATTTTTGCTGCATTGGCCATGATGTTAACCATGGCTGCTGAAGTCAAAGCTCAGGCAGATAAAGTAGCAGGTATATATCTTGCTAATGATGATGAGGGCAATGCAAATTCACAGGTTAAAATATTTAAATCTGCCAATGGAAAATATTACGGGGAAATTGTCTGGTTAGATGAACCTACTAATGAAGATGGCACTGCTAAGATTGACGATAAAAATCCGGATCCCAAACTACAAAATCGTAAAATAATGGGGATGAAGATATTAAACGATTTTACCTATGATAAGGGATCAGATGAATGGAGCGGAGGTACTATTTATAGTCCTAAATCCGGTAAAACTTATAAAGCTTACCTGAAATTTGAAAATGATGGTAAACTTAAAATTCGTGGTTATATTGGCAGTTCATGGATGGGATTGGGTAAGACTGTTTATTGGGTAAAAGAAAAAGAGATCAGGAAATAAATTAGAGACTATCAGGAACAGTTCGTGTTAGTTTCCATTTTATCAGGAAATTTCACGAATTGATGCCATTGTGATTTTAAGCCTGTTTTGTATTTTACTCCAAACCATATTTTTCAATTTTTCGCAATAATGTTGCTGGTGTAATTCCAAGCTTTTTAGCTGATTTGCGAATATTGTTACTATACTTTTCAAGTGTTTTGACAATCAATGCTTTCTCGGTTGTTTCTGTATTCAGACTTGTTGGAGGTGTTGATTCAATGTGTTTATTATCAGTTTGAGGAAGAAAAAAATCATGAGGCTCCAGAATATTTGATTCACTCATTATTACAGCTCTTTCAACAGCATGTTGCAATTCAGTAATATTTCCAGGCCAGTTGTGTTTTTTAAGCACATCAAGGGTTAAGGTGCTTGTTTTTTTGAATCCTGTTTTGTATTTTTTGCAATAATATTTAAGGAAATATTCTGATAAGCGAGGAATATCTTCAACCCTGTCTCTTAACGGAGGCAATGGTATTCCAGTGGTTTTCAGATAGTTAATGAAATTCTTATTATATTTGTCTTTGGCAGCCATATGATGTATTGGTATGTTTGAGGCTGAAATTATGCGGATTTTTATTGGAATTTCAAGTTCTGAACCTAATCTTGCCACTTTTTGGTTTTGAAATGTGTTTAGAAGTTTAGTCTGAAGCTGAAGTGGCAGTTTGTTAATTTCATTTAAAAAAAGAGTCCCATTATTTGCTGTTTCAATCATTCCGGCATGGTCTTCTGTGGCATCGCCAAAAGCGCCTTTTACAAATCCATAAAGTTCACTTTCAAACAAAGTTTTATCAATGAAATTGAAATCAACATTGACAAAAGCTTTGTCTTTTCGGTTCGAAATATTATGAATTAACTGAGCTATAAACTTTTTCCCTGTTCCATTTTCACCGTTTATAAAAATATTTTCGTCACTTTTAGCAGCATTTTTGATTAAGGTTAAAACCTTTTGCATTGAAAGTGATTCGCTGATAAGACAATGATCGTCAATTGTTTGATCATCAGATTGCTCTTTTGATTGCGTACTTTCTGTCTCTGCTTTTGTAAACCCGGCTTTAAGGCTGGCATTAATGGTTGCAAGCAATTTTTTGTCATTCCAGGGTTTTAAAATAAATTTTGATGCACCTTCTTTAATTCCCTGCAAAGCCTTATCAATGCTAACATATTCTTCTATCAGTATTACTATGGCAAAAGGGTTGGTTTCAAGAATTTTTTTTAGCCATAGAACTCCTTCCGTATCATTTTTATCTTTTTGCGAGAAATCTTCGTTTAGCAGTATAATGTCATATTTCTCAATGTGCAGCAGGTTTATCACGTTTTTGGGATCATTTTCTATATGAACCATATTGAAATGCTCGTCTAGAACAAGCTTTGCGTTACGAAGAATATCGGCTTCGTTGTCAATGATTAAGATTTTGGCATCTGACTTTGAGTTCATACCTGAAAAGTATTTTTGACCATGCCATGGTTTATCAATAATGATGACTTATTGTTAATGGTTTGGTTTCGCTAAATTAATATTTGTTTGCTATCTGGCATTATTGAGGATCGTTAAAAGTGTTAACGCCTGAAATAAAGTTTGTTATTTTGTTTACCTCCTGAAAGAATATCGCTTGAAATAAAGTAAAACTCATGTTTTATCTTACATTTTGTCAGTTAAGTTTATCAGCACGATTTTTGCGGGTAGCATATAATTACAAATCAAAGGCTGTTTTGAAAAAGCTTTAATTTTGTTTAAATAAGGAAAACAGCTAATAAACTTATCAACAATAGTTAAATGCAGAAAAAAGAAATTGACAGAACATTTGCTGCTTTCAATAATTATATGATTGCCAGTCGTTTGAGGGATGCAATAGAGATTCTTCAGCTCCTGGCTCTTGATTTTTCCGGCTTTTCCGATAATCTTATGCAGATCAATGATGTATATCATAATATGTTGAAATACAAATTTATGGGAGTTGAGGATCCGCAACAGGAGAAAATTTATACCGACTTAAAACTGAATCTGTATGAGTTGTCTGACCGTATTAAACAAAAGATTTTTGAAACCGGCAGACTTTATAATTTATATACCAGATTAGAAAGTATATCTGGACTGAGTGGTGAAGTTGTCAGAGGATTATTTGAAACCTTTGCATTTGATTCTGAGCTGAGCGATATTTTTGTTGAACCCGGAATTGAAGATGAAAAAACGGGTTTTGGAAGAGAGCAGATGAGAAAAAAACTTATCTCTAATTTGTTTTTGTGGTTATGGTTTGGGAATAAACTATCAGAAAATGATAAAAATCTGGTTCTCACCATTTTAGGTTCTGATAAATTAGAGTGGTACGAGAAAAGCCTTGTTGTAAGTGCAGTAACAATGGGATTGCTTAAAGGTTTTGATGTTTACAGGTTTGAAGTTCTTTTTGCAGCATATGATTTAAATATTCCGGAAATATCTCAACGTGCATTTACCGGTCTACTGCTTGGATTATACTTTTATGATTATCGCCTGTATTTATATCCTTCTGTTATAAACCGGCTGAAAGCAATGCAGGGTGATGAGTTTTTTGAACTCGATGCCATGGCAGTGATATTTCAATTAATGAAATCCAAAGATACTGATAAGGTTACTAAAAAATTGCACGATGAGATAATGCCGGATATTATCAAGATTGCTCCAGGATTTGAGGATAAATTGGGTTTGGATCAGATGTTTTCAGATGAATTCACAGAAGATAAAAATCCTAAATGGAAGCAATTGTTTGAAGATAGTCCTGATCTTATTAATAAGCTCGAGGAGCTTACGCGTATGCAGCTTGAAGGAATGGATGTTTTTATGAGTACGTTTTCAAATCTGAAACAATACCCGTTTTTCAACGAAATATCAAATTGGCTTGTTCCTTTTCATCTTAATCATAAGGAAATTGAAAAAGTACTTGAAAGCGAAGATGATAATTTTAGAGAGGTTTTAGTTTCCGGTTTGAACCTTTCACTGCACATGTGTAATTCTGATAAATATTCATTCTGCCTTGGTCTGGGAATGATGCCACCGAAACAGAAAGAAATGGTAACACAGATGTTTAATGCTGAGATGGAAGGCATGAGGGAATTGGAAGCTGAGGAAAATATTCTGGATTCCCGAAAAAAGATCAATTCTGTCTACACCCAATATATTCAGGATTTATATCGCTTTTTTAAACTACATCCTGACAGGCAGGAACTGGATGATATTTTTATTAGCAGTTTTGATTTTCACAACAAAGAATTTATGCAGCATATAGTAACCAATAATTCTTCGTGGCGAAATTTTGCGGATTTTTATTTTGAACGTGAATATTACCAGCATGCTTTGGATATTTATTTGAAACTCAGAGATAAAGGTGATACCTCTCAGCTGATTTTTGAGAAAATAGCTTATTGTTATGAAAAATCGAATCTTTTTGATGATGCATTGATTTATTATCGTAAAGCTGAACTTTTTGATGAAAACAGGGTCTGGAACCTGAGAAAAATTGCCCGTATTCTATGGACAATGAAGAAGTATGAAGAATCTATCGCTGCATACAAAGAAGCTGAGGCTCTTGATCCTGACAATATTCATCTTACTATTACAATAGGCAATTGTTACTTGCATATTAAAGATTTCAGCCAGGCTTTGAATTATTATTACAAGGTTGAATTAGCTTCTCCTGATAATATCAAAGTGCTTCGTCCTATTGCATGGTGTCTGTTTGTTAATGGTAAGCTCGCAGAATCAAAATATTATTATGAAAAACTAATGGAAGATGAGCCTACCAAATATGATTACATGAATTTAGCTCATGTGTTTTTATGTTTGAACGAAACAAATAAAGCAATAGACTGCTATATACAGAGTCTTAAACAAAAGGATAATTCAGTAAAACAATTTGTTACAGGTTTTGAAGAAGACATACCCTATCTGACTGAGAACGGAGTTAATCCGGATGAGTTGCCGGTTTTGCTTGATTATATCAAATACAAATTCGAACAGAACAGTTAAACTTTTATTTAACTCAAGGCTGATTTGACCGTATAATATTGTATATTTGCTGTCAAATACTTAACTCCGGCTACTATGAATAAAGACAACATTATTGAACGTTTTGGAGGTCTCATTAAAGAGGAAACCCTTAATTGTATTTCTGACGACAACCTGGCACCAAACACATGTGTTCTCGAGTCATCTGCACCTTTTCACGGGTATTACAGTTGTGAGCCACAGGCACATAAACCTCAGTATTTGTATCTGGCACTAAATGGCTATTTTTCGTTTGAAACAGTTTCGCGTGCCACACAAAATATTCATAAAGCTTTAAAACGTCCTATTGATGCGGTAATCGGCAATATTACGTTATTTGGTGTTACAACACAGGTAATAAGATTGCGCAACCTTGAACATTATGACGATGTGCGTATTATTCAAAGTCTTTATCTTGACGAAGGCATAACATTCAGGAAAAGGCTATGGAAAATTTCAGATGGAAAAGCTATGATTAAGCTTCGAAAGTTTTTTTATCTCGAACCATATGAGAACATGTTTATTGACCATACAGAACCACATCATGCATATTTTCTTATACCTGAACAAATGGATTATGAGAGATTTAAACAACTTACTAAGAAAGTAAAATACGACCCTAATTATTTTTATTTCGATGGAGCTATTGCATTTTTTTATGAAAAAGGTGAAATAAATGATATGATCAGGATTTATCGTAAAAATTTCACAATTGATGAAATTAAAGAAATAAGGGATAAGTATTTCGCTTTGATGTAATATGCAGCTTAAAGCATTAAATTGATATACAGATAATGAGAAAATTAAGCCTTGCGGAACTTGGGCGTATGAATACTGAAGAGCACAAAAAAGCTCGTAAGATTCCCGTTGTAGTTGTTCTTGACAATGTGCGCAGCCAGCATAACATCGGTTCAATATTCAGAACTGCTGATGCTTTCAGGCTCAAAGCAGTATATCTGTGTGGAATCAGTGCTACTCCGCCAAACAGAGAAATGAATAAAACAGCTCTTGGCGCTACTGAATCTGTTGATTGGAAGTATTTTGAGAATACTAAGGATGCTTTATTGGAATTAAAAAAAAAGAATTTTAACGTTTGTGCTATTGAACAAACTGATGGCAGTATTCCTTTAAGCAATTTCGACTTTAATTCTTTTGATGGTTTGGGAATAATATTCGGTAATGAAGTGGATGGAGTAAGTCAGGAAATTGTGGATTTTGCAGATACTTGTATTGAAATACCGCAGTATGGAACAAAACACTCATTAAACGTAGCAGTAAGCGCTGGGATAATTATTTGGGATGTTTTTAATAAATTCATTACATATAACCCTGGTTATTTATCAGATAATTAGAAACTTAGTTAATTCAAGAAAAACATATTCAATTTTTTTACCACAATAATCGTGTTGAACTTTTAGTATTTGAAGAAGGATTTTTCAATAAAATAATGAACATAAGTTAGCATTTAACACTTTTCTATATATATTTGCACCAAAATAGAATTAATCTCATTTGTATTATAAACGTAAACCTCAACAACATGCGAAAAAAGTATCATGTTCTAAAAATGCTGGGTGTTGCCTTTGCAATACTGTTTATAGCTATTAGCGTTAATGCGCAGGATAATAAAGAAAAACCCGCCAGCTCTTCATTTTCTCCCTATTGGTTTTTAAATGGTCATGTGGGTTTTAGTGAATTCTATGGAGACCTGAATAAATTCAGGTTTTTTCAGAATCCGGGTAACTGGAATCTTGGTGGAGGTCTTTATATTGGACATCAGTTTATTCCGATGCTCGGATTACGTGGTGAATTGCTTTATGCCGGTCTTGGAGCTGAGTACGACGATAAAGGTATGAATATGAAAGGCAGCTACTTTGAGTACAATTTAAACCCCACACTCAGTCTGGTTAATTTGTTCTCACGCTACAATCCTGACCGCAAGTTCGACATCTATGCTTTTGGTGGTATTGGCCAAAGCCATTTCAGGTCAACTACCAAAGATATAAAATCAGGACCTCCGGGAGGGTATAAAACTAACGATAGCCTTGGATTTGATGGAAAAGGATTTGGTAAGCGCGAGTTGCTACTTGTTTTCCCTTATGGAATTGGAGCCAGCTATGCTCTTTCGGATAATTGGGATTTAACACTGGAAACCAGCGCACGCTATACCGGAACTGATAAACTTGATGGCTGGACTTCAAAGAAATACGACCAGTATGGTATAACTACTCTTGGTGTTACTTATAAATTTATTGGTGGTGTTGATCTTGATAAAATGGCGAGAGAATTTGATCAGATTGAATTTACAACCATTCCTGAAGTTCTTGAAATGCACGGTGATTCAATTCGTGTAACCATTATTGGTAAGGTTCCTGAAAATTATTTCCATAAAAAAGCCGCAATTCTTTTTACCCCCACTTTGAAATACGGAAATACCGAAGTTCCGTTGAAATCAATCAATCTTCTGGGTGAAGAAGTTACCGGCGATGGAATTACTATCAAAAGAGAAGGCGGTACTTTTACTTATACCGACGTTATAGCTTATAAACCTGGTATGGAAGTAGCTGACCTTGTTGTTACACCACTGATTTATGAACCTAAAGCTCCGGTAGTAGCAGGTGTTAATGCTGAAACTATTAAGGAATATTCAAGATATGTTGACGGACCTCAGGTTAAGCTGGCTGATGGCGTAATCATTACTCCGTTAAGAATTCTGAATGATGAGCAGACAATGATCGCAGCTCACGGATATGAGAAAGAAACTATTATTAGCCGTGAAGCTGTAATTTATTTCCAGGTTGATATGCATAATTTAAACTGGAATCTGTCACTGAACCGCAATCAGGATACTAAACAAAAAATTCGTGATCTTGAAGATTTTATCCGTAAAGGATGGCAGATACGTGATATTGATGTTGATGCTTATGCCTCTCCCGAAGGTGAAGAAAGCCACAACATAGGCTTGTCAGAAAGACGTTCGAAAACCGGTTTGAAATATACCCACGATTTGCTTAAGAAGCTTGTTCGTGAAAAGAATAGCAATGTAAAAATTGCAAATGTTGAAAAAGATATTAAATATAATGTTAGTGCTCACGGTGAAGATTGGGACGGCTTTGTAAAAGCTGTTCAGGCATCGGATATTAAGGATAAAAACGTTATTATTAATATTGTTAATTCTCAAACTGATCCCAAAAAGCGTGAACAGGACATTAGAAACATGTCATATGTTTATAAAGAAGTTGAGAAAGATATTTTACCTCCGCTTCGTCGTGTAGTTGTTAAGGTTAATGTTTTTGAACCAAAGAAAACTGATGATCAGATTGCGCAGCTTGCAGTATCCGATCCGGGTCAGTTAACTGAACAGGAGCTTCTTTATGCCGCTACTATGACAGATGATCCGAATGCTCAGTTGAATATTTATAAGACCGCTATTGACCTCTTCCCGAAAAATTACAAGGGATACAATAATGCTGCAGCAATTGAGATGAGGCTTGACGAAATGTCAGAAGCTACCAAACATCTTAAAAAGGCTGAAGAACTTGGAGCAGGAAAAACCGAAGTTATCAATAACTTAGGTGCTATGGCTTCAAAAACAAAAGATTATAAAAAGGCAGAAGCCTATTATAATGAAGCTCGTAAACTGGGAGCAAATGTTGACTATAACCTTGGTATGCTTATGATACCTAAAGGAAATTACAAACAGGCACTCACCAGCTTTGGAAGCAAAACCTGTAATCATAACGTGGCACTTGCTCAAATGCTATCAGGAAATCTTGCTGGTGCAAACCAAAATGCAAAATGCGCTCCTGAGCATGCAAAAACTCATTATTTACTTGGTGTAATTGCTGCACGTGCTAATGATATTCAGGGAATTGTTACCAATTTGCAAAAAGCATTTGCTGCTGATGCTAAGCTCAAAAACACTGCTAAGACCGATCGTGAATTTATTAAATTCTTTGATAACTCTGAGTTTAAAGCATTGGTTCAGTAGTTGAAATCAAATCAGTAAAAAAAAAGAAGCTGCTTCGTTATATTTCGAAGCAGCTTCTTTTTTATAAATAAAATTGCTGAAAGTCAATTTCACTTGCTGATATCAAATCATCAGTTCAGCAAAGTATTTATAAAAATAGGGTACTGTTTCTATACCTTTATAATATATATCCAGATCGAAGTTTTCGTTTGGCGAATGAATAGCATCTGCCTCAAGACCAAAACCCATCAAAATTGATTTGATCCCCAGTATCTGATCAAAAGCTGAGATAATAGGAATACTGCCACCACTACGGGTTGGAACAGGCTTTTTACCAAAAGAGGTTTCATATGCTTTGCTGGCAGCCTGATAGGCATGACTTGTAGTAGGTGATACATAACCCTGCCCGCCATGATGAACTTGTACATCAACGGTTACATAAGGCGGTGCAATTGATTTAAAGTGCTCTACAAATAACTTGCTTATTTTCTGATGATTCTGATTCGGAACGAGGCGCATTGAAATTTTAGCAAAAGCTTTTGCAGGTAATACTGTTTTTGCACCTTCGCCGGTATAACCACTCCAAATGCCGTTTACATCAAGTGTAGGCCGTATTCCGGTACGTTCTATTGTGGAATAACCTTTTTCGCCCCATACCTCATTTATTTTGAGTGCTTTTTTGTACTGCTCCAGGTCAAACGGAGCTTTTGCCATTTCAGCTCTTTCTTCAGCACTTACAGTCTCTACATCATCATAAAATCCTTTAACGGTAATCCTGTTTTCATCATCATGCAATGAGGCTATCATTTTTGCAAGAATATTCGCAGGGTTGGCAACAGCACCACCAAACAAACCTGAATGAAGGTCGTGACTGGGACCGGTTACTTCAACTTCTACATATGACAAACCACGAAGTCCGACTGTAATTGAAGGGATATCCTTGGCAATCATACTTGTGTCCGAAACCAGAATAATGTCGGCAGCAAGCATTTCTTTATTGTCCTGGCAAAATTTACCCAAGTTAGGTGAGCCTATTTCTTCTTCTCCCTCAATCATGAATTTTACATTACAAGGCAATGAATTTGTTTTAACCATTGCTTCGAATGCTTTGGCATGGATAAATCCCTGTCCTTTATCATCGTCAGCACCACGGGCGTATATTTTATTGTCGCGGATTTCTGGTTCAAAAGGTGGAGAAACCCATTTATCAATGGGATCAACTGGCATCACATCATAATGTGCATATACAAGTATTGTAGGCAGGTTGGGGTTAATGATCTTCTCACCATAAACAATAGGGTTTCCGGGGGTTTGAAAAATTTCAGCTTTATCAGCGCCGGCTTTTAGAATTGAGTTTTTCCAGTATTCTGCAGCCCGAATCATGTCAGGCTTGTGGTCAGCAATAGAACTGATTGAGGGAATACGGATTAAATCAAATAATTCTTCGAGAAAACGATCTTTGTTTCTCTTAATGTAGTCTTGAACATCGTGCATTGTTAAATAATTTTAGTTGATTGATAATTAAGATTTGATTGTACAAAAATAGGAATTCTTTGTCTAAGCTCTCATTTTTCATTGTGTGCAATGACAAAATGACTTATTAATAAGCTATGCAGTACAAAATTTTTCAAGATGTAATTCAAGTTGGTTGTAATAAAACAAATTAGAAACAAGTCAAATAACTACCTTTGTCGAAAATAAATATTAAAACTCCTGAAGAAATCATTATGAAGAGGATACGTGTGGCTATTAATGGATTCGGTAGAATTGGCAGGGTAACATTTCGTGCCATGTTTAACAATAATGCTTTGGAACTTATAGCTGTAAATGATCTTACCTGTGCTGAAAATCTTGCTCATTTACTGAAATATGACTCGGTTCATGGATTATTTCCTGCTAATATAACTACAGAAGGTGAAAATTTAGTGATCAATGATAAAACTGTTAAAGTATTTTGTGAACCTGAACCACAAAATATTCCCTGGCATGAACTTGATATTGATGTTGTTATTGAATCAACCGGAAATTTTACAAACCTTCCTGATGCAATGAAGCATATTAAGGCAGGAGCTAAAAAAGTAATTATTTCGGCACCGGCAAAAAATGAATCCGAGGACGTTAAATATATTGTGCTTGGTATTAATGACTATGCTATAGACAAGGAAGATATCGTTTTGTCAAATGCTTCATGTACAACTAATTGCGTAGCCCCTCTGATTCAAATTATTGATGAGTTCTGGGGTATTGACGAGGGTTTTATTACTACAGTTCATAGCTATACCAGAGATCAGAACCTTATTGATGCTCCTCATAAGGATTGGAGACGCGGACGAGCTGCTGCTTATTCCATTATTCCTACTACAACGGGGGCAGCAAAAGCAGCTACAAAAGTTTTTCCACATCTTACAGGTAAACTTGGCGGAGCAGGGATAAGAGTGCCGGTTCCAAATGGTTCTTTAACTGATTTTACCTGTACTGTGAAAAAATCAACTAGTATTCAGGAAATTAACCAGGCATTTAAAGATGCTACTCAGGTGCGATTTCCGGGAATACTTCAATATACCGAAGACCCCATTGTTTCAGTTGATATTATAGGAAATACCCATTCGGCTATTTTCGACGCCGGGCTTACTGCGGTCCTTGGTGATAAAAACAGGCTTGTAAAAGTAGTTGCATGGTATGATAATGAAATGGGATATGCAGCCCGACTGGTAGAGCTTATGCAAAAAATGTTTAAATAGTGGATCAGGTTTTTATAAATGAACTATTATCAGAGATATGTAATGTTAATTAACCGAAATTTCATGTTATATTATTAATAAGGAGTATTTCAAAGAAACCATACCATATTTATTTTTTAGTTTTTCGACCAATCTAAGCAAAATGAAAACAAATCAAGGATTTATACTGATGGGTCCGGGTGAATTCATCAGTTGGCTGGAAAACCAGCAAGTAAACAGGATAATAAATGTGATTCAAAATCATCATACTTATTCTCCTTCTTATAAGCATTTTAATGGCACCAACCATTTTGAACGCCTGGCGGCAATGCGAGATTACCATGTGTCAGAAAATGGATGGAAAGATATAGCGCAAAATTTCACAACCTTTCCTGATGGTACTATTGGTACCGGCAGGCATATACAGGTAATTCCGGCAGGTATTAAAGGTAAAAATGCACATGGAATATGCATTGAGCATCTTGGCAATTTTGACGCCGGGAATGATAGCATGACCAGTGCACAAAAGGAAACAATAATACTCATTAATGCAGCACTTTGTAAAAAATTTGGTCTGAAGCCATCAATTGATACAATAGTGTATCACCATTGGTTTGATTTGGTTACCGGCGAATTGGTCGGAGGTGGTATAAATACCAAATCATGCCCCGGTACTGATTTCTTTGGAGGAAACACTATAGATGATGCAAAGCAAAATTTTATACCCCTGATTGAAGATAAATTAAGAGAAATACCGGAAATTGCTCCTCCTGAGCATAAACCTGTTAGATTTTATTATCATATAACAAGAGCAAATTTGAATGTACGCAGTGGTCCCGGAACCAATTACCAGAAAACCGGCGTTGCTTATAAAGGCTCTGTATTACCTGTTTATGAAGTTTTCAACCCATGGTTTAAAGTTGATCTGTCAGGGAGTTGGGTATCAAAAAAATTTGGATTGTTTATTGGTGAAGCTGTTATTAATACTGATTCGTTAAATGTGAGATCGGGTCCCGGAACCACTTATCCGATATTAGAAAAAGTAAAAAAAGGCGAAAAATATTTTATTTATGAAGTTGATTGTGAATGGTCGAAAATTGCAATAAATGACAGATGGATTAAAAATGACTTTATTATAATGAGTACCCCAATACCTGAGGAAACTTAAGCTATCAGTGATTAATTTTTTATAATTCTGAATTTAAGCTATTTTTGCAATTAAATCGTTTAACTTGTATGAATTATAGTTGAACTTTGTAAATAAAATCATACTATAGATATGGATATTCAATCAATCAAGCAGCGTTTTGGGATTATAGGTAATTCGCCTTTGCTTGACAGAGCTATTGATATTGCACGGCAGGTGGCACCTACTGACATTTCGGTGCTTGTTAGCGGTGAAAGCGGGGTTGGGAAAGAGGTTTTTCCAAAAATTATTCATCAGCTCAGCTCTCGTAAGCATGGACCTTATATCGCCGTAAATTGTGGTGCCATCCCTGAGGGGACTATTGATTCTGAGTTGTTTGGGCATGAAAAAGGATCATTTACCGGAGCACATGAAGCTCGTAAAGGATATTTTGAAGTTGCCAATAAGGGTACAATATTTCTTGACGAAGTTGCTGAATTGCCTCATTCTACTCAGGTAAGATTATTAAGGGTACTTGAGTCAGGCGAATTCATTAAAGTTGGCTCATCAAAAGTGCTGAAAACAGATGTAAGAATTGTAGCTGCAACTAATGTTGATGTAAACGATTACGTTCAAAAAGGAAAATTCAGGCAAGATCTGTATTACAGATTAAATACAGTTCCTATTTATATCCCTCCATTGCGGGAACGAAAGGATGACATTGTACTTTTATTCAGAAAATTTGCTTCTGATTTTGCTGAACGTTACCGTATGCCAGTCATTGAACTTGATGAAGATGCACGCCGGATACTGAGGGATTATCGCTGGTATGGAAATATCAGACAGTTAAAAAATATTACTGAGCAAATTTCTATAATTGAAGAAAATCGTAAAATAAGTGCTCAGACTTTATTAAACTATCTTCCTGAAGGGCAGCATCGTGATTTGCCGATTTTATATAAGTCAGAAAATGCTTTTTCCGAAATTTCTGAGCGGGAAATACTTTACAAAGTGCTTTTCGACATGCGTCGTGATATTACAGAACTGAAAAAATTGGTTTTCGAAATTATGAAAACAGGAGGAAAACCTGAAACATGGCCTAAGGATTTTCCGCAAAACTTACATAAGTTTATTGGCGAAAGCGATATATATGACCATGATCCTGCTGATATGAGCATACATCATACCTATGATACCAGCAGTGAACCTCTTGCTGAGTCGGAAGTACTAGAAGAATCGTTGTCACTTGAGAAAAGGGAATTGGAACTTATTACCAAAGCCCTTGAAAAGCATGGAGGAAGGCGAAGAAACGCAGCAAAGGAACTTGGTATTTCAGAACGGACTTTGTACAGAAAAATCAAAGAATATGACATTGATCTGTAAAGGAGGCTGTAATATTATTGTTTTTATCACACTTGCTTTCATGATCCCGATCTTGCAGGCTTGTGGCGTTTATTCTTTTACTGGTGCTTCCATACCACCTGAAGCAAAAACTATTTCAATTCAGCAATTTATAAATAATGCACCTCTCGTTCAACCTATGCTAAGTCAGCGACTAACTGATGCTTTGAGAGATAAGTTCAGTTCACAGACCAATCTGAGCCAGGTGTCAGCAAATGGTGATCTTGCATTTGAAGGATATATTACTGATTACAATACTCAACCGGTTGCAATTACTGGTGATGAAACTGCCGCATTAAACCGGCTTACAATATCGGTAAAGGTTTCGTATAGTAACCGGTTTGATGAAAAACAAAATTTTGAAGCATCATTTTCGCGTTTTGAGGAATATGAAAGTTCACGGTCGCTTTCTGAAGTTGAAGATCAGCTTATGGAACAGATAATTGACGCACTGGTTCAGGATATTTTTAATCGTTCAGTTGTAAATTGGTAAACCAATGAGTTTAGCAAAATTTCATTATTATATTGAGCATCCTGCATCTCTTGATTCACGTTCATTAACAATGATCAGAAGTGTAATTGAAGAATATCCATTTTGTCAGACCGCTCATATGTTATATGCCTGTAACCTTAAAAACATTCAGCATATTTCGTATAATTCACAGTTGAGCATTGTGGCTGCTTATGCCGGCGACAGAAGTAAATTGCGGAGTTTGCTGTTTTCAGAATATACCAGGGAAACCAGTGAATTATATTTGCCGGTTTCAGAAAATGTGATCAGTAATTATGATACAGAAGAAAAAATAATTGAAATACCGGTTCAGGCTGATGATACAGAAATTCAGGATGATATACTCATTGCTGAACCTGATAAAAAGAGGGCTGAAATTTTATCAAAAGAAGAAATCATTAATCGTTTTATCCAACAGGAACCTCATATAACCCGACCGCAGAAAGAATTTTTTAATCCGGTCAATTATGCAAAGCAAAGCACTATTGATGATGAAACCATTGTAAGTGAGACACTTGCAAAAATATTTCTTCAACAGGGGCATAAAGAAAAAGCCATAAGAGTTTTTAAACGTTTGATTTTGATATATCCCGAAAAAAGTAGTACTTTTGCAGCCCAGATTGAAGAAATAGAAAAAGATTATAAGTAACACAAAATCAATTTAATACATTTTATTATGGGTGGCTATATCTTAGTTTCGGTATTAATACTAATTACCTGTATTTTATTAGCATTGATAGTCCTTGTTCAAAATTCAAAAGGAGGAGGTCTTGCTTCCAATTTTGCTTCATCAAATCAGTTTATGGGTGTTCGCAAAACTGCTGACTTTCTTGAAAAAGCAACCTGGACCCTGGCTATAGTTCTTTTGGTATTGAGCCTGTTTAGCGTTTTTGTTATTCCCCGCAATCAGGTGCAAACCATTAGCGATACTGAGTTAAGGCAACATGTTGAAACCGGCACAACCCAACAGCCTGTGCAGGATTATCAAATGCCTCCGCAGGAAGATTAGAGAAAATACTCACCGGAATTTAAGAATGTCATAATGTCACATATTATGACATTTTTTTTTGCGAATTAATAAAAATTAATAAAAAAATTGAGCCATAAATGGACATGGTTCGTTTTTCACCGTCATAGTATGCTGATAATCAATAAAATGAAATTGATCTTAAACTAATTATTAAATAATCCCGGGAGTAAAAATATTTTATTGGCATGAAATATGTCAAACCCTCCGTCAGAGTAAAATCTGTTTAATTAATTATATGTATAATATAAAATCAATCAGAAGATGTCAAAAGTAAACATTAAACCATTAGCCGACAGAGTTTTGGTTAAGCCTGCACCGGCAGAAGAAAAAACAGCAGCTGGAATTATTATTCCTGACACAGCAAAAGAAAAACCACAAAAAGGCACTATTGTAGCAGCCGGCCCCGGAAAAAAAGATGAACCTACAACTGTAAAACCGGGTGAGGTAGTATTGTATGGAAAGTATGCCGGAACCGAAATAAATATTGATGGTACGGATTATCTTATCATGCGTGAAAGTGATATTCTTGCAATTATTTAATTAACAAGGAATTATAAAAATTAAAAAACGATAGAAATGGCTAAAAATATTTTATTTGATTTAGAAGCTCGCGAACAGCTTAAAAAAGGTGTTGACTCGTTGGCAAGTGTTGTAAAGGTAACACTTGGACCTAAAGGTCGTAATGTAATTATTGAGAAATCATATGGTGCTCCTATTATTACAAAAGACGGTGTTTCAGTTGCTAAAGAAATAGATCTGAAAGACCCCGTTGAAAATATGGGCGCTCAATTACTGAAAGAAGTTGCTTCAAAAACTTCGGATGTTGCCGGTGATGGTACTACTACTGCCACTGTACTTGCTCAGGCTATTGTAACTACAGGTTTAAAGAATGTTACAGCCGGTGCTAACCCCATTGACCTGAAACGTGGAATTGATAAGGCTGTTCAGGTGATCATCGAAGATCTGAAAAAACAATCGAAAGAAATAGGCGACAGTTTTGAAAAAATTGAACAGGTTGCATCAGTTTCCGCAAATAACGATTTTACTATTGGTAAACTTATTGCCGAAGCAATGGGTAAAGTGAAGAAAGAAGGTGTTATCACAATTGAAGAAGCCAAGGGAATTGAAACAACTGTAAAAGTTGTTGAAGGTATGCAATTCGACCGCGGATATATTTCACCTTATTTTGTTACTGATGCTGAGAAGATGGAAGCCGTATATGAAAATCCCTATATACTTATCCATGATAAAAAGATCAGTGTTATGAAGGATATGCTTCCAGTACTTGAAAAAGTTGCACAATCAGGTCGTCCGCTTATAATTATAGCAGAAGATATTGAAGGTGAAGCACTTGCAACTCTTGTTGTAAATAAAATCCGTGGATCTCTGAAAATTGTTGCAGTTAAAGCTCCCGGCTTTGGTGATCGCAGAAAAGAAATGCTTGAGGATATTGCCATTTTGACAGGCGGAACGGTTATTTCAGAAGAAAAAGGATATAAGCTTGAAGATACTAATCTCAGCTATTTGGGTCAGGCAGAAAAAGTTACAGTTGATAAGGACAATACAACCATAGTAAGCGGTAAGGGTAAGAAAAATGACATTGACGCACGTATTAAGCAGATTAAAGCACAAATGGAAACTACCACATCCGATTACGATCGTGAAAAATTACAGGAACGTCTGGCTAAACTTGCTGGTGGAGTAGCTGTAATTTATGTTGGTGCTGCCAGTGAAGTGGAAATGAAAGAAAAGAAAGATCGCTTCGACGATGCTCTTCATGCAACACGTGCTGCAATTGAAGAAGGTATAGTACCAGGTGGTGGTATTGCATATATTCGTGCTATTGAAGCTCTTGGCTCAGTGAAATGTGAGAATGATGATGAAAAAACCGGAGTTCAGATTATTAGAAGAGCATTAGAGGAACCATTGCGTCAGATTGTTGAAAATGCTGGCATGGAAGGCTCAGTTGTGGTTCAGAAAGTAAGGGAAGGCAAAGGTGATTATGGCTTTAATGCAAGAACTGATGTTTATGAGAATTTGTTTGATGCAGGTGTAATTGATCCAACTAAAGTCTCGCGTGTTGCACTTGAAAATGCTGCCTCAATTGCTGGTATGCTCTTAACTACCGAAAGTGTGGTTTCAGAAATTAAAGAAGAAAAAGAAGTTCCTATGCCTAACCCAGGAATGGGTGGAATGGGAGGAATGTACTAATCTCTCATAAATCTTATTAAATTATCCTGGCCGCTTTATTTTAAAAGCGGCTTTTTTGTTTTTTACATGCTGGATGTGGCTATCAGCAATACCTGTGCATGATTTATAAAATCACAATGGTTACAATTCGATTGAAAATACCTGTATGAATGAACTTTTTTATACTTTCGTAAAACGAATTATACCGTAAAAGTATCAGGATGAATGTTTTCTGATATGATCAATGATCAAACAAAAGATATATTATTCTTGTTTCGGTATAACAAATGTCAATTATAGGTTCGAACGGGTATTTTGAAAAACTTTTATTTTGCTTAAAAAGTAATATCCTTCATATTTAGGCAAATAACAATTAATTATGGGAAATAACAAAATAATTAAAGGGTTCTCAAAATTAGGGAAGGATAGTAAAATTGAGAAAATTACTTCATTTCTGCATCATCCGCAGGCAGGAATTGATCTTTTGCGGTCATTTTGGCACGAAAATACCAAAGTGCAGAAATTACTGGATGAATTCAGTGAAAATACTGTAACAAATTACTTCTTCCCTTATGGCGTAGTTCCAAACGTCATGATTAACAGTGAAGTATTAATTGTTCCCATGGTTATTGAAGAGAGTTCGGTAGTTGCTGCGGCTGCCAATAGTGCCCGCTTTTGGAGCGAACGTGGCGGATTTCATAGCCGGGTTATTTCAACCACTAAGGTTGGTCAGGTTCATTTTATATGGGAAGGGGATGATGCTGTTTTAAAACAATATTTTCCTGAATTGCGCCGCCTGATGTTGAAACATACCAAGCCCATAACTGCCAATATGGAAAAAAGAGGAGGAGGTATTCTTGATATTGAGCTGTTGAACAAGCGTGACGAAATGCCGGGTTATTATCAGATATTAGCATATTTTGATACGCGTGATGCTATGGGCGCTAATTTTATAAATACCTGCCTTGAAGAATTTGCTGAAGTGTTAAAAACTCATCTGGATATGAATCCTATATATGGAGGCTTTGAATGTCAGGTGATCATGTCAATATTGTCAAATTATACTCCTGATTGCCTTGTTGAAACATGGGTAGAATGTCCGGTTTCAGATTTGAAAGGTGTTGACGAAATTACTCCCGAAGAATTTATTGATAAGTTCTCAAAAGCAGTCAGGATTTCTCAGATTGATATTTACCGTGCTACTACACATAATAAAGGGATTTTCAATGGCATTGATGCAGTTGCCCTTGCTACCGGTAACGATTTCCGCGCTATTGAAGCATGCGGGCATACCTATGCGGCACGTTCGGGTTCATACCAGGGACTTACCAGTTTGGAATCGAAAAACAATATTTTCAAATACACTCTAAAAATACCTATTGCCCTGGGAAGTGTAGGAGGATTGACAAAACTGCATCCATTGGCAAAGTTTTCACTTGAACTTATGGGAAATCCTGATGCCGAGAAACTGATGATGATTTCTTCAACAATTGGCCTGGCAAACAATTTTAGTGCTTTGAAATCGCTGGTTACCAAAGGCATTCAAAAAGGACATATGAAAATGCATTTGCTTAATATCCTGAATAATTTTAATGCTACGGATAAGGAAAAAGAGCGGGCAATTGAGCATTTTAAAACTCATAAGGTGTCAAATAAAAGTGTTTCAAATTTTTTGGGACAGCTTAGAAAGATTCACGAATTCCAAACATTGCCAACGTGATTTCCAAAGAATATTTTTCAAAAGGAAAACTTCTTGTTTCAGGCGAGTATCTTGTATTGTATGGAGCATTAGCTCTTGCTGTTCCAACAAAGTTTGGGCAAAGTATGAGCATTGGCAATACCGCACCTAAGGGTGTTATTGACTGGAACACCTGTGTGCAGGACAAACCCTGGTTTCAATCCCGTTTTAGCTTATCCGACTTTTTTATTATTAATTCAAATAATAATAAGTCATCAGAATATATACAGAAAATTCTGCTTGCCGCTAAAAAATACAATCCTTCGTTTTTGATTGATAGTCCTGGTTGTCAGATAATTAGCGAGTTGGATTTTAATATTGACTGGGGGTTGGGTTCAAGTTCTTCATTAATTTCAAATATTGCTTACTGGGCTGATATTGATCCTTATGATTTGCATTCTGAAGTGTCAAAAGGTTCAGGTTATGATATTGCCTGCTCCAGAGCTTCGAAGCCTGTTTTATACAAAAAATCTGGTGACCGGCGAATGATTGAGGAAGTGGATTTCAATCCTCCTTTTTCTGACAAGATTTATTTTATTTACCTGGGCAGGAAAATAGATACTGAATCTGTTGTAAATAAATTCTATAATCAGAGTAATGATTTTTATCATGAAATCCAAAAAATAAATGAAATAACCCAACAGATGGTTCATTGTATGGATTACCAGGTTTTCGGGGAGCTGATGCAGGAGCATGAAGCAATTTTATCAGCAGTACTTAATGAACCAACTTTGAAAAATGGTGTTTTTAATGATTTTGATGGTCAGATTAAATCTCTTGGTGCCTGGGGAGGAGATTTTGCAATGGCTCTTTGGACTAAAAGCAGGCAGGAATTAAAAGAATACCTTTCGTACAAAAGATTGAATATATTTTTTGGATTTAAGGAAATGATATATGACAGCTCAGAAAAATGATAGCAGCACGAAAGAATTTGTAACAGGCTGGCAGAGTCCTGCCAATATTGCTTTAGTGAAATATTGGGGGAAAACCGGAAATCAAATGCCGATCAATCCTTCATTAAGTATTACTCTTAGTTTTTCGTATACAGAAACAATTGTTTATGCGAGACAAAAAAGCAATACAGCAGATGATATTCTGCTTAAGTATTTGTTTGAAGGTAAGGAACACTCTGAGTTTCAGGCAAAGACTGTAATCATGCTCCGGAAACTTACTTCAGAACTTCTATTTTTAAAAGATTTTTCACTGGAAATAGAAAGCTTCAATACTTTTCCGCATTCAGCTGGTATTGCTTCATCCGCCTCTTCAATGAGTGCTTTGGCTCTTTGTTTATTAAGCATTGATGATCAGATCAGAGGTAAAGAGGTTGATAACACAGCCTTTTACAAAAAAGCATCTCATATTGCAAGAATGTGTTCAGGTAGTGCCAGCCGTTCTGTTTATGGTGGTTTTGTTTTATGGGGGCGTTCAGACTTAGTTAATGGTTCAGATAATAAATATGCTGTGCCGCTACCGGAAAAACCTCATCCTTTATTTGAGGATCTATGCAATAGCATTTTAATTATTGATAAAGGTAAAAAAACTGTTTCCAGCAGTATGGGTCATGAAAAAATGAACCATCATTATTTTAAAAAAGGGCGTATCAAACAGGCAAATGATCGCTTGTTTGCAATTATAAAAGCTATTGAAAGAGGAGATTGGTATGGTTTTAAACATGTTGTTGAGAATGAGGCGCTTACTCTTCATGGACTGATGATGAGTTCTGAACCTGGATTTGTTCTTATTAAAGCAAATACAATTAATGCTATTGAAAAAATCATTGATTTCAGAAAACGGCAAAATCTGAGAATGACCTTTACTATTGATGCAGGACCGAATATTCATATTATTTACCCGGTAGAAGACCAGAAAAAAGTTAAGAAGTTTATTGATAATGAATTAAGAGCGTTTTGTGAAGATGGTCTGGTAATACATGATCGTGTTGGAAATGGCCCTGTAAGGATAAAATGAAAAGAGAAGGAAGAGAACAATGTGCATTAAAAGTCAGTTTAAGCAGACTACAATAAATTCATTTTGTGTTGATATTAAATTTTTATACCGATTGGAAAATTATAATAGACCAATTTTCGCTCTGCTCGATTGTTCTATATATTTAAACCATCGGTATTACGTTTGAAATTTACAAAACAGTTTGGACTATTTTGTAAATACAAATCGTATTATAACAAAGAATTGCAGGTTTGAAGCTGTATTTGAAATAATTAATTATTGAAGGACACGGGCTGATGAAAAGAAAACCGGATATTTTTTACTCAAAAATTCTGTTGTTTGGAGAGTACAGTATTTTATTCGACTCAATGGGTCTTACAATTCCTTATACATATTTTAAAGCAGAATTAAGTTTTATCAAAGAAAACAAATATACCGACCTTGATTATGCCAGAAAAAGCAATGCATTACTGGCGCAATATATTCCATATCTTCAGGAATTAAAGAATAGTGGGAAACTTAAGAGTGCATTCAATGTGGATTTATTTGCTGAAGATGTTCAAAGAGGACTTTATCTTGAAAGCAATATCCCGCAAGGTTATGGGGTAGGTAGTTCTGGAGCTTTGGTAGCTGCACTTTATAAGAAATATGTTAACGGAGTATTGTATGATGATGCTGAAACGGTACTAAAACAAAACAATAAGCTCCTTCAGCAGTTCTCCCAGCTTGAGTCTTTCTTCCATGGAACAAGCAGTGGCATTGACCCTTTGAATTGTTACATAGGGCAGCCTTTGCTCATACGTTCACGTAATGATATTTCAGTGGTTGAAATACCACGTACTAACCATTATAAAGAAGGCGGGATCTTTCTTATAAATACCGGTATCCCCGGAAAAACAGAGCCTTTGGTAAATCATTTCATGGAAAGATCAAGACATGAGGATTTTAGAATCCTGATTCAAAATACAATGATTCCTATTACTAATAATTGTATTACAAGCCTGATCAGTGGCGATACAGATGCTTTTTATTCGAACCTTTATAAACTTTCAGTGTTTTCACTTAAGAACCTTAAGGAAATGATCCCGGTTAATACTGAAAAGATCTGGGAATATGGTCTTGAAAGTGGAAATTATTATACAAAACTTTGTGGCTCTGGTGGTGGAGGCTTTCTTCTTGGGTTTACAAAGAATTATCCGGAAACAAAAGAAATACTTAAATCCACCGGTATTGACGTGATACCGGTTTACCTTAATTCTTAAGCGCAGGATTTGATAGTTAGGAAGCATAGATACTTTGACTAACTGCTTAATTTTGCATACGTATTATTGCAGTTTGAATTAAAATTTATTGTTATGCATTGCGATACATTTAAAATATCCGGCAACATTGTTGATGTTGTCAATAGAAACATTTTTCCGGGTACCATTGTGGTCAATAAAGGTAAAATAGAACATGTCCTGTATGATACGAGAGTACCGGATCAATATATACTGCCTGGTCTCATTGATGCACATATTCATATTGAAAGTTCCATGCTCATTCCGTCAGAATTTGCCCGTCTTGCCTGTCTGCATGGTACAGTAGCAACAGTGAGCGATCCTCATGAAATTGCCAATGTGCTCGGAGTGGAAGGAGTGAAATTTATGATTGAAAATGGGAAAAAGGTGCCGTTTAAATTCTTTTTTGGCGCACCTTCATGCGTTCCGGCAACTGAATTTGAAACTTCAGGAACTTCAATAGGCGCTGATACTATTGGTGAAATACTGGATTGGGATGATATATATTATCTTTCGGAGATGATGAATTTTCCGGGTGTACTCTATGATGACCCTGAAGTGAAAGCCAAACTACAGGCTGCATTTAAGCGTAAAAAGCCGGTTGATGGTCATGCACCAGGGCTTAGGGGCAAAGATGCCAGAAAATATGCAGAGGCAGGAATTACTACTGATCATGAATGTTTTACACTGGAAGAAGCTCGTGAAAAAGCCATACTGGGTATGAAAATTCTGATAAGGGAAGGCAGTGCTGCACGAAATTTCGATGCTCTTATTCCATTATTAAAAGAAATGCCGCATATGATCATGTTTTGTTCTGATGATAAACATCCTGATGAACTTATTCAGGGTCATATTAATTCACTGATAATAAGGGCAATTGAAAATGGTTATGATATGTTCGATGTAATCAGTGCGTGCACCTTAAACCCCGTAATGCATTATGGACTGCCAGTTGGATTGCTTCAGCCAGGTGATGATGCTGATATGATTGTGGTTGATTCACCAGAGAATATGAAGGTTATGGAGACTTATATAAAAGGTATAAAAGTGGCTGAAAACGGAAATACCAGAATGGATGCAGTAGTTGAAAAGCCTGTTAATCGTTTTAATGTAAGAAAAATTGAACCCGCTGATATTGAAGTCAGTGACAAGGGATCAAAAATTAATATTATTGAAGTCATTGATGATCAGATTGTTACAAAACATATGATCGCCCGCCCTTTGGTTGATAATAACCTGATTGTAAGTGATACGAAAAGAGATATACTGAAAATAATTGTACTTAATCGTTATAGTCAGTCTATTCCTGCTATTGGGTTTGTACATGGTTTTAATCTGCAATATGGAGCAATTGCTTCAACTGTGGCTCATGACAGTCATAATATTATTGCAGTTGGTACAAGTGATGAAGCAATTTGCAAAGCTGTTAATCATCTGATAGAAGCACAGGGAGGGATTGTGGCTTTTAATGGATCTGAGAATTTTATTCTGCCATTGCCTGTTGCAGGACTTATGTCGCTGGAGAATGGTTATGAAGTAGCCCGGAAATACAAAATGCTGGATAAAATGGCAAAAGAATCTGGAACTAAACTTTCATCTCCTTTTATGACCCTTTCATTTCTTGCATTACTTGTAATTCCTGAACTTAAGTTAAGTGATAAAGGTCTTTTCAATGGTAATGCTTTTGAGTTTATATCGCTGTATAATTACGAAGTATAGTCAAAAACATCTATATAACTATTTTTTTTAATGTTAAATTTTTATATTTGCAAAAATTTAGCGTTATGAAAGAAACGGAATTAGACATTGTTAAACTTGAGGCTGCATCAAGCAAGTTAAGAGCTATGGCTCATCCAATGAGAATTGCCATAATTGATTTACTTAAAGGAGAGAAAAGGATGAGTGTTACTCAGATTTATGAACGCCTTAACATTGAACAGGCTACGGCTTCTCACCATTTGAATGTATTAAAGAATAAGGGCTTGCTGATTTCAAAAAGAGAAGGCAAAAAAATAAATTATTCTTTAAAAAATAAAGCCTTGTCCGATATTCTTTATTGTATCAATAAATGTCATGGCGATTAATGCACTTTAATAAGGCATTCTTCTCAATTTACTGATCTTTGATGTCAGGTATTATTAAGGTTTCTTCCAGGTCCCAGTTGCTTCGCAATTCAATTGTTTTTTCCAGAGCAAATACTTTTTCAGGTTGTTTCTTATTTAAATAGTTACCTGAATCCCATTTTCCATTAGAATTACTATCGTATATTGCTCGTACAAAATATTTCCCCGGTAATAGAAATGAAAAAACCACCTCTTTTTCATTAACATTTATAGTTGTCTGTTTTATTACTGCATTGTGATCATCAAATAACATTATCAATAGTTGTCCGTTTTTTAAATCATGATCAAGTTTAATTTTTAGATTAGCATAATCATCTGATGCCCTTGTTTTAAAGGTTTGATTCAGAGTGTCGTTACAACTGCCATAAATACTCGTGAACACAGAATCCGGGATCAAAAGGGAATAAGCTGTAGTATCTTTCCATGAATGATTTATTGACAGTGTTCTTTTAATTTCATCAGTGAATCGGATTTTTGGCTCAATTATCACAGAGTCTTCCATTAGCTGAATTCGATCCTTTTGAAAATCTGAAATTGGTTCAGAAAAAATTAGAGTAACGGGTTCATTAAGATTAAAGGGTTTTGATCGGGAAACATTATGTCTCACATCAAGTTTGATAGTTGAGTTTTCCTCTTCCGAGCGATATTTATGCAATTTAACAAGGGGGATTTGTATAGTGTCAGTTTCCAGATCTTTGGCACCTAATTCCAGTTTAAGGCTGTCGCGTTCAATCTCGGTGAGCCAGTAATAAAGAGTGTCGCTGGTTTTATTTAACTCAGTCAGGTACCACATTGAATCAGTTTCAGGAATCAGCCTGATTGTCAGGTCTTCGACTGGTTGACGGAAGGTGAATATCAGCCTGTCAGGATGATAGTAATCGGCTTTTTGAAGACCCTGGGTTAAATCAGATTCTACAAAAAGATAAAGCTGAAGCTCATCATGTTTGTTCTTAATTCGTAATGAATCCTTATTATTTTTTTCCTGGATTCCGGATTCAACGATCAACGGCAATTCCTTTTTGTTTTGTTCCGATCCCGGATGCTCAATGATATTTGTGTTGATTGCCTCATCAGGAGTAGTTATTATAAATTGTGATGATACTGACGATATTACCGGATAAACCGAATCCTTAATAAATGCAATTTCTTCGTTAGGAAGATCATAAATCAGATTTGCGTTCATATCGCTCAAAGCGAATATTTTGTATGGCACATTACGAAGATTGGTAAAATAGAAAAGCCCATCATCATCAGTTTTTGAAACATAATATGGTCTTTCGAGGTATGGAATTGAATCCCGGAAATCATCGTAAAGCATTACAAATATATCTTTCTCAGGTTTTAGAGAATAAGCATTCATTACCTTTCCGGCTATTTCCATTGAATCTAGAACCGGACCGGTTGAAAAGACATAGCGGAAGTTTTGAATTGGATTACCTTCGTTTAAATCAGTAATTGAGTTGCCAAAAAATAGTGTGTATGTCGTATTGTCACGTAATTCTTCGGTTAATCGTATAACAAGAGATTTTCCTTTTACACGGGTTTCAGGCACTTTCTTAAAAGGAGGGGAGCTCAGAAAACTTTGCTGCAGTCCTTTTAGTTGAATGTATTCGTCAAAATAGATTGTTATTTCGTTTTCTTTAAAATTTACCGAACCATTTTCAGGAACAGAACGCAACATTTTTGGCGGATCACTATCGCGGGGACCACCGGTTGGAGCAACAGGATTTGCACATGAGCCTGCAACAAACAGAGAAATAACAAATAATCGCCAGTTACCGGATATTTGTTGTTTCAGTTTTTGCCAGAATAAAAGGGTCATATAATGAATTTGAATGTATTGCAATAAGCAGACTAATGTTTCAAAGCAGGTTATAAGTTTTGCAAACCTAATTGAAATATGAATAATAACATTGCTTGTGCTCTTAAAATTGTAATACCAACTCCGATAACTTATGAATTGCAAATAATCTATGGTATTTGTTTAAAAGTATGTTTACAAACAAGTACCCCGATTCTAAGTTCTGGAATTCGTTAAAATGATTAAAGTGGGAATATTTCAAGAATATTTGTATCAGATTTCGGGATGATCTTTGTTATATTCGTAAGTGCTGGTACCAGAATACATTCTCCGGTTTTTATACTGATATTTCCTCCGGAATACTCGATATTGGCTAACCCATTGACACAAAGATATATCACACAGGAATCAAGCTCAGAATAATCCCTAATTAAAGGTTTTGTTAGTAACAGCTTATTAGTAATGAAATAAGGACTTTCCATAAGTAAAGTTGCCTGATCTGGATGGGTTTGAGGTTGTCTGCGATAATCATCATAAACTTTAAAATCAATGGCATCAAGAGCCAGGTCAGTATGCAAATCCCTTGCTTTACCTTCTGAATCTACCCTGTCCCAATCATACATACGGTATGTGATATCAGAAGTCTGCTGGATTTCAGCCAGTAATATTCCCGGTCCCAAAGCATGAACGCGACCTGAAGGCATATAGAAAACATCACTGGGACTTACTTTCTCAAAATTCATGATTTGAGGTAGTTTATTGCTATTTAGAAAATCCAGATATTTTTCCTTTGTCATTTCCTGGTTAAATCCACTTATAAGCTGAGCATTTTGGTCGGCTTGTAAGATATACCACATTTCGGTTTTCCCGGATCCATTATGACGCTTTTTTGCAAGTTCATCATTAGGATGCACCTGAATAGAAAGCCAGTCGTTAGCATCAAGTAATTTAATCAGTAGTGGAAACTCATTTCCATAGCGCTCAAACAATTTTTCACCAACAAGGTCATCCATATAAATTTCAAGCAGTTCATTCAAATGATTACCTTGTAGCCAGCCATCACTGACAATGGTCTCGTTATTTTCTACTCCTGATAAAACCCATGCTTCGCCGCAATTCGGCAAAGGGCTGTAATCAAGTCCAAGCACCGATTTTATTTTATCGCCACCCCATATTTTGTCTTTAAACAAAGGACTGAATTTCAAAGGATAAAGTTCTTTCATAGTTTATTGAATGATTAATTCAGTCTGCTAAAGTAAATGTTTTTGGATTATTGCTGGTAAGGCAGGTTCTAATATTGAATCTTTGACGAATAGATTATTATCAAGATTTAAATTAGTTAAAATAAGATGTTAAATAGACTAATTAAAAATAGCAAATTATCTCTAAATGATTTCCAAATTTTAAAGGTTAATATCCTTATTGTTGATGATAAATTTTTTAAAAAAAAGTTACAAACAACTTACTAACAAAATATAATTATTACTTTTGTGCACAATGTTAGGATGTTACTCATCCAGGCATGCTTTAGGAATAGGGGATAATTTTTTAGTAATTAGTTTTTCTAAGTGACTGTTCTGTTTGTAAGTGACGGTAGCGAATTGTAAAACAGGTGTTTAGGTTCTTTCTTTTTCTTGGCCTTTGATAGCTATCTTAATTACTTTGTAATCAACGAATATTGCTCAGCATGAAAAAACTCTATATTTTACTATTGTTTGCTTGTTTTTACCAGGCTGCTGATGCCCAGGTATATATTGAAAGAGAGGTAGTTTCTTCAGGAGGGGATAATTTTATATCAGGACAAATAATACTTACTTCAACTATTGGTGAAATTGCGACTGAGACACTTGGTAATATGCAATTTCATATGACACAAGGCTTTCAGCAAAGCGAAGGGCTTGTCGTACCATCAAGCAGATATGTGAGTTACGAGGGAGGAATAACTAGTTTTATGGTTCTTGCGCCTGATAGTGTTAACTGGGTTGCTACATGTGCCGAAGATTGGTGTGAAATAACATATTCTGGTACTGGTATTGGTACAATCACAGCTACTTATACCAGTAATGAATTATTTGTTCCAAGGATCGCAAATATTTTGGTTGAGGTTGAGAATATTGGAACTGTGATTGTTACAGTTCATCAGGCAAGATTTCCTATAATAATTGAAGGATATCCAAACGTTCAGAGTGTGTCGGCTGACGCTGGGTTTACGACGTTTTCAATAACTTCAAATACTTCATGGAGAGTAGTTGAAAATATTGATTGGATAAATATTAATCCCATGGCGGGAGATAGCATACAAGAACTTACTGTAGCTTACGATGCTAATTATTCAGCTTATGAGCGTACAGGTGAATTCATCATAATAGCTGATAGTTTAGATTATTTTATTGTACTTTCAGTTGTTCAGGAAGGGGCAACACCATATTTGACAATAAATCCCGATACTATTAATGTTGGTTCCGGTTCAGGAAATACTGCTTTTTCAATCGAATCAAATGTAAACTGGATGATTGATGCAAATGAGGTTTGGTTTGATGTTAATCCTGAATCCGGGTCAAATATGCAGGTAATCACAATTCATTATAATGAAAATATTAGTATAACTCCCCGATCAGGTATTGTTTCCATTTATTCTGATATTGAAGATATTGGAGATACTTTTGTTATAAATCAGGATGGAGCTTTTGTTTATATTATTGCGAACCCTGAATTTGCACAAGTTAATGCTGACCCAGGAACTATATCCGTAACAGTGACTTCAAATACAGAATGGATTGTTAATGAGCATAGTGACTGGCTTAGTATTGATCCTCTTTCAGCTAATGGCGATAAAACATTGATCATTACCTATGAATCCAATCAATATACTGTTACCCGTTCAGGAAAAATTATTCTGGAAACCTTAGGTGGAACAGTCACCACAAGTATAACCATTATTCAATCCGGTGCAGAACCAACATTGGTTGTAATTCCATCAGAGCAACAAGTTGGACATCAGCAAGGAAGCATTGGTTTCAGTGTAAGTTCAAATACCGGCTGGACAGTTGCTACGAATGCAAACTGGCTTGAGATAGATCCGTTTGAGGGCTATTTAGATCAAGGTTTTACTGTTTTTTATGATGAGAACCTTTTAGCAACACCGCGTAGCGCTACAATAACCATAAGAACTACCGATGACATACTTGAATTTGAAGTTGTTCTCTATCAGTCAGGTGCTCCACCAACAATAAGTGTAAGTCCTTCATTTCAGGAGGTTGGTTTTGAAGCCGGAACCTGTATTTTGACAGTAAGCTCAAATACTCACTGGACAGCCAGCACCAATGTTCCCTGGCTGACTTTTGCTCCTGTTGCAGGTGAGCTTGACGGAACAATAACAGTATCTTTTGCTGAAAACCCCTTTGCACTCAGCCGGCAGGGAGTAATTAACTTTATGACTTCTGATGGTATAGCAGAGGCATCCGTAATCATTGAACAGGTTGCAGCGCCGGCATTTTTAAGCGTTATTCCAGAATTTATTGAAGTAATATCAGAAACAGGCATTACTGAAGTTGATATTTTATCGAATGCAAACTGGGAAATAACCTTTGTTGACGCCTGGTTAGAAGCCACTCCGCTTGCAGGATTTGGCGATAAAACATTGATCATTACCTATGAATCCAATCAATATACTGTTACCCGTTCAGGAAAAATTATTCTGGAAACCTTAGGTGGAACAGTCACCACAAGTATAACCATTATTCAATCCGGTGCAGAACCAACATTGGTTGTAATTCCATCAGAGCAACAAGTTGGACATCAGCAAGGAAGCATTGGTTTCAGTGTAAGTTCAAATACCGGCTGGACAGTTGCTACGAATGCAAACTGGCTTGAGATAGATCCGTTTGAGGGCTATTTAGATCAAGGTTTTACTGTTTTTTATGATGAGAACCTTTTAGCAACACCGCGTAGCGCTACAATAACCATAAGAACTACCGATGACATACTTGAATTTGAAGTTGTTCTCTATCAGTCAGGTGCTCCACCAACAATAAGTGTAAGTCCTTCATTTCAGGAGGTTGGTTTTGAAGCCGGAACCTGTATTTTGACAGTAAGCTCAAATACTCACTGGACAGCCAGCACCAATGTTCCCTGGCTGACTTTTGCTCCTGTTGCAGGTGAGCTTGACGGAACAATAACAGTATCTTTTGCTGAAAACCCCTTTGCACTCAGCCGGCAGGGAGTAATTAACTTTATGACTTCTGATGGTATAGCAGAGGCATCCGTAATCATTGAACAGGTTGCAGCGCCGGCATTTTTAAGCGTTATTCCAGAATTTATTGAAGTAATATCAGAAACAGGCATTACTGAAGTTGATATTTTATCGAATGCAAACTGGGAAATAACCTTTGTTGACGCCTGGTTAGAAGCCACTCCGCTTGCAGGATTTGGCGATAAAACATTGATCATTACCTATGAATCCAATCAATATACTGTTACCCGTTCAGGAAAAATTATTCTGGAAACCTTAGGTGGAACAGTCACCACAAGTATAACCATTATTCAATCCGGTGCAGAACCAACATTGGTTGTAATTCCATCAGAGCAACAAGTTGGACATCAGCAAGGAAGCATTGGTTTCAGTGTAAGTTCAAATACCGGCTGGACAGTTGCTACGAATGCAAACTGGCTTGAGATAGATCCGTTTGAGGGCTATTTAGATCAAGGTTTTACTGTTTTTTATGATGAGAACCTTTTAGCAACACCGCGTAGCGCTACAATAACCATAAGAACTACCGATGACATACTTGAATTTGAAGTTGTTCTCTATCAGTCAGGTGCTCCACCAACAATAAGTGTAAGTCCTTCATTTCAGGAGGTTGGTTTTGAAGCCGGAACCTGTATTTTGACAGTAAGCTCAAATACTCACTGGACAGCCAGCACCAATGTTCCCTGGCTGACTTTTGCTCCTGTTGCAGGTGAGCTTGACGGAACAATAACAGTATCTTTTGCTGAAAACCCCTTTGCACTCAGCCGGCAGGGAGTAATTAACTTTATGACTTCTGATGGTATAGCAGAGGCATCCGTAATCATTGAACAGGTTGCAGCGCCGGCATTTTTAAGCGTTATTCCATCAGAGCATTTTGTTGATCCTGAGGCAGGTACTATTTATTTTTCTATTACCTCAAATGCTTTATGGGAAATTTCTAATTCAGAAACCTGGCTTCATGTAATTCCTGAGAGTGGAATTGGTAATGCCACGATCACTCTAAATTATGATGCTAACTCCAGCACTGTTCGTCAGGGATTGATCTATGTAAATGTATCTGGTCTGCCTTCTGAAGTAGTGACAATCAATCAGGGAACACCATTTATTCTTATTCTTGAACCTGATAGTTTAACTGTAGGTCCATCCAGTGGCATGGCTTATTTATCAGTAATATCCAATACAAACTGGACTGCAGAAAGTAATGTTCCATGGTTGCAGGTGTCACCTGTTAATGGTTCTGATAATGATACTATTACATTAATATTTAATGCTAATATTACTGATTCAGTCAGAATTGCTGAAATCTCCGTTTTTAGTGCCGGATTGCCGGTTAGAGAATCTTATTTGCTTCAACTACCTGGCCAGGGTACTGAACGTGTTATTTTACCTGAACTTATTGCAGGTACTAATGCTATTATAGAAATACCTGTAATGGTAAGCGATTTGACCGGTTACGGGATTATCACAAACGAATTCATTTTTTCTTATGATGCTTCTGTTTTGATACCTTCACCTCCTTATGTGATCACAACCGGAACAATGTTAGGAAATGCGGGCTGGACGCTGATAATTGATCAGCCGGAGGCTGACAAGCTTTCTGTTTCTGCTCTTGGGTCTGAACCATTATCAGGCTCCGGAGTTCTTGCTAAATTAAAATTTAAGGTTGTTGGTGAACAGGGAACTTCATCGGATTTGAGTTTTGATGAGTTTGTTTTTAATGGTAATAATCCATTAGTTGAAATCACTAATGGATTTTTGAATGTTCCCATAAGAAACTGTGGCGATGCTGACGAAAATGGTGTTGTTCAGGCTTATGATGCCTCATTGGTTTTGAAACACAGTATAGGATTGATAACTCTCCCGCCTGTTGGTGCTTATAATGCCGATGTAAATGAAGATAATCTTGTCAGAGCTTTTGATGCTGCTTTAATTTTAAGAGCTGCTATTAATTTGCCAATGCCACCGGGAGTTTCTACATGTTTTAATTATGATAATATTACTATTGGAACATTGGAATATGATTTTCAGTTTAATGCAGTATTAAGGAATTATGAAGAACTACACGACTTTATAAATGCTGAAATATTGTTCACAGGAATTACTCGTCCTGAAAAAATATTCTCTATTTCATTTGATGTTACAAATCCGGTTTCGCATCTGAACAGTGTTGAATTCATTGATCTTCCTCCGGGGTATAGTGTTTTTACCAATAAAATAAGCGAAAGAATTATCAGGATTGCAATTATCCACCCAATGGGAATATTATCTCAGGATTTGAATCTAAGGGTTTTAATAGGACATTGTGGAACAGTTTCTTTGGCTTTGAAAGATATTGTTATAAACGATCATGAATTTCCTGATATTTTAATTTCAAATCCGTTTTCATCATCGTTGTGTAAAGGAGGAGCTATGCTTACAGCATATCCCAATCCGTTTAGAGCGTCCACTACTATTGCTTATGAAGTCATAGAAAATGGAAATATCGAAATAGAAATTATTGATTTATTTGGAAGAAGTGTGGATGTGTTGTACAGAGGAATGCAGGATGAAGGTTTTTATAACTTAACCTGGGATGGGAAAAGTAAGGAAAATGGGAGGTTGCCTCAGGGTTGGTATATTGTACGTATGAAAACCGAAAACTATATACAACAGGTAAGAATAAGTCTTATCCGTTGATTATGAGTTGTTTGTTGTAATCGGGCTGCTATTATCTGTATTTACCTAACATTACTGATTTATGAGGAAATTATATCTTACAATTATTCTTACAATATTAATTTCACACTTGTTTGCAACAGAAGTAATTGTGAATTTGCCTGATACGTCTGTTACTCTTTATTCCGGAACAATTATTGAAATCCCCATCGTAGTCAGTGATTTGAGTGGATTGAATGTTGAGGCTTATCAGTTTGTTCTCAATTTTGATAATAATGTTATAACTCCCGAACCTCCTTATGTTATTACTTCCGGCACTCTGAGTGCAACACCAGGATGGTCAGTTTTACCCAATGCTAACACTCAGAATAAATTAATAATAGGATCATTTGGTTATTCTGCCCTTCACGGTAATGGCATTTTGTTGAAATTAAAATTTCGTGTTTTAGTTGATGAAGGCTCCAGCTCATTAACATTCAGTTCATTTATTTTCAATGCCGGCAATCCTGAGGCTTCAGTTATTAATGGATGGTTTAATAATAACTATGGTGTTCCTCAGGTGGTTGTGAGTTTACCAGATATTTCCGTTTCGCATGCACCGGAAACACTGATTGAGGTTCCCGTATTTATTGATGGTCCTGATAGTGTTGCGGTAAACAGTTATGGATTTGAATTGCATTATGATCCTCAGGTGATTGTGCCATATCCTCCTTTTTATTCAAATACAGAAACTCTTAGCGGCATAGAAGGCTGGACGGTAACGGTAAATAATAATTCATCTGGGAAAATAATTCTGGAAGCGTCAGGTGAAGAGGCTTTGAATGGAAATGGGATACTAATCAAATTAATTTTCAGTATAGTTGCATCTAATGGACAGAGCCTTTTATATTTCGATGATTTTTTGTTTAATGATGGATTGCCGGAAGTATCTTTAGTGCAGGGATCATTTGAAAATAATTTTAATTATTTGCCCCTTGTAGTTAGTTTACCTGATATAAAGGTTAGTGAACTTTCCGGATCAATTGTGAATATCCCGGTTGAAGTTAGTGATTTAAGTGGTCTGAATGTAATATCCTATGAATTCACTATTTCATTTGATAATAACATCATAAAACCCGAATATCCTTATTTTTCAGTTGAAGAAACACTAAGCGATTTAACTGACTGGTTTGTTTTTGGCAATGAAACCGGTAATAATGAATTAAATATCGGGGCAATTGGTACTACTGACCTTGAAGGCAGCGGGACTATGCTGAATTTAATGTTCCGTGTAGTTGCTGATGAAGGTTTTTCATTACTTGATTTTCAATCTTTACGATTTAATGATGGAAGCCCGGAAGCAACATTATTGAATGGTTCATTTCAGAATGAACCGTCTCCTTTGATAACAGATAGTTTAATAATAAACAACGGAATTGTAGGAGATGGAGATCAGGTATGCTATCAGGCGAATGAGACTATTGAGGTATCAGACTTAACGGTTGAAAGTGGTGGAAATATTTTGTTATTTGCTGGTGAGAATATTTTACTAAAAACAGGCACCCGGGTTTTAAGCGGTGGGTATTTTTATGCTGCAATAAGTCAGGAACGTTCGCTGTGCAATAAAAATCAATCAGATGTGTTCATGGCAGATCAAAATAATGATGAAATAATTGAAACTACATATTCCTCAAATCTTTATAGAGTTTATCCAAATCCTACCAGCGGGAAAATCATTATTGAATTGAATAATAATATTGATAGGTCGGTAATTCATGCTGAGATTTATTCCTTATACGGAGAAAGGATTTTAAGTAAGGAGTTCATAAATAGTTCAGCATTTAATATAGACTTATCAGCTCAGCCTTCCGGTATATTTTTGTTGAGAATATATTATGAAGGCAAATACTGGATGGAGAAAATCATTAAATACTGATCTTTCTGTTCTTAGAGACTTTTCATATTCCTGCTATGTTTCTCAGACTCATAGAAGTTTGCCCTCAAGGATAATAGCTGCAATACTAAAATAAATTACCAGTCCTGTAACGTCAACCAGTGTTGCTACAAATGGCGCTGATGCCGTTGCAGGGTCGAGTTTTACTTTTCTTAATATAAATGGTATCAGGGAGCCGGAAAGAGTACCCCATAAAACAATAAAGATCAATGAAACGGAAACTGTGATGCCAACTGAAAACCAAAATTGACCATAATTATAGAACCCTGCTGCTTGCCAGATAAAAATACGTAAGAATCCTATGGAGCCAAGGATAAGTCCTAAAGTGAGTCCTGAAAATATTTCCTTCCGCATTACATACCACCAATCTTTGAGTTTTAATTCCTGAAGTGCCATTGCTCTGATAATCAGTGAGGCAGCCTGTGAACCTGAATTACCACCACTCGAAATGATAAGTGGAACAAATAACGCAAGTACTACTGCTCTTTCTATTTCACTGTCAAAATATCCCATTGCAGATGCAGTAAGCATCTCGCCAAGAAACAGTATTACCAGCCATCCGGCTCTTTTTTTTACAAGTTCAAACCATGGAGTTTTTGTATATGATAAGTCCAGCCCTTCAACCCCGCCAAATTTTTGAATATCTTCGGTGTCGCGTTCTTTAATTTTATCAATAATGTCGTCAAAAGTAACAATGCCTACCAATGTGCCATTTTCGGTAATTATTGGAATTGAAGAGCGATCATATTTCTGAAAGATGTGAAATCCTTCCTCCATCGGAGTGGTAGTAGAAATGCTGACAAAATTATGGTCCATCAACTTCGAGATAGGGGTGGAATAATCAGCCATTAAAAGCTGCCCGATCTTAAGCTCATCAATGAGCTTATTGGTCTTATCCACAATGTATATGTATGTGAGCGTTTCAGCTTTTTTGCCGTATTTTTTAATATGATCAAATACATGTTGAACGGTCCACTCAGGTCTTGTCTGAATATAATGCGGAGTCATCAGACGTGCAATGCAGTCTTTTGGATAGCCTATCAGATTTAAGGCTGTTTCTTTTTCTTCATCATCCAGAACATTTATAGTTTGTTTTATTAAATCATCAGGAAAATCCTCAAGAATCATTGTCCTGTCGTCAGGATCCATATTATTAAATACTTCAGCAAGCTCTTTATCGCTCAACGATCTAATAATTTCTTGCTGAATATCCGGGTCAAAATAAGGAAAAACGTCTGATTTTTTCTCGCTTGTCAACATCAGGAATGATATATCTCTACTTTTCTTGTCAAGATTTGAGAGTTGTTCAGCAATGTCTGCCGGATGCTGGTCCTGTAATCTTAATATATTCATATCCTTAGCTTTTATGACAGATTATAAAATTTAATGCTTGATTGTTAACCGGAATTAGCCAGTTTTATGAAAACACTGGCAGTGCTTCTATCAAACTTTGTGTATATTCACTTTCAGGATTTGAAATCAATGTATCAGCTTCACCACTTTCAACAATTTTACCGTTTTTCATAACTATCATACGATCTGACATGTAACGGACTACTGATAGATCGTGAGAGATGAAAATATAGGTGAAACCATAATCCTTTTTCAGTTTGTTAAGGAGGTTTAAAACCTGAGCCTGTATTGAAACATCCAGAGCTGACACTGATTCATCACATATAATGAAACCCGGATTCAGGGCAAGAGCACGCGCAATACAAATTCTTTGCCTTTGCCCGCCTGAAAATTCATGAGGAAAACGATGATAATGCTCAGGCTTAAGTCCTACGCGCTCAAGTAGTTCAGTAACCTTTTCCTGCCTTTCTTTATGGCTTTTATACAAACCATGTACTTTCATTGGTTCTTCTATAGCTTCGCCAATGGTGATACGTGGATTGAGCGATGAATATGGATCCTGAAAAATGATCTGCATGTTCTGGCGCAACTTCCGTAATTTATTATTAGGCAATTTTTTTAAATCCAAACCATTGAAAGTGATTTTGCCATCATTGGCTTTTATGAGTCCTAATAAGGCACGCCCCAGGGTTGTTTTCCCTGATCCTGATTCACCAACAAGACCAAGGGTTTCACCTTTGAATACATCAAAACAGATATTATCAACTGCTTTAATGTATTTCTTTTTGAAATTAAACAATGAAGTGTTTTCCTCAAAGTATACTTTCAGGTTCTCGATATTTATAAAAGGTTCTGAATTGTAAATCCTGTTATGTTCCTGTGCTCTTGTTTCAGGGGTGATCTCTGGGATTTTAAGCACGTCATTAGCATTGGTAGCATTGATAAAATCTGCAACAACAGGCAATTTTTCAGGTCTGCCACTCATACCAGGCCTGCATGCGATCAAACCCTTTGTATATGGATGTTCCGGATGGTTAAAAACCTGATCTGCTGTACCTGTTTCAACAATTTTACCCCTGTACATTACTGCTACCTCATCTGCAATGTTTGCGACAACTCCCAGGTCATGACTGATATACAGCATACCCATATTATATTTTTGTTGCAGGTCTTTCATCAGCGTTAAGATGCTTTTCTGAACTGTAACATCCAAAGCTGTAGTGGGTTCGTCAGCAATGAGCAGCGCAGGGTTACATGCTACAGCCATAGCTATCATAACCCGCTGTTTTTGTCCACCTGAAATTTGATGAGGGTAACTGTTGAAAATACTCTCGGGGCGAGGTAACATAACTTCATTAAAAAGCTCAAGCGTTCGTTGTTTTGCTTCTTTATAAGTATATCCCAAATGTAAAATCATACTTTCAGTAACCTGTTTCCCACATTTCATAACCGGATTCAATGAAGTCATCGGTTCCTGAAATATCATCCCTATTTTATTACCACGTATCTTTTGGATATCTATATTGCTGATTTTAAGAAGGTTACTTGTGTTATTATCTTTATCTGAAAAGAGAATTTCACCGGAATCAATTTTTGCAGCAGCAGGTAATAATCTGAGTATTGAAAGTGCGGTTACAGATTTACCTGAACCCGATTCTCCAACAATACCAAGGGTCTTGCCATGTTCAATACATAGGCTCACGCTCTCAGTTGCCTGATGATATTTATTATCGGATATAAATCCGATACTGAGATCCTTTATTTGTATTAGCGATTTCACAATTAAGACAACTTATAGCACAAAATGCAAAAATAGAGCTTTGAAATGAATTTTAGTTATAGTGGTTACTAATGTAAGCTAATGGAACAGGGTTTTGTCTATAAAAATTGAAAAAATAATTTTGAGATTGAGCTTCAAATCCTGTAATATTAAATTGATTTTCAGAAAAGCCGAACTAATAATTTTGTATTTTCGTAAATGAAAAATATTTCAGCATTACTATGCTTTCTCTGCTCGATGATTTTGTTTCACTGATCTATCCGCAGGTTTGTCAGGCTTGTGGCAATACTCTTTTCCGAAACGAAGAGATTATTTGCACATATTGCCGCTATCATCTTCCACGAACACATTACCATAAATTAAATGATAATCCCTTGGCACAGGTTTTCTGGGGCAGGGTAAATCTTGAAAATGTAAGTGCTTTTTATTTTTTTCGAAAAGGGGGCAGAGTACAGCATCTGATGCATCAGTTTAAATATAAAGGCAGGGATGAAATTGGTGTTTATCTTGGAAGATTATATGGCGCAGAACTCAGGCAAGAAGAGGCTTTCAGTAGTATTGAAATGGTAATACCAGTGCCTCTGCATATTAAAAAGCTAAGGAAGCGGGGTTATAATCAAAGTGAGAAATTTGCTGAAGGGTTAGCTGCATCAATGAATATAGAGCTGGAAACCAGCGTGTTGATAAGAACTTTTGCATCAGAAACTCAAACCAGAAAAACAAGGTTTAGTCGCTGGGAGAATGTAAAAGAGATTTTCAAAGTCACAGATCCCCAAAAAATTACCGGAAAACATATTCTGTTAGTGGATGATGTGATCACTACAGGCGCTACAATAGAGGCAAGTGCACAACATCTTCTTGAAACTGAAGGCGTTCGCCTTAGCGTTGCTTCACTGGCTTGTGCAGTACATTAACTTATAGTCATTTTGTTTTGCTGTTAAAAAGGCACTTTCAGAAAAGGCTTAAATATTTGATTTATAAATAATTAAGTTGTATCT
>CAZJZG010000012.1:37339-72036 GCA_964550455.1 uncultured Bacteroidales bacterium | reverse complement strand
ATCCGGTTTTTTGTAGAAAATTACCTAATTTTTGTTAGGGTTTGGGGTTAAAATGCTTAATCTCCGGCAAATGGTTTGGGTTTGGGCAAAAGAATAGCCATTCCTTTTTGAGGAATTAAAACCGGGTTATTGAGAATTTATATAATGTCTGTGGCATTTGATCTGGCGGTGGCCGTGAATCAACAATTCCAACGATCTTCATCTTAGGCGATCCGCAGCAAGGGCACTTTTCAGAATCACAAGCCAGACGTTTGTGGCAGACCTGTTGCCATGCGAGTCTTGGCTAGAGATTATCTATATATCAGAAAAAAAGTATTTTTGCATCTTTACGAAGATGCTACAGGAGGTTTAGTTCAAAAGCTCGTTTGGTAAAAGTGGCAGGAAACAGCTTCGATTTAACATTTTGTGTAAATTTGAGCTTTGTCGCTCGCTCGGAATCCTGTATGTACGGGATCCCGTAAGAACACTAAGCTGGTAAGATCTTATGTGCAACACTGAGAGAATGAAAAGAATTACGATTATATTATTGATTTTGTTTTCTGCGATTTTTTCATTTTCGCAAAATGATTCTTTAAAATTTGACAAAAAGACAAAAGACCGATTTGTCATTTGGTTAATTCCGTCAGCATCAAAAAATATTTACGGAATAGCAATTGGACCTGTTGGATCAGAGGCAATTTGTAACAAACCATATACTAAATATTCACATGGTCTTAATGTTCAAATTCCTGGGCAGGGAATATTACAAGTGTTTTACATCCTAAACTCACCCTTTAAACAATCATACAAAAATGATATAATTGAGAATGAAGTTATCGTGGTGGATACTTCATATAACAGAGTCATCCACAATGGATTACTATTGTCTTTATTGGGCACGTTTTCAGATCAAGTTAATGGTGTTTCTATATCTGGATGGATGAGCTTAGGCAAAAATATTAATGGGGTTTCGGCTAACTTGTTATGGAACCTTTACCATGAAATTAATGGACTTTCGATAGGCGTATTTAACAGTTCACTGATTATGCAGGGTGTTCAAATCGGATTCATTAATAAGACCATTAAATTAAAGGGAGTGCAAATCGGCTTTTGGAATAGGAATGAAAAAAGATCTTTACCATTAGTAAATTGGAATTTTAAAGAATAGTGAATAAATGAATCAACTTTCCATTCAAATTTCTTTGAACATTACAATCAATCTATAGATCCAACAAATTACTGTTTATAACAAACAAGACTTAAACGCAGTTGCTGAGCAATAAGCAAAATCGCAGCTACGATATATCTGCGACAGCGATTTAAGTTAGAGATAGGAGCCATTTCTAATTTTTTCCGGACGAAAATATATTCTCGTGCCAACGGATAAAACAAATGTGGTTGGTAATAAACAACATGCAAAAACATTTACCAGAATTGAAAAGAACAATAAATTACACACAAAAAGGGATACCATCCATTAATTAATTGATAATTAGCAACATAGGTGGTAGCTCTTAATCTCTCTTAATTCTTAATTTTTAATTTATTCCCCTCTCTTAATTTTTAATTTTTAATTCTTATAAGATCACCTGCCTGTGAAGATGCTGAGTCACACGTTAGTAAACCAAGGCTGACTTTAAGGGCTTCTTTTATTCAGAAATCCAGTGAATGCCGCCCGGTACTGCTCACCAACAGTAATCCGTTGGTTTTTAATAATAACCTGACTTCGTTCTATATGGTCAATCTTGTCTAATGCAATAATAAATGATCGGTGGATACGCATAAATCGGTCGGAAGGGAGTTTTTCCTCCATTTTTTTTAGGCTGGTTAGTGAGAGTATGGGATGTGTTTCAGTTGTAAGAAATACTTTTACATAATCTTTCAGCCCTTCTATATAGATGATATCTGCAAGGTTTATTTTGATTTGCAGGTACTCCGATTTTAAAAAGATATAATCTTCTTCCGGCCTGCCTTGTGCGGGCGTTCGGGTTGCCCGGCTTTGCGCCTTAGTTACTGCCGACAGGAATTCTGCATAATCAATCGGTTTGAGCAAATAATCCAGCGCATTCACTTTATAACCCGACAAGGCATACTGCTCAAAAGCGGTTGTAAAAATAATCATGATATCCGGAGGCAGCACTTTTGACAGCTCCAATCCGGTAAGATCCGGCATTTGGATATCGAGGAAGATCAGTTGAGGCGCTTCGTTTTCATTCAAATAGTCAAGCACTTGCAAGGGATTGTTGAATGCTCCCAGTATTGTTAAAAACGGAGTTTTCTCGGCATAACGCACCAACTGATTCAGCGCAGCCGGTTCATCATCAACAATAATGCAGGTTAGCGTTGTTGTCATCATGTTACATTATTGAGGTCAATTTCTAAAACAGCTTCAAACTGATTGTTTGTATTTTGGATATTCAGATGATGCCGGCCGGGATAAAGTATTGCCAATCTCTTTTTCAGGTTTCCCAATCCAATTCCCGAACCACTTAAATCGGTTTTGGGTTTGGAGTAATTCGTATTTCGGGAGATAAAAGTGAGTTGTTTATTGTCCTTTATCAGGAGGTCGAAATAGATATCGCCGGGCTGACTTGCCGAAACGCCGTGTTTGAAAGCATTTTCGACAAGCGAAATGAACAGCAGGGGCGCTATATGTATTTCCGGGATGGTTGGCGGAAAGTTCTTGATGACCTGTGTGGAATCGGTGAGGCGTACCTGCATCAGGGCGATGTACTTATTCAAAAATTCAATTTCTTCCTTTAGCAAGATGGTGGTCATTTCAGAGGCGCGCAGCAAGTGCCGCATCAGGCTGCTCAAATTATGAATAGAATCGCGGGCTATTTCCGGTTCTGTTTCTACCAACGAATAAATATTGTTGAGCGCATTAAAGAAGAAATGTGGTTGCAACTGAAATTTTAGCGTTTGAAGTTCAGCCTGTAGCTTGGCGTTTTCTGCTTCGGTACGATAAATCTCGAAATTCGTCAGTCTTTTGCCCGATTTTATGGCAATAGCAAATGCAATCGGAATGAGGTAAATTAAAAAATCGGAATACCAGATAAAAGCCGCCGGAGGTCCCTTGAAGCCTTCGCCTGGTTTTCCGATCATCAGGGTGAATATTTCATGCTTTACCCAGTACAAAAACAACAATGCACCAAGATTACAAAGGATAAATACCCACCAGTTTTTCTTATTAAAGAGAAAGCGCTCAATCAGTAAAAAGAAATTGAAATAAAACAGGAAAGCCATAAACAGCAATTGCAGCCAAAAGAACAATGCAATTTCCTGTAATCCTTTGCCGGTGCCGGAACTTAAAGCTACGGGTATATAAAACAGCAGTACCCATATCAATATATGAATGGCAACTTCAATTTGATTTTTACGAATTTTACTCATATCGTAGTGCTTCAATTGGATCTAAGGCAGCCCCTTTCTTGGCGGGATAATACCCAAAGAATATTCCTGTAAAGGTACAAACCAAAAATGAAATAACGATAGAGAAAGCGGTAATTGTTACCGGCCATCCGATTACAATTGATACAAAGAGCGAAGCTGCAAGTCCCAAAATCACGCCCAACAGGCCTCCCGTGATACTAATCAGTACCGCTTCGATCAGAAACTGTAACAGAATAGAGCTTTCGGTAGCGCCAATAGCTAAGCGCAATCCGATCTCACGGGTTCTTTCTTTTACCGATACATACATGATGTTCATAATACCGATACCGCCAACAACAAGTGAAATACTGGCTATGGCTACTAAGAGAATGGTAAGCATCTCGCTGGTAGAGCTAAAGGTGTTGATAATTTCCTGCTGCGAAGAAACATTAAAGTCGTTGGTTTCATCATCAGGGATTTTATGCGTTTGCTCTAATATTGCTGTAGCTTCCTTTACTGCTGCCGCTGCCTGGTCTTCGCTAACTGACGATGCTACAATTGATTGCAGGTGATTTTGAGCTAATATCCTCTTTTGTACTGCGGTATAGGGAGCCAGGATAACATCATCCTGGTCCTGCCCAAAGGTATTTTCGCCCTTTTCTTTCAGCACACCAATAACGGTAAAAGGGGTTGATTTGAATCGTATGGTTTTCCCTAAGGGGTTCTCATCTTCGGTAAAAAGATTTTCCCGAACCGTTTGCCCAATAATAGCCACTTTGGCTATTCTCCTTACATCGTCATCGGTGAATGTTGTTCCTAATTCCAAATCCCATTCCCTGATGTTGATATATGCCGGTGAAACACCATAAATACTTGTTGCCCAGTTGTTTGAGCCGGCTATTGCCTGCCCGTTTCCGTTTACCATAGGCGACACATCTCTAAGCAGTTTTGCCTCTTTCAGCGCCTCATAATCCGTAAGTTTCAGTGTTTGCATACTGCTCATATCACGAACGCCGCCGGGCATCATACCTGCACCGGGACGGATGGTAATCATATTTGCACCCATGCTGGAGATATTCTTTTTGATACTCTCTTTGGAACCTTCTCCTATTGCCAACATGGCAATAACTGCTGCTACCCCAATGATGATTCCCAACATGGTTAATATTGTTCTGCCTTTGTTGAGCAGTATGGCTTTCCAGGCTATTTTAGATAAATTGATGATGTTCATGGTGCGTTTTTTTTAATCAATTTCCGGTAGTGAAGCCAATGCTGCTTTTGCGAGCGATCTGTTCTCTACATTGCCGTCCTCAATAATCTTCCCATCCTTCAAAACGACCGTCCTTCTACTAAATCGGGCGATATCTTTTTCGTGGGTTACAAAACCTATGGTGATGCCATTGTCGTTCAGCTCCTGAAATATTTCCATTACACTATATGATGTACGTGTATCTAGATTTCCGGTAGCTTCATCGGCAAGTATAATCACCGGGTTATTAATCAGCGAACGGGCAATAGCCACACGCTGTTGCTGACCGCCTGAAAGCTGGCTGGGTACGTGCTTCATTCTGCTTTCCAAACCCACCCACTTTAATGCATCTATGGCACGCTCTCTACGTTCGGCAGCTGATACCGATGGATTGTACAATAGGGGTAATTCCACATTCTCTACAGCGGTAGTTCGGGCTAATAGGTTATAGGATTGAAAAATAAAGCCTATCTTTTTATTCCTGATTCCGGCTAGATCTTTCTTTGAAAGAAGGCTGATATCTATACCATCAAGGAAGTAATCACCTTCAGTAGCTTTGTCTAAGCACCCAAGAATATTCAGAAGTGTTGATTTTCCTGATCCGCTGGCTCCCATGATTGTTACAAAATCTCCGGACTTTATCTCCAAACTTACACCGTTCAATGCACGTACTGTTTCATCTCCCATGATGAAGTTGCGATGCAGGTTATCTATTTTTATGATGGAATTGTTCATGATTCCTATAATTATTGTGCACTTGCTTTTTTGTTCTCTCTCCTTGGAGGTCTTGGCATAAAGGGGCTGCCGTTGTTGCTGCCGTTTTCCGATGAACTACCCATTGCTTTAACTTCCATGCGAAATATCACCTGGTCGCCCTCTGCTAATCCCTCTATAATTTCTGCCTGAACGCCATTGCTGGTGCCTGGGATTACCTCTTTCTGTTCAATGGTATTATCATTTTTTATCAGCCAAACATGTTTTTTGTCTGAATGAACGCCGGCTATTTCAGGTATCGATTTGCTGAACCCTTGTTGTGTATAATAGTGACGTAATAAAGCGCTGTCAGGCTTGAAGTTGAGCGCCTGAACCTCTACCGTCAAAACATCGTTTCTTTCCTGAGTATAGATGGTAACGGTAGCCGTGAGTCCGGGTTTTAGCTTCATATCGGGATTGTCTGCATCAATAATTACCGTGTAGGTTACCACGTTTGATGTAATGGTCGCACCCAGTCTTACCTGCCTTACTTTTCCTGAAAACTGCTCATCGGGATAAGCATCTACGGTAAACGATACACGCTGCCCTTCACTTACACCTCCGATATCGGCTTCGTCAACATCGGCTTCCACCTGCATTTTGTTAATGTCTTTTGCAATTGTAAACAAGGTCGGAGTGCTCATCATAGAGGCTACCGTTTGTCCTTCTTCTACTTCCTTTGAAATGATGATGCCATCAATCGGTGAATAGATATTAGCATAGCCTAAGTTGGCCTTTGCTTCCGTGAGTGCAGTCTTACGTTGTGCTACTGTTGAGACTGCATTATTTTTCTGATAAGTTGCCTGTTCATAATCGGCTCTGCTGATGACTCCGGCATTAAACATATTTTGCTGACGGGTAAAATTCGATTCATAATAGTTCTGCTCATTAAGTGCTGCATTATATGACGCTTGCGCACTTTCTACAGATTGCATAAGTGTGGTTTTATCTAACTCAGCCAGCAATTGTCCTTTTTTAACTATGCTGTTGAAATCCACATGAATCTTATCTACCAGACCGGATACCTGAGTACCCACGTCTACCTGATCCACCGGTTTAACAGTGCCCGTAGCAGTAATGTAGGTAACAACTGAAGCTGGCTTCACAGTGAATGTTTGAAGCTGAACCACAGAGGTTTTTTTGCTTCCAATTAGATTAAATACAGTAATCGCTACGATAATAACAGCTACTGTAATCAATGAATATTTAAAATATTTGTTCATGATGAATGGAGTTGTGTTAGATTAAAAATAGGGATTGCCCTGGTAAAATTTCAGGAGTGCCGTGTATAATGAGGTGAGGTATCTGGTTTGCAGTAGCGTTTGCTCAGCATTGAGGTAGTTGTTCCTGTTTACCGAAAGTTCGGTCGAAGTAAGTCCTCCAAACTCATACTTTTTACGTGCCAGATTATACGATAATTCTGCATTGTCGCGCGCTACCTTAGCCGATTGTTGTTGTGCCTGATTAGATACTGCATTCTGCCAGGTGCTTTCTATGTTAGAATAGAGCGTTTTTGTTGCCGAAACCTTATCTAATTTATTTTGCTCTATATCTATTCTGGCTAATATTCCATTGGTTTTATTCTGATTTTTAGAAAATATAGGAATACTCAGCATAAGACCGGCCTGAGGACTTAAATTATTGTCCAATTGTGTCCCATAGTTGTAGTCCATCGAATTGGTATACCCTGTATTGACTCCGGCACTTAATGATAGCGTGGGTTTGTATCCGGATTTGGTGATGGCTAAGGCTTTATCTAAAATTTCAGCCTGAGTGTCATATATTTTCAAATCGGGAAGCGAAACAGCAGCAGCAGCAAAAACGGCTTGCTTATCCGGTATGATGTTTTGAATATCAACCAATGCAACTGGTTCGATTTGAAAGTCAACTCCGGGCTCCAATTCCAACATCTGCTTTAGTTGCAACACTTGCAGTTGGTATTGGTTTTGAGCAGCTACAACCGAATATTGAGCCGAAGCATATTGCGTTTGAAGGTCTGATAGTTCCAATTGGGCAATGGCTCCATTATCATACTTGATTTGTGCCTGCTGCACCTCTTCATCAGCAGTCGTTAATGAGTTTTGTGCAATGGTGATGCCCTCAGCATAATATAGCGCTTGCAGATAATTCTGTATCACATCCAATACGATGTTGTTCTCAGCCTGCTGCTGATATAGTTTGCTTTGATCAACCAGTAATTTGTTTTGATGTATTTGAAGATTGAGCTTATTACCCTGGTAAATAGGTAACTGCCCTGAAATGCCATAGCTGTTTGAAACAATGGACTGATTGATAAAGTTACTGGTGATGGGGTCAATAGAATTTCCATTGGAGAAATTAAGGTTGCCGGAAGCCGAAACCGATGGCAAACGGTTAAACTTCTGTTGCGTGTAATTAATCTCGCTCGATTGATTGTCTAATACCGCTTTCTTTACCTGAATGTTATTGGCTAAAGCATAATCAATGCAATCATTCAGATTCCATTGAATGGAAGTTGCGGGCTGAGCTTTAGAACAAACGGTTCCCAATAACATCAATATGGTTAAATAGTATTTCATAACAACAATTTTGTTTTGCGATGCAAAGATTGTAATTATGATTTTTATGATAAAATGAAATAGACGTTCTTAAAAGGTTTGCCGATGAAACCTTTGATTTTATAGACAATAATGAAAATGGAAAGGTAATTATTTGGTTTTTACTACCTATTCGTCTAATATTCTATTAGATATAATTGATAGGTTCAGGATGAATTTATTCCTGACTTTTACTTCTGGTACACCCAAAACAAAACAAAATAATTTTTAATAAGCTATGAATCAATAAAATATGAAATCTGTAGAAAGTTTATGTCAAAGTAATGTAAGAAACTGTCAAAATATTATACAGGTATCGTCTAATTATTAGACAGTTTGGTAAAGATTGAATGTTTATAAACAACAGATAATCAGGCTTTAATATTTTTGGCACAATTTTTCTATTCTTAGAAAATAAAAAAGAATAGAATGAAACGGATTTTTCTTTTGGGCTGCTTCTTTATACTGGCTTTGGTTTCCGGAATGGCACAAACAATGGATTTATCGCAATGTATCCGTTACGCATTGGATCATAATTTGGCTTTGGCAAACAAAATCATTGAGACCGAAGTTAGCAATGAGCAATACCGTCAGGCGCAGCGGAACCTCTTACCGGTTGTAAGTACCGGCACCACAGCTTATAAGCAGTATGGCCGTTCCATCGATCCCACCACCAATACCTTTGTAAACGAAGATTTCTTTTCAACCAATTTTTATCTTGACTCACAAATTGAATTGTTTAAAGGGTTTTCGCGCATCAATACCATCAAATTCAGTAAGCTGCAATACCTGATTAGCAATGAAAAAGCCCGGCAAAATGAGATTGACCTCGCTTTTGCCATCATGAATCGCTATTACGACGTGATTTACTACAAAGGCTTAATAGACATTGTAAAAGAACAAGTTAGCCTTAGCGAGCTGAATACGAAAAAAACTTTGAAACAGATTGAACTCGGTTTACAGGCTGAATCGGATTTATTGGAGATTAAGGCGCAGTTGGCTTCCGAAATGCATCAGCTTGTACAAGCAGTAAATCAGTATGAAATGGCACTACTTTCATTGAAACATCTGATGAACTTCCCCAAAAACAACGAATTGGAGATTAATACAGCCAATATACAATTGCTGAATGCTCTAAATACCGTTGTAGACACCGTATATAACGCAGCACTGCTAACCATGCCATCGGCCAGAATTGCCGATATGGATGTGGCGGCTTCTCAGAAAAGCCTCTCACTGGCGCGGTCTGAACTCTTCCCGCGTTTAGTAGCCGGTGGTGGCATAAATACCAATTTTGCCGATTCCCGTTTGAAAAGGCTCTTCCCCAACGACCCGACCAATACCGCAATGCACATCATTCCCTTTGAAGAACAATGGAGGCAAAATATGTCGCAATCCCTCTATGTGAGCTTACAAATTCCTCTTTTCGAAAGATGGGACCGGATGTCGCAAGTGAAAAAAGCCAAATTGGAACGACAAATGGCCATAAATCATCAGCAGGAAGAGCAACAAGCTCTTTATCAGCAAATTGTAGAGGATATGCAACGGCTTGAGTCCTTTACAAAGGAATTTGAGCAATTGAATGCAAAAACGGAAGCTCTTGCTGCAGCATTTTCAATTGCTGAAAAGAAATTAGAGGAAGGTTTAATTAATGTAATTGAGTTTTACACTGCGAAAAACCAATTAGCACAGGCAGAAGCCGATAGAATGCGTACCCTGTTGCAACTTCAACTGACCGAAAATACCATACGGTTTTATATGGGTGAAAAGATTTACTAAAACATGAAATTGTTGAAAAATGGATAGAAAAATCGAAAAAAAGAAGGGACTAAAAACCAAGCACATCATCTGGATTGCAGGTGGGCTATTGCTGGCCTTCATACTATATAAAGCCATTTCCACTGCCGGCACCAAAACACTGCGCGTTGACCGTGAGAAGATTACCATCAATGCCGTGCAGCAGGGGCAGTTCAACGACTATATCCGCCTCAACGGACAGGTAGAGCCTATCTCTACCATCTATTTAGACGCCGAGGAAGGCGGGCGAGTGAAAGAAAGGCTGATTGAAGAGGGTGCCATGGTAAAAGCCGGTGATGTGATACTGAAATTGGAGAACCGTACACTGTATCAAATCATTATGTCGAGCGAGTCTGATCTGGCGCAGAAGGAGAATATGCTCCGCCAAACCCGCATCAACTTTGAGAACCAGATGATTGAAACTGACCGAAGGCTGCTGTCAACCCACTTCGATATTCAGAAGAAGAAGCGCAACTACGAGCACCAAAAGGCGCTGTACGATGATAAACTCATCGCTGCCGAGGTTTATCTGCAAGCCAAGGAAGATTACGAGTACAGCACACAGGAGCAGCTAATTAACAAGCTGAAAGCCAAAAATGATTCCATGATTATGGTATCTGAAATGAGCCAGCTTACCAACGACCTGAGCAAGATGCGCCAAACCTTGGCGCTGGTTTACGAGCGCTTAGAGAACCTGAATGTGAAAGCCCCCGTGGATGGGCAGCTAGGCATGTTAGATGCGGAGATTGGGCAGAGCATTGGGCAGGGCGCACGCATTGGGCAGATAAATGTGCTGACCAACTACAAGGTGCAAGCCATGATAGACGAACACTACATTGACCGTGTGCGCCACGGGCTGGTGGGCACGCTGAGCCGACAGGACAAGACCTGGGAGCTAACCGTAAAGAAGGTATATCCCGAAGTGCGACAGGGGCAGTTTAGGATTGATATGGTATTTGCCAATGAGATGCCAGAGAATATCCGCACAGGGCAGACCTACTACATCAATCTGGAGCTGGGGCAACCACAGGATGCAATAATGATTGCACGCGGCACTTTTTTCCAGAGCACCGGCGGACAGTGGATATATGTGCTCGACCCCTCGGGCAGCTATGCTACCAAGCGCAATATTCGCATCGGTAGGCAGAATCCGCAGTACTACGAAGTGTTAGAGGGGCTCAATCCCGGCGAGCAGGTGATTACATCAGGATATGAGAATTTTGGGGATAACGATAAAATAGTGATTAATTAGCAATGTGCAATTAGCAATGAGTAATTAGCAATGAGTAATGAGCAATGAGTAATGAGCAATGAGTAATGAACAATTGGTAATTTACAATAGAAAGAGATGAGAACACTAAAACAGATACTAAAAACCATCACCAAATATCGGTTATCGTCGGCATTGAGCCTGATTAGTCTGGTGGTTGCCTTTTTAGGTATTATTGTGCTGACGCTTTATGTTTCGTACGAGAGAAGCTTTGACAATTTCCATAAAGATGGGGATGATATCTACCTAATGTCGCTTAAACACAGTTTGGGTAGCGCTCTTCCTGTGCCCATGTGTGAGCTGGTAAAAAGTCAAGTGCCTGAGATCGCGAATAGCACTATTTGTTGGTACCCAAACAATCACACCTTTCTTAAGCCGAATCAATCCCGAAAAGAGGGAATAAAAGGCGATGCCATGCAGGTCTCTAAAGAGTTTTTCAGCATGTTTAATTTTCCGCTACTGATTGGCGATGCCGCTACGGTACTGGAAAAGCCCGACAATATGGTGCTATCAGAATCTCTGGCCAATAAAATTTTCGGAACTACGGATGTGGAAGGCGAACAACTATTTGTTAATGGCGAAGGATATACTGTTACAGGTATAATGAAAGATATGCCTAAAAACACCTCTTTCAAGAATGATGCCTTCATTGCATTGAATATGGAAGAATATGCAGAGCACTGGAGCGAATGGAGTTTTAGCATCTTTTTTAAACTGAACAAAGGCACTAAAAAGGAAATAGTCAGTGATAAGATGAGAAGCATAAGCGATGAAGAGATTGTTGAACTTTTTAAGTCGCTTGAGGAACTTTTCCCTCCCGATGGCTCAAAGGTGGAGTTGATTCCGCTTAATAAAATGCACTATGGTTCAAGAGGCTACGCTTTTGATGATGTAAATAAAAGGGTACTCGATGTGCTAACGCTACTTATCGTTATGCTACTGATTATGAGCGCCGTTAATTTCATCAACTTCTCCACATCGCAAGCTCCGTTACGGGCTAAATCGCTCTCCATTCAGCAGATATTGGGAGAGCAAAAGTGGAAATCGCAAGTGCAGATTATGGGTGAAGCAATATTGCTTTCACTCGTAGCCATGGGGATTTCACTATTACTTCATCACCTAACCTATCAACGAATTGAAAATCTTTTCCAAATCAGCGGGCTTTCATTCATTGACAGAGAGTCTTTTATGCCACTTTTTGTTATGGGTGCCATTCTATTTGGGGTTATCGCAGCTACATACCCATCACGATATATCACTTCAGCACCTCTTTCTCAGGCAGTAAAAGGAAAGATGTATTTCTTGGCTAAGGGCAAAGGATTTCGTAGCGTACTAATAACCACCCAATTTATTTTCACTATAGCTCTTGTGTCATCATCGCTAGTCATAGAGAAACAGCTCAGGTTCTGGAATAATTATGATTTGGGTATTGAAAAGGATGGAGTACTATACTTGCCCATGACCGGTGCCCTGCGGCAAAGTCACCAAGCGTTTGCCGATGAGCTGATGAAAAATCCTCAGATCAAAGACTATTGTTATACCCAATTCCTGCCGGGCTATGTGGATATGGGCTGGGGGCGTAATGTTGACGGGCAACGGATTCAGCTTAGAGCTTGGCCTGTCGATAGTCGCTTTATTGATTTCTTTGGGATTGAAATGGCAGAAGGTAGAAACTTTACGCAGGGTGAGTCGGATATCAATAATTTTATACTTAACGAAGAAGCTGTAAAGACCTTTAAATGGGATAATCCTTTGGAACGGAAGTTTCCGAGTTTCGGTACTGTGGGTGATATAGTAGGAGTTGCCAAAAACTTCAACTTTGCATCATTACAAGAGAATATAGAACCAATGGTACTATGGTTTACAGGGGATGTATCAAGAAAAAATAACATCCTTATAAAAACCCATTCGGGAAATATTACCCAGATTAGAGAATTCATTGAGCGTACGGCTCAAAAAATAGACCCGAAAGGGACATTCAACGTTCAATTTCTTGACGATGAACTAGAGGCACTTTACGGAAAAGAAACCCGCATGGCTCGGTTTATTGAGTTTGTTGCGCTATGGACTATTCTTTTAGCCCTTACCGGTCTGCTGGGTTTAGTCATCTTCATCTCGCGCGATAGGGTGAAGGAGATTGGCATCAGGAGGGTAAACGGAGCATCTGCCCTACAGGTGCTTAATATGCTGAATAAAAGTGTGTTGGTATGGATAGGTATAGCCTTCGTAATCGCTACGCCCATAGCTTACTACGCCATGAGCCGTTGGCTTGAGAATTTCGCCTATAAAACCGCACTTAGCTGGTGGATTTTTGCCCTGGCGGGCATCGTTTCACTGTTGGTAGCACTGCTTACTGTAAGCTGGCAAAGCTGGCGAGCTGCTACACGAAATCCGGTGGAGGCGCTGAGGTATGAATAAACAATGGACAGTTGACAATTGATAATGGAGAATTGAGAATGGACAGTGAACAAATAATAATTAACAGTTAAAATATCAAACTATGATTAAAACAGAGAAACTAAACAAAACCTTTCGTACCGAGGAGGTGGAAACATTAGCGCTTAGGGATGTGGATATCCATGTACAAAAAGGCGAGTTTGTAGCCGTTATGGGACCGTCGGGCTGTGGCAAATCAACACTGCTCAACATCTTTGGTCTGTTGGATAATCCAACGGGTGGCAAGTACCTTTTTGACGGTACCGAGGTGGGACACCTGCGCGAAAGCCAGCGCACCCAGCTACGCAAGGGAAATATCGGCTTCGTATTCCAAAGCTTCAACCTGATTGACGAGCTGAATGTGTACGAGAACGTGGAGTTGCCACTTATCTACCTTAAAATTCCAGCCTCAAAACGGCGCGAGATGGTGAAGGCGGTACTAAAGCGCATGCACATTGGGCATAGGGAGAAGCATTTCCCGCAGCAGCTCTCGGGCGGACAGCAACAGCGTGTGGCTATAGCCCGTGCCGTAGTGGCCAACCCCAAGCTAATCCTTGCCGACGAGCCAACGGGTAACTTAGACTCAAAGAACGGTAATGAGGTGATGGATCTGCTCAGCGAGCTGAACCGTGAGGGAACAACCATAATTATGGTAACCCACTCGCACCACGATGCAGGGTTTGCATACCGGATTATCAATTTGTTTGATGGGATGGTGGTGGAGAATTGAGAATTGACAATTGATAATGAGTAATGAACAATGAACAATTCAGCGTCTTGGCGTCTTAGCGGTTAAAGTGAACAAGGTACGAGTTGCGAGATACAAGGGAAGTGGTGCGTACTAGCCCCGTTAGTGGCGGCATCTTGGTAGTAGGACGAATAGAAACGCCAACCAAAGCCCTGTAGGGGCAACATTATGCTTTGCGGTTAAAATCAATGAACAATGAGTAATTAATAAGTGCAATTATGAAGGAGAATGTGGTTAAGGATAAGTCGTTTGCGTTTACTGTGCGCATTATCAATCTTTACAAGATACTCATGCAGGAGAAAAAGGAATATGTGATGAGCAAGCAACTCTCTTGTAGTGGAACCTCTGTGGGCGCAAACATAGAGGAGGCGATTGGAGGAATTTCTAAAAAAGATTTTAGGGCTAAAATGAGCATTGCATACAAAGAAATTAGGGAAACAACCTATTAGCTACGTTTGCTACAAGCCACCGATTATCTTGAAAAACAAGAATTTGACTCGTTCTTCAATGATGCAGATGAATTGGGTAAATTGCTTTACACCATAATAAATAGCTCGAAACAATGAGCAATGAACAATGAACAATGAGCAATTATCAGTCTATGTCTCAACACCTTTGCGATTATAAAAACAATTGCTCATTGTTAATTACTAATTTCTAATTGAAAAGAAATGAATGCAATAAAACTGGCTTCCCGAAAGTTATTCCGCAAGGGAGAGCATACAACCACGCGCATCTTATCGCTGGCATTGGGTCTGGCATTTGGAATAGTGCTGCTTTCTGAAGTGTTTTTCTACTTCAGCTACGACAGTTTCTTCCCCGATGCCAATAGAATATTTATCGTCATTGAGAATTTTAAAATGGAAAATCAGTCCGAAAAGCTAACACCCAATCCCAGGGTAAGCGGTGCTATTGGACCCGGGCTAAAAGCAGAAGTACCCGGTATTGAAGCAGCTACTCGACTGAATTCGATTGGAGATTTGGAGTTTTTCTCTGAACAGAACAATGTTTATAGCGGTCATGTTGTTTTGGCCGATGATCAGCTCTTTGAAGTGCTTCCACGACCCATAATTCAGGGTTTGGGTGTCGAAACTCTTAAAAGTCCAATGATGTGTATTATTTCAAGTGAGATGGCCGAAAAAATGGGAGGTAATGTTGTTGGGCACAGCATTGAGCTAAAAGATTTCCCGGGCAAACCGCTTACCATAGGCGGAGTATTCGAGAAGCTGCCTGAAAACACCAATTATAAGTATGATATTGCCATCTCCATGGTTTCTACATCCAATTTTACGTGGGATGGCACCGAAAACTGGTTGGGCAACGATCGGTATTATACCTGTGTGAAATTAGAAAAAGGTGCATCGCCCGGCAGCTTGGCACCTGCCGTTCGCCAAATGCAGGAAAAGCATCAGGAGATTGAAAAGTATGAAGCACAGGGATTTGTATTGAAATACTCTTTTGAACCTATCCGCAGGCTTTATGCCAACGAAGCAAAAGACCTAATCATTATATTAAGTGCCGTAACGGCTATTGTTCTTCTCATTTCTGTGCTGAACTATATCCTGCTTACTGCAAGCACTTTGGTCAATCGTGCCAAATCATCGGCTATCCTTAAATGTTATGGTGCCGAAAATCGCAACCTGTTGGGCGTAATCTTTGCCGAGAGTTTTCTGATTTTCGCAATTTCCCTTGTCATGGCGGCAGGATTAATCCTAATGATAAAACCGGTGGCCGAGGTGCAGCTGGGCCACAGCCTTAACGTGCTGCTTAATCCGCAGGTGTATATGCCTGTTATGCTTATCGTTACCATTCTAATAATACCCATTGGCTACTTCCCGGGTCGCTCTTATGCCCGAACTCCGGTAGCAGTTGCATTCCGAACATATCATCAGAAAAAAACCGGTTGGAAGAAAGCATTGCTTGCTTTTCAGTTTGCAGGTGTTTCATTATTCATTGCTTTGCTCGTAGTGGTAAGCCTTCTGTACAGTAAAGTATTGGATGCCGATCATGGGTACAAAACCGATAATGTATTTTATGCATCGGTAAGCGGCATGAATCCTCACAAAATTCAAACCGTACTGAATGAGCTGATGGCACTATCGGAGGTTGAGCATGTAGCTTTAGGCGTTGAGCTGCCCATAGATTATCCATCGGGCAATAACGTACTATCGCCCGATGGTGAAAGGGATCTGTTTAATGTGGCTGATATGTACTATATAGACCATGAATATTTCTCCGTATTGGGCATTCCCATGACAAGTGGCTCCGGCTTTATCGAGGGGAAATCTGTAGCCAACGAGATCGTTGTTAGCCAGAAATGTGCCGATTTGCTGGTGCTAAATAACGGTTGGAATGATGGAGTTGTTGGTCAAAGTCTTACCATTTCCGAGCATCACAATGTAAACACTTCATCCCGTATCTCGGGCATTTATCCTAATTTGGCAATAGGCACGGTATTGTTCAGCGATACACGTCCTTCGGTATTTTTCTACTGGCCTCGCCAGCAGTTTATTGATATACTCGAGCAACGCCCTGATTTTTCTTTTAATATACTTATCAAGATCTTTCCGGGAATACAAGCCGATATTAACCAGAAACTGACAACTATAATTAACAGCGCTGTGTTACGTGGTCAGACTGAGGTGGAAAGCTTAGAGCTGGCTTTACTAAAGGCCTATCAGCCGGCAAAGTCATTCCGAAATGCAATTTATGCCGGAAGTGCCATCGTTTTACTTATCTCATTAATGGGGCTATTGGGTTATCTGAGCGAAGAAATTACCCGTCAACGGAAAAGTTTAGCCATTCGTAAAATTAATGGAGCTTCAAATGCACAGATAGTTAAAATATTTGTTTCCGGCCTGGCCAAATTAGCAATTCCCTTTGTTAGTGTCGGGCTGATTGGTGCATGGTACCTTTCGGGTTTATGGATGGAGAACTTTAGCATCAAGTTCCCGCTTCATTGGTATATTTTCGTACTGTCGGGCTTGTGCATCCTAATTATCGTCGGTGTTACAGCAGTGATTAAGTCTCTTGGAGCCGCATTGAAAAATCCGGTGGAAGCGCTGAGGTATGAATGATCAATTGATAATTGATAATTGACTGGCATACGGTCTTCTGCACGTTGCTTTAGTTGGTGAAAGAAGTTTGAAGATACACAATAAAAGTAGTATTTCCCGGTGTGGAGCTGACTTCGATTTTTCCGCCGTGGTTTCGGATAATTTGTCGTGTAAGACTTAAGCCTATACCGGAGCCGTTTTCGCGTGTCGAAAAGAAAGGCACAAAGATTTGATCTAAAATTTCAGGAGGAATACCGTGACCATTATCGGTGATTGACAGCCAGCAATAACCCTCATCATCCGAAACTGCTTTTACGATAATATGGGCTTCCTGCACCGTTTCAACTGCTTCTATGGCGTTCTTAAACAAGTTGATAAGTGCCTGCGACAACTGTACTTCATCGCCTTCAATGCAAAGTTCAGAATCTATCTGCACATCGAAATTGATAAGGTACGCCTTGGATTCAGCTTGTAATAATGCCAGTAGTTTTTCGATAAAAGCATGAAGTACTATCGGTTTAAAGACCGGCTTTGAGAGTTTGGTGAGTGTGCGGTAGGATTCCACAAAACGAATCAACCCCATTCCCCTTTCATGAATAACATCAAGCCCTTTTATCGTATTTTTTGTTCTGTTATCGTTTGTGTCATTTTGAGTGTCAGTATAATACCCCAACAGGGTTTCACTCAACGAAGTGATGGGTGCAATGGAATTCATGATTTCATGGGTCAGCACCCGGATGATTTTTTGCCACGATTCTATTTCAATGGCATCCATTTCGTTGCTGATATCATGTATGGAAATGATGCGCAGCTTTTCTCCATGTCGTTGAAAGCTAGTTGCATGAAGCGATAGGTTATGTGTGACCGAGTGGGCATGCAGCTTCACGAGCTGTTGTGAGCTTTGCTCTTTTAGTAGTGAGACTGCTTCATACAGGCCTGCATCCACTCGCTTGAGCTGTTCTATATGTGTCAGAGAGTGATAGTTAAGTAGTGTTTTAGCCGGAGAATTGGCTTGAAGTATCCTGCCACTTTCATCAACTACCATGATTCCCGTTGCAACCTGCTCTAATAAAAGTCCGTAGAACTGCTCCTGTTCATGGTTTCTAACCTTTACCTCCTGAATCAACCGATTCATGCGATTTAATCCCTGATTGAGTTCTTTGGTAGGTTTATGTCTAACATCTTCAGGAAAATACAAAGTTGAATCCTCGTTTTCAACGGCATTAAAAAAGTAGGTTACCTTCTCATGAAGTCGTCTGAACAGTTTAAAAATCTGGTACGATATCCAAACCATCCCCAAAGCCGGAATAACGGCAAACCATGACCGCATCATCAGATGATAAGCCATCCATGCCGCAAAAATTGCCAACAGCAGTATATAGATTGCCAAGCGGAAGTTTGGATTTCGATGTTTCATCTTTATATCATGAAAATCAATAAAAAAGATTGTTGATATTGGAGTTTAAAGGCCATATTTTTTTATTTTGTTGTACAGGGTTTGTCGTGTAATGCCTAATTGGGAAGCTACGGCGCTCATGTTTCCATTGTGTTGCCGTATGCTGGCTTCTATCATTTGCTGTTCCATTTCATCAAGGGTTTGTATTCGAGGAACGGCTTTTTGGCGCGTACCGGAAAACAGGAAATGCTCCGGAGCAAGTGAATTCCCATCGCTCAGGATAACCGCTTTCTCAATAGAATGCTGAAGCTCACGTACATTACCCGGCCAGTCGTAGCGGGTCATTCGATCTAAAACGGCATTCCCAAATCGTAGTCCCTGCTTTTTATATTTTGCAGCATAAATCTCTAAAAAGAAGTTCGCTAAAAGTGGTATATCGTCCAATCGCTCGCGTAACGGCGGAATCTCAATCTGTATCGTATTAATCCGATAGAGCAGGTCCTCCCTGAATTTTCCTTCAGCTACCATTGCCTGCAAATCGCTGTTGGTAGCACATACCAAACGGATATCTACCGGTGTTTTTTTATTGGAGCCTACTCTTACAACCTCGCGGTTTTGCAGGGCAGCCAACAGCTTGGCTTGAAGCGGCAGCGAAATATTGGCAATCTCATCCAAAAATAGCGTACTTCCTTTGGCAACTTCAAATTTGCCGGCACGGTCTTCCCGTGCATCGGTAAAAGCGCCCATCACATGACCAAATAGCTCACTCTCAAACAGGCTTTCCGACAAAGAACCGATGTCTACATTCACCATCACCTCCTCGCTGCGAAGCGATTGCAGGTGAATCTCTCGTGCGATAATCTCCTTTCCCGTTCCGTTTTCACCGGTTAATAGCACATTGGCATCGGTTTTGGCTACCTTTTGTACCAAATTGAGCACCTCCTTGAAGCGTTCCGATTGCCCTATAATCGTGGGACGTTCTTGTTTTATGGCTGCCTTCAAATTTAGTTCCCGCTCCTTCAGTGTTTTTACTTCGCGCCTCGAATGTCTTAGCTTGATTGCCGCATTGATGGTCGCCAAAAGCTTGCTGTTTTCCCACGGCTTCAACACAAAATCTACAGCTCCCTCTCTGATAGCGCGCACAGCCAACTCCACATCGCCGTATGCGGTTATCATAATTACCGAACAATTAGCATCATATTCCAAAATACGATTCAGCCAGTATAGCCCTTCATTGCCCGTAATCGTGCCTGCCGAATAATTCATATCCAACAAAATGGCATCAAAGCGCTTGGATTCTATCAGAAATGGAATTTGATTGGGGTTGGAAGAGGTCATGACTTCATTGCATAATGGCTGCAACAGTAGTTCTAAAGCACTGAGTATGCTCTTGTTATCATCAATGATAAGTATATTGCTGTTTTTCATCCGAAAGCAAAAGATATAGCTGATGCAAAGTTAATCTTTAATACCGGACTGTAAAAATAATTGACAGTTTTCTGCACAACGAATTGATACTTAATTTTCCAATTTAGCTTGTATTTTATAGACTTATCTTGGTTTTTTGTTGTTCTTCTCCAAAATCAGATTGCTATAGGATTTGTCGGTAACATCCTCCTTTTTCAAACCAAAAAAGTCAAAATATCTGGTGCATTGGTCTTTCAACTCATCCAGGCTGTATGTCCCTTTTTCATCGATTGTTTCCACTTCGATAAATGTACCGAGCTGATCAACCTGATCGAAATGAAACTTTACGTTATTTTAAAAATAGATCTTCCGTTTTTTAGTTACCACAACCTTAATTCCCAATTGTTTTGTAAGAATTTCCTTTAAAGCAGCAAACGGTTTATGCTTGTATAGTATGACTTTCGACTCTTTTGCACTGGCATAATCCTCTCTTTCGTAGTTGATTAGCAAATTTTCAATATTGCCTTATCTCAGTTTCAATCTTCCGTGCGAAGCATTGAAATAGATATCAGTCTGATGGTCAATCCCCCTGAACTTGGGATGCAGCGTCAGTAAACGGTTTTCGGGTTCTTCAATATCGTCAACCCTGGCTTTAAACTCAAAATTCTTCAGATTCATCGGCTATAAGTGATTTAAAGGCAGCCGGATAATTTCCGGTGATGCAAACAGACAAATAAAGCTGCTTTACCGATTTAAGCGAGGGTTGGCTGCGCCCGGTTTTATTCCCGAATAGCTAGCTGGCAATAGTGATATTTATTTGCTGAAGCCGGTTGGTTAAGCTTGCCTGTGGTATTCTTTTTACTGAAATATTGTGGAAACAGCAGTAAACCGGATGATATTATCCCCAAATAAATAATTTGTCGTTGTCTAAAACAGGAAGATAGACAACTTTAGCTACATATTTTGAAGAAAGTAGCTTGTTTGCAACCTTTAAAATTATCTCTTTGTTACTTTCCTCTAACTCGTTATCCCGAACTCTATTCCTGTAATCGAAGGCAGCAATCTCTAAATACGGGCTGATTACGATTAAGGTGTCAGCCTCTTTTTTTTAGTTGACGAAATGCGGCCGGTTGTATAGTCGAAGTACAGCCAATCATTTATATCAGGACTGAAATCAGACTAAGAATCACACGTTTTTGCCGCATACGCTGTTTGTGTTGAAGGATGTTTATAAGCAAAGGTAAGCGAAAAGCATTCTCCTTTTCTACTTGCGGAATTGGTTTTCGGAAAAGAAAATAGCAGTATTTAACTCATTGATATTCATTAAGATAATAAAATAAATTCTTCAAAAGCAAAAAAAAACCTTGTATTTTTTCAAAAATCTCTATCTTTGCACAACTAAAAATCATTACCCAATCATGAAAGACGACCCCTATTCGTGTTGTTTGATTAATTACTAACCTGCGAGGGGTTTTCGTTTCTCCTTGCAGCTAAACCCTTGTAAGGAGAATAAGCCATGGGTGAAACTATTGTTACACTTTTTGAAGAGCTGATCAATCAGAAGAACTGGAGAGCACTTCGTGCTGCCATTGAAGACATTGATCCCATTACCAGTGCCGGAATTATCGAGGAGTTGTCTGATGAAGACGATATCATCTATTTTCGTCTGTTACCCAGAGAACACGCCAAAGACACCTTCCAGCACTTATCACACGACAAACAGGAGCAGATTATCGAAGGACTTGCCAGCAACGCCAATCGTGTTGCCGGTTTGCTCAACGATCTGAATCCCGACGACCGTACCGCCTTCTTTGAAGAGCTTCCCGGAAACATTACCCAGCGGCTGCTTCAGTTGTTGTCGCCCGAAGAAAGAGCCATATCAGTCCGGTTGTTGGGCTATCCCGAAAACAGTATAGGAAGGTTGATGACGCCGGAGTTTGTGGCGGTAAAACCCGATTACACAGTTCAACAGGCCATTGACCATATGCGTCAGTTTGGTCGTGATTCAGAGACCCTGAATGTGATTTATGTGGTTGACGATAACTGGAAACTCGTAGATGATATTCGGATGCGGGAGATTATCCTTGCCGATCCGAATCAGCCGATACAGGATTTGATGGCTGGATACTTTGTGGCGCTGAATGCTTTTGACGACCAGGAAGTCGCCATTCGCGTTTTCCAGGAACAGGACAGAACCGCACTTCCGGTTACCGATTCAAACGGTATTCTGATTGGAATTGTAACTGTTGACGACGTGATGGACGTTGCGGAAGAAGAGAGTACGGAAGACTTCCAAAAATTCGGTTCGGTTCAGGCTACAGTTGTTAGTCCGCTTAAAGCGAGGGTAATGGATTTGTATCAAAAAAGAATCGTTTGGCTGTTGGCGTTGGTTTTTGTGAATGTATTTTCTGGTGCAGCACTTGCAAAGTATCAGGATGTGATTACTTCTGCTGTTGCACTTATCTTTTTCCTTCCTTTGCTTATTGATAGCAGCGGAAATGCCGGTTCGCAATCGGCAACGCTGATGATCCGTTCCTTAGCTATTGGTGATGTTGAAACCAAAGACTGGGTCAAGCTGTTAGGTAAGGAGTTTATTGTATCGCTTCTGCTTGGAGTTACAATGGCCTTGGGTGTAAGTTTGGTTGCCGCTTTCAGGGCACCGGAATATATATTTGTAATTGCCGCAACCATGGTGTTTACGGTAATGGCTGGTAGTCTGATTGGCATGTTGTTGCCGTTTATATTTACCAAGCTGAAACTCGACCCGGCAACTGCAAGTGCCCCGCTGATTACCTCAATAGCTGACATAACCGGTGTAATTATCTATTTTTCAATTGCATCGTGGTATATTGGTATGTAATGTGCTGCCGGAAAATCAGATAAGCATCGTGGTTTGATAACAGATACCGTAGTTTTGATTTCTAATAACCGAAAAACTTACTGAGTAATGACATCAACAACACAAGAAGGAAACACCCGCTTCAAATATTTTGATGTAATTATGGCGCTGTTTGTTGCCATTCTACTTATATCGAATCTGGCTTCAACCAAAATTGCCAATTTGTGGCTGTTCACCTTCGATGGCGGTACCATACTTTTTCCTCTCAGCTATATTTTTGGTGATATTCTCACCGAAGTATATGGATATCAGCGTTCCCGCAAGGTTATCTGGACGGGTTTCGGTGCAGCCCTGTTGATGTCGTTAGTGCTTTGGGTGGTTCAGTTGTTGCCTCCGGCTCAGGGATGGGAGAATCAGCAGGCGTATGAAACCCTGCTCGGCTTTGTGCCTAGGATTGTACTTGCAAGTCTTACGGCTTACTTTGTCGGCGAATTCTCAAACGCTTATCTGATGTCGAAGCTGAAAATCAGAACCAAAGGGAAATACCTGTGGATGCGTACCATTGGTTCTACCTTAGTAGGTGAAGGGATTGATACCGTAATATTCTGTTTTATAGCATTCTACGGTTCAATGTCCAACAGCTTGCTGATTTCAGTGATAGTATCGAATTACATTTTTAAAACAGGCATCGAAGTGCTGTTTACACCACTGACCTACGCAGCCGTTGGGTTCCTAAAAAGGAAAGAACAGGTGGATATTTTTGATGAGGGAATTAGTTATAATCCATTCAGATTTTTTAAGAACGATTGATGTCGGGATGGATTATTGCTTGGATTGATATATGAACAATATTGTAAAAACTGACGATTATGGGAGTGATTTCAATTGAAGGCATGGAGTTTTCTCCTATCGTGGCCACTTTAAGGAAGAGCAGGTAATTGGCACCCGTTTTCCGGATGTAACAGATGCTGAGGTGAAAATCTCGAAACTGAATCCTACCTTGGGTGACAAGATCGACAGGGTGTGCGTAACCTTAAACCGCGACGATATTTATGAGTGATCCCGATATTAAACTAAAGATTTGCCCTGTCTGCGGAAAAACGTTTGAGTGTAGTAATACCAACGTCTGCTGGTGTACATCGTTTGAAATCAGTTTGGAGAATCTCGAAAAACTAAGGAAAAGCTTCGACGATTGCCTTTGTCCGGCTTGTCTTTCGGGTTACAGTACAAAGACTGAAAATCTAAGTTATTGAATAATAACGTTTTTAATTAGTGCATTTTATATGTTGATTTTTGAAATTTTACTATATTTACATACAGAAATGGTTTCGTGGCCGAGTGGCTAGGTAGAGGTCTGCAATACCTTCTACAGCGGTTCGAATCCGCTCGAGACCTCAAAAAAAAGCATCTGTAAAACAGATGCTTTTTTATTTGGATTATGCTGAGACAGAATAAGTTACATTCAGATGAGCCCGCTGAGCGGGTTTGTGTTATTACTCTATTTTCTTTCCACGTTTGAAGAGCGGCAATCCGGCTTTTTGGGCAATGGTTTCGGAGGCGCTGTCGCCCTCATCGCTGAATGGCCATACAAACAATGCTTCTATCGGATGGTCGAGACGTATCTTTTCGATGGATTCTAATGCTAATTTCAGCGTTAATCCCTGTCGGCGGTATTCTTCGAGTACCGAAGCCGAGCACAGATAGATGGCTTCATACCGTCCGCCGGGCAGTGTCTGATCGACCAATTGTTTCTCGTTGATTTTCTGATGGATAAATCCATTCATCAGTTCGAGGGTAGTCGGTATCACCAACACCCAGGCTACCGGTCCGTCTTTAACCGAAAATTCCGAAAAAGTGGCAGGGTGAATCCTGAGAATTTGCTGACGCACTTTTTCATCTATATCCAATTGATTGGGGTCATCCTGGGTGGCAAATACCTCATCAATGAGCTGCCTCATCCGGCGGAAATTCTTTGAATCCATTCTTACGCGATTTTAAAGGGCAAAATTACAAGATTACTGCTTGCAATTATCAATTTATCTATTGTTGGTTGATGCTAATTTTTACACACTGATTCTATGGCTAAAACTAAGCGAGCGGTTAGTGGAGAAAAAATGATACCGATTGAAAAAATATAATAGACCGATTTTACCGGTTGGCAAAATATAACAGACCAATTATCGCTCCGCTCAATTGTTCTGAATGTTTTAACCACCGGCATTAACGATTGTAATTTACAGAACAGCTTGGACTATTTTGTAAATACAAATAGTATAATCTGCTTGACGAATGTTTTGTCCGGCTAAAATGCTGATATATATCTGATTAAGTTCATTGTTAATGAAATCTTACTGACTCTTTTTGTAACTTAATACCGCCCATACATTAAAGAAAACCGCAAAACCGCAAAGCGCAATAAACTGCGGTAACAATTCATGCATTCCACTGTTTTTTAGATAAATGGCGCGCATAACTTCAATAAAGTAGGTCAGGGGATTGAAGGCTGTAATGTTTTGTGCCCATCCCGGCATACTGCTTATTGGTGAAAAAAGGCCACTTAACAGAATGATTATAAGTAAGAAAAAGAACATCACAAACATCGCCTGCTGCATGGTGTCTGAATAGTTTGAAATGACAATTCCCAAACCGGAAACGGCAAGAATATAGACGATGGAATAGAGATAAATTATTGCGAAGCTACTCGGAATCAGGCCATAAAGCAGGGCGGCAAGCCCCATGGTAACGCTTAAAATCAATATGCCCATAATCCAATAGGGAATCAGTTTGGCCAGAATGAAAATGGCTTTGTTCATTGGTGTCACATTGAGCTGCTCGGTGGTGCCCATCTCTTTCTCACTAACGATATTGAGGGCCGGTAAAAATCCGGTAAGCAAGGTAAGCAGCATCACAAAAAGCGCGGGTATCATAAACACTTTATAATCAAGTGTCGGATTGAATTTGAATTGTGGCTGTATGACGGATACCGGAAAGCTAATTCCTTGTGCAGAAGTTAATTCGCTTGCGAAATCATTGAGAATGCCCGACAGATAAACGCTGCCTAAACCGCCCTTCATTCCGTTCACGGCGTTGGCCGAAATCAGCACGTTCGTCTGACCCGAGCGGTACAAATCTTTTTCAAAATTCCGGGGAATTTCGAGAATTATATCGGCATTTCCTGCATCAACGCTTTCCATCGCATCAGCGTTTGAAGCGGTAAATTCAAACAATTGGAAATAACCCGAAGCAGTAACTTTATGGACTAATCGTTGCGAGAAAGTGCTGCGATCATTATCAACTACGCTCAAACTCAGGTTTTTGAACTCCTGATTTATGACCCAGGGGAAAACCAGCATATACATAATGGGTAAAACAAGTATCACTCTCGAAACAAACGGATTCCGAAACATCTGCTTAAACTCTTTTTCCAATAAAAACTTTAACATCGCGCTTATTTTTTATTTGCTTAACCGAACATTAAATTTTTTCAAGCTTACTGCTAACAGAAAGATTGCCATAAAACCTAAAATGGCAAATTCCTTTAATACAAATATAGCACTGACACCTAGTATCATCAGCTTTACCACACCTTCAATATACCAGCGATTGGGCGGAATGACCGAAATCCATTGCAGAATTTTTGGCATACTGTCAATAGGAAACATCATCCCTGAAAGTAGCAAGGTCGGCATCATCATCACAAGACCCGAGAAAATCATGGCTGCAACCTGCGTTTCAACGACACTGGATACAAACAAGCCCAGGGTTAATCCTACGAGAATAAATAGCAGGGAAAAAATAATCAACAGGAAAAGACTTCCTTTTATGGGCACACCCAGCACAAAAACCGATAAAAGCAAAATGCTTGTAAAATTGATAACGGACAGAGCAAAATAGGGGGTGATTTTTGCAAGGATTATGTAAATTGGCTTTATGGGCGACACGAGTAGGACTTCCATGGTGCCCATCTCTTTTTCACGAACAATGGAAATAGACGTCATCATGGCGGTAATCAACACTAAAACAAGTCCCATCACGCCCGGCACAAAATTGTATACTCCTTTCATTTGCGGATTGTAGAGCATTTTTATTTCCGGAATAATGCGTAAGGGACGAATATTTCCGCTCGAATTTTGGGCTTTGCTCGCCAAATCCAAATAAGCAGTGTTAATAATATTGGAAGCGTAATTTGTAAATGTGCTCGCCTGGTTGGGGTCGGAAGCATCGGCAATGATTTGCACTGCTGCATCGCCGGTGTGAAACTGATTATGCTGAAAACTATCGCTAAACACCACGACCAATTTCACATTGCCCTTTTGGAAGGCTTTTTCAATCTCTTCGGTGCTGTGCAATTCACTCACAAGCGTAAAAAACTTGCTCGCCGCCAACTGTTCGGTAATTTGCCGTGTCGCTTCATCTTTCGAAGTGTCGAGAATGGCCATTGGTGTGTCTTTCACTTCGTTTGAGATGGCAAAACCAAACAAAATTATCTGTACTATCGGCATCACAAGCAATATCAATATCGTACGCCGGTCGCGTAAAATATGATGAAATTCTTTTTTTACAAAAGCAAAAAATTGAGAGTTGAGTCCGCCTCTGGCGGATGAGAATTGAGAATTATTTTTTGCCATCATCGCTTGATTTTGTTGTTTTTACAATACTTGCCAATAGGCGAATAAGTTCATCACAATCTTTGTGAATGGACGTAAAACTTTCTTCATTAATATATTCACTATCTTTCAACAGCATAAGCCAATATTCTGTTTCGTTGGCTTCTTTCAGCGCGATATTCATTTTATGAATAAAATCTTTCCGAGACTGCGCATGTTCGGCTTCTCTAATCAACGCCCCTATCGCTGTTCCGCTTCGCAACAATTGTTTCGATAACACAAATTCCCGTTTATCTTCACAGAGAAATTTGTACGCTTTTATTACTAGTAGCGCAAATCTGTATGATTTTTCTTTGACAATATTCTTTTTCATAAACACGTAACAATTAAATTTTTATGCAACCATTTTCTATTCTTCATTCTCAATTCTCAATTCTCAATTCTCCATTGTCAACTGTCCATTCTCAATTGTCAATTCGTATTGCTTTTCGAGCAATCTGTTGAAAAACCTCATCCATACTTGCTGCGTTGAATTTTGCTTTCAGATTTTTTGGTGTGTCCAAAGCCGCTATTCTACCATCGACCATTATCGAAACGCGGTCGCAATATTCTGCTTCGTCCATATAGTGCGTTGTAACAAACACGGTGATTCCATTTTCCGCAGCCTCGTAAATCAGTTCCCAAAACTGCCTTCGTGCGGCAGGATCCACGCCACCGGTGGGTTCGTCGAGAAAGACAATTTTAGGTTCGTGAAATATGGATACCGAAAAAGCTAACTTTTGCTTCCAGCCCAAAGGCAGCGATTTTACCATCGTATTTCGTTCATTTTCAAAGCCCAGATCGTGCAGAATTATGTTTGTTTTATCCTCGATTTCATGCGATTTCATACCGTAAATTCCGCCAAAAAGTCGTAGGTTTTCCCAGACTTTTAAATCATCGTAAAGTGCAAACTTCTGACTCATATAACCAATATTTTTCTTTACCTGTTCCGACTGTTTTTCAATATCGAAACCGGCCACCATTCCGCGCCCGGAAGTGGGTTTGCTCAACCCGCAAAGCATCCGCATGGCGGTGGTTTTTCCAGCACCGTTTGCCCCGAGAAAACCAAAAATCTCACCTTTTGAAACCTCAAAACTAATAGCATCCACCGCAATGAAATTGCCAAAGGATTTTGTCAGATTTTCAACTTTAATAATAGACGATTCTGAATTGACAGTTGAGAATTGAGAATTGAGAATTGGCGTATCTTTATTTATCCTATGTTGCTCATTTTCCATGTTTTACTATCATTTATTTATTTTTCATTGTCCATTGTCCACTGTCCATTGTCCACTGTCCATTGTCCACTGTCCATTGTCAATTATCCGTCAGTGCCATAAAACAATCCTCAATTGTTGGCGCAATTTCCTTCAATTCGGCATTGATTTGCTCATTTTCCATTTTTGAAATATCCTTAAAAACAACGTGCAGCGAATCACCAAAACTAAAAACTGAACGTACATTTTCGCTTTGGCGAAGCTGTTTTAGAATCTCATAATTATTATCCGCTTCCACCGCAAATACCTTGTGCGGAAAATCGGCGATAATTTTTTCCGGCGGATCGATGGTCAGAATTTTACCTTCCTGAATAAAGGCAATCCGGTCGCAAAGAGACGCTTCGTCCATGTAGGGCGTGGAAACAAGAATGGTGATACCTTGCTGTTTCAATCGTTTCAGCATTTCCCAAAACTCTTTGCGGCTCACCGGGTCAACGCCGGTGGTGGGTTCATCAAGAAAGAGCACCGTAGGTTTGTGAATCAGTGCGCAGCTCAATGCTAATTTCTGTTTCATCCCACCCGAAAGCTTTCCGGCCCGACGATTTTTGAAAGGTTCAATTTGTTGGTAAATATCCTTAATCAGGTGGTAATTTTCCTCAATGGTGGTTCCGAAAACCGTTGCGAAAAAGCTCAGATTTTCTTCCACCGTCAAATCCTGATAAAGCGAAAACCTCCCCGGCATATAGCCCACACACTTTCGAATCTCTTTATATTCGCGCACCACATCCAGACCATCCACCCTGGCTGTGCCGCTGTCGGCAAGCAAAAGCGTAGTTAAAATGCGGAACAGCGAAGTTTTACCCGCACCATCCGGACCGATTAAGCCGAAAATTTCACCGCGTTCCACCTCGAAAGAGATATCTTGCAAGGCCGAAACTTCACCGTAATTTAAGCTGATATTGTTTACCTGTATCATTCTTATTTAATTGACAGTCTTATTTAATTGACAATTGACAGTTGAAAATTGACAATTTTCCATTCTCCATTTTCCATTCTCCATTCTCCATTCTCCATTGTCCATTGTCCATTCTCCATTCTCCATTCTCCATTATTTCTTTAAGTTTGTTTTTGTGCTTTTTACTATACTGATTAAAAGTTTAAGAATTTCTGAGCAATCCTCTTGAATAGATTGGAAAACTCTTTCGTCAATATATCCTGTATCCCTCATTAACATCAACCAATATTCCGTTTCATTAGCTTCTTTAAGTGCAATGTTCATTTTATTCAAAAAATCTGCTTTGGATTGCGCATGTTCTGCTTCTTTAATTAAAGCTCCAATAGCAGTCCCACTCCTAAGAATTTGCTTTGAAAGAACAAACTCTTTTTTATCCTCAGATAAGTATTTGTATAAGTTTACAATTCTGATCGCAAAAGCATACGATTTATTTGCAACCACATTTCCCATATTAATATTATAAATTTTTAATTAATTGTCAATTGTCAATTCTCCATTGTCAATTGAAAGAAACCTCCCCATACATCCCCTTTTTAATGTAGCCGTCATTTTTTACGGCAATTTTCACCATATAAACCAAATTGGCACGTTCGTCGCGCGTTTGAATGGTTTTGGGCGTAAATTCAGCCTTATCGGAAATCCAACTGACGGTGCCTGTATATTCCCGGTGGTCCGATTTTCCCATATCAGAAAAAACCTTCACCTGCTGACCAATTTTCAGTTCAGTGAGCTGACCGGCTGTGATATAGGCACGCAAAAACATATTTTCCATATCGGCTAATTTGAAAAGTGCCTTGCCCTGCACGGCAAATTCGCCCGCTTCGGCATATTTTCCCAACACGGTAGCTGTTGCCGGACTTTTAATTACTGCATTTTTCAGTTGATCTTCAATTTGCGCCATTTGTGCCAAGAGCGATTGCTGTTCGTTGCTCAAACTGACGTTGCTGCTTTTCAGCGTTTCCGTTTGCGCGGCAATTTGTTTTTCGAGCGTGGCAATCTGCGCGTTGATATCATCCAACTGCTTTTGATTGGCGGCGTTTTCCTTAATCAGTTGTGCGAAACGCTCTTTTTCGCGGCGTGCTGCGGACAATTGTTCTTTCAAAACTGCCACCTGCACTGCAACATTCACGTGGCGGCTATCCATCGCTTTTATGCTCGATTGCAACTGCACTTTTCGCCAATAGAGCTGCGTGGTGTCAATCAGTCCGACTGTTTGTCCCGCCTCAACTTCCTGACCTTCCATTAGGTCGAAATGCAAAATTTCGCCGTTGGCTTTTGCCGAAACCACAATTTCGGTTGTTTCAAAAACGCCGCTGGCATCGTAATCGCTGTTTTTGCTTTTACAGGCTGAGAAAAGCAGGATTATCAGCAGTATTTGTAAATATTTTGCGTTAAAAATGCTTGATTTCATCTCGTTCTATTTTTAATTGTTGGTTATATATTTCAAATTATAAATGGCTTGCAACAGCTCTAATTCATGCATAATTTTATTTTGTTTTGCCAGCGCTTCGGCATTGGTTTCACGAATCAGGTCGTTGATATTGGCGGTACCGTTATTCATTTTTGCCGCAGTGGCGCGTTTCACCGATTGGCGCAGGGTGATAATTTCATCGTCATCCGCTAATAAATCGCGGTATTTATCCAATTCATGCTGTTTGCTTGTCGCTTGCAAATCGCTGTTAAACAGGAAAGTTTCACGCTGCACCGCCAAATTATCCTGCTGCTTTTTAATCACTTCCAATCGGTTTTTGTAAGTGTAAAAACTGCTGATATTCCACGACATGCGCAGTCCGCCAATATAATAAGGTGTGAAGCCCTCTTTCAGCATATTCAAACCGGGATTGCCATATCCGCCGGTGAGAAAGAATCCAAGTTTGGGCATTAAATCTGCCTTAACCATCTGATTTTGTGTTTCATAAAGAGTGGATTGACGCTCGAAAAGCGAGAGTTCGGGACGCTGATTTTCTTTTGGCAGGGTGGATTGCACAAGCGGTTTTTGCAGTTCCGATTGCTCGTCCAATTTTTGACCGATAAAAGCAGAAAGCATGGCTAAATAAGCTTTTCGATTATGCGTAACCTGCGTGGCAAGCTGTTTTGCTTTGAGTTGTTCCACTTTTACCGCATCCAAATCACTTTGATTCGCCAGTCCGCCACCAACAAGCGACTTCACCTGTGCATAACTTTGTGCCAGCTCATCCTGCAAAATGCGATTCTGATCCAAAAGCGCATCACTCATTAAAATGCCGAAAAACAGTTGGTTAATACGCTCTTTTACAGCATATAAACTAACATTCAACTGCTCGCTTTCAACCTGCGACTGCGCTTTAATCTGTTCGCTGCGTGCTTTTGTGGCACCGCCATCCCACAGATTTTGCGTAATATCGAGCGTAACGCCGTATTGATCCTTGTTTAATTCAGGAATATCCAAACCTTGCAGGGGAAGTTTCGAAAAATCGATCGGAATTTTCACCACATCCGATTGGTAAGTCGCTTTGGCATTGAGTGCGATTTGCGGCAGCCAGGCGCGTGCTGCATTTTGTAAATTGTAGTCGCGACTCTGCTCTAATAGGGCATACTGTTTGATTAAAGGATAATTTTGCTCGGCTAAATGGTAGCAATGTTCAATGGTGAGCAAGTTATTTTCCTGCGCATTCACTAAGCCTATCGAAAACAGCAGCAGAGCGCTAATCCAAAGTTTTAGTTTTCTTCGTTTTGATTTCATCATCTGATTTTTGTTAGTTTTCATCCTTTGATTAAGTTTCGGATAACAAATTAAGGGCGATAGAACATGGATTTTATCCAAACAGGAATCATCTTTTTGCGATCCTGCATCATTTTTTCATATTGTGCATCATCGATTTCGCCAATTTGTTGTAGCAGCGGTTTTGCGATAAATGGAAAAACGATTAAACCCATTAGATTGCTCAGAAAAATTGCGGGATTTGGTTCTGTAATTACACCATTTTCAACCGCTTCTATGTATTGATTATAAAATACCGAAACTGTAATTATTGGTTTAATCGGTAGTTTTTCCATCAAATCATCGATATTATTTCGCATTTCGCTCAACATAAAAATGGGGATATTCGGCTCGCAGCTTATAAAATCAATATAATTGGAAGCAATAATTTCCACTTTTTCTTCCAAACTGCTGTTTTCATTGTTCAATTCGGTGGCCATAGTCTGCATAAAACCGCCGACCGTTTCAATCATAATAATTTCAAACAGCTTTTTCTTACTGCGAAAATAGTAATTGAGCAGCGCTAAATTAATACCGGCCTCTTCCGCAATATCCCGTGTACGCGCAGCAGCAAAGCCTTTTTTGTGAAAAATACTTCGTGCGGCCTCTTTGATTTTCTGCTCGGTGCTAGCATCTGGAATTTCCGTTTCTTTCATTTCATTTCTTTTTTGGTAATGATTTCGTTTGCAAAAGTAAAATATATTTTTGAATTAAACAAAAGTTTTAAACAAATGTTTAATTCTATTTATTCCATGTGTATCAAAGATTAAAATTCATTTCTTTTGATTTTTTTTAAGTTTCAATTTTGTTTACAACAATCTCAAAATACCTGAAAGTGCCATTAACAAGAGCAGATAAAGAACTTTATACTTTCTCAAGAAAATGTATCCAATGTAACGATTTCGATTTATAGGTCGGTTTATAAATTACATTAATTCTATTATTTGCCCTTAGTTACAGCAAAAGCTGTTATCTTTGCGCCTTAAAAAAAATCGCTTTGACGATGAAAAAACCTAATTTCAACGTCACATTTTCCCCTTTTCGAAGCTTTACGCGCGAAGACTGGTGCCAGTTAGAAGACCACCCGATGTTTCCGGTGAAGGATATCAATTTAAGTAAACTGACAGCGCTGAACGAACCGCTCACGATTGATGAGTTGGAAGATGTTTATATGCCGATGGTGCGCTTTCTGCAAATACACATTTCGCATTATCGTAATTTGCACAACGAACTCGATGAGTTTTTCAAAAATAAAAGTAGTCGGGTGCCTTATATAATCGGTATTGCAGGAAGTGTGGCAGTAGGCAAAAGTACTACTTCACGTGTGCTGCAAAAGCTCTTGTCGCTGACCCCCGAGCAGCCCAAAGTAGAATTGGTAACCACCGACGGTTTTCTATATTGCAACGAAGAACTGAATAAACGCGGTATATTGCACCGCAAAGGTTTTCCGGAAAGTTACGACACCAAAAAGCTGATGGCGTTTCTTTCTGTTGCAAAGTCAGGCAAAAAGCACCTTGAAGTTCCAATTTACTCACATCTTATATATGATGTCGAAAAAGATAAAGTGCACGAATTTGATCTGCCCGATATTTTGATTGTAGAAGGAATTAATGTGCTGCAAGTTTCCGGAAATAAGCAAAAAAAGAAGCGTAGCGTCTTTGTTTCCGATTTTTTTGATTTTTCAATTTACGTAGATGCCAACGAAAAAGATATTAAGCAGTGGTTTTTAGATCGTTTTATTACGCTGCAAAAAACTGCTTTTTCAAATCCGGAATCTTATTTCTTCCAATATTCTACTTGGCCCTTGGATAAATTGATGCAATTTGCCAACGAAGTATGGGACAATATCAACTTACCCAATTTAATGGAAAATATTCTACCCACCCGTTTCCGTGCCGATTTGATTATTGAAAAAGGCTCAGAACATTTTGCACGGGGTATTCGGATACGAAAAATTTAATGTGATGTGTTGGTGTTTTGTGTTCATGAACACAAAATTCGACTTCAATCTCTTAAAATCCCGTTAAAGATTCAATGTTTATAAAATCGTAAGCTGTGTCAGGTTTCGTCCCGTACGTACGGGATGAACCAGCGACCCTCTGATTAATCCCGTAATTGCGGGACTCTAACCAACTTAGTCAGAATCCCATACAAGGGCTCATTCTTAATCATTTTTTCTAGTAGCTTTTTGCTTTTCTGCT
>CAZJZG010000012.1:0-37239 GCA_964550455.1 uncultured Bacteroidales bacterium | reverse complement strand
TAATACATAAATAAAAAAGAGGCTTTGCTGCCTCTTTGATTTGCTCCCCCTGCTGTCCCGTACGTACGGGATGAACCAGCGACCCTCTGATTAATCCCGCAAGTGCGGGACTCTGACCAACTTAGTCAGAACTCCATACAAGGGCTCATTCTTAATCATTTTTTCTAGTAGCTTTTTGCTTTTCTGCTTTTTAATAAAGTTTTCAATTTTTCTGGCTTCGCCTAATGAATCAGCGCATTCAAAGACAGCAGCTATTTTCCAAGGTCTATATTTTGATGTAAAAGTATTTTTTTCGCTGGTATTGTGTTCTTCTAATCTTCTGTTAAAATCATCAGTTATACCAACGTAGTGCTTATTAAACCTCTGAGAAACAATAATATAAAGATAATACATAAATAAAAAAGAGGCTTTGCTGCCTCTTTGATTTGCTCCCCCTGCTGGACTTGAACCAGCGACCCTCTGATTAACAGTCAGATGCTCTAACCAACTGAGCTAAGGAGGATTGTTATTTCGGTCTGCAAAAGTAAAAATTATTTTTGATTCTGCAATATGTTTGTATTATTTTTCAACACTATTTATTGAAAAATTTAAAAGCCACCCGTTAAACAGATGGCTTTCAAAAGAGGCTCCAAAAAAATGTATTTCAATCGCAAATATTATCTCGGAGGATTAATATATTCTAATGTATTAACCAGCAGTGCTTTAGTAAATCGGTAATTATGCGCTCCGTAGCTGTTATCTTCAGAAACAAATTTGTAATTAATGAAGCATGCAAGGTCCATCTGACTCATTTTCTTATTGGGTCTGATATATCCGTCAGCATCCATTAAATTTTTCTCCAATAATTTTGTTTTTAATTCTGACAGAAGTCCCTGGATTTCGGCACGATTAGGATTAATTTTTGCTGTTACCTCTGCTGTTGTTTCGTGACACCCTGAACTTAAGCAGCCGGTATATTGGTAAACTGTAGTTCCGGAGCTGTTCTTATATTTAATATTCATCTGGTGTCCGCCTGCCCAATTTCCGGTGGCATCGCTCATATGACAGGTTACGCAACCACCTTTAACGGCTCTTGTGTGAGGTGAATTTAAATATGCCATACTTCCTGGGATCGGATAAGCTCCTTTCCCGATAAGCATATTAACATGAGGAGCATGGTGCGGACCATAATATTTGCTGGCAATTGTTAAAGAATCGCCACCTGCAACGGGATATGGATTAAGATCATGTGCCTGATGACAATTTGCACAAAGATTTGAATTGCCATAATCGTATTGACCTTCACCCAATAATAAGTTTACCGGTGCACTGGTTCTAAGCCCATAATCATTAAGTGTGTATGATTCGTGAATAGGATGGCAGGTACGGCAGTTTATTGGCGTGGGATTATTAACAGTGGCAATTGTACCGTCACTTAAAAAATTTCTGAACCCCATACTTGTATGACAATGCCCGCAGCCTTGATTATTATGATCTAAAGTAGCTCCTTTGGCATGAACTGAATTTTGATACTGACTTATCTTGGCAAGTAATATTTCAGAAAAATTATGGCATGAACTGCAACTTTCAGCTCCATCTTTTCCATCTATCCCGTCGAGTCCTGGTTTGCCTTCAGGTCCTTCTTTAGTACAACTTGAAATTATCATTCCGGTCATGAGTAAAACCATGACAGTTGCAACTGTTATTAATGTATGTTTCCCTTTCATAATAGTATAATTTTAGGTTACTGTTCAGTTTAAATGTTTTTTAATTATTCTTTATTTTCTTCTGATTGATTATCGTCAGTATCGTGTTCTTCGTGATAACCATAAATAATACTCTTTAAATTTGCAGTTGTGCTTGCCCCTATGGTAATCACGTAAAGATGAATAAGCAGGAAAATAGAAATAAAAAATCCTGCTATTGAGTGTACAAGGCTTGTAAGCATAATTCCGCTGTAACCAAACACGTTGAGCACTATTGTTTCGGGATAAATAAGTGCCCAGCCGGTAATAAAGGTAACAGGGATAATTGCGTGCATGATAAGATTATAGGTGATAAGCTGTACCGGATTGAATTTTTGTTTTTCAGTTACTGTAAAAGGGCTTTGTTCACCTCTGAAAATACCAAAAAGATAATAACGCAATTGCTTTGCAAAAGAAGTCAGTAAGCCTTCAGTTTTAACAACATAAAACCTGCCGATTGATGTAAATAGTACACCTAAAAGGAAAATAAAATATGATGCTGTAAGCGAAACTCCGGCGATATTATGAATAGTAACAGCAATATCAAATCTTATAAGCGGGTAAGCCGGATCTGAATATTGCATGCTTATTCCTGTAGCAATCAGAAAAATCATTAGTACAGCATTAACATGATGCCATATCCTTAACCAGAGAGGATACAAGTATAATTTTTTACTTTTTGCCATGTTGCCTCCTGTAACTTATATATCTGAGTGTAGCATGAATAGCGATTGCAGCCAGTACAAGACCGAAAATGACTACACTGATTACGTTGAAATAATAATTTCTGTTTGCTCCTATAATATATGCCTGATTTGTAATTGCTGCATTGAAAAACCCTGATTTACTCCTTTTTTCAACTGCCTGATGTTTATATAGCGATCCCATCAGGATAGAATTCGTTGAATGACAATCCACGCAATTTCTTACTGCCTGCTTTGCAGGTAATACCTGATGGGCAACCAGTATATCTTCATGAACAGCAGCATGACAATCAATACATCTTATTTTTCGAAAATGAAGACTTTGGTTTGGAAGCCAGTCATGTTTTGAAAGCATATTGGTAAGCTGCCTCTCAATAAGCACTTCATAATGACTGATATCACCGTGGCATCCTAAACACATTGAGTTGTTATAGGCGACTATTTCGGTGATGTTTTTACTTTGTCTGGCTGTGTTTTTGTATGTATGAGGGTTATGACAACTCCAGCAGCTGAAGTTTTCAATATAATGATTACCATGAACACTTATTGAAAATTCTTCTTCAATAGTTTCAAAGTTGAAATCTGCATATTTTTCGTCAGAACCATGGCAGTCAATACATTCAAAATTAGTTTCGAACTTTGCTGAAACCGGGTGCGGATGAGTTTCAAAATCAGGTGAGTGACAGTCAATACAAGAAAAGCCTCCATGGGTTGCTTTGGCATATACTTTAGGGTCAATCCTGAGTTCTTCGTACATTTTCATTGAAACTGTATCTCCGGTTTCAGGGTCAACAAGGGTGTAACGCATAGCACCATGACATTCAAGGCATTGTAATGTTTCCTCGTCGAGTTCTGCTTCCGGATCCATACTAACATCTGCACCTGACATGAGCCATGCAATAAACAAAGGCAAGACAAGCAATAGCCATCTTGCCCCTGTTTTCTTTATTTTTTTTGCAAACGTTGTCAGATCCATTATTTTTAGAATATCTGATAAAAACGAATAGGTTCAGTTATTACATTATTTTTTCATAGTCCGGATGTAGTTTATCACTGCCCATCTTTCTTCTTCGTCAGTAATCTTTTTCTCGAAATTTGGCATTTCATCACGTCCTATAATTGACATATAATATAATTCACCGTCAGTATGTTTCTGAAATTCGGCACTCGAGAAATCTCCCGGAAAGGTTTTTTGATTCTTGGCCATTACTCCATCACCAAGGCCGGCGTTTCCGTGGCATGAACGGCAATGCTTGCTGTAAATGGTCTTTCCTAATTTTTCAAGAGAAGCATCATCTTTAAACGGGTTTTTCTTTTCTTTGTATTCTTTTGGGATATCCCATGGGGCACCCTTTTTTTGTTCTTGTGGAATAATAAAAGCTACCATAGCAAAAGCTGCTACTGCTAACGTCAAACGGAAAAAAAACTTTCTTTTCATAATTTTGTAACAATTTGGTTATTAAATATTTATTTATTAAAAATTCCAAAATCTAACTATTGAGAAACCAAACATCATATCACCTTTAGTCCAGTCGTTAGTATTATACACTGCATTATGCTGTGGGATCATGCCATCAGCTGATGAAAGGTAGATATGAAATGCATGGGTACTGGTTCTTATTTCCCAGCCTACACCAAGATTTGGTTTAGCCGGGTTGGTCCACTCACGGTGTTCAGTGATACTCTTGATTTTAAGCGGTATATCATACTGAAATAAAATTGACGATTGAGGCGAGAAATTCACCCTGCCGTTAAAACCAACTGAAACTTTATCGTGGTCTATTCCTGGTTCAGTAATATTGTAATGAGTAAAACTTGCATTTGCCTGTACTGATAACCAGTCGTTAAAACGGCGTCCAATGACTAGTTGCGAGAAATATGAGTATCTGTTACCGAATTTATAATTATTGCCAAAATCAGTTTTGTTACGACCATCAACAGCCATATTCGCAAAAACAGCAACAGCTACAGGAAATGTATTTCTCCTTGTTTGTTCATGAATGGTGTATTTTATTGAAAAATCACTATACATTCTTATTCTGCTAAGACCATATCCAATTTGTAAATTCTTTATTGGAACATAGTTTAAAGCAAGACGAATGTTGGCGCCCGGTGCATAAAGTCCAAAAAGGTCAGAAAAGCCATTATCAATCTTGCCAAATTTATGTTGGATTTGGAATTCCAGTGTTTTATCAGCAGGAATAACGCTTGTTTGATTATCAATTAATATACCACTATTAAATGGCGCCCTTACCGGACGGTCTTTGGTGGGTTCTTCCTGAGCCATAAGGCTGAGTACACCAATAAGAGCTAAAACGATGAGTAGTATCCTTTTCATGTATTAGTTTCGTTGAAGTTAATTATTTTTTGCACCCTGTTTTATCCATTCAAGAATTATATTTGCCTGAGCTGTTGAATATTTCTGAAACCCATGTGTTGTTGTTGCCGGATGGGGATAAGAATATATTTTACTTGATTCCGGGTTTGTAAGGTTAACAAGATTGGGTACAATTGAATTGTACGCACTGGCTGGTGTTAGATCAGGAGATGTAGAGCCGGGGCGGTGACAGCTTGTACAACTCTTTACTTCAAAAATTGGAAGAATATCATTTTTAAATGAATATTCTTTATTCGGATCGGGTGCATCTTCCTCAATAAACTCGTATTGACAGGAAGGCAAAAACATTAGTAAAACTGCTGTGAAAGCACAGATCAGAAAATTTCGGGCGGATGTTGGGTAGTCCATATCAAGCTTTATTTTACCATGTAGCAAAACAAATAAATATTTAGATATGATTTTTTATATGATTATTGATTGTAATTAGAGTTTTTATTGATATTACTGTGTTTTAAATTGATTTAAATCAATGTGATTGAACAAATAGCTCGTTTTTTGATTTATATTACAGTGATATTTTGAAAATATCTTCATAAATGGGAAAGCTCTTAAAAACCAACTGCTTTGCTTGCAGGAGCCGCTCTGATATTTTTAATGCTTTAAATGATGATCAGCTTCAACGTATTGATTGCGAGAAAGTTAGTATTTATTATAAACCAGGCGAGGTGATCTTCAAACAAGGAGCACCATGCCATAATTTGGTTTGTATTACCTCGGGGCTGGTGAAATCATATCTGGAGCATGAAAATAGCAATGATTTGATTTTCTGTCTTACAAGGCCATATAATTATCTTTTAATGCCGGGAGCCTTTGTTGATCAGCGTCATCATTACACTGCCGTTGCAGTTGAAGAAACCACAGCCTGCCTCCTTGATATTGAGATTTTAATTGAAATGATGAAGACAAATGTAAATTTTGCTTCAGAATTTATTCGCAAGGCTAGTCTTCAATCTGTAAATCTTTTTCATAAAATATCAGGTCTTACACAAAAGCATGTTTTCGGGCGAATGGCTGATACAATTTTATATCTGGCTTCGTCAGTTTATAATAATAATGCTTTCAAACTTACTATTTCTCGGCAGGAACTGGCTGATCTTTCAGGAATGACAAAGGAAAGCGCTATTCGGGTACTGAAAAAGTTTAAAGACGAAAATATTATCTCACTTAATGGGAATTATCTTGAAATCCTTAATCAATCTATGCTCGAATCTATTAATAAAAATGGCTGACAGTTAAAATTCCTAACTTTTCTTTTTTCGAACCCAAACAGGGTTGTTGAAAAATAAAAAACCCGGCTGTTTTATTAGCCGGGCATAGTTTATAAATTATCACAGAATACTGTTTAATATTCCATTGCAGCCATTCTCTTATAGGCATTGTATCTCCACTGTGCATTTTCTTCGGCAGCTTTAAACAGCTCTTCAGCTTCAGCGGGGAATGCTTTTTTCAATGAAGTATAGCGAACTTCTCCACCAAGGAATGACTGAAATTTACTCCAGTCGGGTTCTTTTGAATCGAGTTCAAAAGGATTTTTGCCTTCTGGTTCAAGAGCAGGATTGAAACGGTAATTATGCCAGTATCCACATTCAACAGCTAATTTGGCTTCTTCTTGAGTTTTACCCATGCCGGCACGTAAGCCGTGAGCAATACAAGGCGAATATGCTATAATGAGTGATGGCCCATCATAAGCTTCTGCCTCACGAATGGCTCTTAATGTTTGTGCCTGACTTGCACCCATGGCTATTTGTGCTACATAAACATAACCATATGACATTGCCATCATTCCCAGGTCTTTTTTCCGGATTTTCTTTCCGGAAGCAGCAAACTTGGCTACCGCTCCTATAGGTGTGGATTTTGAAGCCTGGCCACCAGTATTTGAATATACTTCGGTATCAAGAACCAAAAGGTTCACATTTTCTCCTGAGGCAATAACATGATCCAGCCCGCCGTATCCGATATCGTATGCCCAGCCGTCACCACCAAATATCCATATTGATTTTTTAACAAGGTATTGTTTCAATGATAATATTTCTTTAGTCACTTCATGTTTGCAGCCTTCAAGCACTTTTAACACATTGGCAGAAGCTTCCTTAGATTTTTCTGCATCATTCATACTTTCAATCCAGTCAATAAAGGCTGATTTAACTTTTTCATCAATTCTACCCTGGATAGCTTCTTTCATTATTAATGAAATTCTTTCACGCATTTTTTTGTTTGCAATTGCCATTCCATATCCGTACTCAGCATTGTCTTCAAACAGTGAGTTCGCCCATGCCGGGCCGTGACCATTGTGATTTACGGTATAAGGTGTTGCCGGTGCTGAACCTCCGTATATTGAAGAGCAGCCTGTGGCATTCGCAACAATCATTCTGTCGCCAAAAAGCTGAGTAACAAGTTTTAAGTAAGGAGTTTCGCCACAACCAGCGCAGGCACCTGAGAATTCAAAGAGTGGTTGGGCAAACTGACTGTTCTTTACCGATTTGTCTTTCGGAACAATGTTATCCTTGTATGAAACTGTTTTTGAAATAATATCCCAATTCTGAACCTCAATGCTTTGAGTCTCAAGAGGCTTAAGCTCAAGTGATTTAATCTTTGTAGGACAAACATCCACACAAACACCACACCCGGTACAATCAAGCGGACTTACCTGCAGTCTGTATACAAGGCCTTCAAATGTTTTCGGGATAGCTTTAAGAGTAGTAACTCCCTCTGGAAGTTGTTTTAATTCTTCCTCATTAATAAGAAATGGCCTTATACAGGAGTGAGGACAGGCAAACGCACACTGATTACACTGGATACAATGCTCAGGTTGCCATTCAGGAACTTCAACAGCTATACCTCTTTTTTCATATGCAGTTGTTCCCGGAGGGAATGAGCCATCTTCACGACCAACAAAGGTGCTTACTGGAAGATCATCGCCAAGTTGGGCTGTCATAGGTTCTACAACATTTCTGATGAAATCAGGAATATCGCGGTCGTCAACCTTAGCAGCAACTTTAATTTTTGACCATTCAGCAGGAATTTCAATTTTTTCAAGTTCACCGCCCCTGTCAACTGAAGCAAAGTTCATATTGACGATTTCTTCTCCTTTTATGCCAAAAGATTTTATAATGGCTTTGCGCATATGCCCAACAGCTTCCTCATAAGGAATCACTTCAGAAATTTTGAAAAATGCAGACTGCATGATGGTATTGGTTCTGCCGCCAAGTCCTATTTCTGCAGCAATTTTGGTGGCATTAATGATATAAAAATTAATATCATTATCTGCTATATACTTTTTCATGTCCTCCGGCAGGCGATCTTTGGTTTCTTCGGCATCCCATATACTGTTAAGCAGAAATACCCCACCTTTTTTCAAACCAGTGATCATATCATATTTTCCAAGATATGACGTAACATGGCAGGCAACAAAATCAGAATTTTTTACCAGATAGGGAGCACGTATTGGTTTATCACCAAAGCGCAGGTGTGAAACAGTGATACCTCCTGATTTTTTACTGTCGTATGCAAAATAGCCCTGTGCATATTTACCGGTGTTGTCGCCAATGATCATAATTGAGTTTTTATTGGCGCCAACAGTACCATCAGATCCCAGACCATAAAACTTACCGCTGAATGTACCTTTAGGCAAAACATTTATAGCGGGTTCAACAGGAAGTGATTTAAATGTTACATCATCTACGATACCTATTGTGAAGTCGTTTTTGGGTTCTGACCTTGAGAGATTCTTGAAAACAGCAACAATATGCGATGGATGAGTATCTTTTGAACTCAGACCATAACGTCCGCCAACGATCAGAGGTTGATTTTTCTTACCGTAAAACATGCTTTTTACATCGAGGTACAGAGGTTCTCCAACTGAACCGGGTTCTTTGGTACGGTCAAGTACAGCAATGCGTTTAATAGTTTTGGGAAGCACATTGAAGAAATATTTTTCAGAGAACGGACGATACAGATGAACTACCACAACTCCAACTTTCTCACCATTATTATTAAGGTATTCTACTGTTTCGCGAATAGTTTCGGTTATTGAACCCATGGCAACAATGATGTTTTCAGCATCAGGTGCTCCATAATACATAAATGGATGATACTCACGGCCACAACGGGCTGAAAGTTCTTTCATATATGATTCAACAATATCGGGTACAGCATCATAAAATTTATTTGCAACCTCACGTGTCTGGAAATAGATATCAGGGTTTTGAGCAGTTCCGCGGGTTACAGGGTTTTCTGGATTTAGAGCCTTTTTGCGGAATTCCTGCAATGCATCACGATCCATTAAATCTGCGATTTCTTCCATGTCAAAATACTCAACTTTTTGCATTTCGTGTGAGGTACGGAATCCATCAAAAAAGTGCAGGAATGGAATGCGGGATTTAATTGCTGCGAAATGAGCTACTGCTGCTATGTCCATGATTTCCTGTACACTGCTTGTAGCCAGCATTGCAAAACCGGTTTGACGGGCACTCATTACGTCACTATGATCACCAAAAATTGATAATGCCTGAGCAGCAACGCTACGAGCTGAAACATGAAAAACTCCGGGAAGTAGCTCTCCGGATATTTTAAACATGTTTGGTATCATTAATAATAATCCCTGAGATGCAGTAAAAGTACTGGCAAGAGCACCAGCCTGCAAAGTACCATGTAAAGCACCTGCCGCTCCAGCTTCTGATTGCATTTCAGTAACCTTTACCGGCTCTCCAAACACATTTTTTCTTCCATGAGCAGCCCATTCATCTATATGCTCAGCCATATTCGAAGAAGGGGTAATAGGGTAAATAGCAGCCACTTCACTGAACATGTATGCAATGTGCGCTGCGGCATAATTGCCATCACAAGTAATGAATTTTTTCTTTTTTGTCATAATTTATATAATTAAAAGTCTGTTAATTAACACTTTGAGTTTAAAAGAAATTTTGTGCTAAATTAATTAATTAATTTGAATTGAAACTCAACAAACTCATTATCAGTGCTTATTTGGAAGTGTTTTAAATAAGAGAGCACTTTGTGATTTACAAACGATGAAAAAAGTATTTGAAATGTTATATGACGGAATTTACTAAAATAAGGTCTTTCATTTAGTTAATTGTTTTAATTTTGCCAAAACATGTTTGTTTTTGAACAACAATGCTTTGATTTACGTTTAAATTCTTGCATACCGTAGTTCAATAAAGATATTATTCACCTGAAAATAAACAATTTATGACTGATTTAAAGACTACTTATCTCGGATTGAAATTAAAAAATCCCATCATTGCCGGAAGCTGTAATTTAAGCACCGATCCTGATGTTTTAAAAAGGCTTGAAGACAGTGGAGCCGCTGCTGTTGTTTACAAATCGCTTTTTGAAGAGCAGATTCAGCTTGAAAGATATCAGATGGATGAAGATCTTGACGAATACGCAGAGCGTAATGCTGAAATGCTTAGTATTTTTCCAAACCTTGAACATGCCGGACCAAAGGAGCATCTTGAAAATTTGCGCAAAGCAAAATCAATGCTGGGAATTCCTTTAATAGCCAGCCTGAATGCGGTTTATAAAGAATCGTGGGTAGATTATGCTCAGCAACTGGAACAGACCGGCGTAGATGCTCTGGAATTGAACTTTTATTCGATTCCGAATAAATTTGATAAAGACAGTAAAACCATTGAACTTGAGCAGATTGACATTGTTAAAGCTATTTTGGGTAAAGTTAAAATACCTGTAAGTGTTAAACTGAGCCTTTATTACACCAATCCGCTTAATTTCATAAAACAGGTTGACGATCTGGGTGTAAAAGGTTTCGTGCTTTTTAACAAATTATTCCAGCCCGAAATAAATATTGAAGACGAGAAACATATTACTCCCTGGAATCTTAGTGAACCCAATGATAAGAGAGTGCCTTTGCGTTTTGCAGGTTTACTGTACAGCAGAATAAAGGCACAGATATGCAGTAGCACCGGCATTTATGAAGGCAAGGATGTAACTGCTATGATCCTTGCAGGCGCTGATGCTGTTCAGGTAGTCAGTACTTTGTACCGCAACAAGCCTGAGCATATTGCAAAAATGCTGGAAGATCTTACAGCCTGGATGGAAAAGAAAGGTTATTCAAATCTTGAATCTTTTCGTGGAAAATTATCGGCAGCAACTCTTAACGATCCGTTTATATACAAACGTGCTCAATATGTTGATGCATTGCTCGGTTCGAATAGTTTGCTTAAAAAGGTTCAGCTTTAATTGATAATCCATGAATTAATTAAGCCCGCTGATTGCAATATTGGCGGGTTTTTTGTTTAAAAACACTTATAATTTTAGGCCATCTTTGTTCAGGCTGGTTATAAAACAATTAACTCTGCTAACTTTGCACATGAACATAAAAAAGCAGACATTAATTCACTCTAAAAAAATTCTGAGAAAAATCAGTTAGTAATATCATGATATATCCACAGAACTTTGAAGAAAAGATTGGATTTACCACAGTGAAATTGCATATCAGCAAACATATTCTTTGTGATCTGGGTAAGCAATATCTGGAGGATATGTGTTTTACTGATGATCTGGTTACACTGCGAACCTTGCTCAGTGAAACCAATGAAATGGCAAATCTGCTCCGCAATGGACTTTCTTTTCCACAGCAGGATTATCTTGATCCCACTTCTGAACTTATACGGATTAAGACCCCGGGAACTGCAATTGAACCTGAAAGCCTCTCTGTACTGCGTGTTTCGCTTAATACAATTCTGGAAATAAAAAGATTCCTTGAAAATCAGGAACCGGAAAAGGTGACACATCTGCTTACAGTTGCTTCAAAGGTTTTAGTAGAAGATGAAATACTAATTGAGATTGACCGTATTATTGATCCCAAAGGATTAATCAAAAGCAGCGCTTCACCTGTTTTAAAGGATATCCGCAGTAAGCTTGTGCAGAAACAGCGATATGCGGAATCAATCATGGCAAAGATATTTACACAGGTAAAAAGAGAAGGGCTGACGGGCGACGACCTTGAGGTTACCATACGCAATGGTCGTCCGGTTATGCCTGTTCCTGTTTCTTATAAAAGAAGGATAAAAGGCTTCATTCATGATGAATCGGCTACCGGGCAGACGGTTTTTATTGAACCGGCAGAGGTTTTTGAGATAAATAACGAAATCCGTGAACTCGAAAATTCTGAATTAAGGGAAATTCACCGGATACTTACTGAATTTGCGAACTTTATACGCCCACATATTGAGAGCCTGCTTCAGTGTTACTACTTTTTGGGGAAAATTGATTTCATAAGGGCAAAAGCCAGATTTGCCATTGACATTAATGCATATTTCCCATATCTTCACGACTTTCCGGTTTGTGAATGGAAAAATGCAGTACATCCTTTATTATATATTTCTCACCGGAATCAGAAAAAAAATGTAGTTCCGCTTGATCTGTCGTTGAGTCAACAGCAACGAATATTGATAATTTCAGGACCCAATGCGGGTGGAAAATCTGTAGCGCTTAAAACTGCAGGTCTCCTGCAATATATGTTGCAGTGTGGTTTATTGATACCTGTTGATGAAAACAGTGAAGCCGGGATTTTTAAAAAAATATTCATTGATATTGGCGATGAGCAATCGCTTGAGCATGATTTAAGTACATATACCTCGCATCTTAAAAATCTTCGCTTTTTTATTGAAAATGCTGATGGGCAAACTCTGGTTTTAATTGATGAATTTGGTTCGGGTACCGAGCCACAACTTGGTGGTGCTATTGCCGAAGCCAGTATTGAGGATTTTGCTGAAAAAGGCTGTTTTGGCGTTATGACTACTCATTATGCAAACCTAAAGGATGCAGCCCGGAGGATCGGGGGAATAATTAACGGTGCCATGCTTTTTGATCCTGAAAATTTATCGCCTTTGTTTGTGCTACGCATTGGTAATCCAGGAAGCTCCTATGCTTTTGAAATAGCTGGAAAAATCGGATTCCCGGTTGACATTCTTAAAAAAGCAGAAAGCAAAATAAATAAAAGCGCTATTGATTACGACAAACTGCTTCAGGAACTGGAAGTCGAGAAAGCTGCACTGGACCAGAAAAAAACAGGCATTAGTATTACAGATGAGTTCCTTTCAGAATTGGTTGGTAAGTATAAGCTGATGAACAGTGAGTTAAAAGCTGAAAAGGAGAAAATTATAAAGGAAGCCCGTGAAGAAGCTTTACGGATCATTGAAAGGTCAAATAAGCTTATTGAGAACACAGTGCAGGCTATTAAAGAAAGTAAGGCAGAAAAGCAAACGGTTCTGAAATTGAGAAAAAAAGTTCAGGAAGCGCGCACCCAGCTTGAATCAGAAATTAAAGAGCTTGCTGAAGATAAACCAGAAACTCAGGAAGGTACTAAAGAAACAATGCCGGTTTTAGCTGTAGGTAACTGGGTAAGGATTAAAAATCAGACAACTGTAGGGCAGATAATTGAAATTCGTGATCAGGAAGTTGTGCTGGAAGCCGGGCAAATGATGTTGCATGTTCGTGCTGACAGACTTATAGCAGCCAGCCCTTCTGATAAAAGTAAATCAGAGCAGCAGGGTGGACAAGGCAGAATTTCAGTTTATAAAACCATTCTCGACAGAACAGCAAATTTTAAATTAAGTATTGATCTCAGAGGTAAGAAAGCTGAAGAGGCACTTCAGATTGTCAGGCGGCATGTGGATGATGCTATTTTGCTGAGCATTGCTGAGTTTACAATCATCCACGGCAAAGGAGACGGCATATTGAGAAATGTTATACGCGATTATTTGAATAGTATTCCCGAAGTAAAAAGTTTAAAAGAAGGGCATCCTGACAGGGGAGGTGCAGGAATGACAATAGTGAACTTCAGGTAAAATATTTATAAAAGTTAGTCATAAAGATTTCTAAACTCAGTAGCTTCTAAATAGTTAAATATCAAAGGACTACTTATCACTGTGATGTGATAAAATAATTAGTTGTTAATACATGGATTTGATTTTGTTCAACAAAGACCGGATAAAACCGTTTAGTGAATATTGTTAAGGTCTTTATTGTATCATAATAGAGGTAACAGCAATTACTGATTGAATTTTAACGTTTGTCAATAGATGAAAATATTAAAGAAATATTATGCTCAGCTTGTGGGAGCAATAATAGGAATAATCGGCGGATACTTTTATTACAAATTTATCGGTTGTAATTCAGGTTCATGCCCTATTACATCCAATCCTTTTATGAGTATGATATGGGGAGGCTTGATGGGTTATCTGCTTGTTGATATGGTTATTGGATTTAAAAAATCAAAGAAAGAGCCCAGGGAAAGCTGATTTCCGGCTATACTGTTGTATTTAGCTGATCCCTGATCTTTTTCGGAAAACTTTGAAATACTAAATCATAGGAATGATCAATGAGGTTGTAAATAATGTCATCATCAATAGTACCATCTATAATGATCGTGTTCCAATGTTTTTTATTCATATGATATCCTGGAGTGATTGATGTATACTGTTCTCTGAGTAAGGCGGCTTTTTCAGGATCGCATTTTAAATTAAGTTTGAAATCTTCTTCAAGATCGGTAAGTGCAAATATTTTATTAAAAACCTTGAACACCAGTGTTGTATCGTCAAAAGGAAAACTCTCAGTAACACCGGGCTTGTTGAGGCAGTAATTTCGAAAATCTTCAATGTTCATATAAGCCAATGATTAGATTAAAATATATTTTTGTTAATAATCCGGAACCTAATATATTAGTCGTTATTAATTAATTGTAAGCGAATTGTACTTTGGAACACAAAAGTATTGATTTTTGAAGTAACCGGCAGTCAGATAATAATTTACTGATAATGAGATGAGCGGTGGTGTAATTTTAAAAATGTTGGTGTATTGTTGATATCTTTTAATAGGATAATGAGATAATTTTTTTACTTTTGCTTTTCTTTGGAGGAGAATTTTTTAGTCCATACAGAACAAAACAGATTATTTACCAACCAATAATATTATGTCTTTACACAAAAAGACTTCTGAGCTTAAAAGGCGAATGCAGGATGCTCTTATGGGAGGAGGAGTAAAAGCTATTGAGAAGCAGAAAGCTACAGGAAAGATGACTGCGCGTGAGCGCATTATAGCCCTTTTAGACCCCAAATCGTTTCATGAGTATGACCTGTTTGTTGAACATGCAGGTAAAGACTTTGATATGAGCGATAAATATTTGCCGGGCGATGGAGTAGTTACCGGTACAGGAACAATTAACGGCTACCCGGTATGTATTTTTGCTCAGGATTTTACCGTTGCAGGAGGTTCGCTTGGATGGATGCATGCCAAAAAGATCACTAAAATTATGGATCATGCCATGAAACTGAAGGTGCCATTAATAGGTATCAACGATTCTGGCGGAGCACGTATTCAGGAAGGTGTGAACTCACTGGCAGGTTATGGCGAAATTTTTTATCGCAATACCCAGGCTTCAGGGATTATCCCTCAGATCTCAGTGATTTTGGGACCATGTGCAGGAGGAGCTGTTTATTCACCTGCACTTACCGATTTTGTTTTTGTTGTTGATAAGATTTCCAAGATGTTCATTACCGGACCTGAAGTTATTAAAACAGTGCTTGGTGAAGAAATTTCAATGGAGGATTTGGGGGGCGCACGCATACAAGCTGAAATAACCGGTAATGCTCATTTTTTCTCAAATAGCGAACAGGAATGCTTTGATCAGATCAAGCGTCTTTTTAGTTTTATCCCATGGAATAATATCAAAAAAGCTGATCCGTTTCCCAAAAAATCTCCCCGCAGCCGGAATTATAAAATTGAAAATATTTTCCCCACAAATCCGCGTCAGCCCTATGATGTAAGAGATATTATAAGAGCAATCGTTGACGATTCCGACTTTTTTGAAGTACAGGAAATGTTTGCTCAAAACATAGTTATAGGATTTGCACGTATGGCAGGGCATACTGTTGGATTTGTTGCAAACCAGCCTATGGTTCTTGCAGGAGTACTTGATGTGGACTCATCTGATAAAGCAGCCCGTTTTATCAGGTTCTGCAATGCTTTTAATATTCCTTTGGTTACACTGGTTGACCTTCCGGGATACCTGCCCGGTATTGATCAGGAACATGCCGGAGTTATCCGTCATGGAGCCAAAGTACTTTATTCTTACAGTGAAGCTACCGTACCAAAGATCACTGTGATTCTTCGCAAAGCCTATGGAGGTGGTTATATAGCCATGTGCTCAAGCCATCTCAGGGCTGATTTTGTTTTTGCATGGCCTACTGCTGAAATTGCAGTAATGGGACCTGAAGGTGCTGCTAATATTATTTTCAGAAACGAAATAAAGAATGCTGAAAAACCTGAGGAAGTACGAAAACAAAAAATCAAGGAATATAAGGAAAAATTTGCAAATCCTTATGTTGCTGCCGCATACGGTTATATTGATGCAGTTATCGAACCATCAGAAACCAGAAATCTTCTAATACACTCATTGGAGATTTCATCTGATAAAAGTGAGATCCGACCCAATAAAAAACATGGAATCCCACCATTTTAAACATTACTGAATAATTTGAACCGGACAGACAAGAATACATCACCCACAAATAATTGTCTGAATGATTCACACCCGGATTATTTAAGAATTTAATGAATTTAAAAACCAAGGAGAATGAAAGAGCAATTTGTAACAGATGACATTCAAACCTTCATTGTTGACGGCGATAAATATAAAACCCGTTTGTCAAAGAAGTACATCCAAAGAAAACCTTATCAGCCTAATGACCCCAAAAAGGTGACTGCCTTTATACCCGGTACAATTAAAAAGGTGTTAGTGAATGAAGGGGATACTGTTAATAAAGGCGATAATTTACTGGTGCTCGAAGCAATGAAGATGAATAATTCAATATTGGCTTCAGCTCAGGGAATAATAGCCAAAGTACTGGTGAAAACCGGACAGGTGGTTTCAAAAAATCAATTACTAATTGAGTTAGAATAAAATTCGTTAGAACAGATCATAGGTCTGTTCATGAGTTCATGATTTGTTCAACAAAGGTAAGAAGCTCATCTTTTCCAAATGTTGTAGCTGAGGAAGTTACAATATTAACAGGAGGCACTTCCCATTCATGTTCCAGGAAGTTTCTGTAAGCCTGAACATTTTCCGCTAAATCATTTTTGGTGAGCTTATCAGCTTTTGTAAAAATAATTACAAAAGGACGTTCCTGATCTGCAATCCATTCCATCATTTTTAAATCATTGTGCTGTGGTGCAAGGCGTATATCAACAAGAATGAAAATACATTTCAGGTTAGTTCTTGTTTTCAGATACCCCTGGATCATCTTTTCCCAATCTTCTCTTGTCTTTTTTGAAATCCTGGCATAACCATAGCCTGGCAGATCAACAAGATACCACTCATTATTAATAATGAAATGATTTATAAGTCGTGTTTTGCCCGGTGTTCCCGATGTTTTTGCCAACCCTTTTACGCCGGTTATCATATTTATTAACGACGATTTGCCTACATTTGAGCGACCTATAAATGCAAACTCAGGCAGATTTGTTGGAGGACATTGCGCGGCTAAGGCACTACTTTTAAGAAATACGGCGCTGACTATTTTCATTGGTTGCAAATCAATAATTTTATTTTGACCTTCTTAAACGTTTGCGTTTTCCCTTAAGGTCTGAAATTTTGATTTTTATTTTAGGCATCCTGGCTTTAAGGAGCTTTAATTTCTCGTTAATATATGAATCGAGGTATCTTACCCTTTTAACTTCATGTATATCACTAATGGTGACCATGATGCCGGTTTCCTCAACTTTTCCGAACTCATAATTAATGGCTGTTCCAAAAGTTCTCATGGTTGGCGAGAGATTCATATATGCATTTACTAAAGGAGGTACATGTTCTTTTTTTTCACGAACCTGTTGTACCAATATTTTATAATTTTCTTCGTATGATGAACCTGTAAAGATATTATCAAGCTTTTCCTTTGCAATGACAGGTTCTACCGGTTCGTATGGTGAAGCAAGTTTTTCATTGTCAGGAAAATAGCGATGAAGAAAAAACAGAACCATGTCGCGTGCCTCAATATTATATTGAGGATACATGGTGATTTTACCGAAGAAATAAAGAATGTCAGGATTGTCAACAATTATAGCACCAAGCCCGTCCCAAATATTATCAAGGGCATACATCCCCTTTCTGAAATTTACCATAGGCTGGTAGCTGGGTTGAACAAAAGACCTTCCTAACTCAATTGATTTGCTCAGGTATTCCTTAATGAACTTTTCACTAAAGCTGAATAATTTTCCGGTTGGTCCAATCAGGTTTCCTGATGCATCAACTTTCTGATTTCTGCCATGGATGAATCTGTACCCACCAATGATCTCTTTATCGGCAGGATTCCATACCAGAAGCTGTTCGAAACAGTCTCTACATTTATCATATTGGTCAATATCGCATTCCAAACCAGTTCCACCACCTGCATCGCGAAATGATATTTCGCGCAAACGCCCGATTTCTGTAACTGTATTAGGGGCATTATACCAGTTGACGATATAAATCAGGTTATTACCATTACTGGTTTTCCTTACAAATCGTTCGGGAGTTAATTCCGCTTCTATCAATTCGCGCGCTACCGGCGCAATTACCTGTTGCATAGTGTTTTATATAATTTGTTCAATTATTGTCTGATTTTGCCAAAGAATATACCATTTGCTTTATCATTTGAGTTGACTCTTTGTCTTTACGAGGGTCATTAAACAGGGTATAAGATACCGGTTTTCCAAATCTGAGAATTATTTCTTTATTTTTCTGCTTAGCCATTTCATCCACAAGGTATAGCATTTCTATATTTAGCTTAATACCCAGCCTCACACGCCAGTTTGCAAGATTATAAAAGAAATTTGAGTTTTTACCTTCCACATAAACAGGTATAATATCGCGTTCAAATTTACGGGCTTTGCTTATAAAGGTTTTTTTCCATTCCAGATCCTCAATCTTTCCTTTTATTTTCCTTGAACATAAGCCAGCCGGAAAGTAGAGAATAACCGAATCGGAGGCAAAAGCATCATCAAATATCCTTAGGTTTTCAGTATTTCTTCCATGTTTATTAATTGGTATGAACAAAGGTTTCAGATTTGGCAGATACATCAGCAAATCGTTAACCGGAAACAAAATATCAGGACGTACTTTCCCGACTACTTTCATTAGCACCATTCCATCAAGCCCACCCAGGGGATGATTAGCAGCAACGATATAACGCCCTTCAGCAGGCATGTTATTGATCCCCTCAACAATGATTTTAGCACCAAATTCATCAAGAATGTGATCAATAAAATCAAGCCCCATTTTATCTTTATAGCGTTCGAGGACATCGTTAAGTTCATCCTGATGGATAATTCGTTTCAGATATTTGAAAACAAAACCGGGTATAAGCCTGGACATCTTAGGACTTTTACCTGCAAAAACTTCTTCAATATCAATAAACTTTTTGCCTGCTACCCTAATTTCAGAATTTTCATTCATGACTTAAACGATTCGCATATAAAAACATACAAAAATAGATAAATAAAGCATCGGAAATTCAGGTTTAAGGTATAAAAGAGTCAGGTTTTTTTCTTTTTTATTAAAAAAATCAATTTTCCTGATAACTTTTTTAAAAATTATGAGACAAGATAATACTATGAGTATCAGTGAGATATAGTTTATTTTTAAGAAAAAAGGTCATAAAAAATAAAAAAAGTTATTAACAGGTGGTAAAAAGTGTGTAAAAGTGGGAGAAATGTATATATATTTGTCTTCGAAAAAATAATAGTTCTACCATGTACAAATTTACAGACTTTCAAGAATGTAAGGTTGATGCCAAAGGCAGGCTGCTGTTTCCGGCCGTATATCGGAAAACTATGGGAGAGGCTCTGGCAGAAGGGTTTGTGCTAAAACGTTCCATTAATACAAAGTCATTACAATTATACACCAAAGCCAGTTGGGAAAAAACCAAACGGCTTATTGAAAAATTGAACAAATTTAAGCAACATAATCAAATTGCAATAAGGCATTTGATGGATGGGGTCATTGAGAATGTTCAGCTCGATTCAGCAGGACGCATTTTGCTACCGAAAGAGCTGGTAAATTATGCTGAAATTAAAAATGATGTTACACTTTCTCCTGCATTTGATTACCTTGAGATCTGGGATTCAGATAATTATAAGCTTATAATGACTGAAACAATGGAAGATATAGGAGAAGTTATTGATAAGGTATTAGGCGATATTGAAGAAGATTAAAAATTATGTATCACCAACCCGCTTTATTATATCAGGCAATTGAAGGGCTTAGTATTAAGCCCGGAGGTATTTATGTTGATCTTACTTATGGAGGAGGCGGGCATAGCAGGCTGATACTTAGTAAAGTAGATAAAGGAACTGTAATTGCTTTTGATCAGGATAAAGATGCACTGGCAAATAAAATAGATGATGAACGTCTGATCCTCGTTCATTCAAATTTCAGGTTTCTGAAGAATTTCTTAAAATTTTACAAAGCATTACCTGTTGATGGAATCCTTGCTGATCTTGGCATTTCCTCTTATCAGATTGACGACCCTGAGCGTGGCTTTTCATTCCGTTTTGATGCTCCTCTTGATCTTCGTATGAACCAGATGGGTGATCTTACGGCTGCTGACATCATTAATAATTATTCTGAAGAGAATATCAGAACAATTTTAAAAGAGTTTGGTGAAGTTGCTGAGACTGTGTGGCTTGCCAGGGAGATATGCAGCACACGCCTTAATAGTCCAATAAAGACTACAGGCCAGTTAATGGAAGTAGTTAAAAAAGTAGCACCAAGAAATCGTGAATATAAAACAGGTGCAAAAGTTTTTCAGGCATTGCGTATTGCTGTGAATGATGAGCTTGGCGCACTGGCTGATATGCTCAATCAGGCTGTGGAAGTGTTAAAACCAGGTGGCAGGCTGGTAATTATTTCTTACCATTCACTTGAAGATCGTTTGGTTAAGAACCTTTTTAAAACCGGGAATATTGAAGGTGAACTGATCAAAGATTTTTACGGGAACCCTGACCTTACTTTTAAACAAATAAACAGAAAACCAATAACTCCATCGGAAGAAGAGATAAGTGAAAACAATCGTGTGAGAAGTGCAAAACTAAGAATTGGCGAAAGGTTGTAATTATGAATAAATTAAGAACACATAAAACAGAAGCTCCGAAGAAAAAACGTGGAAATGTGATCGCCAGTTCGTTTGCATGGGTCATTTCAGGAACTATGCTTACAAAGAAAAACGTAGTAAAGCAGCTTCCTTTTTTAATCATGCTCATGGTTTTTTCGCTGATTTATATTGGAAACATATATAGTACTGAAGAATTGATACGTACGGTAAATAAACTTGAACGAGAGAACAAGGAATTGTATTATAAGCATATAGTTATGAAATCGAAGCTGACCAGAGAATTCAACAGGCAGTCGGAAGTAGCTAAAAAGCTAACAGGCACGGGAGTTAAGGAAACAGTTGTTCCACCGCAAAAAATATATTCGGTAAATTAATATTCAGGTATTATGGAAAAAATGAGAAAAACCATACTCACCAGAGCTTATATAGCTTATTTGCTCATTTTCCTCTTTGCATTAGCTGTTGCTGGCAAAGTAATATATCTGCAGTTTGTGGTTGGTGATAATCTTAGAGAAAAGGCTGATTCCCTGAACTACCGTGTTAGAGAAATTGATGCCATAAGAGGTAATATATTCTCATCTGACGGAAAGCTGCTCGCAGTCTCGATACCTATATTCAATATATATATTGATGTAAGTAGTAAAATATTTCCTGACAGTATTTTTAATAACAATATTGATTCATTGGCTCTTGGTTTGAATAAACTTTTTCCTGAATATGGTAAGAATGAATATAAAACCAAAATCACAAAGGCAAGAGAAGAAAATAACAGGTATTTGCTTATCAAAAGGAATGTGAGTTATGATCAGTTAAAGGTATTGAGAACCTTACCACTTTTCAGAAAAAGCAAATATGGTTCAGGCTTAATAGCTGATATTCAAAGCCGGCGTGAATTGCCATTTAACGAACTGGCAAAGCGAACAATAGGCTGGGACAGGCAGGGAACTGTTCAGAACATGGGGCTGGAAGCAGCGTACAACGAGGTTCTTACAGGTGTGAAAGGGAAACAATGGGTTGAACGTATCGGAAAACATGACTGGAGACCGGTGTACGAAGATTATGTGGTGGAACCGCGAAACGGAAAAGATGTTGTTAGTTCTATTGATATTATAATTCAGGATGTAGCCCATGACGCACTTTACAGGCAATTGGCTGCTAATGATGCAGAACAGGGTTGTGTGGTATTAATGGAAGTGGAAACCGGATTTGTACATGCTATAGTTAACTTACAACGTGTAGCTCCGGGCAAATATGAGGAAAGGTATAATTATGCAATTGCTCAGGCAGGAGACCCCGGTTCTACTTTTAAGCTCGCATCGCTGATGGTGGCATTGGAAGACAATCCTATCAGCCTGAATGACACCATTGATACCGGTGGAGGTTTTTTTAATTTTGGTTCACGAAGGATAGAAGATTCACATAGAGGAGGTTATGGAAGGGCCTCGATAAGAAGAATTTTTGAAGTCAGTTCCAATATTGGAATGGCAAGGCTGATCCATCAATATTATAAAGACCGGCAGACGCTGTTCCTTGATCATCTCAGAAAGATGTCGCTTGGCGAAAAACATGGAATAGAATTGCCCGGCGAAGGAACTCCGGTTATAAACAATGTTCCTGAAAAAACATGGGCTAATTACAGCCTTCCTTCCATGGCCATGGGTTATGAAATAAATCTCACCCCATTACAGATATTGACTCTTTATAATGCAGTGGCTAATAATGGTAAAATGGTCAGGCCATTGTTTGCCAGGGAGATAAGGGATATGGGGGTAACTGTTCAGAAATTTGAACCTGTAGTGATTAATCCTTCAATTGCTTCTGTACAGACTATTGAAAAAGCAAAAAGCCTTTTAAGAGGGGTAGTTGAAAACGGAACTGCAAGAAATCTTAAAGGAACCAGATATATGATAGCTGGTAAAACCGGAACAGCCCGTTTGCATGAAGCTGGAAAAGGTTATAGCAGCAGAAAGTACAATGCTTCATTTGTTGGCTATTTTCCTGCCGATAATCCTAAATACAGCATGATAGTGGTAATTTCTCAGCCAAATATGGGGAGGTACTATGGTGCGCAATTGTCGGCTCCTGTTTTTCTTGAGATAGCAGATAAAGTTTACGCAAGCAGCCTCGAAATTCAACCCGATTCTGACAGTAAAGCCGACTTGTCATATGCTGAACGTGTTATTGCAGGTAATCGGAAAAATTTGTTAGCAACTTTTAATCAGTTGAATCACAAGATAATAAATGAAGGCTCGGATGAGTGGGCTCAGGCAGTTATTTGTCGCGATACTGTTAAGATAATAAGCAGGGAAATTGAAAATGAAAATATACCTGATGTTATTGGTATGAGTGCCCGCGATGCAACATATATTCTCGAAAAGCTTGGCTTAAAGATCTCGCTTCATGGTTCCGGAATTGTGATAAGTCAGACTCCGGTTCCGGGTGAAGATATTGATGAAAAAACTGAAATTAAACTAACTCTCAGCTTATAACAGCTTGTTTTGAAAACACTGAAAGATATATTATACAAAGTCGGGTTACTGGAAGTAAAGGGTGACATGCTGCAAACGGTAAGCAATATTGCGGTTGATTCCCGTATTGTAACTGCCGGGGATCTTTTTGTTGCAGTTCGCGGCACTCTGACCGACGGGCATAAATATATTGAACAGGCTATTGAAAAAGGCGCTACCTCTGTTGTATGTGAAGAGATGCCTGAGGAAACTGCTGATGGTATTACTTTTATGAGAGTTAAAGACAGCAGTCTTGCACTTGGTATCATTGCTGCCAACTTCTATGATAATCCGTCAGAATCCTTAAAAATAATTGGTATTACGGGAACTAACGGAAAAACCTCAATTGCCACCCTGCTTTTCAGTTTGTTCACTAAATTAGGTTATAACTGTAGCTTGATATCAACCATAAAAATTATGGTTGGAACCAAAGAATTACCAGCTACTCATACCACTCCCGATGCTTTGGCTCTGAATAAATTGTTTTCTGTTATGGTCAGAAAGGGTATAGCATATTGCTTCATGGAGGTGAGTTCGCATGCAATTGACCAACAGAGAATTGCGGGTATAGTTTTTTCGGGAGGGGTGTTTACTAATTTAACCCACGATCATCTGGATTATCATCATAGTTTTGAGGCATACCGCGACACTAAAAAACGTTTTTTTGATGATCTGCCTTCTACGGCTTTTGCATTGTCAAATGCTGACGATAGGAATGGAAGGTTCATGCTGCAAAATACAAAAGGCAGGATTTTCCATTATGGTTTAAAAAGTATGGCCGATTTTCGCTGCCGTATTATTGAGAACCGTTTCAATGGTTTACAATTGACTATTGATGGCGTTGATATCTGGTTCAGACTGGTAGGGCAGTTTAATGCATATAATTTGCTTGCCGTTTATGCTTGTGCTGTATTGTTGGGCGAAAGCCGGGAAAATATTTTAACAGTATTGTCAGATATAATGCCGATTGAGGGACGCTTTGATCATTTCATCTCTACTGACGGCATTATTGCCATTGTTGATTATGCTCATAGTCCGGATGCTCTTGAGAATGTGCTTAAAACCGTTAACTCTGTAAGAACAGGTAATGAGCAATTGATCACAGTAATAGGAGCCGGCGGCAACCGTGATACAGCCAAGCGTCCTGTGATGGCTTCAATAGCCTGCAATTTAAGTAACCGGGTCATTCTTACTTCAGATAATCCGCGTTTCGAAGAACCTGAGGCTATTATTGAAGAAATGAAAAAAGGAATACCTGCCGATAAAAAAAGGACAACCTTAATCATTACCAACAGGCTGGAAGCAATAAAGGCTGCATGTGCAATGGCGGAAGAAGGTGATATCATCCTTGTAGCCGGCAAAGGACACGAGAAATATCAGGAAATTAAAGGAGTGAAATACCCCTTTGATGACAAAAAGATATTACACGAAGTACTGAATCCCGGAGCTATAAACAAAGACTTAACAAAAAACTGAGGCTATGTTATATTCTCTTGTTTCATATCTTGATAAAAACTACGATCTACCCGGAACGGGATTATTCGAATATATCTCATTTCGGGCTGGTGCTGCTGTAATTGTTTCGCTGACTATTTCTCTGTTTTTTGGTAAATCGCTCATTAATTATCTTAAGAAAAAACAGGTAAGGGAATCTATAAGGGATCTGGGATTAGAAGGACAGAAGGCAAAAGAAGGAACCCCTACAATGGGCGGTTTGATAATTCTTGCTGCCATACTTATTCCTGTATTGCTTTTTGCAAAACTCAACAACATTTATATCCTGCTCATTATTTTCACTACTGTTTGGCTTGGTGTTATCGGCTTTGTTGATGATTATATCAAGGTTTTTAAACACGAGAAAAAAGGTCTTGCCGCACGTTTCAAGCTAATCGGACAGATAGTTCTTGGAATTGTGGTCGGAACTATATTGTTTTTCAGTGAATCGGTAGTGATCAGGGAAAAAGTTCCGTCAATGGATATAGTAATATCCGAATTTCAGGATTCTGATGAAATAGAAATAGCTCCTATTGTAAGATTTGCAAAGCAATCAGTTAAGTCAACAAAAACCACGATCCCGTTTTTTAAGAATAATGAGCTGGATTATGCAGTTTTGCTGAAACCACTGGGCAAAAATGCTCATAAATATGCGTTTATGATATATATACCTATTGTAATTTTGATAATTACCGCAGTTTCGAACGGAGCAAACCTTACTGACGGTATAGATGGGCTTGCTACGGGAACATCGGCTATTATTGGAGCTACTCTGGGTGTACTGGCATGGGTATCGGGTAACATAATTTTTGCTGATTATTTAAATATTATGTACTTGCCTGATACAGGAGAACTTACAATTTACATGAGTGCTTTTGTCGGAGCTTGTATTGGGTTTTTATGGTATAATACATATCCGGCACAGGTTTTTATGGGCGATACCGGCAGTCTTGCTTTGGGTGGTGTAATTGCAGTTTTTGCCATTATGATCAGAAAGGAATTACTCATCCCTATTCTTTGCGGAATATTTCTGGTTGAAAATCTTTCGGTAGTGATGCAGGTTTCATGGTTTAAATACACCAAAAAAAAATATGGTGAGGGAAGACGGATAATAAAAATGTCGCCATTGCATCATCATTATCAGTTAAGCGGATATGCGGAACCCAAAATAGTACAGAGATTTTTTATTGTTGGGCTTATGCTTGCAGTATTAACAATTATAACATTAAAGATCAGATAAAGAAAGGAATATGATATGACTAAAGATGGTATTGCAGTGCTTGGTGCTGGCGAAAGCGGGGTGGGAGCTGCAATACTTGCAAAAACACGGGGAATACCGGTTTTTGTTTCAGATAAAGGAAAAATTAAAACAGAGTATAAGAACGTTCTTTTACAGTATGACATTGATTTTGAAGAAGGTATGCACTCAACAGAGGAATTGCTGAAAGCCGGAGAGGTGATCAAAAGCCCCGGTATCCCTGATCAGTTTCCATTGCTTAGGGCTATACGTGAGAAAGGAGTGCCTGTTATTTCAGAAATTGAATTTGCAGCACGATATTCAAATGCTTTTAAAGTATGTATTACCGGAAGTAATGGTAAAACCACCACGGCTGCGCTTTTATGGCATATTCTGAAGGCTGGAAAATTGAATGCAGGTGTGGCAGGAAATATCGGAAAAAGCTTTGCTCAACAGGTGGCACTGCAAAACTATGATTACTATGTACTTGAAATAAGCAGTTTCCAGTTGGATGGAATGTTTGATTTCAAAGCCGACATAGCAGTTTTACTCAATATCACACCTGATCATCTGGATCGTTACGACAACCGCTTCAGTAATTATATTGATTCTAAATTCAGGATCATACAAAATCAGACAAACGATGATGCATTCATTTATTGCGCTGATGATCCAGCAATTGCGGAGGAATTAAAAATGAGGGAAGTGAAAGCGAGGGTTTATCCTTTTTCAATTAAGCAGGAGATAAGACAGAACGGAGCTTATGTAAAAGATAATGAAGTAGTTATACAAACCAATATAAACCATTTTAGTATGACAATCGAACAATTGGCATTGCAGGGACGACATAATATTTACAACTCGATGGCTGCCGGTATCAGCGCAAGTTTGGTGAATTTGCGCAAGGACACCATCAGAAAAAGTCTGGGCGATTTTCAGAATGTTGATCACAGGCTTGAGTTTGTGGCAAATGTTCATGGGGTTCAGTTTATTAATGATTCAAAAGCCACAAATATCAATTCAACATGGTGGGCGCTTGAAAGCTCTTTGAAACCCATAATCTGGATAGCCGGAGGTGTTGACAAGGGTAATGATTATTCAGAGCTGATGGAACTGGTAAAATCAAAAGTTAAAGCCATTGTATGTCTCGGACTTGATAATTCAAGAATTCATGAAGCTTTTGCGGGAGTTGTAAAGGTTGTTGTTGATACCCGTTCGGCTGAAGAAGCTGTAAAAACTGCTTATTATTTAAGCGAACCGGGCGATACAGTATTACTTTCACCTGCATGTGCCAGTTTTGATTTGTTTGAAAATTATGAAGACAGGGGAAATCAGTTCAAAGAACTGGTGAGGAAATTATAATTGGTTTGAAAAACATAGAAAGTTAATAATAGATATAAGCCATTGAAAACCAGCTAAAACCTTTTAAAAATGAGCAACGGTAAAATTAAATTAAACATAGGGGGCGACAAAGCAATCTGGGTTGTTGTCATTCTGTTTTCAATATACTCAATTCTGGCAGTTTACAGCTCATCCAGTTCACTGGCTTACCGGTATCAGCAGGATAATACTGAATATTATCTGCTTAAGCATCTGGGAATTCTGGGTTTAGGTCTGGTTTTAATGTATCTTACTCATCTGATTCCTTTTCAATGGTTTGGACGAAAATCGCATTATGGAATAACGTTATCAATATTCCTGTTAATTGCTGTTCTGGTGTTTGGAACTACAATGTTTGATGCAAAAAGATATTTGGTATTACCAATAATTAACCTGACCATTCAGCCATCGGATTTTGCCAAGCTTGCTTTACTTATTTATCTGGCATGGATACTATCAAAAGCACGTGAAGAAATTAACGATTACAGATATTTTTTAACATTGCTATTGTTTCCAACCCTTATCATTACTGGTCTGATATTGCCTTCGAACCTGTCAACAGCAGCTATTGTGTTTTTCACCAGCCTGGTTATTATGTTCATAGGAAGAGTGAGGATGAAATTTTTACTTATCACTGTAGGATCTCTTTCTGTGGCTTTTCTATTATATCTTGCCATTCCTAAGGGAAGTGACAGCATTAACCGTACTTCAACCTGGGATAAACGCATTGAAAGTTATTTGGGGAAAAGTGAAGAAGGTACATGGCAGATAACACATTCAAAAATTGCAATTGCCGAAGGTACTATTCTGGGAAAAGGTCCGGGGAACAGTAATCAAAAGAACTGGCTGCCACAGGTTTTTTCAGATTTTATTTATGCAATTATTATCGAAGAGTATGGTTTAGCCGGTGGCTTCGGATTGATCCTCATATATTTAATTCTCTTATTCCGGGGGATTAGGATTGCTACGAAGTCCAATAATATTTTCGGGACCATACTCGCTTTTGGGCTGAGTTTCAGCCTGGTATTCCAGGCATTTATAAACATGGGCGTAACAGTAGGTTTATTACCGGTTACAGGGCAGCCTTTGCCGTTGATAAGTATGGGCGGAACATCAATATGGTTCACCAGTATTGCTATTGGTATTATGCTCAGTATTAGTCGTTTTGTTGAAGATACAGAAAAAAATGTTGAAGCCTATGCCTGAGAAACCATTAAATATCATAATCAGCGGAGGTGGAACCGGAGGACATGTTTTTCCTGCCATCGCCATTGCCGATGCTTTGAAGAACCTTGAACCTCAGGTTAATATTCTATTTGTGGGAGCTAAAGGCAAAATGGAAATGGAAAAAGTACCCGCCGCAGGATATCCGATTAAAGGAATCCCGGTAAGAGGATTTCAGCGCAGGCTTTCACCTTCTTTGATCTCTTTTCCTTTCCGCCTGATAATCAGTCTTATAAAATCAAGAAGCATTATTCGCAGGTTTAAACCCGGCGTGGTAGTAGGAGTGGGGGGCTATGCTTCAGGACCTCTGTTGAAAGTAGCTGTGAATTCAGGTATTCCGGCTGTGATACAGGAGCAGAATTCCTATCCGGGAGTTACAAATAAATTGCTTGCGGGCAAGGCTGAACGTATTTGTGTTGCATACGAAAACATGGAGAAGTATTTTCCGAAGGATAAAATCCTGCTGTACGGAAATCCGGTTCGTAAAGATATTTTGAACACAGAAACCAAAAAACAAGAAGCTGCCGCTTATTTTAATCTCGATACAAAACATAAAACATTGCTGGTTACCGGCGGAAGCCTTGGCGCCCGAACAATAAATGAAAGCATACATAAATATTTACAGCTCTTTATTGATAATGGATTGCAGGTGATATGGCAATGTGGTAAAAACTATTTTCCTGAAGCTGCCGGTCTAATCCCCGAAGTTGAAAGTAAAGGGATAAGAATAATGGAATTCATTTCCAGAATGGATCTGGCTTATGCCATTGCTGATCTTGTGGTGTCAAGAGCCGGCGCACTTTCGCTATCAGAATTATGTATTGTGGGCAAACCTGCTGTTCTTATTCCTTCGCCCAATGTGGCTGAAGATCATCAGACTCATAATGCCATGGCGTTAGTGAAAAACAAGGCGGCAATAATGATAAGGGATAGTGAAGCAAGAGAAAAACTTGGAAAAACAATAATCGAGATAATAAATGATAATGTGGTTTTGCTTAAACTCTCAGAAAACATAAAAAAAATGGCATATACCGATGCTGCCGAGAGAATCGCAAAAGAGGTATTGGCAATTGCAGATAAAAACAGAAAAAACTGATGAATAAAGTAAAAGGTCATATTCCGGCTGAAGAATCCTGGAGAAATGTTTATTTTCTGGGGATCGGGGGTATTGGCATGAGTGCTCTTGCCAGGATGCTCAAGGCTCAGGGTGTGAATGTATCAGGATATGACCGTACTGAGTCAAAATTAACTCAGGAACTTATTTCTCAGGGCATTCCGGTTCATTATGAAGAAAACACCGGACTTATACCCTCAGATCTCGATCTGGCTGTTTATACTCCTGCTATTCCTGAAAATAATAAGGAGTTTGTTCATTTATCAGCTTCTGATATTCCCCTAATGAAAAGGGCTGAATTGTTAGGGTTTCTTACCAGAGATAAGCGTCTTATTGCAGTGGCAGGAACACACGGTAAAACAAGCATTTCGTGCTGGATAGCTCATATTTTGAATCAGGGTTCAAATAAATGCAATGCTCTGCTTGGCGGAATATCAAAAAATCTGGGATCAAATCTGGTGTTCGCACCTGAAACTGATCTTTTTGTTACTGAAGCCGATGAATACGACCGTTCGTTTTTACAGTTAGAACCATGGATTGCCGTGATTACCTCAACTGATGCTGATCATCTTGATATATATGGTGATCACCAGCATCTTAAAAACTCATTCCGGTCATTTACTTCAAAAATAAAACCTAATGGAAAACTTCTGATAAAAAAAGGTATTGAACTCTTTACTGAAGTAAATGAGTCAGTATCGGTTTACTCATATTCGCTTTCTGAAAAAGCTGATTTTCATGCAATTAATATTAATGTGAAGAGCGGGATTAACAAATTTGATTTAGTTACACCTTTTAGGGAGGTAAAAGGTCTGCAATCAGGAATTCCGGGCATTATTAACCTTGAAAATGCAGTGGCAGCTTCGGCAGTCGCTATTCTTACCAATGCAGATGAAGAAACAGTAAAAACCGGATTATCATCCTTTAAAGGTGTTAAACGGCGTTTTGATATCAGGATAGAGCGCGACAATTTCATATACATTGATGATTACGCTCATCACCCAAATGAAATTACAGCCTGCATTGACTCAGTGCGAAAATTATATCCTGAGAAAAATATTACAGGAGTATTTCAGCCGCATCTTTACACCCGGACCCGTGATTTTGCCGGTGAATTTGCTCAGAGTTTAAAAGCGCTGGACATAATTATTTTGCTTGATATTTATCCTGCAAGAGAGTTGCCCATTGAAGGGGTAAGTTCTGAAAACCTGCTGAAGATGATAGATCATCAACATAAATATCTGTGTGCCAGAGAAGATCTTATATCATTTTTAAAAGTTATCAAACCCGAAATTCTTTTAACTCTTGGCGCCGGCGATATTGACAGACTTGTTGAACCAATTGAAACAACCTTTAAAGCGATACATTCATGAAGCGTATCTTAAATATAGTCTTTACCATTTTGTTACTGGCAGGAGTTTTCGTTTTGCTTGGTTTTATCAGGCAGGAGCATAGTACTATGGTTTGCGTAAGCCAGGAAATTGATTTGAGATATATAAACCAGGATACCTTGATTACAAAAGCTGAAATAAGAGCACTTGTCAAAGAAAAGCTCGGGGCTCCCGAAGGCAGGGTTTTAACAGCAGGAGATATTGCTCAGATAAGGGATGAGATCCTTAAAACTCATTATATCGAAAACTGCGACATTGATTTGACACTCGACGGTTTATTACGTATTAGGGCTGTTCAGCGGGTACCCGCGGTTAAAGTTATGTTTGGCAGCGAAGCCTGGTACGTTGACAACAAAGGTGTGGTTATGTCATTGTCAAAAAATCATCCTCACAGACTACTGATCATAAATAGCGATATACTACAGCCTGACCAACTGAAGCCCGGAATTAATTTACAGATGATGGCAGAAAATGTGCCTGTGTTCAGGAGCAGTAGCCTGTATCAGGCTGTTCAGGTGGGTTTATATATTCATGATGATGACTTTTTGCAATCTTTAATTGAACAGATATTTATAAATCATAACGATGAACTTGAATTATATACTCATGTCGGCAGGCAGAGAATTTTGTTTGGAGACGGATTTGAAGCTGAAAATAAGTTAGACAGGCTGGTAAAGTTTTATCGCTCGGAAAAAGCAATTCAAAACCTTGATTTATATAAAACAATCAACTTAAAATACAACAAACAGGTAGTATGTTCAAAAATCTAACAACTATGGAACAATCAGATATTATTGTAGGACTTGATATTGGCACAACAAAGATAGCTGCTATTGTGGGAAGGCTTAATGAATTGGGTAAGATTGAAATCCTTGGATTTGGCAAAACTGATTCATATGGTGTAAGACGTGGTATGGTAAATAATATTGAAAATACTGTTGCAGGGATTCAGCAGGTGGTGGAGCTTGCAGGTCATCGGGCCAATGTGGATATTAACTCGGTTTATGTTAGTATTGCAGGGCAACATATCAAAAGCCAGCAGCATCAGGGACATATCATTCGCGATAACAGAGAAGATGGGATTACTCAGGAAGAAATTGATCGTTTGACCAACGATATGTACAAGCTGGTAATCAATCCGGGGGAACAAATAATTGAAGTGATACCACAGGAATACACTGTTGACGGTGAGACTGGTATAAAAGCACCCCGCGGTGTATTGGGTTCGAAACTTGAAGCAAATTTCCATATTATAACCGGACAGACATTGGCAGCCAAAAACATTATTAAATGTGTGGAAAGTGCAAAACTTACTGCGGCTGGCCTTATACTTGAGCCAATTGCTTCAGCAGAAGCGGTACTAAGCGAAGAAGAAAAAGAAGCCGGAGTTGCATTGGTTGACATTGGAGGAGGTACTACTGATCTTGCAATTTTTCAGGATAATCTGATAAGATATACTGCTGTGATACCTCTTGGAGGCGATATAGTAACCGAAGATATTAAAAAAGGATGCTCAATTATTAAAAGACATGCCGAGGAGCTTAAGGTAAGGTTTGGTTCATCAGTGGCAAAAGAAAATAAAGATGAGGAAATAGTTACAATACCGGGCCTACAGGGGAGGCCATCAAAGGAAATTACCCTTCGCAACCTTGCAGGCATTATCCAGTCGCGTATGACAGAAATAATTGATCATGTGTGTTATGAGATCAGGAATTCAGGTTATGAAGATAAGCTGATTGGGGGCATTGTTCTTACAGGGGGCGGGTCGCAGTTAAAACATCTGGCTCAGCTTACATCATTTATCACTGGCATGGATGTTCGTATTGGTTATCCCAGCCAGCATCTTGCAAATGATTTGCCTAAAGAACTTGGCAGCCCTATGTTTGCAACAGGAGTAGGACTTGTAATGCTTGGAATTCAGCAATCAGAGGAGAAAAGAAAAAAGAAGGATTATTATTCCTCAAAAAGTACTTCTGGCTCAGGGCAAGGAGGTAAATTTTTTAATGTTCTGGTAGAATTATTCAAAAAATCATAAGAAAATTAAATAAATAATCACTAAATTAATTAAGGAGAATTTATAATGACTGACTTAGAATTTGACCTGCCAAAAAATGGTTCCAGCATTATTAAAGTGTTGGGAATAGGAGGCGGCGGAAGCAATGCCGTATCATACATGTATGAGCAAGGTATTAAAGGTGTGGATTTTATAGTTTGCAATACTGATGCTCAGGCATTGGAACTTAGCCCGGTTCCTACAAAAATTCAATTGGGCAAACGAGGGCTGGGAGCCGGTTCAGTACCCGAAATAGGGCGGATTGCAACACTTGAGCAAATTGATCAGATCAATGAAATATTTCAGGTGAATACAAAAATGCTGTTTATTACAGCCGGAATGGGAGGTGGCACAGGTACCGGCGGAGCACCTGTAATTGCTCAGGCAGCCCGTGAATTGGGCATACTTACTGTGGGTATTGTTACCTTGCCATTTTCGTTTGAAGGACGCAAACGCTGCCAGCAGGCTGAAGCCGGAATTGAAGAAATGAGGAAATATGTTGATGCATTGCTGCTGATAAGTAATGATAAATTGCGGGAACTCTACGGGAACCTGAAATTAAGCGAGGCATTCAACAGGGCTGACGATATCCTTACCACTGCCGCTAAAGGCATAGCTGAGATAATTACTATGGAAGGATATGTAAACGTTGACTTTGAAGATGTTAAAACAGTTTTAACCGATAGTGGCAAGGCTATAATGGGTTCAGATACCGCTGACGGAGAGGACCGTGCATCAAAGGTTGTGAAGGGTGCGTTAAATTCGCCATTGCTTAACGACAACTCAATTAAAGGTGCCGATAATATTTTATTACAAATAAATTCAGGTGAAGATGAAATAAGTGTTGATGAGATCAATGAAATAACTGAATATATTCAAAATGAAGCGGGTCAGAGCGCTCAGATATTATGGGGTTATGCAAGAAATCCTGAGCTTGGCTCAAAAATCAGTGTAACAGTTGTTGCAACAGGGTTTAACAGGAAAAAGTCAGAACATCCAAAGGTGGAAAAGAAAATCGTTGGTGTAGTTGCTGATTCCAATATAATAGAGAAGGAACATATTGAGATCAGACCGGATGAAGAAATAACCATGGAGCCTGATAATCAGTTGATAAGCTTGTTCGATCAGATATCTGAACCAGTAGTAAAAAGGTCAGAATCAGAAACCATGAAGCTATTCCCGGACGAAGAAGAGAAGCTAGAAGAATCTTCGTTAATGAAAGAAGAAGAGGATAATATTCTGAAATTTGAAATTGAGTCTCCAAAATTGAAACAAACTGAAAATACCATTCAGGATACTGACGAAGACAGGATTTTTGCACCGGCCAGCAAGCCTGTTGAATCATCTGAAACCGAAGATACCGACCTGCTGAGAAAACAGTCAGAAGAACGTATTCAAAGGCTGAAAAGTTTAAGTATGAAAATGAAAACACCGGCAGGATTAAGTGAATTGGAAAATGAGCCGGCATACAAACGTGTGAATTTTGAACTTAAAGATCCTCCTCCAAATGTTGGTTTGCAGGCTTCACGTTATGTTCTTGATGTTGATGAGGAAAATAATACTGAAATTCGTAGTAATAACGCATATTTGTACGATAATCCGGATTAATCCTTTTAACTATGAACCTCGAACAAAAAATAATGACTGATATCAAGGCTGCCATGTTAGCGCGGGATGCCGGTAAACTGGAAGCACTGAGAGCAATAAAAGCAGCTATTTTGCTTGAAAAAACCAGAGGGACAGCTTTTGTGGAAACCATTTCGGAAGAGGAAGAAATTAAACTATTGCAAAAAATGGTTAAACAACGCCGGGAGTCTGCTGAAATTTTCCGTAGCCAGGGAAGAGCAGACCTTGCTCAAACAGAAGAGAGCCAGGTCTCCGTTATCGAGGCATATTTGCCAAAACAGCTCGATATAGAGGATGTCAGAGCTGTTATTGCTGATCTAATCAAAAACATTGATGCAAAAAGTATAAAGGATATGGGGAAGGTAATGGGCGAAGCTTCAAAGCAACTGATGGGAAAAGCTGATAACAAAACTATTGCAGCTATTGTTAAGGAACTGCTTGCCGGAAATTAAACTCAGAAACCAGATAAGTATTTTGATTTTTGATAATTGTAAATATAATACCAATTGGAAAAATATAATAGACCAATTTTCGCTCTGCTCGATTGTTCTATATATTTAAACCATCGGCATTTACGTTTGTAGATTTACAAAACAGTTTGGACTATTTTGTAAATACAAATCGTATAATTTGTATTATTTGCAGGGTGAACTTTTATAAAATAAAAATTTCATGCTTATGAATAAAGGAATACGTTACTGCGCTAAAATTGCGCTGATATTATTCATTATCAGCCATATATTTTCCTGCTCTGCACCGGAAAAATCTCCAACAAGAATTGTGATTTCAAAATCAGGTTCATTTTACGAGCAATGGTTGCTCAATTCAGATTCAACACTGATATTAACAAATCTGTATGATCTGGGATTGGATTCAGCATTGAAGATCATTGGGCTGAGCCAGGGTTTGTTGCTTACCGGAGGCGAGGATATATTTCCTGATCTGTATGGAATGATACATGATACTGTGAGATGCGGAGAATTTGACCGATATCGCGATTCACTTGAGATTTCGCTGATACACAAGGCATTGGAAATGAATATTCCTGTTATGGGAATATGCCGGGGGCATCAGATCCTGAATGTTGCTCTTGGAGGCACCATGATCATTGACATTCCTGAGGATGTTGGAATGGATGTTATCCATAGGGATCATGATGATCCTCTGGCATGTGTACATGAAGTATCAGTTGCTGAAGGAAGTTTTTTGAATGAGATAACTGCCTGTGCAAGCGGGATTGTTACTTCAAATCATCATCAGGCGATAAGGGACCTGGCACCGGGTCTAAGAGTTTCTTCAACTTCATCTGATGGTGTGATTGAAGCAATAGAATGGTCTGATAGTAAGAATAAAGCGTTTTTGATAGGTGTTCAATGGCATCCTGAACGAATGAATGACCATCCTGAACTTTCAAGACCTATTGCTGATAAATTTATTTCTGAGGCTAAGAAATGAAAATATAGTGTTCTGGTTTGTACCCCTTCAATTTAGTGTCGTTGTAAATCATTGATTATCAGCATTTATTCATTTAATTTTATTGTTTTTACCGCACTAAGGGACTAAAAAGTGCAAAAATTAGGGTGGCAAAAACAGAATATAGGGCGCAAGCAGTTCAGGAATAACAATAAACGTATTGTTTTAAAGCATATTTGTTCTGCACTGGATAAACCGTAGCATGTTATCCTCTTAACCGCGGGTTGAAAAATTCACAGCTGCACAGTAGCAATATAATACTCGTTTACAATAATAACATTTTAATAGTAATTCATTTAACCACAGAGGACACGGAGAGGCACAGAGGTTTTTAACGGATTTCTCTGTGTACCTCTGTGTTCTCAGTGGTTATCAACTATCACAGAGTATATTAAGAAGCACAGATGGCCATTTTCAATAAGGTATCTGGTAAAACCACCTTAATAAAAGTGGAACTAGCAGCTAAAACCGATTGGAAAAATATAATAGACCAATTTTCGCTCTGCTCAATTGTTCTATATATTTAAACCATCGGTATTACGTTTGTATATTTACAAAACAGTTTGGACTATTTTGTAAATACAAATCGTATAAAATAATTGGAATTCTATCCAAAATGTTTTGACCGCACTAAAAGGGATAAGTCAGGAAAAAAATCTCCCTTTGGGTATTTTTATCCAAAGAGAGATTGTTGAAAGCTGTTTTTAATCCAAAAAAGTAGAAATTATTCTAGGCACTTTCAGAAAAGGCTTAAATATTTGATTTATAAATAATTAAGTTGTAT